>JALOBN010000076.1 GCA_023228245.1 Candidatus Pacearchaeota archaeon
AGATACAAAGTCGGGTGACAAAGACCAGGGACGGATATCAGGTGGCCGGTTTCATCCCGGCGGCCGCGATTCGTTTCTGGCCCCGGCCCGGGGTGAATATCCTTGCCGACCTGTGCCTCTTTACCTACGGGGAAACTGATTATACAAAAGGTTACTGGCACGGCACCTACGGCCAGGCCAATACCTGGGCGCGGGCGCGGTTGGGGGAAGCCGGGAAACGGTTTTAGAAAATTCTAAATTAACTCACACCGGAAAAGTTCATGAAGGCAGCCAAGTTAGTCAATATGACCAATCAACCTTTCGGCCTATACGCACGCTGGGACGGCGGCCCGTTGGAAGTTGCCAAGGCGCAGCTATCCGGCTGGTATTATATGCGCGACCCGCAAGCGGTTGAAGCCACGGCAAACTGGTATCAAGGCGCGGAGAGCATCGCGCTGTTGCTCGGCGCAGGCATCAACACGATTTGGGTAACGTGGTCGGTCGGTTTTTCGCCGCGCACCGAGGCGCCGCAGCAGGAACAGCTCCGGCGGTTTATTACCGAATGCCGCACCCACGGCATCTCGGTGCATGCTTACATGAGCATGTGCAATATGTTCCGGGAAGATATGACGGTTTATTGCGCGAAATCGCAGGATTGGCTGCAATGCGACCTTACGGGCAAGCCGGTGCCTTACGGCGCGGCCATTTACAGCGGCGAACCGACCCGCCTGCTGGCCTGTTTGAACCATCCGGATTGGCGGAATTTACTCCTGAAGCGTTGTGAGGAAGCGATGGCCGCCGGATGTGATGGGTTGGAATATGACAATCAGTGGACTGCCTGCCGCTGTAAAATATGCACTGACAAATGGACGGCTTTCTCCGTCCGGTATGGCGAAGGCGTTGCCCTGCCCTGGCCTGATGCCGCCGAGGCGGCGGCCTGGCCGCTCGAACGGCGGATTCTGCTGTACGCCATTTCCGACTGCTTCCGGCAAGCCGAATATGAGGAAATCTACAAACTTGTTGCGGAACGATTTCCCGGCGGGCGCGTGTACGGCAACTTCAATCCGCTCTACCAATGTTTCTCTTTCCCCTGCAACTCGGCGGTGAGCACGGAGAACGGTCGGGAGCCGGGTCTGTTGAACGGTTGGGTACAGCACAACGCCGGCCTGCTCCTGGGGTTGGCAGGTGCCGCGGTGGACGGCCGGCCGGTCTATTGCGAATACGGCGGAGGGCACGGCCGGGGCAAACTTCACAAACGCATCGCCGAAGCGGGTGTCGGGGCGACGCGGTTTGTGCCGATGGAGCCGGTCAAACACCAACTTTCAATCGCCGAGGCCGCCGCTTACGGCGTGCGCTTTGAGGTTACTCCCGAGGGTGAATTCCTGCGCGACCTTTATTATCGTCGGCCGGAGGCCATGGCGAACTGGCAGGCGATCTCGAAGTACGGACGGTTTATCGTCTCCCATCCGGAGATTTACGACGGCGTCCGTTCCGTTGCAAAGATTGTCTCCCTGCACGCCACTAAATGCCTTCGTTTGCGAAACGATGACGTGGCGCAGCGTCCGGCATTGCTCGGTGAACTGGCGCGGCACGGCGTTACGCTCGATGTACGCTATGACTGTGACCTGCCGGGTTTGTCGCTGGAAGGATATGAGGTTATGCTTTTTGCCGATGTTTGGATGATGAACGACGACATGATGGCCGCGGCCGAGGCCTTTTTGGCCGGGGGCGGCAAAGTGGTCGCCACCGGGTCAAGCGGCGACTGGGACGGTTTGTTCCGGCGCCGCGCCGATAACCGCCTGCGGTCACTGCCCGGCGTTATTTGGCTGGAAGACCCCGGTCGGGAGCCCGTTTCGCCGAATCCCGGGCAGACCCAAGCCAACGTGGTCAAGGAACACCCCGAAGACCCGTTGCCCAATCTTGACCTTTTAAAAGTCGAGGTTCTGGCCGCGCGGTTGCGCGAACTGTGCCCGGAGCCGTTCAGCTTCGAGAAGCCGCCGACGGTGCTTACCCGTTTGGCCCGTTCCGGACGCGGCGAGTTGCTGGTCCATATCCTGAACTACGACGATACCCAACGGCCCGATATAATCGTACGTCTGCCCGAAGACGCGACCGCGTACTGGTTGACGCCGGACAGTCCGGAGGGCGGATGCTTGCTGCCCAAAGGCGCGGGGGAATGGCTCGTGCAGGGAATGAAAACTTACGGCGTGGTAGTCTGCGGACTTTAGAAGAACGCTGATGAAAACCATGAGTTCCCGGGAACGCCTGATTTGCACCCTGCGGGGACAGATTCCCGACCGGGTGCCCGTCGCCCCGTTTGTTCAGGAAGAATACCTTTCGTTTTATTACCCGTACAAAGAGAAGGTGGACCGCGTGGTTGACGCGAAAGAACTGGCCGACGAATATGATTTTGACCTCATCGCCAAACCGCGCATCTTTGAGCTTCCGCATTTTTTCCAAAAGAACTATTCTAACTGGGAAGTGCGCCGGTCCGTGCGGCGCACGCCCGGCTGCATCCACCACCTGCTTGAAATCGTCACTCCCCGAGGGACGCTTGTCCAGGAAGAAGTCGGGGCGGATGCCGGCGCCGCCTCCACCGGAATCCACAATGCGTTCTCGCGATACATGCTTGACTCGCAAGAAGCGATCAGGATTTTCTTCGAGTTCCTGCCTCCGCTGGATGGGGCTTTTGTCGAGGAAACGCGGAAGACGGTCGCGTCCTGGCGCGGGGTTATGGGCGAACGGGGTATCCTGGCGCCTTGGGGATGGTCCGGGGTCTTCAATTTTGCTTCCAATCTTTGCGGCATCGAAGCCCTCATGACGGCCCCCTACGAGGACGAGGAGGCTTACCGTCAATTCATGGGGCGCCTGAGCGACGCCATGGCAGGGCACACGCGGGCGCTCGCCTCGACCGAGCTTGAATGCATTGGCGTGCAGGGAAACATGGCTAACAGCGCTGTGATGAACTCCGATTTCTTCCGCAAGTTCGTCCAACCCTATGAACAAAAATTGCTTGATGTCATCCACGCGCGGGGGAAATTTTCCGTCTATCACAATTGCGGATTCGCGAAGCAGTTTTATCCGAATTATCGCGAAATGGGCATGACGCTTTGGGAAACAGTATCGGCTCCTCCGCAGGGCGATAATGACCTGTCCGACGCCAAAGCAAAAATCGGGGACCGAATCTGTCTTTTGGGCAACCTCGACCAAATCCATTTCCTGAAAACCGCGACCCAGGATGAAGTCGCGGAGCGCACCCGCCGGATTGTCCAAACCGGCAAGCCCGGCGGAAGGTATATTTTCTCCACTTCCGACTTTTTGGAAAAAGCAACGCCGCGCGAGAACGTGGCGGCGATGATTGCCGCCGCCAAGGATGCCGGGACATATTAAAATTCTAATTATAAATCGTCAGAAAATGCGATTGTTGGTGGAGAAAGTGATGCGCGGACGCCGAATTTCGTCAAGAAGAGCATTCCGTGGCTGGTAGAGTGTTTACGGAAAAACGGAGACTAATGATGAACGCAAGCGGCACTTTTCGAAACAAACTCTTTTCGGGGAAGCCGGTATTCGGCATCGTTTTGAAAACTCCGGAAACCGCGATTGCGGAATTGGCCGGGCTGACGGGTTTTGATTTTGCGTGGATTGACATGGAGCATTCCAGCCTGAGTTTCCGGGAAGCGGAGTCACTGGTGATTGCCCTGGAGAACCAGGAATGCGCCGCGCTCATTCGGGTCGCGGAGAATAGTCCGAACCTGATTGGCCAGGCACTGGATGCCGGCGCAAATCTAATTGTAGTGCCTCACATTGACACGCCTGAAGATGCGGAAAAAGTAGTACGGAGCGCCAAGTACTATCCCCGCGGCCGGCGGGGATTTTCTTCCGGCAATAGGATTACCCGGCAAGGTTTAGATAAACTGGATGTCGCACTAATGGCGAAAGAAAACGCCAGGAATATCGTTATAGCGCAAATCGAATCGAAGATAGCCGTCGAAAATGTTTCGCGAATTGCTGCCGTAGACGGAATTGACGTTCTCTTCCTGGGTTTGGGAGACTTAAGCCAGGACCTCGGCGTACCGGGTGAATATCGCCATCCATTTCTTCGTAATCAGGTGGAGCAGTTCAGCAAGGCAGTGCGTCCGACGGGCAAGATTCTCGCGACGATTGCGCCCGACCCCAACGACCTCGAAGAGTATGTTCGCCTCGGATTTCGTCTTTTTACCTGCGGGACAGACATCGGACTGCTCGGCAATGCGTTGCGCGCACAACTCGACAATATCCGGTTAAAACTACAGCTGTGAAAAGTTTTCTTGGTTTTCCGAGAAAACAGGGACCGGCGGGAATCCGCAACTACATCGTGGTGATTGCGGCGGAGTTGTCCTGCAACCCGTGGGTGACACGAATCGCGTCTGTCGTGCGCGGACCGTGTTGCGCAATAACGCACAAACACGGTATCGGCGACCGGGGTTCCGACCAGGAAACTTTCCTGCGGATTATCACGGGCATCCTTTGTCACCCCAATGTGGCCGGCGGGTTGCTGGTGGCTTCCGGTAACGAAGACTACGACCCAGCCCCGGTTGTTGCCCGGGCTTTGACAAGCGGAAGAAGAGCGCGTGTTCTTTCCCTGAAAGATTTTTCGCGGACGGAAAGCATGCTGGCCAAAGGTGCGCGGCTCGCCCGGGAACTTGCGCGGGAAGCAGGGAAAGCCAAGCGGGTCGAGTTCGGATTGGAACAGTTGCGCGTTGGCCTGAACTGCGCGGGCACGGACCGGTTCTCGGGAACAACCTCGCATGCGGTATGCGGCGCGGCCGTTGACCGTTTAATCGAAGGAGGGGGGACAGCGCTGCTGACCGAAATACCGGAGATGATCGGACTCGGGAAACGATGGTTTGACCGGGCCGCCGACAGAGATGTCAGGAAGCGATTACAATCCCTCATTATCCGGCACAAAAAAAGATTGTCGGTTTGCGGAGGCGATATCAGCGATAATGAAGTGTGTGCCTTTAACGTGGCCGGAGGCATGTCCTGCCTGGCTGAGAAGTCCGCGGTTTCAATCCTTAAGGCAGGCACAAGCAGGATTACGCAAGTGGTCCGATACGGTGAAACACCTGCCGGGACGGGTCTGGTCGTTATGGACGGTCCGGCGCTGACCGATTTTGCAATCGTGGGGTTGATGGGATCCGGGGCGCACCTTATGCTCAACTGTTGCGGCGCGGGAAGCGCGAACCGGATGCCTTTTGTGGTGGGAGCGGATATGCCGTCCCCGATTCTCCCGGTCATCAAGTTGACCGGCAGCGCGCCTCATTTCCGGCGACAGGAGAATAGGATTGATTTTAGCGCCGACTTTTCCGCGGGCGGCGGACGCTCGACAAATAATCGGGCTGACAGGTTGTTTAATCTGATTATGCGCGTCGCTTCCGGCGCGCGGACAAGGACAGAAGAAGCGGAAGAGGGAAAACGGTTTTTCGTGAATTTCCCCATGCGGTTCTATCAGGCTTAGAGAATAGGAGACAACATGAATTTTGACAAACTGGTTGCGTTGGTTACGGGTGGTGGCAGCGGCATCGGGTATGCCTGCGTTCGAGCATTGCTGCGGGGGGGCGCCCGCGTGGCGATGGCCGGCCGGAACAAGGAAAAACTGGACGCGGCGAGAAAAAAGTTGGTTGAGAACGATGCCGTACCTGAGTCCTCAATCATGGCCGTCTGCGCGGATGTGACGGACGCCTCGGCCGTGAGGAGCATGTTCGAGAGAGTCGAAAACGCGTGGGGACCGGTAATGGCGTTGGTGAACAATGCCGGGGTAAGCGGAGGGCGGAAGCTCCTATCAGAGATTACCGAGGAAGAATGGGACCGGCTGATGACGGCGAATCTGCGCGGACTATACCTGTGCACAAAGGCCGCGTTACCGGCCATGTACGCGAATCGCTGGGGCCGAATCGTCAATATCAGTTCCGTACAGGCCGTGAGCGCTAAACTGATGGCCAGCGCGCACTACGCCACCACCAAGGGCGGTATTGCCGCGTTTACAAGAAGGGTGGCGATGGAGGCGGCCCCCCAGGGCGTTGTGATGAACTGCGTAGCCCCGGGGTTGATCGCGGATACCGGATTTCCCGATGTCAAGGGCGAGTTGCTCCAGCGCTATCTCGCCCTTATTCCGGTCAACCGACCGGGAACTTGCGAAGAGGTGGCGGAACTGGTTGCCTTTCTGTGTTCTGTTCACGCGGGTTACATTGTCGGTCAAACCATTGTGATGGATGGCGGCAGTTCGATATGAACGATGCCTGGAACGGACGAAAGGAGTTGCACTATGGCCGATAGTTATTTTCTCAAACTCAAGGCGGAAACGCCGACACGGTTGTGGGTGAATAACCCTACGGTACCGGAAACTGAAGCAGCGCTCGCAAACGGCGCCGTGAGCTGTACAACCAACCCGACATACTGCGCCAATATGCTCAAGCGCGATTACGATTACGCGTCGAGAGTCATCGGCGCGTGTATCAAGGAAGGCGGCAGTGTCGAGGCCATCGCAAACCGCGCGCAGCAGACCATGGCCGCGCGTATCATGAGGTATTTCCGTCCGGTCTATGACCGGTCAAAGGGCGCCGATGGTTTCGTATCAATTCAGGACAATCCCCGCGCCGATGAAAGCGCGCAGCACATCATCGAGGAGTCACGAAGCTATAAAAAACTCGGACCGAACTTTATCGTCAAAATCCCGGCGACCAAGGCCGGTCTTGCGGCCATCGAAACGCTGCTTGCGGAGGGCATACCGGTAATCGCCACCGAAGTCTTTGGTATCGCCCAAATGACGGCGGCTTGCGAAGTTTACAAAAAAGCAACGGTAAAACTGAAAACAAAGCCGGCGTATTTTGTTACCCATATCACCGGTATTTTCGACGAATACCTGAAAGAAACCACCGAGAAACAAGGAATCAATATTGCCCCGGCGGTTCTGGCGCAAGCCGGGGCCGCTGTTTGCCGCAAGCAGTACCGAATCATGATTGAGCAAGGCTATCCGGGTATCATGCTTGGCGGTGGCGCGCGCAACACCGGCCACTTCACCGATTTCGTGGGCGGCGCGGTACATATCACAATCAATTGGAGTACCGCGGAAGAGATTCTCGCTCAGAACATGAAAGTCGAAGAACGCATGTCGGTTCGCACACACCCGGCCGCAATCGATGAGTTGCGCGAAAAACTTCCCGATTTCCGCAAAGCGTGGGATGAAAATGGCCTCGCGGTTGATGATTTTGCCGGCTATGGGCCGGTCCAGCGGTTCCGCAACCAGTTTATCAGGGGCTGGGACGCGCTGATTGGCGAAATAGAAAAACGCAAACAAGGTAAGGTATAATATGGTCTGCGCTAAGTTGATTTTTGGCGGATAGGAAAAACGAGACGGAGAGACGCTTATGTTTGTAACCGAAGAAAACAGCTATCAGTATGCGGTAAACTTATGGATGGGAAAACCTTCCGGGCATCTATTCTGGGCGCTGGATGCCGACAGTAAACATCAGGATATGGCGGCGCAACAATGCGGTCGCAAAGGCAACTTTGAATTGCAAAGGTATGAATTGGGCTGTTTGCCCTGGGCCGGTACGGTGAGTCCCTATGAAACAGAAAATCCGTTTGTGGAAATCACCCGCCGGAGCGAAAACGAAATGACTTACATCGAGTATCGCTCTGCCGCGGGCGTCTTGACCGAAACGGTGCGGCGCGGGCAGATATTCAAGTATAAAGTGAACTCCCCCGAAACGTTGCGAATCCTGATGGAAAATTGGCGGCATTTTGTGGTGCGTCCCATTAACATGGAACAGTACTACGCGGCCTGCGCGGGGAAAATTCCCCTGATTGTCTCCGCCGATACCGCCTCCGCCGTTCAGCACATGTTGCAATATGAGACCGGCGTCGCGGACTTATGGTATTTGTTGATGGATGAACCCTCTTTGGTTGAAGAAGCCATGGAAATATGGCAGGAAAATCTTCGTCAAAAATACCTTATCATGCAAAAGGCATCGGTTATCGGGTGGTATCAGGCGGAGAACACCTCGACAACCATGATTTCTCCGGCGTACTATCGGAAGTACAGCATGCGCCACATGAAATTATTTGCCGATATGGCCGCCGAGGCGGGATGCCGGTCAATGGTTCACATGTGCGGACTGCTTTACGACCTTATGCCGTTGATACGGGAAACCGGCATGAACGGAATACATTCCCTGACACCGCCGAAAACCGGCAATGTGCCGTTTGAATATGCCTACAAGGTTATGCCGGACGGCTTTGTCGTGTTGGGGAGGTTCGGCTCCACCGACTGGATTGGAAAATCCAAGGCGGAGATTACGCGGCGCCTGACGGAAGTTCTGCCGCGTCATATTTACCGGGAGCATGCATTTATGCTGCTTGTTACTTCCGACGCGACGCCATTCACCGGCGACAATATCAAACTGCTCCGGGACTGTATCAACGAATACGAGAAAGCATAAGATGGGGCGGGACGGGCGTCAGTGACTCTTGACGCTTATGGAGATGCTGCCTTTCGGGGACTTTTAAGGATTGTGACATGGGTATTTGGATGCTGATTTTGCCGGGCGTAATATCGGCACTTGACAAAGCCTCAAATATTACGTATAATGATAAATAGATTGATTTATTAAGTATATTTTTCCCTTTTGTTCCAGGGTTGCGGCCGCGCTTGACGCAAGTGATTTTGTCCCGCGCCGCCGGGGGAAAGAAACCTCTCCCTTTTCCCGCCCCTGTAAGGATAGATAATGCTGTCTAAACGGAGGAAAAAATGGTACGGATAAAGAAAGCGGCACGGAAAGCGTTAGGTTTCACCCTGATTGAACTGTTAGTAGTTATTGCCATCATCGCCATCCTGGCGGCGATGTTACTGCCGGCCCTAAGCTCGGCAAGGGAGAAAGCCAGACAGGCCTCCTGCATGAGCAACCTGAAACAATTGGGCCTGGCGGTCTTCATGTACGCGGGGGACTACGATGGCTGGCTTGTTCTTGACCAAAACCCCGCCGATGGCACCGGCCCATACGGCACGAATTTCCCTGTCGTAGAGCCGGTGGGAACGGTCTGGCAATATTCCCCGCTGGGTAAACTTCTGCCTTACGCCGGCAACAATATGAACCTGTTCTTGTGCCCGACGATGGTAAAGTTAATTCCACTCCGGGTCGCATCCGACAGAACCACTTACTGCTGGGAGAAGTACCTCAACGGCGGGTGGAATTTGAAGCTTGATAAGATAGGCCAGCCTTCCATTGCGATGCTGTCATCGGAACAAGGCTACATGGACAATGATACATTGTTCACCAAAGGCCCGCATACCGGGAGCTGGAATGCTCTTTTTGCCGACGGGCACGTGGGTATTAGCTCGAAAAGCTGCGTGCAATACAATGGCACCACCTTTCCCGGTTTTGCACAGTAAACCGCGCGAACGCGAAGTAGTTTCGTTTTTTTTGCTGATGGCTGATTCCGGTATCCCGGCAACCCCGGGATACCGGAGGAA
This sequence comes from Candidatus Pacearchaeota archaeon, assembly GCA_023228245.1. Next base: position 9,491 of record JALOBN010000076.1, read on the forward strand.
ATGTAATAAGGAGATGATACGATAACAGTCAAATGGTGAACTCTCCGTCCCCGTTTGGTATAATTTAAGTACCAACGGGTCCGGAGTAGATAGGTTATAGGTTGTATT
>JALOBN010000077.1 GCA_023228245.1 Candidatus Pacearchaeota archaeon
CCACCCCTGTAATGTTTGGGTAGATCAGGCCGACAAGTTTCATGGGGATTGTCAGCACCCAGATGTCCAGCCTGGCACACCATGTATCCTGAATACAGAGGACCACTGCATTCTCAGAGAGGAGTCTTCGACCACGATTCAGGTTTCCCGGCGAAATCGTGCCAGGCTGGAAAAAGTGGCATCGACCGCGAATTTAGCGGTCGAGAAGCTGCTAGACGATGCTGGATACTAGCGGAATTTCGGATTTCTCATCCTTTTCGCGAAGCTGGAAGTGAGATCTCTTCGACCGCCCGCGCTGTCATCATCGCGAACCGATGGCCCGCCAGCCGTCCACCGTCCTTTGGTTAGATCCACGCTTTTAGCTTCTTGTTCAATCTTGTATTTTTCATTTACGTCTCGCATAACTTCATATTTCTTTTCAAGTGCCCCTGCCTTCTTATAATCCTTCTCCTTGAAATACGCATCCTTGGATGCCCGATAAGTTGCGCGTTCTGCCGCGACCGAATCTTCCAGAGACAACTTCCCACTTCGGAGATTGCTCATCAATTGCTCTTCGGGAGATCCGCCTCCACCGTTCGATCCGCCCCCGTTTCCTCTACCTGATCCACCGCAACACATAACAATCACATCCTCGAATAACTTAAATCGTCTGCATGAAAAACAATACCCGGAACGGCCTTGGCAAGCCTGCCTTTCACCCATTCCATTTCAAATTCTTTCGACCAATGGCAATCTAAACCAGCCATATATTCCTCATATGAAGTATGCGACTTGATGATATGCCCCCGGACATGATACGCCCAAGGAGCGGGCCGAAAGCCCGGAATGCTATCGATGCCACAACATGACCTCCAATTGCGGGCTCCGGTGAAATCGTCGACAGACAGCACTTCCAGCCCAATCTCGCGACAGATCTCTTCCAGTTTCAGGATCTCTGTTTTTTGATCTGACAGACTGGCAATCCTGAAGTTGTGCCGTTGCTCCCAGGACACGCAGGAATTATCAGGCAAGTCATAGCCTAAAGTTTGGCGGAATCGCGCTCTGTCGTTTCCTGCATTGAAAAGCTTTAGGAAATTTGCTTGCACTGTCCTAACCCCGGCATCATGAGCGGCATTTAGCAGAACTTCCAGATTGCCACATAGATCGGGGATGTAAGGGACTAGCCGTAGGATGCAAGTAACGCCGGAATCGGAAAGAGTAGACATTGCGGCGAGCCGCCTCTTCCAAGATGGTGCTTCCGGCTCCAAGATGCCCAGCATGGCCTGATCCTCAGATGATATGCTGCATTGTACCACCAGAGGCAGGCCGTCGATGGCCGCCAAATAGGGATCTTCTGTGAGCATGCCCGGCCACTTGGTGGTTATGATGGTGGGGTACTCAAAGTCAGCCAAGATGCCCAATGTCTTCAAGGTTATGCGATGCTGTCTTTCAAGTGGCTGTAAGGGATCGCTTGAGGGCGACATCTGCACCGGATACCTGTGATCTATAAGCTGCCGCTCCATGCCCCGTGATTTGTAAAATATGTGCTCGATGTACTTGATAGGCGAAGGCGCAACTTGTTCAAAATGGCCTTTCGCGCGACTATCCCATCTCGCCGTTTGTGCGCCCATTGAACAATATAGGCAAGATCCTTGACACCCTCTGTAGCAGTTGATTTTCAAGGGCACCGGACAAAGTAACCTGTCGTCACCATCGGCAATGAAAGCGGGGCGATTGTAGGGAAGTATGGAGCAAACCGCCAAATTAATCGCTATACGGTTTTGCGAAGATCTATAGAAAAACCGTATCGGTATTTGCTATTTATATATAACTCTTTTATTTATATCTATATCCAAAGATAATATGAATAAGAATTAATCGGTTTCTTATGCCGTTTGGTGGTTAGTCCACCAAGGCATAACGAAAAACTGAATACCGATTAATTATACGGTTGGAAAGATCCGGGCCACTACGGATTCTGCCCATTCCCTGCCCAAATCTTCCGGCGAAAGCTGTGATATTCTCCGTTCTTCTGTCGATTTTGGGAAATAATACGCCAACCATGAATCTAACGATCTGAATATCATTTTACCTCAACCTGATTAGCACTTTCTGACTATGGCTCTCGCTTGGCACTAATATAAACCGCATATCCTGCCCGATCATGCCCTTCAATTGAAGCATCCTAGACTTGCTCCTTTTAACCATCCTCGCCGCCGTCGCGAAGTCCACTTGCTTGCGCCCCATGGCAAGCATCTCTTTATGCAAGTCGTCTAAGATCTTAGGGTCTTGGGGTTCGTGGGGATGTTCAAGTTTAGAGATCCTTTGCCGGTCTAGGGCCCGGTCCCTTTCGGCCATTTCTCGATAGGCCATAAAATCGTTTTTAAGGCCCTGAAGTTCTTGCCGAAGGGCAACTATGCCATCCTGCAAGCGATCTACGAGCCTTGCCCGTTCTGTGAGATCCTGGTACTCTTTGGCATCTACCAGAAAGGTAGAAATAGGATTATCGCATTGTTGCATAGGTAACACCGGGAAATGTTACTATGCTTAGGCTGGGCAAAGGGGATTTCCCTTTGACTCGCCTATTTGCTTTCCTGCGATCTTCTTCTTGATTACGATCTCTACCAGATCGCCCTGCTCTATGCCGAAAACATCACGCACATGCTTAGGGATCATGATTCTGCCTATCGCATCTGCCCTTTGAGTTATGGTTACATCTTCGCTCATGCGTTAAGCTTAGAGGTTATGCTATTTATAGGTTATTGCAGCGAATAGGGAATTATCTTAGTAGATAGGAAAAGTACTTATACTAGCGAAGCCCACTGGGATATAGAGGCAAGACACATGATTGCAGATGAAGTTAAAAAGATGAATAAAATGGTACAAATCATCATGAGACACGGCGACTTCGCATATGGAAATGACGCCCCTGAAGAAGTAGCAATCGAGTGGAACGATTGGGATATATCACCCGACGAAGTTGATGCATGGCTATCCTCTCGATGCTTCGACCCAGAAGCCGCGCACCAGCTTGAAGACTACGACATCACGCCCGCGCAAGCTGGAAAGATCACCGAGCGCGGTTTAGGGAATTACAAGGATACAATTGGATACAAAGTATCCAATAATGATCTCACAATTGAGGAAGCAATTGAGGAATCCGAGGTAGCTTAATTTCTTTTTGCTTAAGGAGATGAAGGAAAACATGCAGAAAATAATATTAGTTGGCCCATTATCAGTAAGGCTGAATTGTGGGAGACAGAAGAAAATATCAGATGCCGAACATGTACCAAGAAAGCCATTTCAAGGTTACTGTTATGGATCTTGGCTACCACGAATTGAGATCTTACCCGGATTAACTGAATTGGTAGCGGCTATTCGTGGTAAGCCGTTGATCTGGTGGAGACCGGCGAATGGCATCGATATATCATCCGTGTGGGCTATCTGGCATTTGGCGGTGCATATCAGGAAGGTGGCCTAACCATGTCGTCAGAAAAGAAGCTGGACGGTAACAAGCCGTTCAAAATCAAACATTGTGTGAAATGCAAAGAGGCTTTTTGGTGCGGCCCGGATTATTCAGCGGGTATAATGGGGTCAATACTAGACGATTGCAGGGCGGATGAATGCCCGTTCGGTAATCGGTGGGATGATTATACAGATGGCGATGATAAGACGGATTGGGAAGGCGAAGCTGAGGAGTGGGACTAGATGGCGGCCCTACCACTCCTAGACGAATGCTCCCTATGTGGCTGCAACAGCTCTGCATGTGATCCAAGAGAAGAGCCCGCGCATACAGAGGCGGAGATAGATGAAATCGAAAGACAATGGGAAGCTTTGCGGAGATGATCTGAGATGAAGTTATTCACCATCGAAGGCATGACCCTCCGGCCATGCTATGATGACTGCCTGGAGGAGTATCGCGGCTGTCTGGACGAGTCAGGAGAATTTGAGGCATGCGATAATTGCAGGCTGAAGGCGAAATGTCCGATAAATGGAGACGAGGAAGAATGAAGCAAATGAGTTCCGGTTCATGGGCAGCTTATCAAGAATGTGCCGAAAGACCTGATTATGATCCATCTGATGACATCCCAATTCGCAAAACACATTGCAAATGTGGCTCATTTCTGCCAATCAAGCCATATTTTGAAGGCGGTCGGATAATGCGATCTTATCCTACTTATGATCCGCAAACGGGGTTGGTTGATGAAAATGAAGTCGAGGAATACGCAGATCCGTATTGGCGATGCCCAAAATGTGGGCAAACGTATGATGTTGATGAAGTTTGGAAATAAACGGCTGCCTACCATTTCCTCTTTTCCGCCAGCACTTCATTGCAAATCGCGATCAAACAGAGCGGCAGGCTCTGAAGAACTATATAGAAATGGAGAGCTGAAGTTGCATATTGAAGAAGTTGTGAAGGTCTTGATGGATAATAGGGAGGAAGAATGAAGCGATTCTATATAGACGGCGAAGAATACAATGCATATTATGAAGGCGAAAAGCTCCGAGGATGCAAGGGGGTGTCGGAGTTCTCGCGATTCTTATACTGCATCGATTGCCCCATGCCATGCACCGCGTTTTTGGCTGCTAAGGAAATAGCGACATAGGCGGCTTCTCATTTTCTCTTTTCCGCCAGCACCTCATTGCATATCGCGATCATCTGCTCCAAATCCTCGGGCGGCCATTCTCGCATGGCATGCCTGAAATCCATATCACAAAACCTCATGCTCACCCGTACAGTTTGGTTATCCCGGCCTGGTCCCCGGTGCCAAGCGATCTTGTCACCTTTAGGTAGTATCCGTACATAGCCTGTCCCAAGTCAGCACTTGCATAGAGATCGCCCAATCCTAACGTGTGCCCCAACTCATGCAAGGCTATGGTCTCTACATCGGCCCCAACGGTACCCTCTGTCCGCCATGCATAATTCGTGTTAAACACCAGGTCGGAGTCTACGGTGGTTTTGTAGCCATCCAATAGCGCACTCTTGTACCAGGATCGGGAATATGCGATGCACCGGTTGAGGAATGGCTTCCAGTTGATGGTGTTGACCTTGTTATAGGAGTCTGTTGCAATGGTCGAGCTTACCGTGATTAAGCCGGTGTCCGCAAATAGGTTCTGGTTTGAGGCATCATCCCATGTTTGGGTGGCGTTGTATATGGCCGACTGTACCTTTCCGGCGGCAAGTCCCTCTCCCGCCAGGTATGTATCCGTCTTCAGCACGAATTTAAGCTGAGGATCTCGAGTATTCCAGCGCTTTCCAGACAATAGGTAGGAACCTGAGTCTGTAACTCTCAGCAAGCCATTGTTGGCCGCTACATCATAGCTCCTGACCTTGCCTGGCGCATTGATGTAGATTGATACGCCTGCCTTGTCGCTGGCAAGTACCTTGGCCTCATCTCGCGAGAGAATCGTGATGCCTTGATATTTCAGGTTGCCTTGCGATATGCTCAGATCGTTTTTGTGTGGCGTATCCGCCGGAATCACGTAGTTGGCGGAGGCAAGTGAGCAAATCAAAAGCAGGGCTATCGCCCATGCACATTTCATGAAAACACCTTCAGGAGAGATATAATCCATCCTACCAAAATTATGAGAAGCGCGATACAAGCCGATGATGCAGATTTGAAATTTTCCAGGGAGGATACCCGACTGTTCATTTTTTCCATTTTATCACAGTGGTCGCCCATCTTGATTCGTATCCAACTGATATCTGTGGCCATCTTTGCGATACTTACATCTGGATCGTCATCAAGGGTCAAATGGGCACCTCCGAATGATATAAATATGATAGCAGTTATAGACAGAACCGGCGCGGCGGCTTGATGGTAGTGTCATCATGTCAATGCGCCTCAATGATTGAATCGAGCGAACATATTCTGGATGCTAGATGCCATCTCTTCTCGGAATTTGTCGGTGTCAAATGATCCAGAGCAATTGATTGTAAGGCAGGTATCATTCTGGCAATTGGTCGCCTGTGGCTTGCCTTCCAGCTCCTTTATCCGCTTTTCCGCCAAGGTCAAGCGCTCATTAAGCGACTTGATCATTGCTACCACGACTGCCTCTAGCTCTCCGATAGGATCTTCATCTATCTCTTCCAGACCGACAATTGCGCCGGTCAGCTCATCAAATCGTAAGATGTATTCCTTCATGCAGATGCCCCCGACGTCTTGCCCCTGGTGCCAAACCAGTAGCCCGCGATTGCAGTAACCAAAGAAATCATACCGGTGACCACGGTTGACAGAATAGTAGCATCCCCCCGCCATACGGCCACGAGCAATATCGACCAGACCATGAGAACTATGAGGACGGTCGCTATTAGGCCCTCTCCAAGGCTACTCATGTTGGCCTCGGAGTCATGCCGATATAGGCATGCTTAGTCGCATTTCCAAGTGGCTTGCCATCTGACGCATTATCCTTCAGGAAAGCTGTCTGGCTAGCAGTGAGACTATAAGCAGTGCTATCAAAAGTCCAACCATCTTGAAAGAATCCCGCCTCGAATACATCTGGCGAGGTGTCGGATAGTCTGGTCACACCGTCAACTTTTACGAAGTCTTGGCTAAAAGCGATACCTGTAAGTGCTATGATTGTTAACATGATAATTGACAGTCTCATCTTCATTTCCTCCCAATCCCAGAAATGGCAAACGGCTCTTCCCCGCCTCTTCCCATCTTCGCCAATGCCTTCTCAGGATCTATGCCATATTTCGCCATGTAAGGCCGCTTCATGAGGGCAGGACCGCCGCCACCGGGCCGATAGACAACCTTTCCAAGATTGTCAAATTTGCCGGCGGGGATCTTGACATCCTCATCATTCAGCATAGCGATACAAAGGACATCTGATATGTTTCCCGGCCACGCTTCAAGCTCTGCGTCGGTCTCTGGCAAAGGATCTGGAAGGGCCAAAGCACGACTGCAATTCGGGCAGCCGACGAGGGCCTTTCCGCAAGTGGTTGCCTTGTGCCTGACTGCAAGCTTAATCTCGCGAGCGGGAATGATGATATCCTCTTCGCATACAGGACAGATTATAGAAATGTCTTTCATATTAGCCACCATATTTAGGATCAATTGATTCATAATTCATATTATAATTAAGAAGTAAGCCTAAAGCTTACTCCTATCTATCCTCATATTGGTCTGCGCTTCAGCATAAGACAGAAGCCCGTCTAGCTGCGAGACAATCCCTTCAAAGTTCTTTTCCAGATCCTTGATTTCATCCTCATCTTGCACGCCGTTGGGCAGGACAGAAGACGGGGAGTCCACAAGCTGCTTTTGGGTCTTGGTCAGGGATTCAATCGCCTCATCAATGCCACGTACAACGGTTTTGAACATGGCGGATTTTACTTCGGGTGGGATTTCAAATGCCAAATTGGTCAACTCCTTCAAATAAATAATCACTCACATCTATAACATCAGACAGAAAGATGACTGTCTGCTCACCTATACAGATTTCTTCCGCGATTGGCAGGATCATCAGTATATCTCGGGCGGGCGATGGTCATAGCTCATGATTTCATACCATCGCAACGAGCAAGAAAACCCGACAGGGATTGAAACCGACTTCCGTACTCCGAATAACAATTACTGTGGCTCCGCGACCGCGCGGCAACTGAGATCCGAAATCGCAGACGACCGCCGCCTATTCGCATAACGCGCCCGCGAACCGCAAAACGCCGCATAATCCCAAGCGCCGCCCGCAATAACCGCTGTCTGTGCTGGATAAGTTCCCTGGCCGTAATGACTGCCGCGCGCTCCACTAATATTTTCATATGTGAATGCGATTGAGGCAGCATAGTCTGCGCCTGCTATGTAACTCTGCCTATCCTGTAGCCAGGTCCACCAGACACCTGACATGTCCTCCAGCCCGATGTTGGAAACGATACGTCTGGACGCTGTATCTACGTGCCCGCCCACTGTCGTCGGATTCGCAGAGCCGAAGATGTTTGTCTCTTCCGGACTGCCGGTATGGAGCTGCGCAAACTCCCAGTCCGTCATCATCCTGGCACCGATGTTTTTCAGGTCGTCCGCCAAGTCATAGAAGTTTCTGGAAACTGTGGCCGCCGCTCCGAAAACGGAAGCGATAGACGCGCCGGTGCCACTGAGAGGATAGATCGATGCCCACAGGGGCGCATAATTCAAGCTATCGAAATCTGTAGGACCGCCCCACACAAATCCCGGCAGGAATCGGCCATATGGCCTGTGTAGGAGATCCTGAATGGATCTTGGTAAGATGTCACCGGCCAAGTAGCCAGAGAGGGTGTGCCCGCTGATCGTACCGACATCAGCGCATCCGCAATGGAACATCCCGATTTTTCGAGATGTGCTGACTGTGTATCCACTCGGAGCGGTCGCACCCACTGATACGAGAAGGTCCGGCACCCGCCCGCGCGCAGGCTTACACGCATATAGCCTGAAGTCCTTCCCGGCTCGATTCGCAGCGATCCGATAATCAGTGTCTACAGAATCCCATGCTGATTCATCAGAGAGGTCTAGCTCAACCTCTCCTGGATTGTAATATCCTATGCCATTAATCGAGAGCCGCATCTCAGGAATTACTAGGAGATACCGATCGGCCCCGGTAGTGCCGCCTGGACACGGTGGCGATTCTCGCTCGTATGCGCCTATCCCCTGGGCAGCCATGCGATGCACCAGAGGCGCGGTCAGAAACTGCCCAGGGATCTGCATCTAGGCCGCCTCGTATCGAGTTAGCATGCCCTGGACATCGGCAACGTCTGCGAATCCGTACCTCTGCCAGGTGGGTATCCAGTTAGGATCTATGCTAGTGATCGGCACATCTACGAAGTTCTCCGACCCTGCAGGAGATTCTATTTGTGTGGTCGTTGGCTCCACGAGCATGTACTGCAGGAGGCCAATACCTCGCGCGATTAGCTGGTCCTTGGTGTTGCGTTCACGCCTGGTTTTCACAGGCAGTTCCAATACATTTTCAAAGTCCTGCTTATTCGCAAAACCTAGATCGGATGTAGCTTTCATCATGCAAAAACATCTCCTAAGTAGTATAATAATAACTAATTCCTTCACCGTCGTTGTCCGCATCGATGTAGATCTCGGCCAGGTTGACGTTCCCGCACGGCAATATTCCACCTGGCGGGAGCTTCACTCCTGTAGCGGCATCAACCGAGCTGTCTCCCACATAGATGTCGCCGCTGTTGTCCGGGTCCGCGATAACCACCAGGTCGCGGGAATCCACATCACCGCCTACTGCCACTGCCGTTCCTGCCGTGGTTACCGTCTTTTGGCCGGAAACTGGTACAGATCCGCCCTTTGCAGGGAGCTTGACATCGATGCTTGACAGGCTAGCGTTTCCTGTGTCCTGCTTGGCCTCTGTGGCAGGGGCGGCTATGAGCTTAGCCAGGATTGCCGCGAGCGTGGTCTGGGTGGCTGGATCGGCTGAGAGCTTTGCAAGAATGTCATCTAGGCCTTGCTCCGTGGCCGCGCCGGTTGGCAAGGCAGATGATGATGCGCTCACCACAAGCGTTCCCGTGCCATCCCCATTATCAGTTACCAGCAACGGTTTCAGTGCCGCTGCCGCTGCCGTCTTTCCATATGTGATGAATGCTCCAATCGAGCTTCCC
>JALOBN010000078.1 GCA_023228245.1 Candidatus Pacearchaeota archaeon
GAAGACGGTGAAACCAGATCGGTAACCGTTGTGACCACGGTCACGGGCGAGGATATTACCGACAAAATAAACAAGATACCGGGCTCTACTGGAATTCCTGGCACAACGGGGATAGCGTTCGATTACGAGCCAGCGCGCAACCAATACAACGTACGGACACTCGAAGGCAAAGTGTCCGTAGATGAATGGGCCTATCAGGTGGGACTTGCTGGCGCTGACCTGCAGTCATTTTCCGCGAAGGTCCGAGAGGCGCAACAGAACACCGGAAAATGGTTGCGACCGGAGGAAATCGAAAAATTCACCGAGGCGTTCACGCGGGGACAAGCAGAATATCAGAAGACGCACAAGACCGCAGCCGAGGAATCGGCAGAAGTCGAGATCGAAGCCGCCCACGAGGAAGCGGAGATTGAAACCGAAGCCGCGGAAGAGGCCGCAGCCACTACCACAACCGCCGCGAAAGAGTCGGCTGCAACCGAAAAAGCAGCCGCCCAGGAGCTGTACCGTACACTCATCGGCGGATCGCAGGCGGCAGCCAACGCGATCAAGATAGGCTCTGAGATAGCTGCCAACAGCGTCAAGATCGGCCTCAACAGCGCCGGCCAGGAGATAGCCATCATCGGCCAGGTCGCTCAGCAGAGGTTCACTGATGCGGGCGGCATACTCTATGATCGCGTCCAGGTGGCGGGATCAAGCTTTTCCGGTGCGGTGTCCGCCGCTATCAGTGGACTGCAAAGCAAGATACAGTATGCAGGGTCCGCAATCCAGACTAGCGCAGGTAGCGCCGGGGCCGCTCTGGCTGCTAAGATAAACGCCGCTGCTAGTGATTTTCAGCTCAAGGGCACATATGCGGGATCGGCCATCCAGACCGCCGCGGTGAACGTGGCGTCGAAGCTCAGCCTCGGCGCATCTGACATCCAGACGAAGAGCTACAATGCCGGAACAGCGCTCCTGAACGGCGGCAGTAGTGCCGGAAGTGCGTTGTCAGCGGGAGCTAGCGCTATCAGGAGCGCCGCGAGCGCTCTGGGGCAATACACCGGCATGAAAAAGTACGGTGACTACTATTTTGCTTCTGGCGGCGTCACATCGGGTCCTCAGATGGCCGTGGTGGGGGAAGATGGCCCGGCCAACCCAGAGTTCATCATCCCAACCAAAACCAAACGTTGGGATCTCCTCCTGGCGGCCATGCGGGCCTATGGCATCCCAGGATTTGCGGAGGGCGCGGCAACCGGGGCCGTAGCCGGAGAGGGCGGCGAGCCGTCCGGCATGACGGCGACCTTCGGGATCACCGGCCTGGCGAGCATGTCTGCCCAGGTCAAGCGCATAATCAACGACCTCAAGAGCTTCTTCCGTATCACCTGGGCCATAATCAAGAGCGAGAGCGCCAAGTACTGGAAGCAGATCAATGCCGCGATCTCAACCGAGATCACTATCATCAGAGATAACGGTTGGCAGGCAGCGCTCGATATCCGGAATGCATGGATCTCGACCAATGCCGCCATCTCCGAGGACGCTAAGGCTTTCTGGGGCGGCTATTGGGCGGGCATAGAGCCATCCGTCAGCAGCATCAAGGAAAACTTCGTACAGTCATTTTCTGACATCAAAACCAGCACCAAAGACGCCATAGACGGCATGGTGTTGAATAGCGAGTCCAGCCTCCAGGCATTCGAGACTGCGTGGGCAGATATCTGGACGCAGCTCGTGACAGATATGGGCGATGCCCAGACCAAGATCACAGAAGGCGTGGCGGTGATCTCCGAGGCACTGAAATCTATATCAGTGAACGTGAACATCAACGCTAACATTAGTGGTGGCGGATCGTATAGCAGTGACGGTGGGAGTAGTAGCAGTAGCAGTGTTGTGTCCGGCAATAGCAGCGGAGCAATACAATTCACTGATTGCCTTTTCGAAGGTTTCACCGATTCGTGTACGGGCGTGTTAGTGAATCCACTGATCTACACTAATCCGCAGGGGGTCACTAGCTACATAAATCCGATGACATACAATGAGACGGGTGGAATATCGAACTATCAGGGAGCGGCCAGTTCTGGGAATTCGTCAAGTTCGTATACATTGCCTGCCATCTTCGCCGCCCGTGGTGCATTTCTCGATGATGGGCCAGAGAGGGTGATTGCCGGTGAGGCGGGACCGGAGCTAATCCTGCCAAACAAGTTCACACAGTTGTTCACGGCGATGGCTGACGATTATGCAGCCTCACCGAATATCCGCGCGCCCGATATGGTTATTCCAGCGAAGGCGGGCGGGAAGGGCGAGCTGGCATCGATGGCAGGCGAAAACTCTGCGACCATCGAAAATCTACTAGAGCGGCTGCTGAAAGCGGTGGAAGGCATGGGTGTGGATGTATTCATCGACTCTGAAAAAATTGGGACAAAGATCATGAAGAAAATACAGAGAAAACAGGGGTCTGGATTCTAATGGGAACTACTGCTAGATTACATCTCGAAAAACTGGTGGCAGGAGCATCGAACAGGGCGAATCTGATCAGCTACTGGAATAGTAACGCTGATATACTAGACACCTTGGTGCAAATCGTCGATTATGAGGCACGTGTCGGAAGCGCTAACAGTGGACTGGTTGGTGATACAACAGGAATAAGGTTTTCACATTCCGGGTGGACGGCATACGGCACCGCGATCAGATCAATCGTAACAATCGCCACCCCTGGATACCAGAATCCACGGCTAGGATTCTTCACGCAAGCTCATAATACATATCTGATAACGGACATGATCGAACGCATGTCGATCCTGGCAGATACCGGATATATCGGAATGGGTGGGATCACGGCCCCGGTATGCGGGCTGGAGCTACCGAACGCGGCCACAACTGGAAAAATTAAATGCTATGATATATATGCGCACAACAACGTGAGCGCGCTCACATTCACCGATCGGACACCTCAATTCACAGGGGATGCGCTCGCTGCTATCCGAAAAATCAAGGCCACCGAGAAAGGCGAGATCGATCATGCCACCCTGCCAGATTTCGCGGTCAATCCCTATCAGGATGAAAGGGGTGAATGGTGGCCGGGCCGAAGCCTAGGAGATATGGTTTCGGTGCTGACTGTGGCAATCCAGCAGCTGGCGGTCAATTACGATGCTGCCATAGCCGAAAGAGATTTGAAAATAGAAAAACTGTCTAAAAGAATTGATGCTCTAGCCGCCGAAATAGAAAAGAATTGAGGCCGTATGATAATCACCATCGGCACCACTGATCTCTATACCTCGACTCTGCTCGAAAATGATGCCGTTCTTCTGGAGAATGATGCCGTCCTGCTCGATGAGGTATGGGCAGGGATCGTCCATCACTGGAAGCGTGGCAGCCTCGGCATTCATCACGCCATCGAGGAAGCGAGCACGGCGGACCTGACAGCGAAAGACGCTGCCGGGGCCTGGGCCTTCGCGAAGGGCATGCAGGTGTTGATTCGGGAGATCGATGGGATGATGATATTTGGCGGCGTGGTGGACACCGCCAAGAGGACACCGCTCGGGGGGCTGTCCTCTCTGGTCTGGCACTCGATCTCCTGCACCGATTGGCATTATCTCGCCCAAAAAAGGCTCGTAGTCTATGCAGCCACGGCAACGGCTACTGATGTGGCAGTCCGGTACATCCTCGATACCTACCTAGCCGAAGAGGGAATCACAGAGGGCTACATCGAGCCCGGCCCGGAGCTGGAGGAAATCGCTCTCAACTACGTCTATGCATCTGCTGCTATGGATGCCCTCGCGGAAAAGTCCGGCTTCATCTGGTACATTGACGAAAATAAGAGACTGTACTTCTGTAGCCGGACCAAATACGCTGCGGATTGGAGCCTTGAGAATTCCGATATCGAGCGGGACTCTCTGGAGCTGGAAGACGGGAACCCGAAGTACAGGAATAGACAGTATGTCATGGGGGCCTATGCAGAAACAGAGCTTCAGACCGAACAGTTTTTGGGAGACGGCACGCAAAGCAGCTTCACCTGTGGCTATCCAATCAATCGAATATCAACATTGACAGTTAACGGAGCCGCCCAAACGGTCGGTATCAAGGGTCTTGATAGCGGTTATAATTGGTACTACACGAATGGCAGCGAGACCTTCACGCAGGATTCGGCAGGCGTCAAGGTTCCTGCTGGGCAGGTAATCGAGATCGCTTACTATGGGCTGTTCAAAAAGCTCTCGATGCAAGAGGATGATACTGAAATCCTGGCGAACAAGACGCGAGAGGGAATGGGCACCGGCATAGTTGAGAACATCCTCACAGACGAATCACTATCAAGCGGAGATGCGGCTGATGAGTACGCCAATGCGATGCTCAGCGAGTATGCCGTAGCTGGGAAGAAGATCCGCTACAAGACGCGCCGGGAAGGGCTGGCAGCTGGCGTGATGCAGGCTTGCCTCGATGAGGGGGATTTTCTCCTAACATCGCTGGATATTTCAGAGAGTAACGATCTCGTCTACTACACAGTAGAAGGAGTGCAAGGCCCGGTCCAAGAGTCGTGGGAGAAATTTTTTCTTACGTCGTTCCAATCTGTCTCAAAAATCCGTGAAAATCTAGGAGATGGCGAAGCAGTCCGAGGGCTCACTGTCTTCATAAAGGAATGGATAGAGTCAGAGAGGCCAAACATCTGGACAGAAGCACCGATAGGCGCAGGCCTGGCGGTGTCGTCCGATCTGTGGCCGTGCTTCGCTCCCGACCAGCGGGTTACTCATCTGGTGCTTATTTCGGCAGCAGGAGAGGGCTTCCGAAAGGCCATCACTCTGCAGAACGATGATACAGAGGGATTGCTTTCGACCGTGACCTACATCTCCGGGCCTGAGGCGAACGGGGTGCAGTGGACTCATGTGGCCTGGGTGGGCGGGGACTCTGCGTCTCTGGTGGCAGGCAGTGGGGTAGAGATCGACAGGCAAGAATTCTCGAAGCTGAAGACCTATCTTGAGGCGCTGCAACTAGATCACAGAGATTATATTTGGGGGTAGAAATGGCATACACAAAGACCGTCTGGCTGGAAACGTCAATGTCAACTGTGCAAAAATTATCAGCACTTGACAATCTGGAAGGGATGTACGGCCAGGCAGTCAGCTACATCGATGCCATAACCCATAGCAGTAGCTACTACACCGACGCCCAGGCAGCCGCTCGATATTTTCCCAAAGGCGTAAAAACTAACGGAAGTATCGCCGCCACCCTGGATGGCTACACCGCTGAGGAGATCATAGCAGGCGGCACGCCGTCAGGGAACATCTGCTGGTGGTCAGGTTCCGAGGCAAGTATCCCGGCTGGTTTTGTGCTTTGCAATGGATTGAACGGGACGCCGGACCTCCGAAATCGGTTTGTCCCTGGGGCCGGAAGCCACTACACGAAAGCAGAAACTGGCGGGGCAAACACTGTCACCACAGCGGGAACGGTGACGATAGCCGGGCACGGGCTGACGGCGACGCAAGTCGCGAAGCACACGCATGGGACGGTCACCGATAATTATGCGTCGGGCCTCTCGTCATTGGGCGGCGCGGGCGCTGCTATGTCGCTGACCATCGGAAATACTACATCAAGCAAGAATACGGGCTATACTGGATCGGGTGACGCTCACGGCCATACGGGGTCTTCCTGGGCAGGCACCAGCAACCAGGAGAAGCGGCCACCGTTCTATGCGCTTTGTTTAATTCAAAAAAGTTAGGAGGTGACACTATCGCATACACGAAATTCCATTCAGCATGGGCGGCAACGGATGAGCTTTCGGGCGCGGCTTGGAATCATATCGAAACTCAATGGACACTGGCAAAAATTGACATTGATGCCCACAACCACGACACCCGGTACTATACCAAGACGCTTGCCGATACCACTTTCTTCAGCACTTCATATTATATCGGATTTGATGCAGACAAAATAGATGGACAGCATGTATCTGATCTCTTGGCATCAGCCATGCCGTTCGGCGCGATCATGATCCATTCCGGCACGGATGCGAATGTCCCTGCTGGCTGGCATATTTGCGATGGTGGCACCTACGGCGGCAAGGCATCGCCAGACCTCCGAGACCGCTTTGTGATCGGTGCAGGTGGAGCTTATGCCGTCAATGCCACTGCGGGCCCGGCCACATGGAATGGGACGATCACGCCAACGGGCAGCGTAACGATCGGGGACCATGCTCTTACGACAACGGAGCTGCCGGTGCACACGCATACCTTTTCCGAAGAGTATGCTCTGAAAAACAACTACAGATCTACAGAGATTGCGGGCACTTCCTACAATACGATAGCCAGCGCCACCACGACAATAGATCAACAGACGTCGGGTGATGACGCGCATGGACATACAGGATCTACTGCAAGTATTATGGCGATAGATCCCCGGCCAACTTGGTACAGCCTCTATTATATCATGAAGTATGCGTAGGTGGGAAGATGGCTTACACGAAAAATCATGCAGATGGATGGGCAGCGGCGGATACTGTCACAACCACCATCATGGACAACTTCGAGACCATCTATACCGAAGTCTCAAGCTATCTATCCGCCCACAACCATGATGATCTCTACCAGACTCGGGCAGAAATGCAAGCTGCCTACTGGTACAGCGGGAATGATGGCTCTGGCAGTGGTGCAGACGCGGATCTCCTCTACAAGAGCACCGGGAACCTCCACGCGGCCAGCTTCGCAGGTCTCGGAGTCGCTACCGGGCTGGTCATCCTCTGGTACGGCAGCACTGCCTCCATTCCGGCTGGGTGGGCGTTGTGCGACGGCAGCGGGGGCACAATAGATCTGCGGGGGAAGATACCAGTCGGGGCGGGGACAGGCTCAGCCTATTCCGTAGGAGATACCGGCGGCTCAGCCACATTCGCAGCAGCCGGGACAATAACAGTTTCCGGGCATGCGATCACCGAAGCCGAGATGGCGAGCCACCGCCACCCGTTCGATGACCTGATACCAACAGCGGGCAGCTATCCAAACACATCAACACCCAATCCATATACCGCGTTGGGTACACACGACACCACATCAGGCACCACATCCAGCGCGGGCAGCGGCGACACCCACACCCATAGCGGCGCAGAGGGAACGAGCTTCACCGGGGACGCGGTGGCGTCGCTGCCCTTCTGCATAGCACTTTGTTACATTCAAAAGACGGCATAAATACATTTTTATATATTAGGTCGATACGCTTAAATAGCATCGAAGCATATCGATAATGAGGATAGGGTAGCTCCCGAAAAGCCGTTTTCTTGGACGGCCTGCCTCATAAGATAATCCAAGAACACTACAAGAGGTGTATTTGAATGCCGATATGGGTAGACCGAATTTGTGAGCAATGCGGAAAGACTTTTCAAGTAGAACAATGGAGAACGACCGCGCCAAGTCATGTCAATCGAGGGGGCGCGCGATTTTGTTCAAAGTCTTGTCGTGGATTGCAACAGTTTTCCGAGAAATTGGTTTTTACCAAATGCGACAATTGTGGAAAAGATTTCCATATAAAACCGTATAAACTGGAAAAAAACAAACTGCATTTTTGCTCTAGAAGATGCGATTTCGAACAGCGATCGAAGGAGCATCGTGGGCCTTGCGCGGAAGCCTCTAGAAAAAGTGCCGCCACGCGAACCGGATTGAATAGAAAACCGTTTTCAGAAGAGCATCGAAAACATATCGGAGATGCAGAACGCGGCGAAAAGAATTGGCATTGGAGGGGCGGCCACTCTCCCGAATATTGCTCTAAATTTAATAACGAATTTAGAGAGTATGTAAGGAACAAGTTCGACCGAGAATGTTTTCTTTGCGGAATACCAGAAAACGGACGACGACTTAGTGTCCATCATATAGACTATAATCGCAATTCAATTTGCAACGGCAAAGAATGGGCCTTTGTGCCATTATGCGTATCATGTCACATTAAAACCAATAACAATAGGTGGCATTGGTTCAACTTGCTAATATGTTATTGGGCTTCAAACCCAGAAATCAGAATTTGAGGGAGCTAAACAAATGATCACAGAAAATGACGTAAATGAAGCCTTCGACAACCTAGAGAATGCTTTTCAGGAACTGGCGAAAATCGAAGACAAGCAACAGGAACTCGCGGCGGACTTGGCCGAATTCAAAGACGGCAGCAGGAAGGCCGATCAAATCAAAAAGAAGCTGCAAGATCTTCAGCCGAAAATGGCGGCAGCGCAGCGGGCCTACCGGCTCGCGGGAATGCGAGCTGATAGGATCAGGCTGCTCTTAGATGTCGCAAAAACGAGCATGGGCAGGGACTAGACCCCGCTCACTGCCGGAAATATGCCGGCAATTTTCAATTCACCATCGACTACCAGATCATGCAGTCTGACAATCTCGATTAGCTGATAGAATACTTGCTTCGGGCATTCGGCCACATTCTCCCCGGTGCCGCTGAGAAATCTGGTGCGGCGGTCAGGCAAAGTCACGCCATCGATGGTCCTGCCATCGAGCGGCACCCACCCACCCGGGATGTCCGGCCCGCTCCACCACATGATCTGGAGTGCCCGGCCATTGATGATTGCGACTGGGATCGCATCGTTCGCGTCCATTCAGATCCCCCCCAGATAATCCACTTTTTCGGGATTGGTGTAGACCTTTTTCCCCTCTACGACGGTGAACCCCATTTGGTCATCGCGTGCCGATTCCGGCAGTAGATTGCCATCGTTGGTCATGTACTTCGGCCCGCCTGCCTTGTTCGACCCATCGATGGCATGCACCATGCCGCCTTGGGTGGTGTTGTTGGCCCGGAGGTACGGCTTCTGCAGGTCCACCGGCCCGGCCAGCTTTGCCATGATCATGCTCGGATCCTGGCCGAAGTTGGTCTGCACCCAGGCATTCCATTGATCGGCCAGTGCATTGAAGGCGGCGACATCCTGGGTGGCGTAGGCCGTGGCCATCTTCCAGGATAGCTGCGTGCCGTCGATCATGTTCTGCTGCTCTGGCGTGTATGCTGAAGCCAGAGAAACGGCAGCCAAGAGGCTCACAAAAAGGATGAGAATTAACCTCATTTCTTCAGCCCCTCGATCGGTATGCTGAGATCGAATACGGCGGGCAACTCGTAGGGCGATACATGTTGCAGCTCGCCCCATCGCTGGCCCTGGTAGCCTACTGAGTCCATCCAGCTATTCAGGATCGCCACGCCCTCGTTGTAGGCGGCCTCATAGGCCGGATTGGATTGGCCGCTCACCGCCAGGAAGCCCAGGGCGTAGCCATCCTGGATGCCTTCCAGGTAGGCGCTATCATTCTCATTCATAGCGATTCCTGGCGCCACCAAAAGCAGCGCCGCCAATATCGATAGTATCAGTTTCATCTTTATCACTCCATGCATCGTCAATCGCCGCATAATTTGTAGACGGCGTACCAGCTGAAAACAAATATGAAAACTGTGAGCCAGTCTTCGGGAGCCATTTCATTTTTCCGCTTCGAATGGGCGAGATCTCGCCCATGCAATGATCC
>JALOBN010000021.1 GCA_023228245.1 Candidatus Pacearchaeota archaeon
CCGGGCGGTCACTGAAGAGTACAACGGCACTGCCTGGAGTGCTGGAGGGAATCTTGCTACGGCCCGCTATGGATTGGCTGGTGGCGGGAACTCTTCCGGGGCTATCTGTGCTGGAGGGTACATCGAGGCCAGCCCATACTATTCTGCTAAAACGGAGGAGTACAACGGCACTGCCTGGAGTGCTGGCGGGAACCTCGGGACGGCACGGGAGGGGGTCTCTGGCGGGGGGAGTGCTTCCTCAGCAGTCTGCTTTGGGGGGACCACGGGCAGCTATCTAGCCACTACTGAAATTTACGACGGCACCGCTTGGAGCAGCAGTTATGGCCTCGGCACGGCTCGATACTACCTGGCCGGGGGAGGGTCCCCTGCCGGCGCTATAAGCATGGGCGGGCACAGCAGCACAGGTTACTCTGCGTTCACAGAAACGTTTACGGACGCCCTACCGGTGCCCCGCACGACCATAATTTGGATTTAGTTAGTAGGTGCCGAGCAGAGGGATGCAAGCCAGGTAGGCCTCTTTCAGCGCCTTCATATCGATGTGGTTATAGACATCGAATGCGTCTTTTTTGCTGTCGCCCCTTAACTCCTTGATGAATTCTCGCTTCATTCCGGCCCGGAGGAGATGGGTGGTGAACCAATGCCTGCAGCAATGCGCACCGAACCGCTCTTCCAGCGGGCCTCCTGGATCATGCAGGCCAACGCGAGTCGCTGCCTTTTCTACGAGCACTGTTAGACCGAAGCCGCCGAGCCTTTCTCCAGTTGATGTGGTAAACAGCGCCCGACTGGCCGACTGCCGCACGGCGAGCCATCGGCGCAATGCGGATTGGGCCTCCCTATCAAAGAATACCATCCGATTGCTTCTCTTTCCGGTTGGCTTGAGCCGGATGCTCATGCCCTCCATATCCACATCAGATACGTCTATTGTCGTAAGCTCACCGCGCCGGATGCCAGTCTTGAAGAGTACTTGCAAGATGGCCTGGTCTCTGGTGCTACACGTTGCGGCAATCATTTCTGCAGCCTGTTGCACGCTGATGATCTGGCGTTTTTCACCATCGGGCTTGTAGGTCCGAAGATACTTTTTTCTGATATTTTTCAGCTCTCCAGCGGAGGGTAGGTCGAGGAATTCGTAAAAGGAAACGAGCGTCACGAATTCCCGCTGCAGGGTAGTGGTCTTGTGCCCTGCCTCCTGAAGATGCCTCAGATAAGATAGGAAGTCGTCATGATCCGCAGCTTTCGGGTCTAGGCTCCGGCCTTTAGTCATATAAATACTTTCGCTAATTGACGTACATAATCTATATTGCATCGATAATAGCCGTTATATGCTATCGCCGCAAAGCATATATAGTGTGCAATGCATACACACCCCATTGGAGATGAATGAAGATGCCAGCCACTGCAGTGAAAATCATAAACGGATCGGAGCACGTTTTCTCAGTCGATGAGGCGGCTCGCCGCCTGAAGAGCCTGGGAATGAAAGTGGGCAGAATGGAGACGCTCGCTGCTCCCTACGAGATTGAGTACCCTTTCGTGGCTGGCGCTGCTGATCGCGAAAAAGAGATGTGTGTTGAGATTCGCGGCACCTATGCGGCGATCTCAGCACTGCAGAAGATGGTGAATTGAGATGGTAAACGAGAAGGAGATCAAGGCAGCTTTCGCGGCTCTGATGGCCGCGCGGCAGGCATTGTATGATGGATCTGAGAAAGAGCTGGCCGCGAAAGCTGCTCTGAAGAGGCGAGAAGCAGCACTGCTGTTAAGCGGCGCCATCATCGGGAAGAATGCCGAAACGAGAGACGCGCAACTGAAAGAGGGCTGCCAAATGGAGATCGGCGTCCTGGACGGTGCGGAGCTCGAGAAGCGCCTCTTACAATGCCGCTTCGACCTGGCTGACATGGTAGTCGATGAAATCAGATGGCGGATCAGGAATGATATAGTCGAGGAAGGAGATTGATCACTTTCGCCCCGCACGCACGGCAAGGCCGCAAGTACCACCAAAAGAATTATGCCCTGAGCCGTTGTATGGCTCAGAAAGAAATATCAGAAGAAGGCCCAGGCTCAACCTCCAGCTTTCCAGGGCGCGAGGGAAGAACCCAGGCTACAGAGGATAATGCACGCTAGACATATCAGTCTTGCGCTGCATGCATCTCGTAGCCCGTCCTGGCCTTCGGGACGGAACCATGCTTGATGAGATAGACTTAAAAATTTTGGAGATAGTAAAACGGCTATCCGGTGCTCCGAAAGCAGAGATCTTGAAACGCTGCAAGATAGATCGGCTACCGAGCACCATTGGCCGCCGCATAGATGCACTGGATGTATTGGGAGCAGTAATCCAGGATAAGGCAAAAGAAAAAGGCCGAGTTTTTGTATCGATTACCCCCTATGGCCGGGAAGTCCTGGCCGCGGGACGGAACCGCTGCCCAACCAAGGAGGCCGAGCAGCAATGAGTGTTGATTCTGCTTCCACAAAAACTTTTCCCATAATCTTACCAGAGTGCCGCGGCTGCATTGGCATATTAGAGGCAGTAGGCCGGGAGAACGGTGCTGCAGTCGCCAATATCGGTGGCCGAAGTTATGAGGTGCCTGATACTCTACACGCCGAGCTGCAGGACCTCGTGGGCGAGAGAGTCATCATCGCTTGCATAGCTGGCCAGATCCGGGCAGGGAGGCGGAGCACATGAAGAAGCGCTCTCGCGGCCAGATCCTCCTGGCAATTCTCGATCTCCTGGCCGCTCAGGATCGGCTGAAGACAGAGATCGTCTATCAGGCGAATCTCAACTTCAGGACGATCGACCGCTATCTGGAGAAGCTCGTAGAGGCCGGAAACGTGAGCTGGAACGAGCGGACCAGGATGTGGTACCTGACCGAATCAGGCCGGGAAGCTGCCTGCCACCTGCGAGAGATCGAGGCGATTCTATGAGGGCCTTCATCTACGCAGTAGGCTTCATTGCAGGTGCCTTCGGCCTCTGGCTACTGACGCTCTGCCTCAGTATCCTGGCCGGCGCGGTCGAGCTGTCCATTTCGGGCAGCTTCACAGGAAACGGCAATCAGTCGCTGTTTTTTACGGGCGAGAACGTCTCGGCCTTCTGGAATGGCAGCAATCTAAGTGTCTCGGCGGTGAGTGACGCATGAGCCCAATCGAAGACCGGCTTGCCGCGACATTGCGCGCGGGAATTATTTCGGGCGGATCTCACGAGGAACGACAGATCGCAGAAAGACAGGTAGTCGAGGCGATACAAAGGATCAGATCGCTGGAGAGAGAAGCACAAGAATATCACGATCGCAAAGAAGAGTTGGCGGCGCACATCGCCGAGCTGGAAAAGGCAATACTTGCGAGACTGCTCGATGTTCCTGAGGAAGAACGCGGCGGGATTGCATTTGTGATATCGGTTGGATGCCATCTTGAGAAATTTGCGAAGTCGTGGCGATCGTCTGCCTGGCAGATCACTGAAGAACGAAAAATCGCACTGAAGCAAGTGATATTCACGTTGCTTACGGGCGGCCAGCCGGAGGAAGATTTGCAGTGGGATGCGCGAGCAATTGCGATTTTCAGGGACATGCTCGCCGAAACGGAGGCCCGACAATGAGCCAGTACCGAGGCGCGAAGGGGCCGGGATACCGAGAGGCTCCGAGCGAACGGGAACGGTTCTTCGAGATCGATGAGAGGATATGGCTGCGCCCGATATCAGAGCGCCGTCTGACATGGGCCGCTCGGAAGAAGCCGGGATCTCCGGGCAGGAGGGATCTATGAGATCCATTCTCGCGCCCTATCGTGGTCGCCGCATACGGGTAGCCGCAGAGGTGGCAGGAGTATCCCGAAAGGGCTTCGTGATCCTGACGAACGTCCAGGTTCCGGGTGGCTCGCTGCCGTACTGTTGGATCCCTCTGCGGGAATTCGTCCCTGGCCGGGCCGTGCCTGGCCTGTGGGTGCCCTTCGAGGCTGAAGTCCGGAGCTACCACCATGCAGCCGACAATAGCCGAGATTTTGGACTGTTCGATTGCCATGAGGTAGAGCCATGAACGCCGCTTCCACGACTGGAAACTCACTGTACGAAGAAGTTTTGGCGGATCGAGACCGGCTGCTGGAGGAGATCGCGAAGCGGGATGCCAAGATCCAGGAATACGAGCGCGGGCTCGGCCTGGCCGCGGACATGATCATGTGCATATCCCAACTGAAGGGGGTCGAGTGATGACGGCGCTTGATGCCTTTTCGCTGACTCCTGCTGAGTGGGAGGATGTGGAGAGCAGCTACGAAGCGGTTGATGGACTGCCAGCGGAGGAGATGCTGGTCCAGCTCCTCCACAACACCACACAGGAACAGCAGAAATGGCTGGCATTAGGGCTCATGGTTGGGCGGGCGAGCAGATGAATTCAATAGGCTGGTGCGACCTTACCATCAACCCAATCACCGGATGCCGGAATGGCTGCAAGTACTGCTATGCAGAGCGATTTGCCAAGCGTCTTGCAGGCCGGGCTGGATACCCTGCCGAAGACCCATTCCAGCCAACATTCCATCCCGACAAGCTTGAAAAGATTCGCAAGCTCCGGGGCGAAGGCAAGCGGGTCTTCCTCTCCAGCATGGGGGACTGGTTCTCAGAGGGTGTCGAGGCCGAGTGGGTACACAAAGTCCTTGACGCGGTCGATGCGGTGCCGCAGCACCATTTCCTGGTGCTCACCAAAAAGCCAGAGCGCATTCTCGATACTTTGCACTGCCGAGACCTGCCGCCTAACCTCTGGCTAGGCGTTTCTGTGACCTGCCGGGCAGACCTCTGGCGGATCTCGGCGCTGAAAGATTCCATTCCACAAGCAACAAAGCGCTTCGTCAGCTTTGAGCCCGTCCTAGGGCCGATCTATCTTCCAGGCCAGAAGCTTGGTGGCGTCGATTGGGCTATCATCGGAGCACAGACCGGACCAGGAAAGGCAGAACCAAAAGCACAATGGGTCAGTGACATTTGCTGGGCGGCTGATGTCACTAACATTCCGGTATTTCTGAAGAAAAATCTGCTACATATCGTCGGAGGGCCGCTCAATTTTCCGCCAAGAAACGCGCCACTAAGGCAAGAGTTCCCGGAGGTGCTGCTATGAGGATGCGAATCGAGCAGCCCGTCCGGATCTGGCTCGGCCCGCTCATCTATTTTCCGAAGCACTATGTGCCCAGGCGGGATGAGATTTGGCAGGCCGGAAAAGCGCTGTACAGGAGGACGCGGAAATGATGCCATGCAAGCACGCAATTCCAGACGGGGACCATGACCACTGTCGCCTGATGGACGTGCCATGCACCGGCAGCTATCCAGGGGTGATTTTCGGACCGGATGAGCAGGACTGCTATGAGCCGCTATGCCTATGGGAGGCTTACCAAGCGGATCAGAGCTACGAGAAATGCTGCACCTGGCTGAAGCATCGGGCCTGGATGAAGCTGGAGGGGTGCGAATGAAAACCATGAAGCAGCGCCTCCATGACGCGCTCACGACCGAAGGACAGAGCTACGCAGAGTTGGCCACAAAAATCGGCGGCAGCCCGTCGGTATCCGCCCTGAATAAAAACCTCCGGAAACTGGAGGCAGACGGGCTCGCGGTCTGATGCCCAGCCGAGCGCGGTAGATTTTCGGGCAACAAACCCGTAGATCGATTGCGCCGGCCAAGAGTGCTCTGGAGGCTGGCATGAACTCCTGGCAGCGCGAGAACCCAGAGGAGCGTCTCCGCGAGCTGGTGGCTGAGAGGAACTACCACCTGAAAGCGCTGGAGCACATCGAGAGCCAGATACGGGAGCTGCGGGCGAGCAAATGACATGCGATAGCTGCCCACACAACGCAGGGTGTAGCGAATGTGTACTCGATCCACACCCAGACCACATGACAATCTACTGCCGATTATGGGGCTGGAAAGATACCGAATGCTTCTGTCCCGGAAAGGAGCGGGAAGCATGACCGGATGCAAGACGCCCGGCTGCTTGACTCATCCGGAGCTGTGCGAAGGGCGGAAATGCACTACTAGAATCACCCGTTATCTATTTATACCATACATACATACATACATCCATGCCAAGAGAGGCAGATACGGTGAACGTGCATCTTCGGTTCACCAGGGCGGAACACAAGAAACTGGTGAAAAAGAAGGATGCCGAAGGCTTGACTTGGGAAGAGTATGTACTCAAGGTGGCCGGAATAGAAGAAATCGAGTAACGAGTAATTGCCTACCAAGTACTTGCGATACAAGGCAGGCAGCGGTTAGGTGCGATATGTTAACGATACTGGAAGCTATAAATAGCTTATCGGAGGCCGCTTTATGAGCCGCTTCCATGAGGAGTTCTTCAGGCAAGGTAGTCCTGTTCACGATGCCCTAATGATTAAGTGTGTATCTGAAGAGGGTATAAACGAAATAGTAAATCAAATAGGCTTGCGTGGATGGTTATTAGATGAGATCGCAAAAAGACAACAAGAAGTCGTTGTCTGTTCACACGGGCAAGGGCATTCTGCACATCGTGGAGATCATGCGCCGAAAACCGAACTAAGAACTTTTTGGACTGATTACCTGTGTAATGAACGTGCCACAGAAAGGTGTTGCAGCTTAAAAGATGAATGCAAAAACGTAGATACTTGTAAGTGGTTTTTAGAAGGACAAAAGGCAATGTCCGTTTGTATAAAAGAGATTCCATTTATCAAAGGATTTACGAGCACTTTCGAAACTGAAGTCATAGTTAACAATGGAAATTTCATCGTCGGATATGCCGACGCCATTGTTAAAATCAAATTCCAAGTATTATCCGACGCAGAGATAGGCCCTGAATGGATCTGGAGGGGATATTCAGAGTCCACTTATGATGTAGCACTCTTAATAGAGGCAAAACCAAAACTCAATAGCGTGGGCGATACGTTGAGACAACTAAAAACGTATCGTTCGCTTGTCGGATACAAGATAGGGTGCGTTTTGAAACCTGTAATCGTGACATATTCTAAATTGGACAAGGCCACGGTAGATTTTATAGGCAATGAGGATGTTTTGGTAGCGACTTTTTCAGAGGGTGCAGCATAATGGGCGCCACTATCATTTTTGCCCTGCATACGAGGCATAACATCCACTCTGCTAATTGGTGGAGGGTCGCTTAGTGATGGTTGCCCCGCTCACCGCTCCGACGATTGAAAGCCTGTCAAATCAAGCACTCTTAGAGAAGGTTGTAGAGCTGCAAGCAGAGGTAAAGCTCCTCTGGCAGGCAATCGAACGGCAGGGCGGGGACATCGCAGACCACGGCAGGAGAGTCAAGGCACTGGAGAGCCTGCCCAGGTCGGCACCCACATCAGCCAAGATTCATGAGCGCAAGCTGAAGCGAGTGGACGATCTGCTGCGCGCTCACAATAATCAGCCGATGACGTTCGCCGATATGGGAAAATTGTTAGGGTACAAGAAAGAGACGCGAAAGCAAAACATGACTCACCTGCACCACACGTTCAAACAGTATCCAGATCGTTATGAAGTCCGAGATAGTAAATTGGGCGGAAAGACGGTCAGACTTGTGCCTGAGTATTTAAACCACTTACTAAAAGGAGGGGAGTAAAATTTTACCCTTTACCGTAAAGCAGAGATATAGTATACTCTTTATCTTTAGTATAATTATTAGCAAGTTACTTACTCTTACTCAAAGTAAGATACAGTCTAAAATCCTCGATTTTACGGGGATTCGTACAGAAATGAGTGAATCCCACCTTGTGCATCCCCTATACATAAGCACAGAGGTAAAGGGTAAAATTTTACCGGGTGTTTAAATGGACCTCACTAAACTCTTGGCGTTGGAGAAATCCTCAGAAAAGCTCCAGGAACTTCCTGAAGATTTTTACACAAAAGCACAAAAACAGATCTTAGAAGCCAAGTCGGAACTTATTGGAACCGACTCGGAAGGAACTGAGGCCGAATTACTTCGGTGGAAAATCAATTCCGATCAAAGAGCACTAGCCGGGATCTTCAATAAGCGACTATCCAAAATCCTGAAAAGCGCCACGGCAGCCGCATTGAAAAGCGAGCCGAAGCAGGACAAGAACAACCTTCGGGGTAAAGAGGTAAAATTTTACTCATCGGTTTATGAGGCCATCCGGGAAGCTTCTAAGGAGATTCAATGATCACCATCCTTACCCCCGACCAAATCGCCCTCATGACCCGCATTCTACAGCGGATCAAGGCATCGCATCGCAAGCCGAGCACCATAGAAATGCGCCTCGCTCTGAGGGCGAACGACATGGAGCTGCCTCTGGAAGACCTGAAGGAGTGGCTGGCCGAGCACGAGAACGACCCGACCCCGGTAGATCCGAGAGGGGTAAAGTTCACTACCAAGCCCGCGACCGCTATCGATCCGGGCGTAGATGAAGAAATGAAAGGAGTTGAAAAGAATATGGCAGGAAATATCGCAACCGTACCGACAACGCAAAAGAACTGGATGGAGATCGACGACGAAAACAGCAGCGCCGGATACATCAAATTCAATAGCGGTGACAAGAAGATTCTGAAGGTGGTCAGCAATCCAATAGCAGGCCCAATAGACTTCAAGCAGCCGGACGGCACCATGAAGACAAACTTTGGCCTCCAGATCGATGTGATGGAAGGCGACAACCCTGAAATCAAGAACTGGAAAGTCACCTCAAAATCGGTGAGGGACCAGCTCAAAGGCATCTGCAGGAACTACGGATTAGGGCCAAATCTGGCAGGATCGGTGCTCCGAGTGATGGCCAACGGGGACGGCCTGAAGCGGACCTACTTCGTTGAGCTTCTCCAGAAGCCTGGTCAGGCTGCTCCTCAGCAGCCCGCTCCACAGCAGGCCGATCCGGGCCAGCAGTGGCTACAGGGGCAGATGCAGGGAGCCGCGCCGGCGGGGGCGAGATAGATGTCTCTGGCAGACGACATGGCGCCAGAAGATTGTATAGAAGCATGCGCCGAAACGATAGAAGAAAACTTGAAAGCCGTCCTGGCTAACATGCCAGACCAGAACGACAGTCCACAGGACGCAGCCAAGAAGTACACCATCCTGGGAAAGTGCTTCCGGGCAATCCGGAACTACACGAAAGAAGCCCTCAAGGCTACACAGATGGGCCAGGACTCGGCGGCCTTCCTCCTATTGGAAAACAAGAAGCACAGACCACTGGACGAGTTCGCGGACACGGTAGAGATCTCCATTGATGGAGGGTCGAAAGTGAAAACCACGTTGCAGAACTTTGAGCGGGTGACTGGGGCCGTGCAGAGAGATCCTGGCCTGGCACAGGAGGCGGAATGAAAACTGCCTCCTGCAAAGCCAAGGGCCGCCGCTTGCAGAACAAGTTGGCGGCAGACCTCCGAGAGGCGCTCGGCTTCTCGGAGGCCGACATCAAGCCTGCTCTGATGTCCGAGAACGGTATGGATCTCAAACTCTCGGAGGCAGCGAGAACGATCTTCCCCTTCGCCGTAGAGGCCAAATCCCGCGAATCTCTGCCTCTGTGGGCATCAATCGCTCAGGCAGAGGAAAACGCGAAATCTGAAGGGCTCAGGCCCCTCCTGGCCTTCAAACGGAATGGGTCCGGAGTCTATGTGGCAATGCGGTGGGAAGATTTCTTGAAGCTGGCAGGAAAAGCGAAGGAGGCGACGGCATGAAACCCACTGTGGCAGTGATCACGCTCGATGTGAGCGCCTACGGCACAGTCCAAGCTGAAAAACTCTTGCGGATATTCATTAAATTTTTCCGAGAGTGCACAACTTTCAAAGGAAATATGAAGGGACATATTCTGTATGAAGAGGAGATGGAATGACCTTAATCTCCTGCATGTGGATGAGGCTCAACACGGAGGCCGCCAAGATCGGAAAGGCGGCTATTGTCTGCACGTACGACGACGAGAACGGGTGCGGGCTCTGTCTGGAAAAATGGAAACGGGACGCTTGCCCCTGCGCGGATGAGGTGATCGATTGAAGGCCTCCACTATGAAGGCCTTCTTGGAGGTCATGGAGCCAGGAAAACTCATCACTGTTCGACAGTGCCGAGAACGCATGGATGCGGGTGCTGAGCTGACCCGAAAGCACCTGGATGAGCTGGTCGCAGCCGGGCTGGTGGATCGGGTAGTAATCGAATATCCCGGTGTGAAGCATCGCCCACAGAAGCGGGCGAAAGTGGGCTACGTCCTCTGATGGAGGAAAGTATGAAGCTGGCCGCATACGTGAAGAAAAATGCAAATAGTTGGGGGGGCAAGGCTGCTTCTCGCCCACCTCGTCCTGTCTCATCGGGCGCTCAGATGATACTCGATTTCATACGTACTGAGCGGCCAGAATCTTCTCTGGAGGTAGCCGAGGCGCTAGGGCTGAATCTCCGAGCAGCCCAAAACATGATGAACAGAATGAAAAAAAAAGGAATGATACGGGTCGTAAAGAAGTGGGAAACGTGTGAGAGTGACTCTCAGGCAACTCCGAAAGCGAATAATAATATTGGGAGGTAATAATGTTAGTGTCAGAGCAAGCATCCGAAAAGGTTGAACTCGCTGACCATCGGCCAGGGGCATCCACTTTTCCAGGGACGCCCACGAGCGGCGGATGGGTCCCAATTCTTTCACAACCCAAAGAAGGAGGGCGTCCGTTCATTTCTGACTGGATTTGCCCGAAGTGCAAATGTCTGACAGGAAATTATAGGTTCTGTCCAAAATGCGGCCTTGAAGTGAAGGCCGAGCCGCGAATCAAGCCGACTGAGCCGTTTCCGAAAGGCAGACGAGTATATCAATATTATAATTGGGAAGATGCCGAATATGCCGGACCGAACGATAGACCTCGATCTATGGGCTCCAGGAGCGGCCCAAAAGCTTCCAAAAATCACAGTCACGCCCGCCGGCCTGCGAATCGAGGGCGAGCCGAAAGAGTTCGATAGGCTCTGCTTGATCCTCGGCGGCTGGCTGAAATAATTCAAGATGATACCCTATATACCGGCTGCCCGCATGAAGAGCGGATCTGGAACATCTGCCGCGAGATGGGCAGCCTGATAGTCACCTCTCGTGACCGGCCTGGCTGGGTTCTTCTTCTTTGGCGGATCTCCCTCCAGCCTATTCGTGATATACAACCCGGTCAGCCCGTTCCTAATTACACAAAATGTTATCAAATGGATTGATTCAATGAATGGCAAAGAAGTGCTCTATCTGTTCGCATCGAAATCATGATCAGATAGACCAATTAATTGTCCAAAAAACACCATATCGCACCATAGCAGAAAAATTCAAAATCAAAGCCAAAGACCCGGTACAAGCGATCAAAAATCACGTGCGATATGGGCACATCTCGAAGCAGATCCAAAAAGCTCAAGAAAAGGTCCAAGAATCCGAGGAGGTCAGACAAGGGCTGGAACTCGGAGCGTGCGCCAAAGATATCTATGATCTCTCTATGGGGGCTGCCAAGCTGGCAAAAGAGAAGGACCTTCGGGCATTTGGCGGTTGCATCGGCCCGGCAATAAAGGTCTTGGAGCTTCTCAAGCCCGGTGAGGGAAAGCAAGACGAACCATCGAAAGAAAGCGGCTTCATGGCCGGATATATGAAGCGTGCAGCGGAAATTTATGAAAAGCCCCAGAGCCCGCCGAATTGATAAGCCCGCATTCGTCTGGAAACCTCCGAGCCCAAAGCAAGAAGAGATCCTGTACTGGTGGACTCCGAACAGTCCGTACAAAGATCTCGCATATTTCGAGGCAGAAGGCTCTGTCAGGTGCGGGAAAACCGCGCTTGCTGATTTCTCCTTCACGAATTGGGCCTCATATAACTATGATCAGGAAGAGTTCGCGCTCTGCAGTAAGACCATCGGCACGGCGATTAGAAATCAAGTTCGCCCTCTCATGAAAATGCTCTCGGTCGAGCCGAGTTATCAAGTAAAATTCACACGAGGTCGAGAAGAGGGCTCACATCTCATCGTCTATCAAAAAGAGCTTGACCACGAAAACATCATCTGGATCTACGGCGGAAAGGACGAGGCCAGCCAAGACTTGATCCAGGGAAAGACTCTAGCAGGGATCCTCTTCGATGAGCCTCCCCTGATGCCCCAGAGCTTTATAAATCAGGGGCTTGCGAGGCTGTCTGTTGAAGGCGCAAAGGCGTGGTTCCTGAACAACCCAGAGACTCCGACTCACCCCCTTTACGTTGAAACCCTGGACCCATTCCAGAAAGAAGGGAAGCTCCATTTCATTCATATGGTGATGGATGACAATCCGGCCCTCTCGGAAGAGGCCAAGGCAAGAATCAAGAGTCAATGGCCCGTTGGATCTGTCCTCCACAAGCGATACGTGCTCGGACTGAGAGCAGCAGCGGAAGGGCGGGTATTCAGCTTTTTCGACGAATCACTGGAAGCCGGATTTGTTGTAGAAAAGGTTCCGGAAAACTACACGATGTATCTCTGCGGGTTAGATTATGGTATCTCAAATCCCTTCGCCGCTCAACTATGGGGCCTGGCCGGTGGCGTTTGGTACTGCCTGCGAGAGTTCTATTGGGACTCTGCGAAAGAACGCAAGCAGAAAACCAATCCAGAGTATATCGAAGATCTGGCCCGGCTTTGTAATTGGAATGGCGAACGAAAGGCACCAGCAAAGATTCTCATACCTCCAGAAGAGCCCGGATTCCAGCGAGAAATAAAGCAATCCAAGCACCCTCATCTCTTCAATGTCCGAGATGCAGATAATGCCATCATGCCGGGTATCGAGGATCTAACGACGCTTCTGAGTCTCGGAAAATGGAAGATCTACCACAAGTGCGAGAAGACAATTTTGGGCATCAATGATCTGCTCTGGGATGAGAAGAAACAGAAGCAAGGCGTAGACATGTTCATGAAGGGTGGATCTGGGAGCCCCGACCACGCGGCAGATTGTTCTCGATACATTGGGCGCGAGGCCGCGAGAATACTGAGACAAATGAGATTATTGACATGAGCAGAGAAAAGGCGAAAGACATCCTTACTCGATCGATTAACGATATAGAGGCAGGCACGCCTTCGCGAATCATTGCATCATTCTTAAAAATAGCTATTGACATTCTCGAAACGCCAGAGGATAGATGATCAAGAACTTAGACGCAGCACTCCAGCTCGGCAAGCCCTGGCCGCCAGCGTCCGAGGTCCAGCGGCTACAGACTTACGAGGAGAACGAGAATCTCTTCCTGGGAGAGCACACAAAGGTCTTCAGAGTGCTCCTCAACCTGTTCTCTTCTCACACCGCAGAATATAATAAGATAATTATAATTCTAAACTGGCATAAGCGCCTCTCGACACTCTGGGCAGACTTCCTCTTCGGAGAGCAGCCACGGGTCACAGTGTCCGATGATCCCGAATCCGTCGAGCAGAAGTATGCAGATGACTTCATCGAAAGAAACCGCTTTTGGCTCCTACAGCACTCTCGACAGATCGATGTCAGCCGCTTCGGACATGGCATCATCGAGGGCTACTACGACGATGGCTGCAAGCTGCAGGTAGTGCATCCGTCGAAGTACTTCCCGATTGGAGACAGCTTCGGCAGGGTCCAGGCCCACATGATAGCCTGGTCGGAAGAGCCTGAGGTTGTGGATCATATCAAGCAACGCCGCCTTTTCTGCCGTATCCATTGGCCGGGCAGGATCGAGGGCCGAGAATATCTGCTCTCCTCATCCGGTTACATCATCGCCGGGCCGGAGAATATACAGATCACGGATACGGGTATCGATGAGCCGCTTGTATCTGTGGTCGAGAACCTGGCCACCAGCTCAGGCGGGCTCGTAGACGATTACCACGATCTGGACAGCCTTCTCAAGCGCATGGAGTCCCGGCTCACCAGGGTAGGCCGAATCTTGGATGTGCACAGCGAGCCGTTGCTGGTGTTGCCGGAAGATTCAGGCGCATTCACGAAAACAGACACGGGGGCCGTAATCTATGACAGCAAAAAGAAAGTGCTGGAGCGCGTCAAGGGCGCGGCTGACCCTGGCTATGTGACATGGGAGGGCCAGCTTACCGCCGCCTTCCTGGAGTTCGAGACCGATCTCAAGCAGCTCTATGCACTCTCGGAGACTTGTGAGGCGTGCTTTGAGCCCGCGAAGGCCGGTGCCCAGGCGTCGGGGACGGCGCTCAGGCTCATGCTATTTGTCCCTCTGAAAAAGGTAGATCGACTCAAGCTCACCGCAGATCCGACCATCCGGGCCGAGCTGAAGACCTTTACCGACTTTGAGAAGGCGCGGGGATTCAGCGGATCGGTGCCGCTACAAAGCGTTTCTATCATGTGGCAGGACGGGCTTCCTGAGGATTTCAACGAAACTGTGCTTAATGTGTGCAGCCTCAAGGATAGAGGCCTGATTACTGACGAAATGGCCTTCAAGATGCTCTACAAGCTGGAAGGCAAGGCGCTGACTGATGCGGTGGCAAAGCTGAAGAGCGAAGCACAGGCACAGCAGCAGGCCGCACCGGCAGCACCGACGATAGAGCTGCCGCCCATGAACAATGAGGAATAGATGGCTGAGAAAGGCCCGCTTTCTGATGCTCAAGCCAAGCGCCTG
This sequence comes from Candidatus Pacearchaeota archaeon, assembly GCA_023228245.1. The sequence continues at coordinate 14,476 of JALOBN010000021.1, forward strand.
ATAAAATTGTACGGGGAAGCGGAAGCCGAAATCCTGAAGGAATGCAACAGGCTTCTGCTGAAGAACCCTGAAAGCTATTCGTTGGCGTGGCAAAAGACCGTCCTCGCCAGGGTCCAGCAGATCCGAACCGATCTCCTGAAGGGCTCGCGGGATTGGTGCCAGGAGGCTATCCCAGACAGCTACATGAAAGGCGTTGCCTGGGCCGATGCCGATCCACTATCTGGCCAGAAAGTCATGGCTGGATTCGGATCGATACACCAGCAGGCTGTAGAAGCTCTGGCAGACAATGCATACAGCAGGCTCCAAGATGTCAACAACGTTGTGGGCCGTAGAGTTGACGATGTTTTCAGGCAGGTAGCACTTGAGCATGCAAAAGGCAGCGTCATAGGCTATCAGACAACTCGCCAGGCAGCAAAGAACATCCGAGAGGATTTGGCGAAGAGAGGCATTACTGGCTTCGTGGACAAGGCAGGCCACGAATGGGATATGCGCCGATATGCGAAAGTTCTGGCGCAAGAGACTACGAACCAGAGCTTCAGGCAAGGCACAATCAACCGCTTTCAGGAGAAAGGCCATGATCTCGTCAGACTCTCCAGCCATTCCGGATCCTGTCCAAAATGTTCTCCTTGGCAAGGCCGGACTCTGAGCCTATCTGGCAGTGATCCTGATTATCCATCTGTCGAGGAAGCAAGAGCGGCAGGAATTTTCCACGTTTCGTGTTTGCATATTCTGTCGTTAGCCCCGGAAGAAAAGGATCGTTTTCTCTCGACCCTAAAAGGCGAGCAGGGTGAAGAGGCCCGTCAAGCAATGATAGATAAGCTCGCCGCCAAAGCAAACCGATAAGCAGAGACACGATACATATAAATAGTAAGCTACCAATTATCACAGGCTGGATAGGTTCGCTACCGAAAAACCACTTTCGCGGGTGGTCTTCCAGCTATCGATTCCGCGAGACACGGCGCGAGGTGTATTAGTGAGCAGAGTTCGTTTCCACATATCAAAAGAGTGGTTGGTAGACCACTATATAAACCAGAAGTTGAGCTTGAAAGAGTGCGGCAATCTTATCGGTTGCGGAGATCGCACCATCATGCTCAGGCTTATAGAATATGGCATTCCTCGAAGAGGGACGGCAAGAGTTCCGGGCAAATGGGGAAAGGGTGCTGATAAGTATTTAGATTCTGATTGGCTTCAGCATAACTATATTGATCTGAAAAGAGCTGCCCCCGAATTAGCACACGAGGCCGGCTGTTGTAAATATACAATCTTAAAGTGGCTAAAGCATTATGGAATTCCGGCCCGCATTAACGGGGAAGCGCAGAGAATATCACCAAAATCACATGCTTGCAAATCTGGTCCTCTGAATCCGATGTTTGGACGAACCGGTTCTTCAAGCCCAGCATTTGGAAAAATTCATCGTGCTATCGGAGCGTGGTACCTAAACCCATGGACTGGAAAAGAGATCTGGTTAAGATCTTCCTGGGAACGGCGGGTCGCTGATTACTTATTTGGACAGGGGATCGAGTGGATTTATGAGCCAAAGACTTTCAGAATGGGCGAGATAACTTATACCCCTGATTTCTATTTACCGAAAGAGAATAAATATATAGAAGTCAAGGGTTGGATGCCGGCCAAATCAAAGCTTAAGATAGATACGTTCAATCGTTGGCACCCCGAAATATGCTTAGAGATCTGGGACTCGAAAAAGGTCACGGATTTGGGTATTTTAAGTATGCGTGACACGAAAATTAAGTTAGAATTTTAATCTTTTTCATCCTTTCCAATTATCTTTTCAAAAGCACAACCAACGCGATGGAGCTGAAATGACAGGCGAGGATAAGTACCAGAATGCGAGAGATGTCGCAGAAGAGCTGTTCGGATATTCTCCATGCCTTCACTGCAAGCGGTTTGTCCAGGACATTATGGGCGAAGATCACTGTCAAGCATTCCCAGATAAAATTCCGAATGAGATCTTCATGGGAAAGCACCTGCATAAGGAGCCTTACCCAGGAGATCACGGGATTCTATTTGATTCCTCTGATTAGAATCATTTGTTTTAACAGTTTGTAGCTATATCATCAAGTTTTGTCTCTTTGAATGCCTCCAGCTGGGAGCTGGGTACATTTCTTTTTGCCACTTTCGCATAGCGGCTATTGCGATCGGCCTGTAACCGATTTTTCAGGAGTTCGAGTCTCCTAAGTGGCTTTACGGCAACCGTCCCGGTTCGATTTGGCGGGAGATTTCTATGGCAGATTCAGGCAATAATCAACAGACCGGAGCAGGCGACGCTTCGGGAGCTGCTAACCAGCAGCAGACCACACCGAAGACCTTCACGCAGGACGAACTAAATTCAATTCTCGCGAGAGAGAAGCGAGACAATGAAGCCAAAATGGCTGACCTGAAGAAGAAGGCGGATGAGTGGGATAAGCAGCAAGAAGCAACCAAGAGCGAGATACAGAGAGAGCGGGACGCCAGGACGAAGGCAGAAGCCGAAAGGGACTCTCTGAAGCTCTCCAGAGATCGCGAGAAATGGCAGGCCAAGCACGGGAAGAAGAACAATATTCCCGATTCCGATTGGGACCGTCTCAGAGGTTCCACGGAAGCTGAGATCGAAGAGGATGCAAAGGCCTGGGCCAAGTCCAGAGGCCTCGACAGAGCGGGCGGGCCGACTCCGAAAGGAGGCTCAGGAGCCGCCAGAGATCCATTCAACCAGGCTTTCCTCGATGCAGTGGGCAGAGGAGGCCGATAACTGAGGTGAAATCCTATGGGAGATTACGATAAATACATTTCACGGTCGGATGCAAGCACGTACTTGCTTCCGGACCAGCAAAGCAAGGAGATCATCGAGGCGTTGCCAACCCAGTCTTTCTGCCTTGGTAAGATGAAGAAGCTGCCGCCCATCAACGCGGCCACTTTCAAGATCCCGATGATGAATGCGTTCCCAAGCGCATATTTCGTGTCGGAGGTAGCCGCAGCCAGGGGGGCAACAAACATCAAGAAGACTACCGACATGGCCTGGTCTGGTGTGACCATGTACATTGAGGAGGTCGCGGTAATCGTGCCCGTTCCAGAATCGGTTATTGCCGACATGGCAGCTCAGAACTTCGACCTTTGGGGCATGGTCAAGCCCAGGCTCATAGAGGCTGCTGGAAAGCTCATCGACCAGGCAATCCTCTACGACAATGCCGGTAGCATCGCTCCCGCAAATTGGCCAGACGGCATCGTCACCCAATGTGCCACCCAGAGCAACACGATCGATGTCAGCTCTCAGATCGGGGCAGGACGGACATTTGCCGACATGTACGATGGCATTCTCGGCGACAGTGGCCTTTTCAGCCTGGTGGAGCAGGATGGCTACCTCGTGAATGGGGCGCTGGCTGCAATCTCCATGAAAGGAAAGCTCAGAGGGCTCAGAGATGCCAATGGCCAGCCGATTTTCACCACGGACATGAAGCAAGCCAACCGCTATCTGCTCGACGGCGCACCGCTGGACTTCCCCAACAATGGGGCATTCGATCCGGCAACCGCTCTGTTGGTGGCAGGAGACTGGTCTCAGGCCGTGTACGGCATTCGCCAGGACATCACATGGAAGATCGCTACCGAGGCCAGCATCCATGACAGCTCCGGAAACCTGGTCTACAATCTCTTCCAAGATGATATGGTGGCTCTCAGGATGGTCATGAGGATGGGCTGGGCGCTGCCGAACCCCAAGAATCTGGTGAACGAGACGGATGCCACAAGATTCCCGTTCGCTGCCCTGGTGCCATAGGTGGGAACATGGCTTGGTATCCCGTCCCAAAAGCAGCATCGCCTTTTCAGGGCGATGCTCCCGGCGCCACCCTGGGCCAAATAGCCGTCCAGACGATCACCGCACCAGAAGCCGCGGATGACGACCAACTGAAAGCAGCCACGGCGACATCTGCTTCAGTGGTCACGAACATCACTACCTTCCTCGCTCAGCCCGACGTACCGCGGGCTATCCGACTCACGCTCGGCGGCACTGCAGGCGACATAAAAGCCTGTAATATCACGATCACCGGCGTGGATGCGGCAGGTGATGCGCTCACCGAGAATATAGCCATCACAGCCGACACCGCGGGAGTCTATGATGGCGCGAAGGCATTCAAGACCGTCAGTAGTGTGAGCATTCCAGCGCAGGATGGTGCAGGCGTCACCGTGAAGGTAGGTGTGAACGAGAAACTGGGGCTGGCCGACAAGCTGGCTTTCAATTCAGTGCTCTTCACGACCCTAAACGGCGCTAAAGAAGGCACTGCGCCCACGGTGGCGACATCGAGCAGCGTCCTGGCATCCAACACCATCGATCTGAATAGCGCGTTGGATGGTCACGATGTGAAAGTCTACTATCTGCTGCCCTGAACATGACCGACATCGATGCATATGTGCAACCCGCAGCGGCGGCTACTTGGTTGGCTGCACATGTTGCGTTCATCGCTGCATGGACGGCGGCAACCGCGGACCAAAAGAGTGCTGCCCTGGTCGAAGCATCGGACAATATAGATGTGCTGCCCCTGAAGGGCTGCAAATATGCGGACGATATCTCCCAGCTCCGGGCATTCCCCAGGTATCCCGACAGAGCGGGGCAGGCCATTGGCGGAGATGAAACCAACTTCCAGAGCGACATAGATTACTCGGCAGTGCCACAAGAAGTCCTTGATGCCTGCTGCCTGGAAGCTCTGGAGATCCTGAAGCAGGGGGCTTCAGGCCGCAAAGATCTGCGAGAGCAGGGCGTCAAGCAGTACTCAATAGGCGGAAAACTCTCGGAAACGTTTGACGAGGCTCCCGTGCCCAAGCTCCTCTCCAGAAAGGCACGAGATAAGTTGCGATTCTGGATAGGCAGCTTGGTCGAGGCTGTATGAGTGGTCTGCTGAGCCCCTATCTGGACATGTTGGGAGAGTCTGTCACATGGCGCCAGAGGATGGGCGTAAACCAGTACAATGAACCTACGTATTCTGATTCTACTATCACTGTAATCTGGTATGATGATGAGAAGACGATCCGGACTGCAGAAGGCGAGCAATTCCAGCAGCTCGCCTACATCCAGACAACTGCATTAATTCAAAAGGGAGATGCAATTATCCGGGGCGACTATACCTGGCCCATCAAAGGCATCCAGAAAACACCTACACGTGAGGGCGAGCGATTCAGAATGGGGAACCTGGGAGAGAGGCAGATATGAGTTTGACTGAGATCATTTACAACGCTACAATTGGCGCTTTCGTCCAGTACGGGAAGAATGCGGCAGGCGAGCTGAAAGCGATACTGACAGACGATGAGGGCCGGGTCCAGGTCGATATCATCAGCGCGTCCATCCCTGGAAGCACCTCATTCACATCCGGACAAAAGACAGTCACCGCAGCCGGTACGGCGGAAGCGATAGGGGGAGATGTGGACTGTCTGGAGCTGTACGTGGTGGCTGACTCAGAAAATGCAGGCAACATCTATCTCGGCGGATCAGGTGTGGACAACACATCTGGAAAGATCCCTCCTGGGGGCATCATGCCATGCGGCCCGTGCAACCTCTCAGAAGTTTACATTGATGCTGATTACAGCGGCGAAGGCATCAGCTACTTCCTGGTGGGTGAGTAGAGTGGTAACGGTCGTGTGCCCGGTATGCGGGAGATCATTTGGGTGGGAACTGTTCGCAGGAGAAGCGGTTGAGTCTGCATCATCTACGTCATCCGTCGTAGCACCGGTTGACATCGAAAAACTTGTGTTGGCCGATGTAACTGCAGGGGCAATAACACTCACCATGCCTGATCCCGTCGCGTGCGAAGGCAAGAAGATCATGGTAAAGAAAGTCGATGCCTCTGAAAATGCAGTCACGATTGCGCCACATGCATCTGAAAAGTTCGTCGATGATGTGGACTATGACAGCATAGCGCTGGAGAATCCGGGTGATCAGGCAGCGTTCACCTCGGACGGCGTCAACTGGTTCATTACCACGAGGCTGTGAAGATGAATTGGGTATTATATACAATTATACTTGATATAGCATCTATATTTGCATCATTGTATATATTGTGGCTCAATAGACAATTAAACATGAGGCTGGACGCACTTGCCGAAAATCGAATGGAATGGAGATAGGCTCGCGGCGGCTGCTCAGCAGGCCGCCATCGAGGCATCCAGGATGCATGCGGAAGTAGTGTCTGGCGAGATGGTTAATCGCTGCCCACTTGAAAGCAGCCAGACGCGAGGCTCCAAGACGGTGACTGATGTCCCAAATGGTGCTGAAGTATCTTTTAGCTCGCCTCAGGTTGTCTGGCTGCACGAGAGCCAGAATTACACGCCGTCGCATGCGGGCACCGGGCCAAATTTTGTGAGAGGGCCGCTCTTGGAGTCAGAGGATAAATACCACACGGACGTAGCCGCGGCGCTGAAGGCTATTTTGGAGTAGCTTATGGATATATGCTTTTGGGATGAGCTTCTGCAGGGCCTCAGTGCCGCAGATCTGGACTGGCTTGCAGCTCGCATACAACGCCGGAAGGCGTCGCTCCATCCAGAAATAATAGCCCGGAAGACAATAATCAGAAAAAGGTGAATCGTAAATGAGAGATATGACATCAGAAGCCATTTCGCCAAGTCTGTTGAAAAATTTTGTGAAACGTCCTATACCTATCCAAGCCATCCAGATGCATGAGCCCTTCGTAGTAGATACGCTGGAAGGCAGACACACTGGCAATGCAGGAGACTATCTCGTGATCGGTATCCGGGGCGAGAGATATCCTGTGAAGGGGGATATCTTCGAAGAGAGTTATGATGAGGTAGAGTGATATGGAAATTGACCTAACCCAAGGACTTGAGGTCGGCGGCGCACTGATAGCAATAGTCGCAGCCGGGCTCGGAATTCAGAAGGGTAGCGCCAAGTGGAATGCTGCCAAAGAGCTGATCAGTGACGTGGCCGATTTCGTAGCCCGCGCCTATCAGGTGCCAGAGCTGAGGACCAAGGCCCAGGAAATTTGGACAGATATTGGCGACTTTTCGCCGACATTCAAGGCAATCCTCTGCATGAAATCGAGTCTGGCCGAAGCTACGAAGTCTGAAGAGAAGGTGAGCTAGATGGACTTTTCAGAGGCTCTAAAGGCCTTGAGGGAAGGCTGCCGGGTGACGAATCGCAATTGGAACGGAAAGGAGATGTATCTCGCTATTCAGCCGACATATGATGGCGGCGAAAGTTCTGCCCAATACATCTACATCCAACTGCCGAAGGATCATCCCACATATCCAGGTGTGCGCGTTCCCTGGACTCCTTCGCAGCTCGATCTGATGTCAGAAGGCTGGAAGATATGCGGGCCGGTGGTGGGCTAGATGTTGGAAATTCTCGCCTTCATCGGCCTGGCAATGGCATTCATCTGGCTGGCAATGAGGTTCCGAGAAGTCGGGCCTCTGACGGAGGAGCTGCAGAAAACCAGGGAAGAAAACCTGAAACTCCAGAGTGAACTTCAGCAAACCCGCGAGGCCCTTCGCTCCTGCCAGAACGCTATCGAGAATCATTAGTCCTGCCGGACGGAGGCAGAATGAAAATATTTTCTCCTGAAGATATCAGGAAATACTTTTACGCTTCATGCTTTCTAGCGATATTCTGCCTCACCCTGGCAATTATCGCTATTGGTGAATCCGGGCAGGCGAATGTAATTCAACAGTCCATCATGGGTCACGGGGACCTCTATACCAGGCACGACTCCAGAAGCGCCTCGGACCTGGTAATATCAGACAATGCCACGGTAGTCTATCAGGGCTCTAGGGACTGGGAAGGCGACGAGCAGACCTTCAGATCCAGCTACATTGTATCCGGTGCCAAAGGCGGATACCAAAACCAGTATGTCGTGAAAGCGTCCGGCGCGGGCTACAAGCATGAATACCGGGCAACAAAGATCATGGGCGACTTCAGCGGCTCATCTGAGATATCCCTAACTGTGAATGACGATGGTGCCGAGAACCTGGATAGCCTCATTCTGATGGATGGAAATGCTACCTTCCAGGGCAGGATCCACAACGGGCAATCTGGAAAGCCCCTCGCGGAAGAAGAGTTAGACGCCGTGGGCAAGTTCGTCTTGCGGAGCTACCTGAACATTTCAGAAGAAATCGAGACGCCCGACAATTGGCTCGGATTCTGCGACTCGCTGAATCGAGATATGATACTGGCTGATGAGGTTGGCGCTATCTATGTGCTGCCTGAAAACAATAGCCGCTACAACTACGGCTATGATGTCGAGAGCAAGACGATAATCCCACAGCTCAACGTCACGAGGTAGCATGATGGAAGAAGAAGCCGCGGCAGGCAGCCTGGTGCTGCTCATCCTCTTGGTGCTGCTGTACTTCGCTACTCCGTGGCTCTATTGGCCGAGGTAACATGAGCGTCTTAGAGGATATTGCTACACTATTGAACTCGCTGGGTATTGGAGTCTATCCCGGCACTTCCAGCACTAGGACCATCCATCTAGCGGAGATGCCGGATACCCCGGATCTCTGCATATGCCTCTATGCCAGGCCTGGCAGGGCCAAGGAGATGCGCTTGGCCCTCGAGTATCCAGAGCTGCATGTCGAGACCAGGGCTGCCACTTACAGCGCCACTCAGACCAAGGCAGAAGCGATCGATGTAGCTCTGCATGGCCAGCATGACATTGCTTTATCTGGCCACCAGTACCTCATTATCCGGGCACTGGGGGTCCCAGCCTTTCTGGAGAAAGACGGCAGGAACCGAATAATATTCTATCAGAACTTCACGATCCAGAGGAGCCCTTAATTTTATCAACAAATTAATTTTTCTAATAATAGTTTTCGTAGATATTTATAGTAGGTGGTAGTGTGGTTTCTGGTGCTGTTGGTGGGCAAAGCGCGACGCTTTGGCTGGGCGAAAATGTTGTCGCCGAATGGACCAAAGTCGATTTCGACGGCAAAGGGAAGATGATCGACGTAAGCTCTGTCGAAAACGCAAACTTCGAACAGTTCATTGCCGGGAAGAGAGGCGCAACACTGACCATAGAAGTGCTCTTTGTCCCCGGCGACGTCGTGGGCCAATTTGCTCTTATGAATGCGTGGCTTACAGATACTCTATTGGCAGACGGCACCATTCCAATGCTGACAAGGGCGAGCGGCGGGCCGAATATCAGTGGCAACGCTTATGTCGAGAACTTCGAGTGGAAAGCACCAGACAACGAAAAGCAGACGGCTACTTTTACACTACGCTTCACGGGTTTTAATGGGATATGCTGGCATTAGGAGATGATATTATAATCAAAACTAAAATCGTGTGTTGCTGTCATAAGCGGATAGATCCAAAGTTCGCTTTCGACTATATCCTTCCGGCTCTAGCAAATGCTCCGGAAGATATTGAATTGGCCTTCCAGACGGCGATGGAAGCTCTGATAGATCGCAGCCGTTCGATCCATGCAACGAAAGCTCTGGAAGAAGGCTATGATGTCCTGGTCTTCATCGACGATGATATCCGCTTCCGAGCAGAGGACCTCTATCAGCTCATCCGAGAAGCCCATGAGCGGAAAACTGTGGTAGGCTGCCTCTACACCAAGCGAAAGCATCCTATTGAGTTGGTTGGCTGCCCACTAACAGGTCCGCAGGATCTCCAGATAGGAGGAGACGGAAAGATTCAGGAAGTCAAGTACGTAGGAACCGGCCTGGTAGCCATCCCGCGGCTCGTCCTGGCTTCGTTGGCCGATGTCCTTCCAAAGCTCCGGACAGGGGCAATTCTGGAGGGCGGCGGAGAGCTGCATATCTGGCCGTTCTTCATGCCGATGGCCCGGAATGGGATCTACCTCTCAGAAGACTATGCGTTCTGCCAGCGGGCCATAGATGTGGGATTCCACATCTTCGCAGACGCCAGGATTATCCTGGGCCACGTCGGGGAACATGTTTACAGTGCCCTCGACTGCAAGAAATAATTACCACATTTTTATAGATCGGCTTTAGGGCCGGTAAGTCATAACTTTGAGGTGCAAAAATGACATCAAATGCTATTAGTGGCAGTGCCGGGGTCTTTGCTCTCGGAAGCAATGCCGTGGCTGAATGGACGAAGGTGGACTTCGACGGCAAAGGAAAGATGATAGATGTATCCTCTGTAGAGAATGCCAACTTCGAACAGTTCATAGCAGGGAAGAGGGGTGGCTCTATCACAGTGGAATGTCTATTCGTGCCTGGAAACACGAGCGGCCAATTCGTGCTCATGAATGCATGGCTGAACGCTACCAAGCTTACCAGTGGCACCGCGCCGAAGCTCTCTCGATCGAGCGGCGGGCCGAACCTGTCGGGGGATGCCTTTGTCGAAAACTTCAAGTGGGGCGTACCGGACAACGATAAGCAGACAGCGACCTTCAACTTGCGCTTCACCGGCAACATCACATACAGCGCCACGTGAGGAGGCTGACCTATGACTTCTGAAGCGGTCTCCTCGCTCTTGGCCGCTCTTTATTTGGTCGATCCGGATGCAGTGTCTACTCCGTTCACGACTATCGCACTAGTCGATGCTGGGGACCACCTGAATTATCAGGCTGCCTGGGGCTCGCGCCGGTGGGATGACCGGGAGACGCTGACTGTCAAAAAGAATGGGACGACCATCACAACCGGCTTCACGGTGGACTACTTGTCAGGGCGGGTCACATTCTCCTCAGTCAACTTGGTTACAGACGTGATCACGGCCACAGGCGAGAAGCTCGCCCTGGTGGAGGTTGCGGATCTCCGGGGGAATTCATTTGAGGGGTCGGCGAAAATGCTGGAGTCATCCACTATCAGGGATCAGTTCGAGCAGTACCTCCCTGGAAAGAAGAACTGGAAGCTGTCTACGGATCTGTGGTTCGTGGACGGCACCTACTGGGAGTACCTGGCTGCTGGCCGGATGGTGGCCGAGATATTCTATCAGTACGATAACTCGGTGAAAAAGTGCCTGGTGGGATATGCTCAGATCGACGGGGTGAACTGGTCAGTTCCTCACGATGGCCTGCAGACTTCGAAGATCACTCTGCAGGGCTCCGAAGGACTAGTATGGGACACGAACTAATCGGAGTCGCTAGACTCCGGTAATTTTATATTTTCATAATGGGAGGAATACTACAATGGTAAATGAAATTTTGGTGCTGGAAATGGATGAGCCTAGGGAACTCAAGTGGACATTCGACGCTATCAAGAAATTTGAGCAGCGATCTAAGGCAATCCTGACCAGGTTGCATGTAACGATTCCGAATATCGTCAAGATCGATGGGCGGGCGGTCGAGGCCGGAACAGTGCCGATCGCAAATGCAACTGCATTGAGGATCTTGGGCGACTTCGTGAAGATGGCCGAGATCCTGGAGGTTGCCACTGCCACCGCGACCGGATTATCATATCTGGAGGCGAGGGGCGAACCATCGCCAGCCGCCAAAGCCATCGACGGCTGGATGTCAAAGGGAAACAGCCTGGATGATCTGGCTGAGACGCTGTACGGCGAATTCTTGCGCGCCAGTAACCCTTTGGCTTTCGCCCGGTGGCAGGAATCCAGAAAGAAGCCGGAAGCAGTGACAGAGTAGAAGAAACCTCACAATCTTTTTGGGACACGGTATATCACATCGCATTCGCCAATCTTGGCCTGATGCCAGATCAGCTCGATCGGCTCACACCAGGCGAACTGTCTTCTCTACAAGAACATTGGCGACTACAGCACGAGTGGGAACGAGAGCAAGCTGCGTTCTCCGGTTATTGCGCCGGGCTCGCTTTCGCTATGGCCTGGAACGGGGATCTGAAAGGCTTCGATAAATTCTTTATAAAGCCTGTGCCGAACGAGCCACCTCCCAAGAGCAGAGTCGAGAAGTTCCGGGATGACTGCAAGCTGATAGGCCTGAAAGCAGGCCAGCTCACCGATGGGCAGCTTGCATTGACTTAAATTTTTTGTACTGATAATAAATTAACGATCTTAACAATGAACTTTCGATATTAGCGGAGCTACTAAATGACCGAAGCTGGCCGAATTACTGCTTTAATAGATGGGGATATCTCCGGGCTATCCTCCGCCCTTAATCAGGCCAGGAGCCAGGCAACATCAGCCGTTTCTGGAATCGAGGGAGATTTCAAGAAGGGCTTCGGCTCCGGCCTGCAGTCGTCTATATCCGGCGTCACTTCATCAATGGGGCCGCTAGGCTCGGCCATTTCCGGTGTCACTGGCGGGCTTGGACTAGCGGCTACTGCAGGGCTGGCCGGCGTCGCCGCACTTGGCGCTCTCGGTGCCCAGGCGGTCAGTACAGCAGCCAACTGGGAAAGCCTCATGGCCAGCGTCAGCAAAACCACCGGCGTCGAAGGCTCCGGCCTGGATCAGCTTTCCAGCGATCTCCAAGAGATCCGGATGGAGACCGGGGCTACGGCTGAAGAGATTGCCAATGCAGTCACTACGGCGGGCTCTGTGGGCATCCCAAAAGAAGAGTTAGCCGGATTTTCTGAAGTAGCCCTCCAGATGGGCTCGGCCTTCTCCATGTCGTCCGATGCTGCTGTGAGCGGAATTTCAGCCATCGGAAACTCGGCCAAGGACTCAGGCACGTCATGGACGGATTTCGCCACACAGGCAGGATCATCGGTCAACGTACTGGCCGACTCCATGAGGACCAGCGAAGAGCAGATCCTCACCGGAATGACCCACCTGGGCGCTACGATGGGCCTCCTCAAGCCTCCTGAGGATACCGTTCCTGCCTGGATGGCTCTCGTGGCTACTGTCCAGAGTCTCGGCCTAGCCGGGGATCAGGCAGGCGAAGCAATCCAGGATGCCCTCACATACGCCGCCAAGAACGCCGAAAGCAAAGATCTTGGCATCGATGTGGCCGGGTTGCTTGGAGTATCTGAGCAGCAACTCCAGCTCGATCTTCGGACTAATGCCCCGGAAGTCTTGCAGGACGTAGCCACGGCCATAGCGGATTTGCCGCTAGAAGATCAGGCCGCCGCAATGGCCATGTTCGGCAGCACTGGCAGCAAGGCCATTGCGTTGTTGATGGGTGACCTCGACAAATCCACCGGCAAATTCGACAAGCTCGGAACGGCCATCGAGGACTCCAACAAAGCATGGGCAGAGGGCACCAGCCTATCAACCGCATATGCCGCGTCACAGGAGACCTTCAACGCCGCAACTGACCGGCTGGGAGCCTCCCTGGATGTCGCCGGCCAGAAGCTTGGCACGGTATTCCTGCCAGCTCTCACCTCGGGGGTTGGCGTGCTGGCGGACGGCGTAGATCTGCTTATTGGGTTCGGAGAGGCCGCCAGCAACCTATTCACATCCGATTTTTCCGGGCTGTGGGGCTCAAACAAAGAGGACATGTACCAAGGGATCGTCGACAAAAAGCGAGCCGCGGAAGCAGGCGAGGAAGTAGGCGATGCCATTGGGGAAGGCGTCGAAGGCAGCGATCTGGCCGAAGCCCCTGGAAAGACGTTGAGCAGTTCCGACGCTAAAGATGCAGTAGGTGACGCCGCAAAGGAGTCTGCCAAGGAGTTCTCAAAGGAGTGGCTCGAGGAATTCGAGACGCAGCAGGCAGACAGGGAGATAGCCAAGATCCTGGCCAGGTCCGGAGCCCTCTCTCAGAACAAGGGCAACGTCTCCGGGTATGTTAGCACATCGCTGGAAAACGGCTTGGACATCAACGTAGCCTATCAGGGGAACGGCAAGAGCATAATGTCACGGCTCTTCATAGACGGCCAACAGATAGGAGACGCGGTCTATGGGGCCAACCGAGAAAAATCTATCCGGAAGTTACTGGAAGGTTCCGGGCTGGGATACGATCAAGGCAACGTCCTGGATTTAACTGGGAAGGCCGGGGAAGCTGCTATTTGGCGGCTCAACCAGTCCCAGGATGTGATCATAGATTCGTATCTCGACATCTCTGCCAGCATGAAGAGCGAGCTGGAAGGGGCCGGGCAAGAGATTGGAGATGCATTCGCCGAAGGCATAGTACCGGATATAGCCGCAATCGAATCTCGACTAGAGAATCTGCGACGGCTCAAGCTCTACGATCCGGAAGAAGCCAAGAAGCAGGGTGCAGACAACGCCATCGCCTATCTCGACGCCCTGGGCAATGCGGTCGAGAGCTATGACAAAGCCAAGCTGCAATACATAATGGATCCAGATAACGAGAAGGCAAAAGAGGACCTCCTCACGGCACGAGATAACCTACAGCAAATTTTAGATCAGAATCCGCTAGAAGTCCCGGTAACAGGGGACTTCAGCATGTTCAACACTGCCATGGACAACGTGGCAGGATCGGTCGATCTTGCAGACATTCTGGCCGATCCATCGAAGTTCAAAGAGCAGGTCATGAATATACCAGAATTCATGGAGAACACGTTCCAGCCGAAGCTGGAAGATCAGATCGATTTCTTCAAAACACAGTGGCATAGCGGCATAACTGGTGCACAACAGGAGACTGAAGATTTCCTGCAGGGTATGCTCAAGGCTGCTAGCGAAATGCCCAGCCTCTTTAAGATCGACCAGCTCAACATACTTTACGCATACAAACTAGGACTCATCGATACGAAAGCAGCAATAGACGCCCTAGCAAACAGCACAAAAGAAGCATCTACCGAGACGAAAAATCTCAACGTTGGTTGGAACGCACTTCAAAACACTCTTAAAGACGATGACGGCTGTGAGTGCGTGCTTTCGGATTTCGCTAAGTGGCAAGAGGCACAGACAGACCTCTTCCAGGGAGCATATATCGGGCCAGGAGGCTCTGCGTACCTCACCTGGAAACAGAACTATATGACTGCGATTGCAGAGACCCAGGCGGCCATGAAGGCCGTTGGGGGCGCGGTCTTGGGCCAGGACTACACTCAGCAAGTCCAAGAGATCAAGACAAAAGTATCAATAGATACTACAACGGCCAAAACCGACCTGACAACATTCGTAGTAGAAGTCGAGAAAGAGCGCATGATGCCGCTCAAGATCGACGATACTTCGGCAAAAGCAACCATTGCGGGAATCGACGAGGCGGCCAGCAAGCCAGTCACCAAGATAGTCTACGTTCAAGAAGTAAGCAGCGGCTCTGGTGGCTCCTCGACATATACTCCAAACAAATATTATGGAAATTATGGCCACTGGTATGACCCAATTGGATTTGCCAATGAAGGGTACATTGCTTCACCGACATTGGCAATAGTCGGAGATCGACCTGGTGGGGAGTATGTCGTCGGGGCCGCGCGGTTCGAGGCCGCAGCGTCCCGAATTAACAACAAGAGTGACATCGTGATCAACTACAGCCCGATGATCAATGGCTCTAACCTTTCTGCAGATGAACTTTCTCGAATCTTAGAAGAGCACGATGAAAAACTGATAGCCAAGATTGCAGAAGCAAAGGAGTGGTCTTGATGTACTTCAAGACGGATTTGCGTCTAGCGAAGTGGGTCACGAGCGCCCCGCAAAACTCATATGAGCAGACATATGTCAATTCACTTACAATCTTCAACGGCAAGCTCTATGCAGGAACGTATCCAAGTGCTCTGCTGTTCGAATGGAACGGCTACGATGCGTGGGTATTAAGAGCCGATCCCTTTGGCGGTGCCGTAGGTGGCGAAGACGAAATCAATGCACTTGCAGTTTTCAATAACAAGCTCTATGGAGGATCGTCTCCGAGCGGAAAGTTAGCAGAGTGGAATGGTTCCAATGCATGGGTTGAGAAAGCGCCTCAGTTGGGCAGTGAAACCTCCATCAAGTCGATGGTCGTCTTCAATAACAAGCTATATGCAGGGACGTATCCAAGCGGCAAGCTCTTCGAATGGAATGGTTCCAATGCATGGGTTGAGAAGGCTGCACAGCTTGGTAGCGAAATATCTGTTCGATCCCTCGTAGTTTTCAATGCGAAGTTATACGGAGTGGCTGGAGGGAAGCTCTATGAGTGGAATGGCAGCAATGCATGGGTCCAAAAGGCCGCAACTCCGGGCGGCGAATCTGACATATATGCTCTGATAGAGTTCAATGAGAAACTCTATGGAGGAGGGTACGCAACAGGAAAGCTCTTCGAATGGAATGGTTCCAATGCATGGGTTGAGAAGGCTGCACAGCTTGGTAGCGATGGAATCCGTTCTCTTGTGGTTTTTAAGGACAAGCTTCTAGCAGGCACTTGGTATTACAACCTGTATACAGGTTACGGTGGCAGGCTCTTCGAATGGAACGGATCCAATGCTTGGCTGGCGAAAGCACCGCAGTTAAATGATCAAGTTGAGATCCTTTCTCTTGCTGCAGTCCCTGATGATGAACTGTATGCCGGCACGGCCCCACAGGGACTGCTCTTCCAGCTCGACTGGGATCGGCGCAAAGCCGAAAAGTCCGACACAGGTGTGAAAATCTACGTGGCCCCGCCAGAGACAATTTGGGATGAGGCCACATTAGATCTGCACAGGATCTCGCCACTGTCGTTCAAGCTGACAGAATATCGACAGGAGGATAAAATCAAGCCAAGAGAGCTGGACCTCACAACAGACCGACGAACGCCAGTCTCCCTCTTCTCGCGGGTGCTCGTGGTAGAAGCGGGCAAGGTCAAATTCAATGGCTTCGTAGAGCGAATTACATCTGCGACGCTTCTAACGCGCAAGTTTGTTTGTAAAGGGAACGAGGCGTTTTTAGCCGGGCGATACATGCCTAAAGTATCATATCGTGGTGGGCCGACTATCAAATCAACGATCGAATCGATGATCGACTATGCAAATGCTTATTGGCCACCAGGCACCCCTTACCAGATTTATGACGAATCTAAAAACATTATTCTCCTTAAATATATAGATAGCTATGTAGATGTGACGACCTGCACCGGCCTAAGTGTGATAAGCGATGCAACTGTCAAACTGGCGAGGCGCAGCGCCCTCTCTGACCTCCAGACATACGATAATAGCTACTATGTAGATACTGCGAAAAACCTGTATATTCGAGTCACAGACTCGAGCTGGTACAGCGTAGGGGGACTACTCGCATGCAATGCATTCGAGACTTTCTGCCGCATAGGCAATGTTGATGTCTATTGGAATAGGTATCTGAGGGGCGTCCTTTTTTGCGACCTGGACGAAATCTCCACGTTAATCGCAAGGGTTGTGAAGCGCCATTATTACTACATCAATCTGCGGGATGACCTGAACTACACCTATCTGGATCTGTCCCTATCGGCGAAGCGGTCCACGAATGCAGTTCTTCGTGAACAGGACATACTCGAGTACTCGCTCACTTCGGCGTCTAAGCCACCCATACAAGGCGCAATCGTTCGTGGTGCAGGGTATCAATTCGCCTCGATGCTAGACGCTAGAATGGGTTCGAAGTATTTCAGATTGCAGGAGTACTCAAATACATTCAGGCGAGATTTAGGCATGCTAAAATCACTCGCATCTGACTATTTTAATCAGCAGAATGAGGGGGACACAATACAGATTAAGACCCGGCCTGAAATCCTCCGAGGTATCCGGGCAGGGGATGTTGTCTCGCTCTTCCTGGATAACGAGCCATTAAAGCGCCTACAGATTGCAAAAATTACCAATTCGGATGATGTGGGGCGTGTGCTGGAATTAGGGACGAGAATCCCGGGCTTGACTGATATGTGGGGCGAAGCGCTAGATGTTTTGGATGACCGCCCGCTTTACACCATCCTGCCAGCATTCTCTAAGTCAATTACATTCAAGCCAAGAGATACATCACACAACACATGCACCAAGGGAAGTGTAACACTCAACTTCCCTACAGGGATTCTAGGACCCAATGGAAAGCGCTTTCTCGCACTTCTGGACCTAAGTCTCTCGCTGCAATATCCTGAAGCCGCGAGCGATGCACCGTGGGACATAAAGGTGACGGTGAATGGCAAAAGTGGCGATTGGGGTCATATGCCTGCCGTATCGCTCGACGAGGGGCTCAGCGAGGTGGATATCACTGACTTAATAATCGAGGGTGCTAATACTATCGAGATAATTGCCCAATATTCAGATAACTTCTCAAACAGCCACGGCGGATGTAATGCGGGCGAAATGTTTCCTAAACTAGATTGGATTGTGGGTGATGAATGGAATGGCCACCCAGACATAACCGCAAGCGTCTCTATAAATTTCTATAGGATGAATTATTAATGAAGCCACCTTACTGTGAAATTCATGGCCTGATCTGCACTGATGTCATTTCGTCGATCGACATCGATGGAGCAGATAAAAAAATCTCGTCCCAAGCTCAGCCAGGGCAACGCTTGGGGGAGATCCAGGAGCAAGGCAGGAATCCACGAAAAATAACATTAAATGCTAGATTTTTGACGGAAGAAGATCTAGATGACTGGGTGGGACATATTAACTCCGTTCCGGAAGACTGTGAAGCATACCTATTCCGAGACGATCGGTGTGTCTATATAAAGTCCGCATTTGCACAAGTCAACAATCCCGAAGTGGCCATCATTAGTGGGCAGGCGACTACATTCTTCAGAGGGAAGGGCGTACTTCACGCCCGCGAGTCATGGATGTATGGAGCGGAGAAGGGCATACGCTACGAAAGTCCGCACGCATTGCCGATCACTATAAGCGGCCTGGAGCACGAAGGAACGGTTGAGAGTCTGACGTGCCTCGACAAGCTGACAGTTGTGGGGCAATACATATCCAGCTATGTCGAAAACCTTGCACTTACCTGCACACCCTTGGGCGGAGTAGCGAGATCGCTCATCCTTAACACCAAACTGATGAGGGGTGATCTATTCGAGGTGGATCGCTTCGGAAATGTCGAACATAGCTACGAGAGCAAGTTCGACTGCGACATATCCGCCCTGCAAAGTGACCTTCAGGGAGCCACCTATCTAGCTTATTGCACAATTTCAAATGGAAAGTTGACAATCAGCGGAGCAGGTAAATGTATCTTTCCGTTCTATGGGCCGCTTCCAATCAGTGCCGAGAAGCCATACATAGATTTAGATATCTTCGCATTAGGAGCATATGCTCCCACACTCGTGTCCGGAGTCGAGAGTGATCTTTCTGATCTGGTGGAGGTCCCCATTGATTTGCAGGTCGGGACGAACCGTGTTTACATCCCCGACCATGAAGGCGACTCAGATCTGTTCATGGGCTTCATAGAGCGCCGATGCTGGATCACTGCTGCTAATATGAATTATGCCGTGGGTTATACGGCAGGTAAGGGGAATGCGTCAAATGCTATTTGCATGGGGGGGTACTTTGGTGGA
Source organism: Candidatus Pacearchaeota archaeon (assembly GCA_023228245.1). The sequence continues at coordinate 33,639 of JALOBN010000021.1, forward strand.
TATAGCAAAAATTATACTCAGGTATTCAACGGCACCACATGGTCAACTGTGAATGCCATGACAAATGCGAGGCGGATGCATGCAGCAGGCGGCAGCCCCTCGAATGCTATCTGTATGGGTGGAATAAAACCTTCTATAAATTATATGGATCTTGTGGATTGCTACAACGGCACTGCCTGGAGCGCTGGGGGGAATCTGACAACTGGCCGGAATGGCCCAGCCGGTGGCGGGAACTCTTCCGGGGCCATTTGCATGGGAGGGAAAACCTCAGACAGCAGCCCATATTACACTGCAACTACTGAAGAGTACAACGGCACTGCCTGGAGCGCTGGTGGAGCAATCGGAGACGCAAAAACTCAGCTGGGGGGGGGCGGAAATGTCATATCCGCAATGTGCTGCGGTGGCTATGACCTCTATTCAGTGTATGCAAAACATGAGATATACAATGGATCCACGTGGCAGCAGGCTGGAAACCTATCACAAGCAAGATCTAACCTCGCAGCGGATGGTGATAGTGGCAGTGGGATTGCCATGGGAGGGGATGCCGGCAACCCGGTGGGCACGATGGAAGAGTATGATGGCACCGCTTGGTCAGCTGGAGGCAGCAGTCTCATAACAGCCCGCTATGGTCTTGCTGGTGGCGGCACATCCATAAGCGCTATTTGCATGGGCGGGGTGACGCCTACTGGAATCAATTTAGGAGCAAATTATCACGCAAACACCGAAACATATGGTAGAAATGGCAGCATGACACTCAATAGCATCAAAGCTGTCGTAAAGCGGTACATCGATCCTGCGATCCTTCCCACCGTCGACCCGGGAGATACTTTCTCACTGAAGCTCGACAGTGATGGGGCCGAAGAGCTGACATATTTAGAGCTATACTTCCGCGATGCATGGTGGTTCTGAATGATCAGCAAGTTCGTAGAGAGAGACGAGGGAACAATAATCCTTCATTGCGGTGCATGGACCTCGGGCCGTATTTATTCTCTCTGGAATATTGTAACAAATGGTGGAATGAGCTATTATTGCAAGCTCGGCCACGTCGCCTCATCATCCAAGGCACCTGGTTCAGGTGCCTCCTGGACGACCTACTGGGAGCAGTGGGGGCCTGCGGGCAATGTCTGGGGCAACAAGGCCTTGAACATCATCTTTGATGGCGGAAGAGTAGCACTGATCACGGGGATCAAAGCAATGGTGGAAGTCCCATTCGCCATGAGGATTACATCTGGCAAATTATTCTCTCTTGATGGAACATCCGGCAGCATCTTCGTTGATTTATGGGCGGATAGTTACGCCAACTTTCCGCCTACTGTAGCTGATAAAATCCAAACATTTTATTTTTCGAACACTACGAAATCATCGACGAGCGTGAACCTCCCATTCGCCGCGGGAGATATTATCCTATTCTACGTCAGCAGCGTCACGAGCATCAAATTGGCTTGTTTATCGTTAATGCTGGGTACACGATGAGTAAAAGTCTTGAAGTTTATAAAGAAGCGCTGGAAAAAATTGAGTCCAGCGATGTACTGAATCCTGAAGAGATGCTCCGGTTGGAAGGGCTCACTGAGGAGCTTAAACATACCGTGGCAACACAGACAATCTACAGGACGCCCACGGAGGCACTCACCAGCGTCCTGAATCATGTCAAACACCCCACTCCCGCAAGCAAGTATCACCAGGCAAAACTTGAGCAGCTGGTGATGTTTCAGAACCTCATGAGCCTGTCTTTCGACTACAGAGAGGCTCAAATCGACCTTGTCGAGAACGAATCCTTGCAAAAGGATGCAACTGGCTTCGCACTGGAGCGGCTTAAGGTCAATCATGACCGGCTCATGTATCGACTTTCCTGCATGAGGAATGAGGCCAAGGAGCGGCTCCGAGAGATAGAGATGTGGAGCGATATCAAGACCCAGCTGGGTGCTGCAGCTCCATTCGACCACGACGACAAGGACACAGATCAGCTCCAGTCCTTGACCTTGCGATATCTTCAGGAGTTGCCGGCAGCCGTCCGGGCCGGGAACGACGTCGGAGGGGCCATCAACATAATAGCGCAATCTGCAACCATGCTGTCCGAGTGCGAGCGGCGGAAGATCCCGCTGCCTCTGAAGCTGGTTGAACGCAGCAAGAGGTTGCTGAAGGGTGCTTAGGTGTATCGATGTGAATTTTTCAGAATAAATAATAGTCAAGGGATGAGATGGATATGGGATTTGCAACCGAAAGAGATTTTGAAACCGTATTGTCATTGCAGACGACTACCCGCCGCGAAAAAATAATCAAGCGACAGCTGGTAACAGAAGGCATTGGCATTTTAACTGCTGCGAGGGATGAACCGCAGACTGTGACCATAGATGACGGACCCGTGAATCCAGAAAATCCGGAAGGCACGCACAGCACCCACGAGATATCCGTCACAAATCCGATCTGGAGACAGTACGGATTCTCTAGTATGGAGGGGGCTCTGGCAATGTTGGCTAGATTCGAGGCGGGGGTGATCTAGGTGATCCCCGGACAGTATCTAACCACCCCTCTGGTGCATTCACTTTCTGCACAGGGGCTCGGAATCTATGCCCGCTCGGCCCCGCCGTATTTAGCAGGATCCAGCAATGCCGAGGAGAGGAGAACGCTGGTAATACCAGCAATGAAAGTAGCAATCGGCAGCCGAGGATATCACATTTCGATCGAGACGGAGCTTGATCTGAATGAAGCATCGAGCTGGGACTCGATCTCCCCCACGGACTACACAGCCCCACTGGGCCGGGCGGGCAAGGATGTCTACATATTCGCTTGCCAGCCTGCTGCAGGCCGACAGCCCAAATTCCTGTTGAGCTGCACTTCCGGGGCACCTAGCGGCTACACGACCAGTAACAGTAGAAAGATAGGTCGATTTCACTGCTTGCCCTACGTGACAGCTCCTACTTGGTTAGCAGATACTGTTACAACCCAGAATTATGTAGTTCAGCCAACCACTGCGGGGACAAATAAACTTCTCTACAAGTGCACAGCCCGAAGCGGAGACTACAAGACCCACGCCACCACAGAACCGACGTGGCCGACCACCGTAGGGGCCACGGTGGTGGACGATGCCATAACCTGGACCTGCGTAGCCAATGCTTGTCAGAATCTGCCAGGAGGGCATCCGTACAAAGAGTTTGAGGCTGGATCGATCATTTTCAATAGCATCCAAGATCTGATCGATATGCCATCAAGCGAGCCAGACGGAATGGTCAAGCTCAGCCGGACGCCTTATGACGGAAAACCTGCATTGTGGGTAGACATATACCTAGCGTCTGGGATCGGATCCACTTGCACGTCGGTCCACGGAGCCACGATCAAAGACTCCGCAACCTGGGACGCATTCGTAGAATTCGGGAGGTTGCAAGGCAAGCGCCTGCTGAGAGATGCGGAATTCCAGATAGCAGCCACAGGCGGGAATGAGCAGACGAACATAGCAGGCTCCGCCGATCCGGGAATTGTAACGTTCCCGCTGGACACCACGGGAATGAGTATGATCAGCCATTACGGCTGCATCGGCATGGCAGGAGTCATGCACCAGTGGCTAGACGAGCAGAGCTACAGGTTCGATGGCGCTGCAGCCCATACTCATCAAGTCACAGTCTCCGGAGAGGCGCAGACTGTGACCAGCGAAGCACCGTCTGCAGACGTAGCTCCAGCGTTTTCATACAAACCGATGTCATCGAAGGGCAGTCGATATACCCAGGGGACGTATGGAGACATAAAGCTGTTTGCAGGTCTGTCTTGGTCGTACGGTTCGTATTGCGGGTCGCGCGGTCGGTATCTGTATTTCTGGCCGTGGTGCGCGTTTTCGGATGTCGGCTGTCGGTTTTGCGCGGAGCCCGCTTGAGCGGTATGCGGAAGTCGAAGTTATGGTAACATAATCTGTTACGGGTTGCTCCGGTTAGCTGTATGCAGGTCTGAATTGGACGAACAGTTCGAATTGCAGGTCACGCAGTCAGAATCTGAATAACTGGCCGTGGAACACGAATTCGAATATCAGCTGTCAGTTTTGCACAGATCCAGGAAAAAGGGCGCGGATTGCTAACTCCTGGCTGAACCGGAGGACCTTGTCTGAAAAGACAAAACACAAAACGGAGGGTTTGGGGCAGCTAGTACCGAAAGAGAACGTTGCCCTGACCATAAATTATGAAACGACACGGCGATCTTTTCGACAATATATCTAGCAAGGAAAACATCCTGGGGGCTTATCGTCGATCCAGAAAGGGGAAAAACTGGCAAGACACGGTAAAGCGCTTCGATGCTAATGCAGACGCCAATTTGGAGCAGATCAGGCGATCCCTTATCTCAAAGAGTTTTTCAACCTCTGCCTACAAAGAAATGGTTATCCACGAGCCAAAAGAGCGCATCGTCTACAAGCTTCCATTTGCTCCTGATAGAATCGTTCAGCACGCGCTTATGAACGTATTGGGTCCCCTTTGGGAGAAAACATTCATTAGAGATTCTTACTCATGCCGGAAAGGCCGGGGGATCCACGCAGGAAGTCGAAGGACGATGGATTTTATAAGAGCAGTCGGGCCCCATGCTTATTGCCTCAAAATGGATGTGGCAAAGTTTTATCCTTCTGTGGATCACGATATACTATTTGATATAGTTCAACAAAAAATAAAATGCAAAGATACTCTTTGGCTGCTTCACGATATAATCTACAGCTTCCCTGGAAAAAAGAACGTTCCGATTGGAAATTACACAAGCCAGTGGTTCTGCAATTTATATCTAAATGAGTTAGATACATTCTTAAAACATCGCCATCATATAAAATATTATATAAGATATTGTGATGACTTCATAATTCTTCACGAAGATAAACGATATCTGAAACGTCTGGCAGAAGAGATTGAGCAGTTTCTCGAAGAAAGGCTCGCTTTAAAGCTGAGCAAGAACAGTATATTTCCGATCAAGCATGGGATTGACTTCCTCGGATATCGGCACTTTCCGGGGTACATTCTGATAAGGAAATCTACTGTGAAAAGGACGAAGCATAGGCTCAGTGCGCTGCCTGGAAAACTTGCCAGTGGCGAGATTTCTCTAGATCAATACCGTTCATCTCTCGCATCTACAATGGGGTGGCTCAAGTGGGCTAATAGTTATCACCTCAGAACTGCTTTAGGCCTGGATAAATTGCAGGAGGTCCTACACCATGCCTGACGAATATCCCCATTTCTCCGATTTTTCTGAGGACCAAGCACTCGATGGCGATAAGATCCGACTTGATGAGATCTTGAACAAGGAGATTCTTGTTCTTGGATTCAAGATCAAGAACAGTACTAAGAAATCAGGAACCCTCTATGTAACTATCCAATTCAAACTCGATGGAGTCAATCGAATTAGCTTCACCGGTTCCGAGGTGCTCATGGACCAACTGAAGCGCTATGAGGAGCACCTTCCATTTTATGCCATTATTAAGAAAATAAACCGCCATTATACGTTTTCATGAGGCAATATGGTCTGGACCACACGAGCAAACCTCAATACAGCTAGAGACGAGCTGGCTGGAGGAGGAAGTTCATCTGATGCAATCTGCATGGGCGGAGGACAAGATGCAGATCCATACTGCCGGGCGGTCACTGAAGAGTACAACGGCACGTCCTGGTCGGCTGGGGGGAATCTTGCTACGGCCAGGACGGGCCCAGCCGGTGGCGGGAACTCTTCCGGGGCTATCTGTATGGGTGGAATGGTGCCATTGGCCACTGCGCCCATGTTGGCCTCGACAGAAGAGTACAACGGCACTGCCTGGAGTGCTGGAGGGAACCTGGCAACTGCAAGATACTATCTGGCGGGGAGTGGAAATGCGTCCAATGCCATTTGCATGGGCGGATACTACTATGTAGAAGAGCCGGAAGAAGAGATGTACTTCTATGCGGTCACTGAAAAGTACAACGGCACTGCCTGGAGTGCTGGAGGGAATCTTGCTACGGCCCGCTATGGATTGGCTGGTGGCGGGAACTCTTCCGGGGCTATCTGTGCTGGAGGGTACATCGAGGCCAGCCCATCCTATTCTGCT
>JALOBN010000022.1 GCA_023228245.1 Candidatus Pacearchaeota archaeon
CTGGGCAGCGGCTACCGATCCAGGAACAGGAGACGACAGTGCAGATGGTTATGTCGTAGGCTCCTGGTGGTGGAATACAACCGGGCATCGGCTCTGGCAATGCGAGGATAATAGCGCAGGCGCGGCGGTCTGGAGAAAGATGTTCGCCACGCCGCCAACAGCAAATGGCATGGTACCGATAGCAGATTCTGCGCAGCCAGGCGGGTTCTCGTGGGCAGAACTGATGACGGATGGCGTCTACAGGCAAGCCCTCAACAATGGCGGATTCCAGATAAATCAGCGTGCTCTGGCGGCCTACACCGCCGCGACTAGCCCGGCCAATAGCGATGATACATATCTTCTGGATATGTGGACGCTGCTATCGGATGGCAATGATATAGTAGATGTCTCGCCAGAAGCGACGATAGTTCCTGCCGCCAACAGTATAAAATTTGAGGTAGAGACAGCCAATAAAAAGTTTGGAATCATTCAATTCATCGAAAATAAGGATGCGATCAAGTACCGGAGCAAGACGGCATCGCTTCAGTTCAAAGCTTATACTGTGACCGGTAAGGTTATCCGGAACCTCCGGGCCGCGGTGCTGGCATGGGCATCTACGGCAGATACGCTAACAAGCGACGTAGTAGCTTCTTGGGAAGCAGAAGGGACGAACCCAACGCTTGCCGCCAATTGGACGGCGGAAAACTTGGCGGCCAATCTTGTGTTAGTGGCAGATACTTGGACCACCTACAAGATCGAAAATATTGTCATCGACACTGCAAATATGACTAATTTGGCAGTGTTCATCTGGTGCGACGATGCTGACGCTTCGGTCGATGACTTGATATATATAGCGCATGTGCAATTAAATCAGGGTCCCGTGTGCTTGCCGTGGTTGCCGCGACCGTTTATCGAAGATCTGATGAAATGCAAGCGTTTTTTCGAGTCCAGTTACCCTTACGGCACGGCACCGGGGACAGCTAATACCGCCGCAGGATTATGCACGCTATTCGCTGCAAGCGAGGCAGCATGTTATTATTGCGCGAGAGGCTTTGGCGCGTCAAAACCAATAGCATGCACAATTACAATATACAGTTATGCTGGAACTATTAACCGAGTGACCGATCAGGGAATCGGCGACGTCGGAATAAACGGATGCGTATGCGGGAATGCAGAACGAGATGGTGTGCGAGCCATATCGGATTCAGGAAGCCCATTTACGCCTGGTGGATTTTATCGCTGCCATTGGGTAGCTTCGGCGGAATTGTGATGGCTGGTGTGTGGTTGCGATGCTCGTAAAAATCGGCGCCAATGAGCTATATACGCAGACAACTCTAGCTGAAGCTTTGGACGGTTTCAGCCTATCAGAATCCATGCCGGAAAGTCTAACCTTGGCTCAGATATTTCCGATTAATTCAAAAATTCTGAATGACAGCAGCATAAACATAGAGCACAATGTAGATGGCCGGGCCACGTGCTCCTTTTCCGTGAAGGACGAAGCCGGCACGTTGGCATTCTACGAGCGCATGGCAGTCGAATGCCGGGATCTTGATAACAATCTATCCTATGCCGGGCTTGTGCAGAGCTGTGAAGTGACCAAGATCCCGGGTCTGGCCATGCGATTTCACAGCATAGACTCGACAGATTTCACCGCTATGCTGGATTGGCGCGTCATAGATTATGCAGCGGAGAATAAGCTGCCAGGAGCCGCCGTAAGGGAGATCATCACAGAATACCTGGCCGAAGAAGGCATAACAGAAGGCTACATTGAGGACGGCGTCCAACTAGATAGCATCGCCCTGGGGAACGTCAGCGCCAGCGCGGGCCTCCAGAAGCTTGCAGACAGCCAGGGGTTCGTCTACTATCTGGATTATGATCTCAAGCTGTACTTCCATGCCAGAACACTCTATGCAGCCGATTGGAGCATCACGGATCGCTCAGACATCTTGAGCGAAAGCCTGTCATTCGTACATACGAATCCTGATTATCGTAACATCGAAATCGTCACCGGCGGCTTCGAGGAGACTGATCTCCAGACAGATTCTTTCGTCGGAGACGGTGCAGCGAAAACATTTCCGTTGGCCTATCCTGTCAATCGAGTTTCTACTGTCACCGTTGCCGGTTCCGCAAAGACGGTAGGCCAAAAGGGCACCGACTCAGGCAGCTATGACAGCTACTATGCTCTTCAGAGCGAGACTTTCACATTCGAAACGGCTCCTGCAAACGGCGAGGCCATTGTCATCGAATACTATGGCCTCTGGAAGGCGAAAAGCAAAGCCGAAGACCTCACGGCCATAGCCGTCAATGCCGCCAGGCAGGGGGTTGGGAGCGGCAAGATCGAGCACATCACCTCGGACGATAGCCTGACCTCGATCACAGCGGCGGGTGAGTATGCCAATGCCACCCTGGCGAATTACGCCGTGGATGGTATCACCGTGAAATACCGAACGAGGCGGGCCGGATTGGCGGCGGGCACCCTCCAGCACATTGCCCTGGAGGATGTCGACGAAGATTTCCTGATCACGAATGTTTCCGAGTCTCACAAGGACGGGGATACTGAGTATTCAGTATCGGGCTGCTTCGGCCCGGTGCAGGCCGAGTGGGACCTCTTCTTTCGTTCGGCGTTCGAAGTCGTACAGAACAAAATCAGTGAAGGTGTAGATGCTTCAGGGGTGACGAAGCTCTACAATTTCTCTCACACCTATCTGGATGCAGACAGGCCGCCAGCCGCACAGCCTGACATCTTCCATCATGCTCCTATCGGGACAGGATTGGCAGTTTCAAGCGATGAGTGGCCATGCTTCGCGCCTCTGGACCGGGTTGAGTATGTGGAGTTCTGGCGAGATGGCACTTGCGTTTTTCGCAAGCAGCATACGTCGGTAGTAGATGAGGCGCTTGAAACTGATATCCACAGCTATTCCTTCATTGCGCCTGCAGAAGCGCAGGGAGAGATTGATGAGGTGGTTTTTTGGGGCGGGGATTCTGCCTCTTCTGCTTACGGGTCGGGTGTCGAAATCTACCGGGCTGCATTTGTCCGGACGAAGACCATTTTGGAGAGCTATCAATTAAACTGTAATTATATTAATGGAAGTGTCTAAATGTACACCCCAACGGATTGGCTGGAACTCTCTATGAGCACCGCCCAGAAGCTGACGGCTCTCGACAATCTGGAGGGAATGTATGGCGAGGCGGTTTCGTACATCGATGCCATAACCCACAGTAGCAGCTACTATACGGATGCACAGGCAGCCGCTCGCTATTTCACATCAGCCAATGATGGCACCGGGTCCGGGCTGGTCGCAGCCACCTTGGACGGCCTGACCGCTCAACAGATCATAGACGCCGGCGCGCCGTCCGGGGCAATAGCCATCTGGAGCGGAGCGGAGGCAGATATCTCTACGCTATGCCCTGGCTGGGTGCTCTGCAATGGCCTCAATTCGACTCCTGATCTTCGCTCCAGATTCGTGATCGGGGCAGGCGGCGCATATGCGAAGGATGCGACCGGCGGGGCCGATCACCTATCACTAACCGAAAAAACTATTACAGTAGCCGGGCAAGCTCTGACCGCTACGCACCTGCCATCCCATAGGCACCCGTACACGGATTATTATCGTGGCAGCGGCGGTGTGGGTGGCATTGAGAGCATAGGTGGGGGCTCCTCAGATCATGCCGGATTTTTGACCACAGCCGCCACATCAGACACGCACACGCATTCGATTACGTTCACTGGTGACGATATTGATATCCTGCCAAAATACTGGGCACTGTGCTTCATCCAAAAAACCTAAATAGTATCGGCGCATATCATTGTTATGCCAAAAATAACGAAATTGTGCATGTATTGCGGGAGGGAGTTCAGTGTAGAACGATGGCTACACGCACAAAGGTACTGTTCTAGGACATGTGCTGCGATCGTGTGGAGGTCAAATGAGCCTAAGCCATATGCAAAATGTGATAATTGTGGCATAGAATTTAAGATCAAACCGTATAAACTAATCAAAAACGAATTGCATTTCTGTTCTAGAAAATGTGATTACGAACACAGGGCACGTATGCACAGAGGGCCGTCTGCCGTTGCCGCCAGGAAACGGGTCGCTACCATAACCGGGCGAAAGCGAAAACCATTTTCAGAAGAGCATAAAAATCATATAAGCGAATCACGGGCGGGCGATAAAAATTGGCGATGGATGGGCGGCATTTCGTTTGAGCCATATTGCTCGAAATTTAACAACGATTTCAGAGAATCGGTGAGGGATAGATTTAATAGAAAATGCTTTTTATGCGATGCATCGGAAGGAAAAAATCGCCATTCTGTCCACCACATTGATTATAACAAAAATAGCATTTGTAATGGGCAAGGATGGGCATTTGTGCCCCTCTGCACAACCTGCCACAACAAAACACACGCGAATAGGTGGCATTGGTTCAATTTGCTTATAAATTATTGGGTGAGTAATCCTGAAATTAATTTCAATTCTTTTTAATTGGATTCGTTATTCACATCAAGGGGGCGATTACTTTTACTTACGTAAAATTTAAATCCGCGTGGTCAGCCACTGATGAGCTTACGGGTGCTGCTTTCAATCATCTTGAAACGCAGTGGGCGGCTGCAAAAATAGACATCGATGCACATAATCATGATGCCCGGTACTACACAAAAACGCTAGCAGATGCGACCTTTTTTAGCACATCGTTCTATACCGGGTTCGATGCAGACAAAGTTGATGGACAGCACCTGAGCGACTTGGTGGCCTCAATCCTTCCAGTCGGCTCAATCATGATCTGGTCGAAGGAAATCGCAGACCTTCCAGCAGAATGGAAGAAGTGCGACGGCACGACCTATGGGGCCATCACAACCCCGGATCTAGAAGACAGGATAGTAGTCGGCGCAGGATCTGCCTATGCAATAGGGGCAACGGGAGGCGCTTTTTCGACCGCGATTTCCGGCACTCTGACAATAGGCGGCCACGCGGTGACGGCTGACGAAATGCCTATCCATACCCACCCGTACACGGATCAGTCGGATTCGGCTGCGTCATTGTACAAATATTACTCGGGGGGCGGCAGAGCAGGGAGCGAGACCTATCAGAACATGAACACCGGCTACGCAGGATACACGGACGCTGCAACCGGAAAGCATGACCATCCGGGGAGCACGATTACCTTTGATCCGCTTGACTGCACGCCGCCCTATCGAGCCCTATACTATGTCATGAAGGTGGCTTGATGGCCTACACCAAAAACGAAGATCCATGGGAAGCGGCAGATCTTCTGACAGTTTCAAAAATGAACAACTTCGAAACTATCTATACTGAGATCTCTAGCTACCTGGTCGGGCACAATCATGATGATCTCTACCAGACGAAAGCCGAGATGGAAGCGGCCTATTGGTACGCCGGTAATGACGGCAGCGGAAGCGGGGCGGATGCAGATCTACTCTACCATGCAGGCGGGAACCTGCACGCCTCCAGCTTTGCGGGCCTGGGGGTCCCCTCCGGCCTGATCATCATGTGGTCAGGCGTCACCGCACCGGCTGGCTGGCACCTCTGCGACGGCACGGAGGGCTACATTGATCTCCGAGATAGATTCATCTACGGGGCCGGAACAGTGGCGGTCGGCACAAACGGCAGCGGATCGCACACGCCCACCGGAACGGTATCAGTCAGCACACACGCGCTTTCCACCGGCGAGGTGCAGGGACATCAGCACACGTATACTGATCGATATGCAGATGCCTATGGGCCACAATACTTCGAGGCGTTTACTTCTGCCTGCTGGTCAGGCTACCATGCTCAGGCATCGCCGGTCACAGGAAATTCGAATATAGGAAAAACGCCCGCTGATGCGCACGGTCATAGCACCGCAGAGGGCACGGCGTTTATCGGCAACGCTTTCACGGCGCTGCCTCCTTATTATGCGCTCGCGTTTATACAAAAATCTTGAGGGAGTTTGAAAAATGATCACAGAAAAAAACGTTACGGAAGCATTCGACGATCTTGAGAATGCTTTTCAGGAATTGGCAAAGATCGAAGACAAGCAGCAGGAACTCGCGGCGGATTTGGCCGAGTTCAAGGACGGCTCCCGGAAGGCCGATCAGATCAAAAAAAAGCTGCAAGAGCTTCAGCCCAAGATGAACGATGCACAGCGGGCCTACAGGCTGGCAGGCATGAGGGCTGACAGGATCAGGCTGCTGCTAGATGTGGCGAAAACGAGCATGGGCAGGGACTAGCTTCCCTCTTCCCTGCGCTTGTTCGCCTCTGCGCGTTCCCACGCACGCAAACTCGACCCGACTGCCGAGGGGGCCACCCCAGAGCCTGCGATCAATGCGAATCTTTGCCCTGCTGGTGTTTGCAGGAAGGCGACCAACTGCCTTCCCGCTTCTTTCGCAGCTTCGCCCATCCGATCAATAGTGTCTGCAAGACTTTTTCCTATATCGGCAGCGCTTATGAATGCTCTTTCCAACGCAATCTGAGTAGCGATCCATTCAGGCGTTCCGATATGGGCCACCTCCAGCAAGCGGCCCTGCAATTCGATTTGTATTTTCATTCCTTTTCCCCTTCAGTCACCGACGCCTCCAGCGACTCAATAGCTTCTTTCAGCCATCGAATGGATGTGGAAACTGCTCGATTGCCCTTTCTCATCATTTCTGCTTCGGTCTCAACTATCATGAGCGCTTCTTGATATTTGGTTTTCTCTTTCATTTCCTTTCATCTCCATTCTGTCAATTTTTCTTGCGCCGGCGGGCCGTATCCCGTCCGGGAGCGGCCCGCCGGGCTGCGCAGAAAGTCAAATCTGGCAGGAATCCCGCTCCCGCGCGGCCTTCTCCCTGATTGCCTCGGCAACGTATGCCGATTAGGCCGCCTCCTTAACAATCAGAGTTCCCCATCCACCGCTCCTATGAGTTTGTCGAGCCACCGTTGCACATGGCCGGATAGATTGATCTCGGGATGTTCCTCCAGCCAGCTGGCTTGATCTTCCCTGATTGTGATACTCTTTTTCGAGAAATTTGAGGGCATTAGGCCCTCAATCGCAGGCCATCAACGGCCACGAAAAACTTCTCATAATCGGCCACTATTCCGATGGTCTCGGCTCGGATACTGGAAGGTCGGACGTTCTGAGCGCGGGCCACCTGCATTATCGCTCTTGCGGATTTCGCGGCTTCGCGGGATACTTCTTTCTTGCCTGGGAAGGCGGGGCTCCAGGAGGTTGCCGCTCGGGCGATATCCTCATCAAGCTCTCCGATTTCCATATCTTCCCTCTCGGCAATCTTGGCAGCGATCTCTTCATCATTCGATTCCATGATTTTCCTTACAACCTCTTCAGTTACCATTTGTCTCAGTCCTATGCCGCCTTGGCATAATACACACTAATACGTATTAGTATATATACGTATCGGTACTACTACGTATTGAACTACCCTACCCTAAAGGGTAAGGATTCGTTTCTTCTCTTCTGCCTTTTCCATCTGACTCTCTACATACTGCATTAGTACATCGAGAGAGACCTGACCAGTCGAAGCTATGAAGTAGCTATCTGACCAGAAAGAATCGCCCCAAAGAAATTGCTTTGTTTGGGGGAACTCTTGCCTAATCCTCCGCGAACTGGCCCCCTTGATGCTGTTTACGACCTTGGTCAAGTCGGTCGTTGGGCCACACTTGAAGAGGATATGCATATGATCCTCAGCTGGCTCTTGTGCCAGGATTTCGATACCTAGAGCCTCTGACATCTCCCAAATAATTTCTTTGAGGCGTTCTCGAATGATCTCATCGTAGAGCGCCTTTCTGCGATACTTCACCACGATCACAAGATGATAATGGAGAGAATAGACAGAGTGCGCGCCTCTGTCGAGTTTGTATTTCATGCTTTTACTGCGTCCTGTGGCTTAGATGCGCGGATATCCATATTCTCGAACCACTTCCCCTTGCGTATCTCGGGGTCATTTGATTCCAAGAATACTACTGGAACTCCTTTCACATCCACAGCTACAAAGGGCCATTTTTCCAACAAGCCTCCGTCAATGCCCGCTAGAACAATCTCTTGAAGTGCATCAATCCCGGCGTTCTCAATGACCCTATTGGCCATCGCGTAAGATCCTGTGACTGACCAGAGAATATCATTTCTGATACTCTCAACGCGCCACCATTCATGGCACATGCCCCGTCCATATTCTTGGTGTTCTGCAACATGCTTCTTAAATTCAGCTAGTACGTCCTCCAACGAACGCCACTTCTCCAATTTTGGTGCATGGAGTGGCCCCTGGAGAGTTCTGCCTTCCAGATGCCAGGTATCTGGCTTCTGGTATTCTGCCAGAATCCGGTTTGTCTCCACTAGTACACGATCCATCTGGACATCTTCCCGGAGTCCGTAGCAGCATATCAGATGTGGGCCGTTGCCGCCATCTTCCCCGCACCGAACGGCGAAGCTTACCCCTGGTCCAAGGTCATTTGCTTTGGAATCCTTGTCGCACCACCATTCTCCGGGGTCTGTTGCTGCCCCGATATACTTCATTGAGTCAGACATTTTAGTATCTCCATTTAGGTTTTCTGAGAAATGAGTTTTCTTGTATCTCATCTCTCAGTAGGTTTCAACAATATACACATAGCCTATTATTAGGATATATAGTTTTTGGTACGTTGGCTTTTTATGACAAAGGGCTTCGCTTTCATCCCCACCCTAAAGGATGGGGACTTCTCGCTTTGCCCTTCGTGATCCCAAAGTTAAATGCCAAACTGTGGTATATGCACCAGATAGCTCCTGCGCAGCTCCTGGATGAACTGCCTGGGCATCCCGGACCTCAAAAGATGAGTCGTGAAAAAAACGCGAAAATAGTGCGGCGTGATATAATTCCGCCCAAGGGCGGGATCTCCCACGCCAGCCAGCCGCGAGCGATCCTCGACTATCTTCTCACTCGGAACGCACAACTACCCGGAAAAGTTTTTCGCGATAATTCGGGCACTTTTTTTCGATACTTTCCAGAAAATCGCGCGGAACCTGGATGCGTCCACGGCTATCTATTTTTGCAGGGAAATCATCTCTTATTTTTTGCATACTATCTACTGGTAGCGTATGCTATTTATGCTTTTCGGAGAACCATTTTGGCATCTTTTTGGGGCAAAGTATATATACTAATACCACGTTCCGTATAGCAGAGGAGTATGAGATGGCAGCCGCAACACAACGTCAGAATTCGAGTGCTCGCCAAGCCGGGATAATCCGCCTCAGCGAGGGGCAGTACATGATCAGGTCGAAGAGCAATCCAGCAACGGGTCACGTAGTGGTCCGAAATGCGGATTTTTCCTGGGCCTGCGATTGCAAGGGCGCTACGTATCGCGGGAAGTGCCTGCACATCTCCCTGGCGAGGGGCTACGAAGTTGCTCGCGAGTGCGGCTATGACGGCCCCAATGAGCCCGATGCGGAGACGTTGGACTACTACGTCAGGATCGAAGATGTAAAATACGAGCGGGCGCTTCGGGGAATCCCGATAGAAGCGCCTTGATTTTGGTGATTTAAATGTTTGGAAGATCTGAGATCGGAGGATCTGGCTGGAAACTTGGTCGGTTTAATCAATTTTGCCATAAAAGCCACTATCCTGGAGCACATGAACAAATCGCATATGGAGTGGCGCTGAACAAGTACATGCGAGAAACAGGCTGCGATAGACAGCAGGCCCGCGCAAACGTGGAAGTGAATTGAAATGTGCGAAAAAGCTACAGAAGCAACCCGAGAACAGGAGATCCAGCGAGCATTCGAGGATCTGAGGACGGCGAGGATAGAGATGCATGAGATCTCAGAGGCAGATCTGAAGGCGAGAGAAATTCTGAAGACGGCAGAATCCGCTATCAGACTGCAATATGCAGACAAGCCAAAAGAGCTGGGTGGGAACGAGCCCGCCAGAGAAGCTAGAATCCGAGAGCTGACAGCAACCGAACTCGCCGCAGCCGAAAAAATGAGGGCTCTGAAAGGCCAGGCGCAGCTCCGGGCGGATCTGGCCAACATGAGGGTCCAGGAACTCCAATGGCTGGTCAGGAACGATCAGGCAACGGCTGACCTCTTCCAGATCAGCTATGTACCGGGGACGGCCACATGAGGCCGTTCCTCGTTTTCCTGGCGTGCCTGGCGCTGTATTTTGGGCTGTTGTCGATCCCGGCGCTGGTGGCCGATGCCGCCACGCTCTCGATATTGGGCAGCGCGGTAGGGAACGGCAGCCAGATATTTTCAGTGGCAGGCGAGAACATCACCGCTTTTTGGAATGGGGTTAATTGGACTGTGACGGGGGCGTTCTGAATGAGCCTTACTTTTTCCGCTCTTGTTTCCGGCGTCTCGCCCGAGGGCTATCCGATTCTGCATGAGGTGGCCTGTGAGAACGGCATGGTCCGGGATCATATGTGGCTGCCCAAGCGGTACGGGCCGGGATTCGCCGCCAGGATCGGGCAGCGGGTCCAGATCCAGGGCTATTATCAGCGATACCGGCGCGGCGGCTGGCAGATCCGAGATATTGAGCGGGTCGAGGTGGTGGAGTGAGACAGAAAAAACTCGGAGAAGTCCGAGTAGAGATCCCGTACAACCACCTCACCAGGTGGAAGAATTTTCCAGTGCCTCAGGACGATGCAATTGACATCCTAGAAAAAACGAAAGATGAATTGCTAGATGCTCTGGAACGAATAGAGCGACAGATTCGTGATCTGGAAGTGCCAGAATGAGCGCCGCCGAATCCGCGACAGTGACTATGCAGATGTATGTGACCGGACACATGAGTGCAGATGCTGTGATTGGAGTCCTGATGGCTCGTTGTGATGAGCTGCTGGATCAGATGGCCGAGAAGGACCGGACTATCTCGCTCCAGGCAGCCCTCATCGAGACGACTGATAGGATCCCTCTGGAGAAGATCCAACCATGGGATCTGGATAGACTGGATACGGTTCTTCTCGCCCTGCGCTCCGATCCGAGACCGATATGGGGGGCCTGTATCGAAAGCATGGAGCGAGTCATGAAGAATATCAGGGAGGCGGGAAAATGAAGCAAAAGCGATCCAAAAGCGGACTACTGCCGCCTCGGCAGGCGGCAAAAGCGAAAGAGCCCGAGACTGGGCCAGGATCGGCTACGTGCTTCTGCAGGCGGATGGATCGCCGGGCTAAGGTCGCTGAAGCCCGCCTGGCTTTGCGTGGCGGCGCTGGCGGGCCGATCGAGGTCTCTGATGGCCCAAAGTTCGCAGACTTTCAGATCAACGATGGCGGGGCTCTGGATGAGTTCTACGAGGCCATGAGGGCAACGGTCGACCGTGGCGCGCGGTACCGGGTACGGGTGGAGATGGTGGCGTGAGGACCGCTAGCCGCGAGTGGAAGGGGCCGCTCATCCATTTTCCGAGGCATTACGTTCCCAGGCGGGATGAGATCTGGTTGGCTGGAAAAGCGCTGAGCCAGAGGGTGCGGAGATGAATGCTTGGCAGAAGGAGCACCCAGAGCAGCGTATCAGGGAGCTGGCGGTGGAGCGGGAATACCATCTGCTCGCTCTGGAGAATATCGAGAAGCAGATCCAGAGGCAATGGGGACGGATGGAATGAGTTACAAACTCAAGCCCATCGGCCGGATTGTGGGGAGTCCAACAATCAAGATACCGAGATCGGAATATCCCGAGGTCAAGCGACTGGATGCGGACGGATGGACGCATTACGACATTGGAGCGCGGTACGGCGCGAGGCCGGCGACGGTGGCGAACGTGTTGAGAAAAATTAGAAGAATGGAAGAATAATTATTTTTTGCCTGAGTTATTAACAATTGTTATTTTAGGTGGGTAAAAAAAAGGTTAAGCGGTGGGGATCGCTCCGCCGTACAGCTCGGGAAATTCTGTTTTTATCCTGGCTTCCGGAAATTCGGCCTGGACTTTCGCAATGGTGGCCGGCGTGGGCAGGACGACTGGCAGGATAGTATATTTCCGATCGAATCCAGCTCCACTGGCAACTACTTGGATGGTAGCCCCTACCAGAGATGTCAAGTTGCTGGCCTTCATCATCTGTCGCATTGCTCGCATCGCTGGCTTGCTGTTCATTCCCCAGGTCGTTAGGTCGTTGGGCTTCTCGATAGTGGTTATGATAAAATTAAACTGCTTCTTTTGGGGTTTGTCGGTTTTTTTAAAGTTGGTCATTCCGACAATGGGATCTGTAATGATGTTGATGATATTTTGCTTCCCATCCACCGGCTTCCAGAACTTACCGCTCTCGCTTTCTTCCTCTAGCTCATCCCAAACGGTTTTCGGTTGTTCATTTACCATGTTTTTTATCTCCTGTCTTCGGCCAATGTCCGAAATCGGGCCACGCCATCGACATACTAGCATACAACGCATTCGTATATAAACCTTTCTACGATACGCATATATATACAGTCTGCTATATAGGTTATTATGCCTCAAATATGGATAGACGAAGATGCAAAACGCATCCTGGACCGGGAAAAGGAAGAGCTAAAGAAGATAGGTCGGCCGGGCGCATCTCTGGGAGATGCGATCAGATCATTGAAAACTGGAGGATGTCTCAGTGTCGACCATTGAGAAGTTATGCCCATATCCAAGTTTCCGGCCAGGGCAGGCTCGGACCATCGAGGCGCTGCTGGAGCGGGCCCGCGAAGGCGAGAAGATTATTGAGCTGAATTCGCCCACCGGAACGGGCAAGAGTCTGATGCTCACCGTACTCTGTCGGGCGCTGATCGAGGAGAACGAGGGATGGAACGCAGTCTACACGACGCCACAGAAGGGCCTTGTAGGGCAGTTAGCCGGGGATGAGAAGCTGGACATAGTTTCATTGCTTGGACGCGGGAATTATCGCTGTGACAAGGCGAAGAGCGGGCTTGCCGTGGACTGCCCGGTGCCAGCCAAGGCGCGGCGCAAGACTTGCCCACATTGCGAATACCAGGCCCAAAAGGACAGGTTCCTGGCAGCGGACCTGGGCGCGGCCACGTTGGACAAAATTTTAGTTGATCGCAGCATACCTAAGCCTTCCATCTTCATAATCGATGAGTCGCAGGGCCTGGAAGAGAAGCTGATCAACCAGAGCGAGATCAAGATCCCGGATGCCGTTGATATCAACGACTTGGTTGAGTCTTCGAAGAAGTGGATCAATCGAATTGAGCTGGAGATCATGAAGACCGAAACCAAATTGGAGAAGGTCTTCAGCGGCCAGCTACTCGACGACGAGCCGCGAGAGGTGGCGCGGGTTGGGTTCGCGAAGGCTTTTGAGGTTCATGCTGCGAGGAAACTGAGGCCCTTTGATGACGAGAAGGCCGGGAAGCTCGCCAAGGAGCTGGTCAGGTTCAATAGGATCCTGGAGAAGGCCCGAGGCGTGCTCCGGATGGCTGAGGAGGCGCCGGACAGTTTCATTATAACACGTGATAGAAATTTCAGGATGATGAGCGGGAGGCAGGCCTTCCAGGAGCTGATCATGAATACTCAGATCTGCGTTCTTGCCTCAGGGACACCCAACACCCAGCTCCTCGCGCCACCCGGATACGCTCAGGTGATCGCAGCTCATCCGATTGAGGTCGAGCGGAGGATGGTCTATTTTCTGCCGATGGGGAAGATGAACGTGGCCTGCCGAGATGCGACTATGGAAAAGATGGCCGTCAAGATCGCAGAACTACATAAGGCCCACCACAGATCGACTATTGTCCACTGCCACAGCTACCCGATCGCTGATCGATTGGGGAATATTCTCTATGACGAAGGAGTTCGCTGCAAATGGGTTGAGCCGAAGGACCGGGAGGGCAGTATCAAGGCCTGGATGGAGCTCGATGATGCTTGTCTGATGTCCGTGGCCTGTGAGGAAGGGCTAGACTTGAAGGAAAAAAAGCATGATCTCAATATTATAGCCAAGGTACCGTTTGGCTTCCGAGGGGATGATTGGATGCTGGCCAGGGAGGCGCAGGACAAGCCGCTCAGCAATGATCTGCACTACGAGGATGTCAGGGTAGCGACGGCCATCCAGCAGGCTGCCGGACGGTGCACACGGGGACCTGGGGATTGGTCGGAGACGTATATTATGGATAGCTCATTTGAGCAATTTTACAGGCGCAACCACAACCTTTTCCAGGGATGGTTCAAGGACGCTCTCCGTCGGCGAGAATCGTGATCGGTGGACAGCGAGCTGCCGATTGATCATGAGATCCAGGCAGGAAAGTGCCTGACCTGTATGATGCTGGAATTTCAGGAACAGATGGAACGAGAAGAGGAGCAGGATCGCGGCGGTCCCGGCCAGGTTGGACGGGTGGGCGCGGGGGGAAGATTGATATAGTATCAATGCATTCATCAATGCATGACGAGTTTGGGAGTGCGGTATATTCAGATACCGGTGACGGAAGAGGAGTTTAATCAGATCGATTCTTTGAAGGAACGAGAGCAGAGCTGGCGAGACTTCGCTCTTCCAAGGCTTTTAGGGACGGTCGGAACATGCCCGAAATAAAGGCCATCGAGACGCGGTATAAAAATTATAGGTTTCGTAGTAGACTTGAGGCCCGTTGGGCTGTCTATATGGATGCTATGGGCATTGCTTGGGAATATGAGTATGAAGGATTCGATTTAGGGAAAAACGGATATTACCTACCAGATTTCTATTTGCCTAATGATGGTTATTGGGCAGAAGTAAAAGCCGGGAAACCAACGGTTGAGGAGTTAAAAAAGGCAGTCGCGCTTTTTGTAATGACCCGGAAACCCGTTATAATATTGGATGGGATGCCAAACGATAGATCATATTATTTCGTTGGTGGTATGGCAACAGAAGATTGTGGCAATCCGTGGGGATATCCTGGTATATGCATGTTGGATTTGTTTATGTGTTATTACAAAGGCAGGTTCTACATCTCAACGGCTACAGGATGCGCCACGTCTGAAGGGTTTGATGAAGTTTTAGATGGAATAGCAGCGGCCCGATCCGCTAGATTTGAGCATGGAGAAAGTGGTTAAGGATGCTTGCCCCAAATCGCGAGGACATCCTGAAGACTTGGAAGATATTCCGGCTGCCAGGGGAAGCTCTGGAAGTGAGGATACCAAAGGCCCGGAAGTTCAAGACCATAAGCGGATACTTCGATGATCAGAATAGTTTTGTTGATGCTGTTGTGGGTCTCGCGTCGCGAGAAAATGATGGGTTTATCGGGCACTATTTTACGATCAACCCGGTGAAGCGAGATTTGTTAGCACGGTCGAATAACCGTGTAAAAAGTTTTGTAGAGATAACCACTTCGGATGCTGACGTTTTGGCATTACATTGGTTGCCGATAGATATCGATGCAAAGCGGCCCGCCGGAATATCATCGACGGACAAAGAGCATGAAATGGCAATCAGTAAGTCCACAGAAATACAGAGATGGCTTATAGACGAAAATGGTTGGCCTGCAAATGCTTTTGTTCTGGCGGACTCTGGGAACGGTGGGCATCTTTGCATTCGGATAGAATTAGATCTAAAAGATAAACATATTGTAGAAAAAATAATAAAAAAACTAGATATATTATTTTCAAATGAAATTGTCCATGTGGATACATCGACGTTTAATCCGGCGCGAATCTGGAAGATCTATGGTACACCATGCCAAAAGGGCGATAATGTGCCAGAGAGACCGCACCGGCTGGCCAAGTTGCTAGAAGTTCCTGGTAATATAGAAAGTGTCAGCAAAGACAAACTTGAGGCGTTGGCGGGAATTGAGACACCTGCCGAGGATATTAAGCTTGGCGTTTTTGAGCAGATGGATAGAGACTCGGTTTTTGATGTAGTCAAATACGTAGAGTCTCATGGACATGTAATCGTAAAGAGCAAACGCACTGGGGAGTACACTACCTACATTTTAGACGTTTGCCCTTTCAATTCTGATCATATCGATAAGTCCGCTATGATCTCTCAGCACTCAAGCGGAAAATTAAGCTTCAAGTGCCAGCATAACGGGTGCGAAGGAAAATATTGGAAGGATCTAAGGGAACTTTGGGAGCCTGAAAGAAAGTACAAAGACATTTCGGTGAGCATAGACCAGGCTATGCAAGCCATCGATATGGAGCTTTTGACTGAAGGTGGGAACGCAAGCAGGCTTGAAAGGATTTGTGGCGAGGAAATGCGATTTTGTCATACTATAAAAAAATGGTTGGTATGGGTAGATGGGTATTGGAAGACCGATAATAATGGGATGGCCAGGCGGAAAGCGGAGGGCATTGTTAGAGTATTGTATGCGAAAGCGGCAAACACTGATGGAAAGGATGCAAGAAACAAGATAACCAGGTTCGCAGAAGAAACCGATAGCAGAAGAGGGATAAACAATATGCTGGATATAGCGTCCAGCAGAAGCACTTTTGCAATTACAAACGAGATACTTGATACTGATGATTGGTTATTAGGTGCTGGAAAAATTACAATAAACCTGAAAACTTTAGAATGTTATGAGTCCAGGCAAACCGATATGATAACCAAAAGGATAGGCACCACGTTTGATAAGGACGCGAAATGCCCATTATGGGAGAAATTCGTAGCCAAAATATTTGGTAATGACATAGAACTAATCGAGTATGTGCAAAGGGCGATCGGTTACAGTCTCACCGGATCAATCGCTGAGCAGGTGTTCTTTTTCTGTCATGGAAGCGGAGCGAACGGAAAGAGTACGTTGATAACGGTTTTGCGTAATCTCATGGGAAGCTATGCAAAACAAGCTGAGTTTAGTACATTCTTATTACAAAGAGCTGAAAAGGTCAGGAATGATTTGGCGGCGTTGGCCGGTGCTCGGATGATAGCAGCAGTTGAAGCTGAAGAAGGATCAAAGCTATCTATGCAGGTTATCAAAAGCTGGACGGGCGGAGATCTTATAACGGCTAGATTTTTGTTTGGCGAAAATTTCACGTTCAAGCCGATTGGGAAATTGTGGCTCGTAGCAAACAACAAGCCGGTTATTTCGGAAAGGAATCATGCTGCATGGAGAAGAGTCCAGCTAATACCGTTTAACGTGACGATTTCCGAAAGTGAAAAAGACAAAGACCTCGATATTAAGCTTCTTGCAGAACTTCCGGGAATTCTGAATTGGGCATTGGAAGGACTCAGGGAATACATGAAGAAGGGCTTGTCGGCTCCAAGTGCCGTAAAGATTGCTACGGAAGAATATCGAGAAGAAAATGATAGCATGAGATCCTTCTTGTCTGAATGTTGTGAGATTCAAAAACATGCAGTATGCCGAAACGCTGACTTGTATGGAGCATATTATGTTTTCTGCGGGATGTCAGAATTCAAACCATTGACACAGACTAAATTTTCTACTGAACTTAAGAAGGTACAAGATGTATCCTCGGTTCGAGATAAATATGGCATGACTTGGATGGGGATCGGACTTAAATCTGATTGGTGTAGGGTTGAAAAAACCGATGAAACGACAACAGACGGTAATATCCAAGCATATACTGATGTAGGGATGAAGTCAAATGAGCAAAAAAATACTTCTTCCGCGCGTATAGAGAAAGTTTCCGCAAATGACTACACCCCTACATACCCTACACCAATCACGAAAACCGATGAAACCGCTAATTCAAACCCTACACCAAAAAAAGAACAAAAAAAAGATTCCGATGAGGGACAACATCATAAAGATTTAGTTCCAGTAAGATTCTTGGTAAATTATAATCAGTATAAGATAGATGAGGTCGCTAGCATGCCTGGCGGGATAGCGCGCGAGCTGGAAGGAATGCAGATGGTCACGATCATCAATGGAGGAATGAAGAAATGAGCAACGAAGCCGTAACGAAGAGACTCTTCAGAGTCGCAATGCTACAGTCGAACGAAATGGATGAAAAAGGATGCATGAAAGCAGCCGACGCCAAGATAGCAGCGGATGACATCTATAAAGCTATCCAGCGAGGCGATAAGATTTGTGAGGAGCGCGGATGGGTGCGGGTCGTTTCGGTCGAACAAGAAGCGACAATTGAGGTAGTATGAGCAACGGCAAGATAGAGAAGGCCATAGCCATCTTGAGCATGGCGAGTGGATTGCATAGTATCGAGGACGCTAGAGAGCTGATCGAGAAAGCTGAGAGGTACCTGAGGGATGAACCTGACCTTGTACCGGCCCTACAGCTCTCTGCTGAGATGATCTCGGAGAGTCTGAGTAGATTGGTCGAGAACATGCCGACCTACGAGGATGGGCCTCTGGAGCGATCCTCGAAGATTCATATATGCGAGTCGGCGCTGCTCCAGATAGTCGAGTATGGGAAGGCCGGCCTGGCGGCTCGGAGGCAGGGATCGCAGGAGGTCGCAGAGGCAATCCTGGCTGGGAAAGCTCAGACAAGCCTCATGGAATTTGAGGAAGTTCAGGAAATGAAGCAGCTCCTGAAAGACCATGGCGCTACCATGGAAGTGAGGCTTGAGAAATGAAGCCCCAAAAAATTTTTGTGTCTCTCGACCACAATGAGATCATGCGACCAAGGGCGAAGAAGGTCGAGAAGGCGGTACTGGAGGATGACAGGTTTGAGATGAGAGATCCGGCTAGCTTGCCGTTTGACTTGCAATTTGTAGCTGAGCGGGAATGTCCGCAATGTCATGGCGTGCCATATCCGGACGATGATTTTGAAGACCAGGTGTGCCCGGTGATATGTGGTATATGTAAAGGAAAATGTGTCATCAAAAAGACGTTCCATGTCGAGCTCAAGGATTTCTCCGAGGACGCCGGCAGCGACTATCTCAGCTCGATCCTAAATGGCCATCTCTGGGAACAGGTTCTAGTCGCTAGAGAGCGCCAGGAGCCTCTGGCGATCGTCGTTCTCGGAGACGACAACGATGTTGGCGATGCAATTCGAAAAGCTGCCGGACGGGGCAACCGGGGCCACAAGGTAGATCCTGAGAAGCTCATGGAATATTTCAGGATGGTCGAGGGATTCGAGGCCAACTGCATAGCTCTGAATATTCCGGTCTGGTGGCTCAAGACGGACCCCCACAAGAGGATGCTGCTGAGGGTCCGCAAGATCCTGGAAGGCGGGGATCTGAGCGGATTTGCGCCGGCGCCGGATGAGGGCGAGAGGCAAGCCGTGGGACTGAGCATCTTGGCCGGGAAGGGCATCGGCCCTACAAAAGCCATGGCGATCTTGGAGAAGTTCCGGATCAGGCTGGAGCCGAAAGGGGATGCTTACTTGAACGACTGTGAGGCATCGGAAACAAACTGGCTCGATTGATATGGGAAAATGGTTGGATCGTGGTCGATAGCGGGCACGTCATCCGGCCCAAAAAGAGCAAAGCGAAGGAGGCGAAGGCATGATCGAGCTTCGTCGTGTTCCTGGAACATGCTGTCCGGAGCCGTCGTGTGATCATTTGTCAAAAGAATCCGGCATGATTTGTGAGGGGTGCGGACATGCGTGTGATGATTGTAGGAGAAAGAGATGAGTCAGAAGAGAGGAGCCAAGGGGGCCATCGGCACAGAGGCCCTTAATCGCCTCAAGGATCGAGGCGAGTCCTCAGGGGCACAGAGGCACGCGAAAGAGGGGGATCTGGCCAGGAGCGATGCCTGGTATAGCGAGGCGGACTGAATGGGCGGCACTGGCAAGGACATGATGAAGCGCGTCCTGGGCGGCATGTCTTTCGATGAGGCAATCCCTCTCCCGAGGCTCGCCGAAAAGCTGGAAAAATCAGAGAGCAATCTTCGCCGGGCGCTCAATGACATGAGGGAGCTGGGATTGGTCGAACAGCTCCCGCTCGAACGGCCTCGAAAAAAGAGCAATGCAACGCCGCACACCAAATTTTGTCAATTTGGCTGGCGAAAATGCAGAATATTGGGATCTGAAAAGCTAAATACATCGGAGGCTATAAAATGCTAGACGATTCTCTGACGGCAGACGCACCGGCCCAAAGCGTCCCCAACACACACGGAGGGCGAAAGCCTTCGAACTGGATGCCGGAATTTTCGGAAGGCGCAATTATAGAATATTCTTGTGGGAATTGTCACAAAATCGTTTATTATTCTCTTTGGCGGGCTACATACTGCCCGCACTGCAACGCACCAATTTTCAACTTTCCGAGGCGCAAGCTCGATGCTCCGATGCATCGAGGGATGTCATACGACGATCAGGAGAAGATGAAGTATGCCGGACCTCAGAACGATAGACCTCGATCTCTGGGCAGAGGGCGCGGCTCAGAGCCTGCCAAAGATCACAGTCACCCCGGCCGGCCTGCGAATCGAGGGCGAGCCGAAAGAGTTTGATCGGCTCTGCCTGATTTTGGCCGGCTGGCTGAAACAATCATAATGCCAAAATTTGCGAAAGCTAAAGATCGCCGCACCTGCTGAGTTTCGGGGCGGCGTTTGCGATCATCGGCGATGATATTCTCAGATGAATTGAGCCAGTCCTTCCGGGCCCGGCATTGCTCTTAGTCTCACTCCACCTTTGCAGCCGGGTCATCATGTTACTCGGGATAGAACGCATTAGCGTTCCGGGGAACCCTGATCAGGCCCTGAAATCGAGATAGGCGCGCTATGCTCGTGTCGGTGGAAGTCCGACTGTCCTGTCCAATCATTGTCATCCGTTGCTGGATGCGTCAGACCAAGTGAGCCGGTACCCATTCCGGCTCTTCCTCCAAATTATACAGGATTGATTCTATGTGTCCAAGAAAAATCGATGCTCAATTTGTGCGCACAAAAAGCGCAAGCAGATAGATCAATCCGTCGCAGATGGCGTCTCATACCGTCGAATCGCCGAGGTGTTTGGCGTCGGTGAAAAATCGGTTGAACGACATGTAAATAATGGGCATGTTCTGAAGGACATCGAAGCCGCTGCAACTGAAAATCAGATCGATCGAGGCGCGGCACTCCAAAAAAAATTAGATACCGCGTATGATCTGGCTCTGGAAGCCGCGAGAAAGGCCAAGAAACAAGACCTCAAAGCGTTTGGTGGATGCATTTCCGGGGTGCTGAAGGCATTGGAGCTGGAAGTCAGAATCACAATACCGGAAGAAAGGAATGTCAATCTCAATGTCTCGGGGCAGTCCATTGATGAGCGCCTTGACGCACTCGCCGCAAGACGACGCGAGCGCAAATCTTCAACTAATCAATGATATTTATGAAGAAACTCCGAGTTTATGGGCAGAAGACGCTTTCGGCCTCTCTCTCGATGCCTGGCAAGTCAAGATGCTTGACAGCCCGTCCAAAAGAACCGCCCTAAACATCCATCGTCAGGGAGGCAAGAGTACAATGTCTTCCCTGATCTGCTTGCACATGGCCCTCTTCCGGCCCGGCAGCCTGTCGCTGATCATCGCCCCAGCTCTCCGACAGTCTCAAGAGAACTTCCTAAAGATCCGGGGATTCATTGACCAACTCGACAAAGTTCCAAAATTCGATGAGAGCACAAAGCTCTCTCTGAAGTTCGACACCGGCTCAAGAATCTTATGCTTGCCGGGAGGGAACGATGGCAAGACCATCCGGGGATTCTCTCGTCCTGATGTCATAGTCGAGGATGAGGCGGCGCAATGCTCAGATGAGCTTCATTATGCGATTATGCCCATGATGGCAACGTATCCCGATTGTCGTTTTGTGATGGCTTCGACTCCATTTGGGCAGCGAGGACATTATCACAAAACTTGGACTGAAAATCCTGCATGGGAAAAGTACACGCTCCGGGCATCAGAGAATCCAAGAATCTCAAAAGAGTACTTGGCTGAAATGAAAGCCACGATCGGCCCGTACATGTACGCACAGGAGTTCGAATGCGAATTTGTGGCATCGGATACTCAATTGATCTCACATGAATCGATTCTGAAAGCGCATGATAACAGTATCAAAATTATAGAAATATGACTTTCATCTTGGCACTTGATCCGGCGCAACTCCGAGACTGGTCCGCACTCGCTGCTATTGATATGCAATACAAAGTAGAGAGGAAGCGATTTGAATATTCTCTCGTGGCGATGAACCGCAAACAGGCTCTCCCGTATGATCAGATAGTGGATTGGGTCATCAAGGCGCTGAAGAACCCGGCGTTCAACACGCACTCACCGCCTGAATTCGTTTTGGATGCAACAGGCGTTGGCGTCGCGGTGAACGACATGTTCCGGGCCAAGCACATAAGAACGAAAGCGGTCACAATCACGGTAGGGAACGGCTTGAATCGAGAAGGGTCTATCATCCATCTCGGAAAAGCCCGGCTCGTCGGGAAGTTCCTGGGGGCATTCGATGCCGGGAAAGTTCATGTCAATCCCGATATGCCCATCTGGCCAGCCGTAGAGCGAGAGATGCTTTCGTTTCGGGCAGAAATGAGCGCACAGGGGCGCGTCAAACTGGAAGCCGAGCAAGGCGAGCACGACGATATGCTCTTTGCATTGGCTCTATGCATCTGGTACGGCGAGGAGATCCTGAGAGGTGGAAAGCTATGATCTGCGTTTTCTGTAGTCAGGACATCGCGCGGCTCAAGCAGAAGCCCGTCCCGATTGCTCGCCTTGAATTCCGGCCCTACATCGGCCAGAGCGAGCCAGGCCAGGACAATCTATCGGGCCTGGAATGCTGCCAGGAATGCTACGAGAAAGTCCTGGCAAACCGGGGCAAGGCAATCAAAGAACTAGGAAAAATCGAGGATACGCATGCTAACTGATCTATCTTTCATCGCACCTGGGAAGCCCTGGCCGCCAGAGGATGCCGACGAAAAGGCCCGGTTAGCGGAGCATGCGTTCAATCGAGCACTCTACAATAATCAGCATGAAGTCTTCTCCAAGTATGCCGCCTATCTGGCCGACAAGGCAGACGACGACAAGAAAGTCACAATCATTCTGGGCTGGCCCGAAAAGGCAACAACCACATACGTCAATCTCTGCATAGGAGAAGCGCCTGATGTCGAGATCAACGAGGTAGATGTAGTCGAGGAAAGGCCAGACGAGGAAGTGCTGATCGATGTCAGCCGCTACGGCATCGGCCTCTATGAGCCAACCCAAGACGGCATTTTCTGCCAGAATCCAGAGAATTGCTATATCGTGACCGCGCCGGGTAACATCCGCAAGACCACTCATTACGTTTTCTTCTCACAGTTCCAAATTGAAAAGCAAAAATTTATAAAGTTCACAATCCACGGGCAAGGATTCATACAGCACCTTATATTCACGCTCAAAGATGGAATCATAAGCGTCACTGGCAGCTCAATCGTTTCTCCGACAACACTCGGGGAGAGCAAGGACCTCAAGGATTTCCCGGCATTCGCGGGCATCCTGGTAGATGCGAATGGGATCCAAAAGACCGGCGTTGCTGACATCCTGATCGTCAGGGTGGACAATGCTCTCAGCAGCGAGCGCCGCTATGGGCGGTCAGATTATACGCCCTCTGTATGTAGTCTCATAGAGGCCCTGGAGCTGGCATTCGCTCGTAGGGAAGAGGTCCTCGCGAAGTTTGCCCGGCCAGTTTTTCAGGCACCAGAGAGCGCTTTCAATCACTTCAATCACGCAAAGCAAGTCTGGGAAATCCATCTCGATGAACCGATACTCTTGGAGCCCGGATCTCTGCAAGCCAGCTATCTGACATGGCAGGCCGAACTAGGGGCAGTCGAGAAAGCCATCCAGGACAAGATGGATCAGCTCTTGCAGATGCTCGACCTAGTCAAGCAGGAAGAGCTAGGGAAGGCCGAGAGCGGCACGGCACTGGCGTTCAGGCTGATCCCAACTACAAGCAGGGTTCGCAAGTTCGCCACTGGCCTCAAGAAAGCCATCCCGAAGGTCCACAGCCTCTACAGCAAGTTGCCGGGGCATGGCCCGATTGTCGAACCGCAAGACGTTTCTGTAGTCTTCCAGGATGGCATTCCAAGAGATCCGGTCCAGGAAGCAACCTGGGCCACCCAGGCCTTCATGAACCAGGGCATGAGCCTGGAGACTTACATCAGCATCACTCAGGGCCTGGAAATGAGCGAAGATCCGGACAGCTCGCTCATGAAAGAGGTGGCTAGGATCAGAGGCGCACAAAAGGCAGAGCCCACTCCGGCAGAACCGGCCAAGATCGCCCTTCAACCACTCGATGAGGGAATGAATGCCAGCCCGATTATCTGAGGCACAAGCAGAGCGCCTCATCAAGCTCTACGATTCAGCAGAAAAAGAGATCATCAGCGAGTACAACAGAGCGCTCCTGAAGGGCAACAGCACGAAGCACCTTGAACAGCTCCAAAAGAACATCAGTATCATCCGCAAGGATCTCCTGGCAGGTGGGCGAACATGGTGTGAGCAAGCCATCCCATCCCTGTACGGCGAGGCAGCCGGCGCGGTGGATGCATCGCTCGGCATCTCGGGCTTCGGGTTTTCGGGCGTCAATCAAAGGGCCATGCAGATCCTGGCCGACAATGCTTTCCAGCGGCTCCAAGAAATTGATACAGTAATCGGCAGGAGAGTAGATGACGTATATCGCAATCTAGCGATGGAGTCGCTCAGAGCGGACATTTCCGGCCAATCGACCTGGAAGCAAGTAGCGCAGGCCTATCGGGAAAAGCTGGCAGCACAAGGCATCACGGGCTTCGTAGACGCTGCTGGGCGGCAATGGAATATCAAGACATATACTGAGATGGTGGCCCAAACCACTGCCCGAGAAGCCATGATCCAGGGCACGGCGAACCGGCTCCTGGAGCACGGGCACGACCTGGCAAGGATCACGGGCGGATCATCGAAGCTGACTTGCCAAAGCTGCCTCAACTGGCTAGGCAAGACTGTGAGCCTGACAGGTGCAACGAAAGGCTACCCAACGCTTGCGGATGCGCGGGCAGGCGGGCTATTTCACCCGAGATGCACGCACAATATCGCAGCTTCATTATAATTATCTTTTCACAAGCACAGCCAACGCCGGGCTTGATCGGCGGGAGATCTCCAATATGACAGAAGACACTACAGCGGCTACGGCTACCGAAAATAAGACGGACACAACGGCATCATTGCCGGAAAAGAAGACACTTACACAGGCTGAAATCGACGCGATAGTCGAGGAGCGCCTGGCACGGGACCGCAAAGGCAGGCTTTCGCCGGAGGACCTGGCAAAAGAGCTAGGAATGTCGCTCAAGGATGCCAAGGCAATAATCAAGGCGAAAAAGGACGCGGATGAGGCCGCAAAGAGCGAGTTAGAAAAGCTCACAGGCGAGCGAGACTCCCACAAGACGGATGCCCAAAACGCACGACTGGAAGCGATAAAGATCCGAGCACTCGCCAAAGCCGGGGCCGATCCTGAAAAGATCGACTCCCTCATGAAGCGTGTCGTCGGCTCGACGCCTGAAGAAATTGAGGCAGATGTCCTGGAGCTGAAAAGTCTCGGACTCATCGGCCCAAAGGAGTCTATCGGCGCACAAGGGGCAGGCAATCCGGGCCTGCAAAAGCAGAAAACAGGGCCAACACTCGACGAGCAGATTACGGCAGCCCAGGAGCGCGGCCTGAAAACCGGCGACTGGAATGCATACAATCAGCTCACTCTCCAAAAACAAAGCAAAGGATGATGATATATGGCTAATACAAATGCAGTAGCAACAAGCTGGATTACCCCCCAGTACCATGGCCAGCTCCTCACGCTGGGGCTGACCGAAAAGAATTGCAAATTTCTGAGCATGATAGGCGGCTTGGGCGGCTTCGCTTCTGGTGGCGCAAAGATTGCCAAGGCGTTCAAGTATCCCCTCAATTCTAACAACGCCCTCGATACTCCTACCCAGCAGGACATCCCCGAGGATACCGCCAGCACGGCACCCACGCCCAGGAACTACGACAGAGCACAGGATGAGTTCGGCTACATACAGATCTTCCACAAGGGTGTGGGCTCCACCTGGGCGGCTGAAAGCGAGACCGCAAAGCTCTCTGGCTTGGCACTCACCGGCGAGGTCGAGGACCTAAATGATCCATTCGTCAGCAACTTCAACATGACTATGAAACAGTTGGCCATGGACGTTGAGTGGCACATGTTGAACGGCAAGCTCAATGAGTCCGCAGCCAGCAACGAGGCATCCAGGATGGCCGGGCTTTTCGCCACTCAGAACAAGGACGCCGGCGCGGCCCACACAATCAATACCAATAAGGTAGACTGTGGCGGCGATGCTCTCACTGTGGCTGATGTAGATGCCATGCTCCTGCTCCTGAAGGAGACCAGCTATGCGCCCATGAAGAATCCCGTATTCATAGGCCGCTACAGCGTCCTGAAGAAGCTGGCCGACCTCTACGGCGTGACTGTCATGGCCGGGCCCACGAACAACATGGGCACCGTGAGCGGGCAGATCGACACCATAGTCACCCAGGCGGGCAAATTCCCTCTGGTGGAGGTCCCTCAGTGCCCCGCTGCTAACATCGGCCTGATCGACTTGGCTTATGTCTCTCCTGTATTCCTGCCCGTTCCTGAGAAGAATGGCCGGCCCGGTGGAGTGCTGTTTTACACGCCTACCGCAATGACTGGCGCGGCTGACAAGGGCCAGATTTATGGTCAGATCGGCATGACCTACACGGCTGAAGAATACCACGGCAAGCTCTACAATTTCATCTGAGGCTGCCATGAGAAAACTTCTAATTTTTCTGATGGCGATTGCCCTCCTGGCCGGATCTGCCTGGGCTCTTCCCATGTTCGGGCCTGCGCAGGGCTTCCGCAACCCCGGTGCGGTTGAGCTGGGCTCCCTGTCTATCGATGGCGTGGACATCAACGGCGGGGACATCTCCTATGACGATCTCCGGGCTGAGATGTACGTAAACGAAACCGCTATCAATGCCAGCATAGCCGCCGCCGTTTCCGATATTGCCGCCAACGCGACCAAGGCAGACAATGCTCTGGCATGGTTGGCGCTCAATGAGACTGCCGATATCATAGAAGACGTAGCGGCCAATGCAACGAAAGCGGACAATGCTCTGGCATGGATCGCATTGAATGAAACGGCAATATCTGATGTGGCTGCTAATGTCGCCGCAAATGCCACAAAATCAGACAATGCACTCGCGTGGCTTGCACTCAACGAAACTGCTATCAGTGACGTAGTATCTGATGTCGCTGCCAATGCAACGAAAGCAGACAATGCTCTGGCATGGTTGGCGCTCAATGAGACTGCTATCGGCGCCGCTGTGGCCGATATAGCCGCCAATTCTACCAGGATCGATGATGCTGTAGCCGACATAGCTGCCAATGCCACGAAAGCGGACAATGCTCTTGCCTGGCTGGTGCTCAATGATACCAGGATAGACAATCTCGTGATCCCGCTGGCAACCTTCGAATATGACGCCAATTCCGTCGATCAGGGGGTGTTCACCGCGAGCGGTGGATGGGTGCTGACTGCGGTCAAGATGACTCCGAGAGTGGTCGGCGGCGACGGTGGTGCTGTGACCGTCATGGTCAAGATCTGCGACTCTGGAGAGGCTCCTGCGAGCGGGGATAATATGCTTTCTGGAACGCTTGACCTCAAGGGCACGGCGGATATTCCCCAGAGCGGCACGGTATCGAGCGGAACAATCGCAAACGGGAAGATCGTAGCCCTGGACTTCACCGGTACTCTAACGAATGCCACAGGAACAATTACTTTGTATGGAACGAGGGCATGAGCATGACAGAAGTTGTAGAGCTAATCTGCAAGAAGCTCCACATGCCCTACCCAAACGTCAGGATTCCAGCTAATACCAGGGTAGCCATCGGCCCGCCCTGGATAGCTGAGGCCCTTTGCGTCAGGGGATTCTTTGAGAAAGTTTCGGAGGATGTTCTAAAGTTGGAGAGGGAAGCGGAATATGCTGAGCGAAAGAAAGCAGAAGAAGCTCAGATAGTAGCCCAAAAGGCAGAAACAGAGGCATCGAAAAAAGAAAAGCCAAAGGCGGGATCTAAGTGATCCCCGCCTGGCTGGTCGAGAAGCTGGGCGCAGTGATCGTGGGAACCACTACCAAGCGCGTCAATGTAATTATTTGCGCCACCCAGGCAGACGGCACAGTGACGCCCGTCAAATGCGACGATCACGGCCAACTGATGACGATCGCAGGATCTTAAATAATATTTTTTTAGGTAATAATAATGGCAGATACTATCCTTTCAGACTCCTATATCGAGACTGACGCTGAGCTGGAAACTCTGATCGGCTCAGATCCACGAGCGGGTGCAGTGGCCCTGAAGGCGCTGGCTGCTACATCCCAGGCTTGGTACTGCCAAGAAGCGACCAGGCACATAGATGCCCTGTCACTCAGAGGGACGAAATATGATCAGTCTTTCGAGGGCATCATTCCAGCTCAGGCCCTTGAGTTCCCGCGAATTATTGACGGAAAGCTGGTAGGCGATGCATATGGAAACGACGTGGTCCCTGCCCAGGTGAAACGGGCCTGCCTGGAAGAGGCTATTGCAATCATGGAATGGGGCGCTTCCTGGAGGCGCAAGAACCAGGAGCAGGGCGTCACACAGGTACAGCTTGGATCGGGATCCGGATTGAGCGAGAGCTACCTGGCACCGACTACCATGCTCTCCTTCCGGGCCAGGCAGATCATGAGGCGCTACATGGGGGCCAATATCCGATGACTCAGCCGCCTATCCCGATGGAGCAGGACGCCACATGGAAACAGAAGAGCACGCATGACGGCTACGAGCAATCGTACACCTCGACGACGATCAAGTGCCGGTTCGTCCAAAGGCGCCGCCAGGTCCGCAATGCAGCGGGCGAGAACGTCATCTCCGAGGCAGTCATGAACTGCATCGAGGCGGTGCAAGAGGGGGATGTCATCACATACGGCGGCAAGGACTGGCCGATCATAGCCGTCTCTGAGACTCCTGATCTGGATGGCGTTGTCTGGTTCCGCGAGGTCGCCCTATGAGCTGGAATGATGCTCTTGCGAAGCAGCTCGCCAAGCAGGCCGGGATGGCTGCGCTGCACGACGCTGCCGAGATCATCCTAGCCGAATCCGGCGAGAAAGTCCCGCACGCGAGCGGCGAGCTGGAGAGCAAGGGTGATATCCTGGATCAGCCCAGCGAAATGGCAGTCGTCATTTTCTACACCGGCCCGTATGCCTGCCGGCAGCACGAGGACGCGCTGCAGCACCCGGACCCGACCAACCCACACTCACGGGAAGGCAGGGAAGATCACTATCTAGAAAACGCTTTCAACGGCAATCAGAAGAAAGCAGTGGATATGGCGAAAGCAAAATTGGATGCTGCACTGCGATGAGCGCAGATCTGGCTTTTCTGGAAGAGCTTCTTTTGGGGCTCGATACTTCATCGCTTGAATGGGCGAAAACACGCATCAGTAGAATATTAGAATCCAGAAAACCCGAAATAATAGTCAGAAAAACTATAATCAGAAAACGATGAGGTGAAAAATGACAACAAATGAGGAAAAGGTAACAAAACTCGGATGGCTTGGAAAAGACGGGATATGCTGTTTCCCTGATGAGATCAAGGCTGTGGCGCTTGGTTTCAAGACTCCTGGGCTCCCAGCTGCCTTCTTCGCAAAGGCAGATGAAAAGATGCTTCAGCAGGCCATAGACAAGGGCTGGATTAAGTTTGTGGACGGCAACGGCGAGGCGATGACATTCGCTCAGTATGTCGCCAGATACCCGGAATATCCGGATCCTGTCTTCCAGCTCACGCTGAGGGGCACCTTCCCGCCACAAACTAAGAGATTCTTCCAGATAGGAGGAGGACACTGAAATGAAATTCTTCAACAAGACCAAAGATATTCTGCAAGTCAAGGACGCGGGCGGCGCCGTTTCGGTCGGCCCGTTCCTGCCGGGCACTGCCGAAAGGGGCCCGTGGTACGATGTCTCTGAGATCTCAGACAGCCTTTTCGAGATGTGGCTGGATCATGGGAAAATTGAGGCGGTGGAATAGGTGGTACAGATCTGGAAAAGTAAGACCCTCTGGGTTAACGTGCTCGCTGCAATCGGCCTTTTCGCATCAACTCAATTCGGCTATCAGCTCAGCGCCGAGATGACAGGGCTCGCCCTGGCGGGCATCAACAGCGTTCTCCGGGCGGTGACGAACGAGCCGCTGGAATGGTAGAGGTGGCATGCCTGACTCGATCAGGGCAGATGTCCCAAAAACCGATAGGGAGCTTCTCCTTCAACTCGATATGAAGTTCGACAACATCTTGGAGAAGTTTCAGGGAAAGGACGGCAACGGTGGTATCTGTCAGGATCTCGCGGACCACGGGAGGCGCATTCAGAATCTCGAAAACTGGCGATGGTATATCTTGGGCGGGATCTCGATAGCGACCTTTGTCCTGGTGGCTTTCGGGCGATACATTGACATTTTCGTGAAGGCATCTCCATGAGCAGCATTCTCGATGATTTCCTGAAGTCCACCAAGGGCAGGATGATCTTCATAGCCGTCCAACCGACGCCGGGCGGCAACAAAGCCGGATCAGAGGGCATCCTGGAAGACTATGATGAAAAATATGTAGTCCTCAGAAGCGAACAGTGGCTCATGATGACTGCTATTGATTCTATTATTTCTTTCGAAGTCAGATACACGAATCTGAATCTAGTCGAGGTCGTGGCACCATGACGCTCATCTCTGACATCACCGCTGCCCTGATCGCAGGCGGCTTCGGCACGGCATTCGGCACTGACATCTTCGCCTACCAGTTTCCGGTATCGCCGCTCAATTGCGTGGCGATTATCCCTCTGGCTGGCCAGGAGCCACTCCGCTATGATGCCTCTGGCTCGATAGACTACCCCGGCCTGCAGATCCAGGCCAGGAACACGAGCATCAAGACGGCAGGCGAAAAGGCCGAGGCCATCAGGCAGGCGCTCGATCTGGCAACGATAGGCGGCTATGTGGTCTGCCGCACAACCAGATCACAGCCAAGCAACGTAACAAGCCCGGAGGACCTCCAGACCGGGGGCGGGCCAGTATACCGATTCTCAGTTGATTTTGTGCTCACGAAAGTGAGATAGATCGATCTATAGGAGAAGTGAAAAAATATGGTACTAGCACCCGAAAGGGCTGAATTGGGAGTCACCGTGGGCGGAACTACTGCATTGGGACTCAAGGACGCAAAGCCCGTTAAGAAACGGAATCAGAAGGAGATTACCTGCGATGATGACGACGCAGTTCGCAGGATGGGGCTGCTGGAAGATGCAGATCTCTCTCTGACATTCATCTACGATCCAGCCGATACCGGCCAGCAGGCCATTCTAGCCAGCGACCAGAACAACACGCAGGTAGAATACATCGTCACCAAGGGTAGCATGACATTCACCGCCACGGCGGGGGTCTCTCAGCTCTCATTTCCTGGGGGGCCAGCTGATGAGCAAACCATGGAGGTTTCGCTATCTGTGAGCGGCGGGATCGTCATCAGCTGAGGGCTAGATCATGGCCCTCAATCCTTTGCCCGGCTCCTACGTGCAGGTCCTGCATGGTGCCGGGGCAGAAAGCAACTACTCTGGCGAGGCCATGGAGGAGGTCAACATGTACTCGGCCCGCTGGGGCTTCAAGCCTCGCTACACTATCTACCGGATCACCGCCGCTGCAAAGCGGATCATGACCGATACCGCCGCACCCGTCTTCCAGAAAAAGGTGCACGGTGCAGGCGAGTGGGTCACGATCGCTGCTGCTGGCTACTCCGTTTGGTACGGCGCCGGCTACATCGAGATTACAACGCCGCTCAACAACGACGACACGGTGCAATGCCTGAGCGGAAAGTATCTGACACCTACCATTCTGCTAGGATGTGCTGAGAACAAGCTCACCAAGAAGCGCACCCAGCAGGAATGCACAGTCTTCGGGAACACGGCAATCGCCAGGAAAGGCACTATCCAGGACTGGAGTAGCTCGCTCTCATGCTTCTATGGGAAGCAGTGCGCCGAAGTCTCCAGCGCGGGCGGGGCCGCCAACAGCCACATCAGGATCATTCACGAGGCAGGCGGGCTGGCCGGGAACGGTCCAACGATCGACTATCAGGACACTGATGCAGCCGCCCTGGCAGTCAACGTCACCGATGATGATATTGTCGTGGATCTCGATACCGACATGGGCAGCCCAATCAGCACCGCTCTGCAGGTAGTTGCAGCCCTAAACCAGAAGGCTGAATTTGTGGCGCTTGGACTTCGAGCAGAGCTTGTCAGCGGGGAAAGCGGCGCGGGCATAGTAGCCGACTCCGGCCCGTACACCCTGGCAGGCGGCCTGGATGAGATAGATTTCGATACTCTGCAGGGGCAGACCGTAGCCTTCCGGTTCTATGGGGACTACATATCCACAGGAGATATGTTCGTTGGCTTCGGGAAGATCGAATCGATTGACTGGCAGGGCGGGCCGGCAGATCTCCTGAAGGCTGGCCTGTCGGTCGTGGGCGCAAAGTATCCGCTGCGCCACGTAATCAATTGAGCAGGAGGTGGCTGAAGCGGCAGAACTGGCGGCAGAACAAGCGGCGATCGTGGCCGACGCCAGAGCCAGGATAGTGGTTTTTGAGGCCAAAATAGCAGACCTCAACAAAAAGCGAGCGGCTGCTATCCAGCTCAAAACCGAAGCGATCAACGCCATCAACGTGGAAAAAGACGCGGCTATCAAGACCCTGGAAGACCGAATCCAAGCGCAGAATGATCGGATATACAACCTGATCGAATCAGTCTGAAGGAGTCCGGGATGATGGCCTACCCAGGCCGGACCGGGCTCCCTTCCAAATTATTATAATTAGAAAATTCGAGGATATTGTATGGAAAAAAACTATTCCAAAGGCGGTGTGGTGCGGAGCCAAAACACACCGGGAGAACCTGGATCGGAAATTATAGTGCCGATCAAACTAATGATACCGAGCAGCATCGAAGATTTGGAAAGTTTCATCGATAGACGAGTGGAGATGAAATTTCGCGAAATGGTGCGCAAATGCGAAAGATCCGGGCACGTTAAATAGGATATTTATTTCGATTTCAAGGGAGCTGAAAAATATGGCAGTATCTACACCGCTCGTGGTGGGCGGAAAGGAGTACCATCTTAGGTACACGAATCGACAGCAGCAGGATATCAGGAACAACGGCCCGAAAAAGTTCCTGCCCGAGGGCAGCAAGGTCAAGCGCTTCGCTAGCCCAATGAGTATCCTGGACTACATGGGCGATCAGGATGTCCAAGTCTACCTCATCGAGAAGGGGCTTGAGTGGGAGCAATCTGGCTTCGAGAAGATCAACGCCGATAAGGCTGCCGATCTCAGGCAGGAATACCTGGAACAGGGAGAGGCCGATGCAGGAGAGAAGCAAGAGGCCCTAATGGAGCTGCTGGCTGATGCACTGGCCCTCAACGTGCTCGGAGCGTCCGCAAAAAAGCTCCAAGAGAAGGGGAAGATAGCCCAGGAGAAGGAGGCGGAGAAGAGCCACGAGAAGAAAGTGGAGGAGTATGCCTTGATCAACGAGGCCCGGATTCTCGCCCAGGCCAGGGCGGCAAAGAAGCTGGAGCTGGAAGGGCTGCCTGGACCTGGGACGAATACGAGCGAGAATCCCCAAAACTCTGCATAGGCCTGCTGGGGATGAGTGCTGAGGAATTCCTCTGCTCAACCCCAGTAGAGATCAACTGGAAGGTTGAGGCCTACAATACCGCGAAAGAAGAGCAGCACCATCTGACCTACATTCTCGGCAGGCTTTCCTCGCTCGCCTTCGCCAAGGAATTTCCGACTTTCGAACAAACTTTTCCCAAAATCGATCCGGCAACTAAGAAGCAACTGCCGGATCAGAAAACCGCCAAGGCAATAGCCACAGCCAAGGCGCTAGGCCACTTCTGAACAATCAACTATACAATCATTTTTAGGATGCTACCATGCTACAAGTAGGGGACCTTGGGGCCGTTCTCAGGCTCGATGACGACAAATTCAATCAAGGCCTGAACAAGGCAGAAGGCCGGTTCTCTAGCTTCGGCTCTGGAATGGCCAGCAAAGCCGGCGCTATGGGCTCGGCCATCGGCTCAGCCCTGGCCGTCGGAGCAAGCGCGGCAGCCGTCGCCCTGGTGGGTGTCGGCACGGTGGGTGTCAAGACGTTCATGGACATCGAGAGCGCCGCCGCTGATGCCGCCTCAAAGATGGATCTGGGGGCCATCGCTCAGGCCAATGGCCAGACCATGGAAGAGGCGTTCAAGGGCGTTAAAGAACATGTGATGGCCCTCTCAGACGAGTTGGGCCAGCTCAATACAAACGCCTTCGACCCTACTCAGATTGCCCAGGCCTGCGCCAATCTGGCGGCAGGCGGCTTCGACGTGGCTACCGCCAGCGCAAAAGATCTGGAGCCGATCCTCAGCCTGGCCACGGCCACGACCTACGATCTCGACAAGTCCGCCAGCCTGGCCATGTCGACCATGAACCAGTTCGGCATGGGCGTTGGGGATCTGGGCCGAATCTCGGATGTCTACGCCACTGCCGCCGGAAAGTCCGCTGCTGGCATGTCAGATTTCGACTATGCGATGCAGCAGGCCGGGCCGGTGGCGAAGGGCGTCGGGATGTCCTTCGAAGAGTTGACCGCCAGGATTTCCAAGCTGGCCGATGCCGGATACTCAGGCGAGAAGTCCGGAACTGCTCTCCGAACGGCCATGATGGCTCTGACCAGCCCGACCAAGACGCAAGGCGAGACGCTGGCAAAGCTGGGAATTTCCTACGATCAGATAGATCCGAGAGTCCATTCCTTCGGCGAGACTCTGGATCTACTGACTTCGAAGGGCGCCGATATCTACGACTTCGGTGAGATCTTTGGGAAAGAGGGCGCTGCAATCGTATATTCCTCGGCTCAGCAATCAGCCGGCGTCAAAGAGCTGACTGCCCAACTGGAAAATTCCAAGGGCGCCGCCTCCAGCATGGCCAAGATGATGCTGGATAGCCTGAAGGGCTCCATGGATGCCGCCATGGGCGCGGCTTCCAGCCTGGCCTACCTGATCGGGGGGAAGCTGGCTCCGAGCCTGAAGAGCGCTTTCGACTGGTTCTCTTCCACAGGGGCGCCGGCTGTCCGCACTTTCATAGAGGCGGTCGCTGATGGAGATTGGACCAAGATAGGTTCGATGCTGACGGATGCCGTCAAGGCCGGATGGGCCAAGCTGAAGGATCTCGGGGGGCAGCTTCTCGGCTGGCTCAAGGGTGTCAATTGGGGTGGCCTCGGTGAGTTCGTCACCAAGGGCATATATGCCGCATGGGGCGAGCTGAAGAGCCTTGGCAGCGATCTGCTCAGTTCTCTGAAGGCAGTCGATTGGGGCAGCATCGGAACGTCTATCCTCAGCTCGATCAGCTCAGCTATAGATTCTGTCATCGACTACGCAGGCGGAATCTATGACTATTTCATTGCCATTGACTGGGGCGGTGTCTGGGACTCTCTGGTTTCTGCCTGGAATACAGCGATAGCGAAGCTCTCCGATGCGGGCAGCACCATCTTAGGATATTTCGATTCAATCGACTGGGGAACTGTAGGCTTCAAGATTGGGACTGCTATCAGGGACGCCATCGCCGCTCTTGCTGATATTGGGCAGAAAGTTTGGGACTATCTGACTTCTGCCGATTGGTCCGGGGCGGGCAGCTCCATCACAGAGAAGATCAAGGGCGGCCTGGCCAAGCTGAAAGAATTTTGGACAGAGTTCAAGACTGGCCTTTCTGTTGTGGATTTCGCGGGGGCAGGAAAGGAACTCGGAGACAAAATCAAGGCAGGGCTCGGGCAGATAACCGACTATGCGAAAGGCATCTACGACAAAATCAAGAAGGGATGGGATGACTGGATAGCAGCCGATGGCCCGAAGAAACTTGGAGAAGACTTCGCCCATTCGATTGTCAAAGGCGTCGTTGACCTCGGAAAATGGATCTACGCGAAGATAGAGGGCTATTGGACATCCATCAAAAACGATGGTGGAACCCTCGGAACCACCATCTGGCAGACCTTCAAGAACATCTTTTCAACCCTGATAGACTTCGGCGCAATGGCACTAAAGGCGGCCTGGGATTTCGCGAAGGGCTTCGCCTCCACCGTCCTGACAGCAGGCAAGGGCACCATAGGCGCGGCAATCCTTGATGTGGTGGGCGATGCCATGAACAGCGCCTGGGATGGGGCAGGGACGGCGCTCAAAGAAGAGGCGAAACAATGGAGAAAAGATGCTGAAGAGATATTCACCGCTTCGCCGCTCGATGTCGCGATAGAAACCACATTCGGTGGGGATGGAAACCCCATGGACCTGGATGGCTCGACCATCGAGGTAGGCGTAAATTACGTATCTAGCGGCGCGAATCTCACCCCGCTCAAGGGGCCAACCGGCAAGCCCGTCATCACCTACCAGAATAACGAGCTTCAGACACAATTAGCTAGCGGAAAATGGACTAATGCAGCCGATTGGGCCCGGAAGCTGGGTGGCGCAGGGCAGACCGACACAGCCGCCTTTGTGGCTGAAATCAAAACCTGGAAGGCCAGCGGCTTCAATCTTTCAGCCAGCGAGATCGAGAAGCTAACTTCTGCATTCGTTTCCGGAAGAGAGGAATACGAGAAAGCCAAAGCGGAGCGCGAGGCTCCGGCCAAAGAAGAAGCTGCTATAGGCATCGAGGGCGCAAAAGAAGAGGCCAAAATCGAGACTGACGCGGCTGACGATGCAGCCGACACCACAACCACCGCCGCAACAGACGCCGCAAAAACCGAAAAGGAAGCTGCCCTAACCTTCCGCCAACAGATCGAGAAGGCCGTCAAAGACACCGACAAAACCTGGCGGGCATCCAACCAGGCCCTTAGATTCGGCATAGATGAGACGGGCCGAAAATGGGCCGTCATTGGCACGGTAGCACAGCAGCAGTGGGAAGCCGCTGGCAAGCGATGGGCGGATGATGTTGCGGCCTCATCGACCCGACTGCAGGCCGGGATCGGATCAGCGGCGGCAGATTGGTCAAACAAGGCGCTGTTAGCATCGTCCAATTTCAAGGGCGCGGTCGATGTCGCTACTGGAAAATTGAAGATCGACATAAGCGGCGCGGGCGTAGACCTTGCAACAAAAATAAGACAGTCTGCAACCGATTGGACTACCAAGTATTCAATAGCTAGCACCACAGAACAGGCAAAACTAATCACCACGGGCGCAGGCGTCCGGGGCAGCCTGACCGCCGGCGGAAATTCGATTTTCAACAGCGCCGTATCTGGCGGGAATGCGCTATTGAGCGGGGCCAACTCCGGCGCAACTGCTCTCCGGTCCGCTGCCAGCACGATAGGCAGCGCACTGAGCAGTTTTGTGGGCGGCAAATTCCCTTGGCAATACTTCGCCACAGGAACCAAGACTTCGGGTCCGCAGATGGCCGTTATCGGCGAGGATGGCCCGGCCAATCCGGAGTACGTCATTCCAACGAAAACGAAGCGGTGGGACCTCCTGCGCGCAGCCATGCGGGATTATGGCATCCCAGGATTTGCGGCAGGAACCAGTACCGGAGGGGCAACTGCCGGAGGAGAAGGCGATGCGCCGCCCATGTCCGCGACTTTTGGCATAGTCGGCCTGGCCGAAATGGCCAAAGGAGTTAAAAAGATCATCACCGATCTCAAGGACTTCTTCAGGATTTCATGGGGCATCGTCAAGAGCGAGGCTTCCACCTACTGGAAGCAAATCAATACAGTTCTGACGACCGAAATTACGCTAGTCAGAGACATGGGCTGGCAGGCAGCGCTCGACATCCGCAATTCCTGGCTGGAGATGAGCAAAGCCATCACCGATGACGCTAAGGCATCCTGGGCGGGCTACTGGGCGGCAATCGAGCCGTCCATAACCTCCCTGAAAGGCTCTCTGATCGGGGCATTCCAGGAGGCCGGCGCTGGCATGAAAGATGCTATCGACAGCATGGTGCTCAATTCGGAGTCATCACTGCAAGCATTCGAGGCGTCCTGGAGCGAGATTTGGGCACAACTCGTAACCGACATGACGGACGCCCAGACGAAGATCTCGGAAGGCGTGGCTCAGATAGCCGCAGAGCTTCAGAAGATTTCTGTCAATGTGAACATAAACGTTGGCGGGGGCGGCGGGGGCGGATCTGGTGGCGGTTTCCCTGGGGACTGGGGATTCGGGGGCGCGGACGATTGGTTAGCGCCCACAGGCGATTGGGCCAACACGTGGAGCGATTACGGCAACGTGTGCGGCCAGAACTACAATCAGGCGGTCCGGGATAGCATCATGCCTCTGGATGATCGATATC
Source organism: Candidatus Pacearchaeota archaeon (assembly GCA_023228245.1). Next base: position 38,007 of record JALOBN010000022.1, read on the forward strand.
GTGGGGGCGGGGGCGGTGCCATGAATAATTTTCCTCGATACGATCCATTTTCGTATTTTGCCTCCGGCGCACTGGTCGAAAAACCTACGGAAGCCATCATAGGAGAGGCCGGGCCGGAGATGGTCCTGCCAGCCAAGCTGACCAGGATGTTTGTGAGCCTGGCTGAGATAGGATTCGGTCAGGCCGGAAACGAGCGATCTGATAGGATCGTGATCGAGGACCATTCCAAGATAGATCTCTACCTGGATGGAAAGAAGGTCACCGACCAGCTCATGACGGGCGTCATGAAAAAGTTGCAACTCCGGGGCGCGGTCCCGGCCAAGTGAGGGAGGGGAGAAATGCCGGATACTTCAGCTAGAAATTTATTGGCGCTGCCTTTGGCGGCGGATGGCGGGCAGACATTCTATACTGGTTTGCATAGTTCGCTAGAAACGATAGACGCCGCCATAGCGAAATGCAATTGGGCGGCTGCAACAGATCCAGGCGTGGGCGATGACAGCGCGGATGGCTACGTCGCGGGCTCCTGGTGGTGGAATACAACCGGGCATCGTCTCTGGCAATGCGAGGATAATAGCGCACGCGCGGCGGTCTGGAGAAAGATGTTC
>JALOBN010000023.1 GCA_023228245.1 Candidatus Pacearchaeota archaeon
AGCAGGAACGTAAGCCTGCCCGAGGGCCACGAATAGGTGAGTAAATATGGTAGATTCTACAATTGAAAAAGACTGGTTAGACGGCTGCGTGCCGTGGGACGGCATAGAAGGCAAGCTCCCAACGGGCGCTCTTATGCCACCGAAAGTTGATGTATTGAAGCTGATCAAGGCGTGGGATGTCCTGGATGCTGAATCCGATGAAGGTTTCCGAACGGTGAAAACATCCGAGTTAAAGCCTGACGATGCCATCATAGGATGCACGCCCAATAATAATTCCATCCGCAAGATCCTGGACACATACGGCAGCGATGCTTTCCGATTCATTACCGCGACCGGACAGAAACTGGGACCAGAAGCATGGGCGAAGGCATATAGTACCAACCCTTTTGTAGTCTTGGCTATCATGCGAAAAAGTAAAGGCGAAGGCGGGGTGCATTTCTGATGGATATCATCGAGAAAGATGGTAAGCAATACCAACGGATGTATGTTCCTGAGGGCAATTGGCCGTATGCCAGGCCAACGGAAATCTTGGTCGAGGTGAAATAGATGGCAGATGAACCCGAAAATGTTTCATCCTTCATGACTACCCTAGACAAGCTGGAGAACTTCAAGCGGTACTCGTTGGCACTTGCGGTAATTGCTATCTGGGGCGGGTCAATTGCCCTGATGGGTCTGGCAGTACTGTTTCTGATATGGAATGGCCAATCTGATACCGCGATTGAAGCTTCTAAGTGGCTAATCGCGTTGGTCGGCGCATCAGTAACGGGGATTCTTGGATTCTACTTTGGGTCGAATTCTACAAAAACTGCATGAGGTTACATGAAAAAAGCATTCATCTTGGCTCCGCCCTACCAGCCGCCCAACACCTTGCCACCACATGACAATAATGTCGCTATCTGGCAGGCAAACCTGGCGGCGCGGGGATTCACCGCGATAACGACCTTAGACACCGCCGAGGCAACGACTCTGACCGCCGTCCGTGCCAGTCTCAGCTCGTTCATGGCTGGCCTGGTCAAGGGCGATCGGTGGGCAATCATTCGCACAGGTCACGGCTATAGGATGCCCGATACCAATGGCGACGAACCAGATGGCTATGATGAATGCCTGGCATGTGGCAATCTCGAAATGTTCCCAGACGACGAAATGGCTACCTATCTGGCGATGGCCCCGGTGGGCACGGTCGGCGACCTGGTCGATGATTTCTGCTATGCGGGGACGGCGGATAAGGCGCCTATGCCCGCCCGAGAGAGGCCTATCAGAAATATGATAGGCGTGGGATCAGGCACCAAACCGGCCTATTACAGGTACTGGCAAGCATGCGAGGCGTGGGAAACCTCGTGCTGGGGGTATTCCGAGGGCCAACCATATAGTATCTGGAGCCTATATCTCTGTTGGGCATTGCGGAATTACACTTTCAATCCAGCGATCGATGTTTTCAATGCCGCAAAAAACGCTACAATGTCAGTAGCATCACAGACGCCGGTGCTGAGCGGACCGAACCAAGACGCGGTTCCATTCTGAGGTTTACATGGTCGAAGCTGAAATTTTATCATTTATTTCCAACCAAGGGCTCGCGGTTGGGGTATCGGTTTTTTTAATATGGTGGGTGACCGGGGAAGTTAGCAAAAGCTTGGAGGGGATAGCGAAATTTCTGAATGATCATGATCGCAAGGCGGATGCCGCGTGCGAAAAAATCAATGCCATCTACGAGAAGGTGGTCAAGAATGGAGATTGATACCTCCATATACATCGTTGCATTATGCATATTGGCTGCTCTGATAGGCGGTCGAAAAATAAGAAAGTCTATGATGCCGCTTCTGAGGATCGGTGTCGTTTTGTTCCTGATGGGAGGCGCGGTCGCTGAGGATGCGCCGCAAGCAGTGGCGGCTGGGCAACAGCCAATAATAGCACCGCCGCCTGAGCAATTGGCGGACGCTGGCGGCCTCATGGACGAAATTATAATCAGCATAGGACAGCATTATTTCTGTCAGATGATTATTGGCCTTGCCCACTGAATAATAGTAGTATGATGAATTTGACTGCGTGATTGACGCCCTTTAAGGGCAAGGTACATAAAAGAGGGAAATGCATGATAGGGGCGAGAGGTTGAATTTGGCTTAGTCCCTCTCGCCAATTATCATGTTAGTATCTAGTTGGAATCTTGACATCCTGATAATTGCACCCGATGTTTGGATCTCTTACCAGATTGTTGAGTAGGCACCAGCAAATATCACCTCGTGAATCTTTGCCCGTCTTGCCGATATTTGGGCATTTCCAGCACTTCATATCTTCCCCATCCTTCCCGCAAACCATTTCCATCCAGCCTTCCTAACCAGCCTCTTGCCAATAGCCTTCGGGCCTTTGAGAATTGCATTCAGGTCGTTAGATAGGGAAAGAATTTTGTAATCTAGAGATCTCAGTTTCATGTTAAGCTCTCCGACTTTCGCGGGGCATTAAGCCACACCCCGCGAGGTATCTAGGGCGATCTAGCGCGCCTATCCGGGTTACGTCGCTTCCCTTGTCCCATAACCGGCAATCAATGCCATCGCATTCTGCATATCCCATATCTTGCATATTACGATCTATGCCGGCCTTAAGTGGACATCTCATTCTTCCACACCATCCGCCTCGCGGGCTTGTATTTCTTCTTCCAATTCTCGGATTCTATGCTTGCTGATCGGTAGGTTCATGATTTCCATGAAAATTTCCTCATCGATCATTCGTCCTCACCATCCGCCGGGCAACAATATTCATACCGGCAACCTTCGCATTCTGTAAAATCGCTACCATCCAATCGGCAGCATCCGCCTCTCTCTTCGCCCATGCCGTTTGGATTATCGCGATAGACGGCCCGGTATGGGATGCCATCGATTAGGAATTGATTCATTCTGGCACCTCTTTAATTATTATGTGGCCTAAATTCCTCGTTATCTCTTCCCGCAAAGCGATAAACATGGCCGGACCGGTTTCATCCGCTGTTTCCCAACCTTCCAGCCAGGCTTCTATGTCATCGGTTTTCATGCAGACTTTTGGCTGCCCGAAAACACGAGCTAACCAGCCTTCGTAGAAGGCGTTATAACCAGATACTATGAAACTCATTTCTTCTCATCTCCTTTGGGCAGCTTCACAGAGGCCTTGCAGATTGGGCAACCTGTATATCGTCTCTTGGTGTGTGGTATCCGGGGGTTATATTCCCAGGCATGGTCACAGTTTTGACAGATTAGGGGGATGGGCATTCATGCACCTCAATTTCTTCTCCATGATCTTCTGTCCACGTACAGTGCATTTCCAGATCGCCAGAATTATCAAACGTGGTACCACATTCTTTGCATCGAAAAATTGTTTTCATCTTACCATCCTCGCGATGCCTTCCAGGCCTCGTGACATTTGGTACTACATATGTAATGATAATCTTTATTTGGAATATAGCGCGCGATTTCTGGCGCGATCTCAAAGCTGCCCTTCTTTCGCAGGTCGACTTTCCTGCCACATTGCTTGCAACACTTCCATCTTGCCATAATACATCCTTATGTACTTACTTACTTATATACTTATCGCCACCCCATAATAAGCCATTTAAAGCCCCAAATCCTACTCAACCAGACAATTATGTCACATGTGCTGCCTACGAGGCGCTAGTGAGGTTTCATGTCAGGCATTCAGCTAATTAATCTAGGAGAGGTACAAGCTGGTGTGAAACGCAGGCTTGAGGAGATCACCATGAACCAGGCAAAGGCAGCAAAGCAGATGGCCATCATAGCCAACCAGAATATCCAAGATAATTGCCGCGTCGAATCCGGGGCCTGGCAACGGAGCTGGTCAGGGCGAGTAGAAGAAATCTCAGAGCTGAAGCATGAGGTGATAGTTGAGAGCAATGGGGCAGAGAGGTATTACTACCTGCAAGAAGCTCTGCATCATCCAGGGGCCATTGGATGGCATCAGAGCATACCGGAAATGACAGAAATCTATAAGAAAAACATGGGCCTGAAATGACACCCGAGCAGCAAGTCCTCGAAATTCTGCAATCGTGGTCTGGCGATGTAGTTGTATTGCTGAAACGGGCAGGATACTTTTCACCGTCCCTATCAGATACCGCCAAAGAGAAGATCGCGACCAAGATAGGATTTGGCAAGGGCACCAGGCTATACAAGCAATTGGCCGCAAAATCTGAGGCCAAGAACTGGGAAGTTGCCAAGATAGTGCTCACCGAGGAAAATCTCATAGAGCTGAAACAAGGCGCCAGAGAAGTGGCCAGGTCTCTTGCAATACCATTCTCAGAATATAATTGGGCACCAATTGCGCAGGCCTACCTAAAGAAAGAAGGCTATAAGCTAGTTAAGACACTCACCGCAACCGATCTGCATAAGCTAGAAAAGCAAATGCAGAAGCATTTTGGCCTAAATGAGCGAACCTTTGAGCGGCGATTTCGCGAAAACTACCCATGTAGCCCGTATAGGACGCGAACCATATTTAGGACTGAAAAGAATAATGCGCTGAATGGCGGGGCCCACCTAGAAGCGAAGTCGGTGGACGCTACAAAAAAGATCTGGAAGCATTCTCATGGCCCCAACCCGCGCAAAGATCACCTGGCAATGGATGGGGAAGAGCAATCTATCGATGCGCCTTTCAGTAACGGCAAGCAGTATCCAAACGGCGACCCCAATTGCAGATGTCGGGCGAAATACAAGTTTTAGCATTGCTGCATTTCGGAAGTATCTTGCGAGATCGCCAAATGTATGCGTTTCTTGATATCGGGATCGAATACTATCTTATGCGTATATGTCCCGTCGCCGTTATCGGTCACGGTGTAAATGCTATCTCTTGCCATCAATAATGCACCGTCCTTGTTGCGGCATATGGCGATTTCCAGGATTGCCTAAGCGCGATCGAATACGACTGCATTTCGCCATCGGAAACCAGCATTTCGAATGAGATTATTGTTCCTGGCATGCACACCAGTTTGAAGAATTCATCATCGAGCGACATGTCATCTTCTCCGAATCGTCAGTATGATTTCCCATTTATTCCAGAATTTCCATGCTCTCCGGTAAGCATTCCTCACGCGATGATATTCGCGATTCTTGGGCAGGATCACATCGGTGTAATGTGATCCGTCTTTGGAAACACGATCACGCGACATGATCACCTGAATAGCTGGCTCTTCTCCCTGGTCTCTTTCATCCAGGCGTTTAGAGCCTTTGGGATGGTCCTATGCTCGTTCTTGAGCTTGTAGGCGGTCAGGTACTGGTGGTTTGGCTCATCGAGATCGGCTATGATCATGGTCAATCTGCATCAACTCCATTGAACATGGCCCGCCTCAATTCGAGTAGGCAGCCATAACAGATATATTGCGATCCTATGACAAAACCGACATCGTTTTTCGGCGCGTCACAGAACACGCAGTTTTCTTTTTCCATGTATCACTAAGTATCCTAATTAGTATTAAGCTTTTCGATCGGAGGTTACATGTCCAACCCATCTGCATACGTGGCGCTCGTTGTTCAATGTTTCCTAGAAGACGATGCGCTGGCTGCAAAGTTCAATGGAAACATAATATCAGGATTTCAAAGAGTTTCCGCTGATGATTATCTCGATCCAATCAAAAACCCAACAAAATGTTGTCTTGGGGTGCGGACATTAAACCTGAATGAAGACGACCTGGGAGGATGTGCGTATCACGGCCTAAGCGATTATGATCAGCTCATAGAATTCGACCTGATTCATGTGGCAGACAACGACACGTATGCATGGGGGGCGGCGGCTGAGATAATGCGACGAATGAAATCGCCATTGACAAGCACAATTGGCGGCATAAGTTACTCTGTTTCAAAAAGAAATGGCAGGCTCAAGTTTACGCCGGTCGATGATCCGGCGTTTCCTAATTGGATCGAAATGACAGCAACTTGCAGTTTAGGATACATCGACAGTTGATTCCTATGATAAAACCAATATCAGTAATCTATCCAGAAGGCAGCGAACCTCTTTATGAGGACTTCGCGGGCGTTCGGTGGACGGCTTCAGATTTTGCCGCCCGGTATGGATATGAGAATGTGAAAGAATTTTTGGATTCTATGAAAGAGCCGAAATATATGGTGGATGATATAAATGACTGAAGGCCCACAACCAATTACCACGAAGCGACTTGGATTGAAGATCGAAGTCGCGGGCGCAAGAGCTGCTTCGCCTTTCATCTACATAATCGCAGGCGGAAAGATCACCCCGACATCAACGAAAGGATCGGACAAAAAGCGAGTATCTGGAAACCGTGACCCTGTCCTTAGCACCCGGAAGCCAGAGACGTTCAAGGTCAGCATTCCACTTCCAGCACTGATCGAAGACAATGGCCTTGGTGAACTCCTGTTAATGGTATTTGGTACGGATACCACGGGCAGCCAGTTGGGATCGTCCACTGCATACGATCACGTCTTTACCGCGAATGACACAATAAAGACGTTCACACTGTGGCTGTACGATGATCTGCACCCACAATCTATCAGATTCTGCACCATCGATCAAGTGAAATATGTGATCGATGCAGAAAAGGGCGGTATCGAGTGGACATTTGATGTCACCGGCGCGGATATGGTCGAATCCGAAACATGGGGGTCGGCAACCTACGTGAATGTAGCAACCGACAAGCCAAAGCTTATCCCGGCATCACAGACAATCTTGGAATACGGCGAACCCCAGAGCCCGGCGTCGAAGTACTGGAAGACCATAACCATAACCAGTAAGGAAAATCCGAAGTATGGCGCTCCTGGCAAGTCTCCAGTCCCTGCCGGCGCAAGCACTCCGAAACTGGTGGTAAAAGGCGATCGAGATTTCACCATTGATATCGATCTCATTGATACCGATGGCGATGAGCTACGACGCTGGCGCGTGGGCGGCGATACTAACCCAACCGCAACAGAACAGGCAGATGTACAAGCCCTCACCAAGTTCCGATGCCGGTCTTTTGGCAACCAGACCAAGGCATCCACTGCCTATCCCTGGAATTATGCCCACCAGGCCAATGTGGGCGCGGTTACGCTCACGATGGGCGGCACCTACACGGCAGGACTATCCAATACCCCGGCATTCTATGAAATCTATTGTAGTACCGAAGGCACGCCGGACAAATTCAAGTGGCGCAAGAATGGAGGTACTTGGAGCGCGGAGGTCGAGGTAACCGCCGGTGCAATGACGACATTGGGCGATGGCCTAGAAATCACATTCTCCGCGACCGATGCCATGACGGCAGGCGATACTTATTTCATCTTCTCCCATTACCAGAGAATGATTGAGTGGACTTCTCCCTCAAATGTAATCGAGGATTACAATTACAAGGACTCGACCGATTTCTACGAGGCCACGGTCAAGCTCTTCCACGAGTCTGGATCGGGCGGAACGAAGCCGTCTTGTACCCTGCGCTGTACTAAAACTTCAGCGTATACCGCTGTATAGATAGCAACCACCACGGCCAAAGCTAGGGTTGCGCACCTGAAACCACGTCCTGGGTGGCTGCTTTGGCCGATATTTACAGGATTCATTACAGGAGATGAAAAACATGAGTAAAACTGAAATGGTGATAGATCCAGAAGAGCAAGCAGACCTTCTCATGGAGATAACCGGCAAGAAGATTGAGCCAGAGGTAACAATTATCACCCTCATGGTCAAGGACGCAAGCGGCGATAACATGAAGATGAAGGTTCGGTACCTTCCAGCCAACGCGGCCTCAAACTTGCAATTCGATGATGGCACCCCCATTCGCAATGAGCAGAATCCCAAATTCAAGTACAAGAAAACCATGTCGGAGATCTTGAAAAAGATTAATGGCCTGTGCCTGCTCAATATCAAAATCATAGACGATCTGAGCTTCCCAGATCACGAATTTCAGAAAGGCGAGGTCAGATTCTCACATCTCGCGCCGGGGGAATGGACCCGATTGAGAGATCTGTGCTTTCCCGGAGCAAATTTCGACACACCCGATGGCGAAATTGAAGATAATGCTCCTGTTCGGAAGAGTGGCAAGGGTGTTCGGAAAGACGCCCCTCCAGCTAGCGCATGAGTACGGCTTCGCGTGCGACGAATTCTATGATGGTCTGTCGTCGTATGACAAGATCGGCATTGACCATCATGTTTTGAATCGTTTGATCTTGGAAGAAAACAAGGCACAAGAAGAAATGCGAAAGAAGCAAAAAGAGAAATCTGAGCATCCCGGAATGGAGCGAGAAGACATCGAAAGTTTTTGGGATGAAAGCGAACGGGCGAACAGAGGAGAAGATTAACCTCTCTTCATAGCGGATTCGTCTTCATCATGACATCGACCATAATCCTAATCACAGTGGCCGTTTCCATCCCATTCAATTTTTTACTCCACTTCTCCATATATTCCAACTGACTCAAGGTCAATTCAACCTCGATAATGTTCGGGTTATTTTCTACCATGTTCAATTAGTGCGTTTTCAAAACTATAAAGAGGTTTCCCCACATGTCTGATATGGATCTGATGTACAAAGCCACCCTCGATGTGTCGGGGGTATCGAGTGGCGCTCAACAAGTTAACAGTTTATTCGGCATGATGGGAAGTGCTGCCGGAGTCGCAACGATTGGGTTGGTGGCTCTCACCGCCGCCGCTGTAGCAACTGGCGTGGCGTTTGTTGGTGCAGTTTCCGCCGCTGCCTCATGGCAAACCATGATGACGGATATCAGCAAAACTACCGGAGTCAAAAATGAAGAGCTTCAAGCCCTAAGCAAAACGCTGGAAGAAATCCGGATGAAGACCGGCGCCACCGCTGCATCTATTTCGGGGTCGGTCGTCACAGCAGGTTCAATCGGCATCCCCAAGGAAGAGCTTGCCGAATTTGCCGTATTGTCCCAACAGATGGCCGGGGCTTTTCGAATGTCAGCCGATGCCGCTGCCGAAGGCATGGGACTAATCGGAAATGTTGCGAAACCTGCCGAAATGTCTTGGGTGGAATTCGGCAACAAGGCCGGATCGTCTATCAACGCATTAGCCGACTCGATGACAACGACCGAAGAAGCCCTAATGACTGGCATGACGCACCTCGGAGCTACAATGGGGCTCCTGAAGCCCTCAGAGGATACTTTACCCGCGTGGGTAGCGTTGACTGCCACAGTACAAAGTTTGGGGTTGAAAGGCGACTCGGGCGGCGAAGCCATTCAAGATGCTCTAATGTATTCAGTCAAGAATGCAAAGAACGCGGTAAGCGATCTGCTAGGCGTCTCCGGCGAACAATTACAACTCAATCTGCGATCAAATGCGCCAGAAGTAATGAAGCAAGCGGCAATTGCCATCAAGGCATTGCCCTTGGCCGAACAGGGCGCAGCGCTTGCACATTTCGGGCAAACCGGCTCGAAGGCTATTCAGCTCCTGATGGGCGATATTGATCCACTCACTGGGGGATTCACCAAACTCGATGCGGCAATCCAGAATTCCAATCAAGCATTCGAAGACGGAACCGGGCTATCCGCTGCATATGCAGAATCTCAGAAAACTGTCGAAGTTGCATGGGAAAGAGTTCTTGCCACTGGCTCAGTTATCGCAGAGCGGCTGGGGGTGATATTCCTTCCAGCAGTGGGCGAAGCTCTGAGCGACATCGCCGATATGGGGCAAGGCGTTGCTGATGGCGTTTCAAAGATAGCAGATTTGATCAAGGCGGGTGATATCAAAGGAGCATTTCAATATCTAGTCGGCGAGATGTCGGAGGGGGCACAGAGCCTTGGTAGCTCGTTACTCGATAAATTGCAGTCGATCGACTACAAGGCGATTGGCGACACGCTGCATTACATGCTTGTCAGCGGTTGGCAGGCAGCGGTCGGCTTATTCAGATCATTCCTATCATCTGACGTTTCGTTGACCGGGGCATTTTCTGCTATCCGGGATGTCTTTGGCCCAACATTTGAACATATTTTCAATAATCTAAAGATCGCGGGGCTGGAAACTTACCTTTCGCTAGGTGACGGTGTTGTCAAAATGGCAAATAACATCGGGTCGGTACTGACCGGCGCTATTAACATTGCTATAGAGGCATTCGCCAGGCTGGCCGGTGCGGCGGACGATGCATTAGGCGGAGCAATAAGCAAACTGCTTGGTCTCCAAGGGGACGGCACTTCGACAGGAACGGCATCATCGTCATGGATCGACAAGAGCGCAACCTATCAAATGACCGGGACGGGCCAATACGTTTCTGGAAGTTCTTTATCCGATACTGCGATTGAATCTAACTACGTGAAAGTTGACACGACGGGATATATTCTAGTACAAGGCGAACTTCAGCCCATTCAAGCGCAGTCGATGTCTGTATCTGCGAATACGTTGACGCTTAGTGCATCTGGTAGTGATTTGAAAAGCAATGTGCTGAGCGAGATGAAGCTCCATACCATGTCATGGGGCGAAGACGGTGCGGGTATGGGATATGCCGGGACATCTGATGAACAAAAGCAATTGGCAACCGATTTCAAAGATGTCAAGGAAAATACGGATTCCGATGGATGGCTCGGTGGAGCAATCAAATCCATAGCCAAAGGCGATGAGCAAGTCATGGGATCAGGTGAGTTTGCAGGAACTAAGGCGGAAATTGAAGAGATACCCGCAGCTTACAAGGAAGTTGCCGAAACCACACAACGCAAAACCAGCAATGACTTGGATTTTGGATTTACCAAGTTAAGTGGTGGCATTGGTGAGCTTTCGCAGATTGGCAAAGATGGTATCAAGACATCGGCTGAAGATAATGCGCTATTTCAAGCAATAGTCGACAAGTGGCAACAGAAATGGACCGATGCACCACTGTTCAGTGAAACCGCATATGGTCAAGAAATCAAAGCCGAAATTGCTAAATTGAGCCAATTGGAAGAAATTAAAGATACCATAAAAACCGTAGGAGGCGAAAACAGAGAAGAGCTTGCAAAAGTGGATTCTACTATTGCCGCCACCAAAGAAGCCATTAACAATCAGCTCGCCGAAAGCGCGTCGGGCGACAAAACGCGACTTTCCGAAGGCCTATACTATGGCGATGTCCTAGATCCGAAATATGTCTGGCAAGATTTCGTTAACACCGAAGGCGGGTATGTGGGGCCGACCAAGCTCTATCCAGGGTATGAAGATCCTGCGTTGGCTGCACAGCAAGAAGCCGCCGCGATCAATGACAAATATGGCATAGGTGGCTTGGGAAGCATAGGCTCTGTGACCATCGACACGACAACCGGCGCTATACCAGTGCATGTCGAATCATCAGCACCGGGCGTACTCACGACACAAGACGCCACATCACAAAAAGCAACCGGCGTCACTGATCAAACCGCATCTTCGAGTCAACAATTGATCCAATCGGTGACGCAAGGCGCGAATAATATAATCAATACGATGAAATCGCAGGGCACGGCTGATAGGACGACTATGCTAACGTCTGCAAACGTCGTATCTGCTGCGATGTCGTCAAATGCCGCGTATTTGTCTTATTCGATTTCGGCGGCTGCATCTTCCATTGTCAATGCGTTGTATGAAGTTTTCGGTACCATGCAAAGCTTTGCTTCTGGTGGATATGTAGATCGCCCGACTTTGGCCATAATCGGCGATGCGCCGGGCGGGGAGTATGTAGTACCTGCAAGCGAACACGGCATGGTTCACACAACGGCATTGCATCTCGATACGTCTGGATTGCAAACACAGGTCAATGCAGCGATAGGCAACGTGTCCGTTTCTCCTATATATGTCCCCGTGCAAGTGGTCGTTGATATAGATTCTTCGCAAGTGCAGAATGCCGTTCATCAGGCATTGGCGGTAGAACTTGATAACCTGAGGCTGTGATGGAAGACGGCTTATATCAGTTAGTCCGATCTGAGCGGGGGCATATTACCCCCTCTGCCGAACTAACTTATGCTACGCGAGGGATAGGGCTATATTACAACGGGATAGGACCGTCGGGCGCTACAAGCGAATTCATTGCAAAATTCAGTTCGGCCTATGCAGAAACACGATACTTCGAATTCGGTTTCACCTGGTTTCCCTCGCACTTTTCGACACCCACGGGCATAGAAGTCTACATGGAGTACTATTCAATCAACGGTTTTTTCTGGAATGCGTCGTATTACCCCGCGCCGCAATGGGACGGCGACTTTCCGCATGAACATACCCAATGCACCATAACGCCGTTTTTGGTTGTCAATGGTGTCAGATACTATGGGACATCAACCGATTTCGGAGCCGACAACCCGGCAGGGCATGCTTCTGATCCACCAGCGGATGACTTGCTGCTAACCAAAAAAACATTGAACTATCGATGGTCAACCAATCCAGAAAACAGCGCCGCGTGGTCTGTTGACGACTATCCTAATATCTCGTTTGGTGTGCGGTTCGTTGCACCATCGGCAGGAAGTGTTTTTGGCACCGCACTAATTCACAAACTGTATTCAAATATTTATTATCAAGATACATCCGAAGTAATAGGCACATTCGAATACCGCAAGTTATCACCGATAAATAATACCACAGTGTTAACTCAATATTCTCAGACCCCAATAAAAGCCGACGACTTGCGATTCACCTTTTCGGACCTAATACCGCTTAGATCTGAAATTGCCTTAGTAAAAGACGGCATGATGGTGTTCAGGGGACTCGTGTGGAGTGTCAATGAGAAATCCCCAGAGTCTGTGGGTATCCTGGCAAAATCTCAGCAAATCCTCTTAGATTATCGTCTGGTCGGACAAGATTTCATCTTAGATGATGACACGATCTTGGTTTCTGAATTGCTATCTGATGATGCATTGGTTTATCCAGACAGTTCCCCGGAATCAGTCGAAACCGAAATAGAATCTAATGTATATTTAACTAAATATTATTGGAATGTGTCCGTTGGACTTTTCAACTTTTTGAATTCTTGGCGGGGCCAATTTAGGACTTGCAATTTGCCAGGCGGGCAGGCCATCTTAGATGATCATTCAGTCGATACGCATCTCCGACCCGGAACAAACGACTTGGATGCTTACGAAATCGATATAGTACCGGATCTAAACGGCATTGCCTCCAAGATATTCAGCGATATGTTCCTGAAGTTTGGGCAGGAAGTCAGATACCGTTATGAATGGGACGGGAATGTCTACCAGGATGCTGCAATCGAAATTGCAGACGGCTCAGAAGATGCCCCATTATACGAATTCGTGCATGGTGACAACGCAACCATCACAATGAAAATACCAAGCGCGCCGAATATTTCCGCTGCCATCGGCACGGGAAATAACCCCAAAGTATCGAGCAGTTGGAAGGCAAGGCGCGGGTGGCATTCCAGGGTGTTCAGCTCCCAACGAATAGCGGACGATCTGCGAGATTACCTAGATGCGCAAATAGACGTAGATGATACCACATATGACATTATATTGTCATCGGAAGTGTGGGCGCTCAGGCCAGGTGATTACATTGCGGTCAAGCCAAAAGATTATTCGCTCACATCGGTCCGCGTGCGCCAAATAACCACCGGGAAAGGCAAGACGCAAATATTAGCAGGAAAACGTCTCCTCAGCTTAAATGAGCAATTTGGTATATGGAGAGACGCAAAATACGCCGGCCATCAATACGAGGAAATCAAGGAAACCGAGATAGCATCATCCGATGACTTATCGATTTCAAAGGATTTTACGATAATTAGCGGAGACTTGGTAGACGGTTGGCAGTGCGTCGCATCTATCCAGTGGGATTTCACCATGCGAAATGTCGTATATATTGATGACAACGGGCAGGAAGGCATCGATACATGGGCAACCATAGACAGCAACACGTCACCATTCCCGCCAGAAGCTTACATTCAGATCGCAGGTGATACCTATAATGCATATGGTTCACATGAATACGAGTTTTATATAACAAGAAATATAGAGGCACATGGCATAGAACCATATGGTGAAAATGATGTAGAAGTCTTAACAACTGGAAAATTCAAGTGGCGTAAGAACGGCGGATCATGGAGTTCTGAGATTGAAGGCTACGATGTATGGCATGCGACATCCGAGTTCAATGCCGATCTAGGCGATGGTCTTTATGGCCGAGTGATATTCTCGCTAGTGCCGCCCGGTGATCCTTGGACATCCTCGAAAACCTCCAATATCCAAGACAAGTCGGCGAGCGCGTGGGCATGCGAGACTATAGATCTCAGCCTGACCGAAAAGGTTTTGATCCTGAAAATCGATGGCGAAGTCATACCACCAGGCAGGTATCTTGCCAAGGGTGATAGTAGTTCGATGGAAGTCGATATCACGGAGTTTTGTGATGCTGCCGGAACCTATGCGCTGGCTGCTGAATTGATTGGCGGCCAAGACCGATCGGCTAATCCAAGTTACTATCATTCGTTGTCAGGCAGCATAAAACAATCCAAGCGATACGTTCCGATGGTGGTTTGATGCAAGAGAGATTTTATTTTTACGATGGCACCGATTACCATCGGTTTTTAGGTCGAATCGAATCGCTCAAGCAATATTCTCAGACCCCAATAAAAGCAGATGAAATGGTCGTCCGGATCGCAAAAGACACGCCCGCACCGGCATTTGAAGAAGTTGTGTTCACTGTTGATGACAGCCACATTTTTCATGGCCTGATCACAAAAATAGACGACTTAGGCAACAGTCAAAAACTGACCTGCAAAAGCATGCAGTACCTCTTAGATTATCGGGTTATTCCTTACTACGTATATTACAATGTGGATCTTAATACCATTTTCTCATCGAATGTGCCATCTACCGCAATGGGCCTGGGGTTGCTAGTGAATGGGTATATTCCGAATGGCAAATGGACTTATCATAATGCGACAGTGCGAAAACTCGTAGATGGTGGCCTGAAGTCTTGTTTTGGCAGCAAAGATCTGTATGCCTCTACCAGTTTTCCAAACGCGGGCACAATAGACGACCTCGACGGGGTCATCCAGCTCACCGACGCCGGCGCAATACCGACAGCTGACGATACTTACTACCGGACTGTGGATGATCTCTACGTGCTGGTAGGCGATGGCAGCTACCGAGAAAATGCCACGGTGATTGTTGCGAAGGACTGGTGCGATACCAGGATAAGATTCCATTCTTGCGACATCGGCACTTACAAGAGCGCCGCGAGTTTTTCAGTATCAGGGCAGGCATCAAGGATCTTGGATGATCTCGCTCAGAAGCTCGGGCGGGAATGCGAATTTTTGCCGTGGGATGACGGCACCCTGCGCTACATCCTCGCGGATGAGGTACCAGGTCGAAGTTCCGAAGCATCGCCCGTTAGGTCGTATATCGATGGAAAAAATGCCAAAATAACTATCAGTGACGCGAATACCCCAGACGTTCACGCGGCGGTCAGTTACAGTTCAAATATCTGTGAAGCTCCGCAAATTCTGACCGACTGGGGGCAAGGCATTCAGCTTTTGAAGTGCTACCAAAATCAAGGTTATACGTCGGATGAAGTGTTGCTGTCGCTGCAAGGCATTTTAGATAATAACGAATTGTCTTGTACCGTTGTAACCAGTGAGATGGATTATTACCTAAGACCAGGTGATTGGGTGGGCCTCTATAGAGCCGATGTGGGCAACTTCTCACTCCGGGTCAGGGAAAAACAAATCGTGCCCGGCAAGATGACTTTGACCTGTGGCAAGAAAATGGCATCGGCATCCACGGTTTTTGGAGCTTATCTCAGGGGAGAAATAAACGATGATAAGCAACCACGATGCATAACCACACTAGGGACTAATACAGAATTTGAAGTTAGTTCTGAAAACTATGCGTTGGGCGGGCTGAAGATCTACTACGAAGAGGCATTCTCAAAAACGGATGATACGGACGTTGACCCGACTGCGTTTTTCACCTTGGAGATTAACGGGACAGTGGTCCCGCCCGGCAGAATCCTTATGAGCAAAGCGGAATCGGTGAAAATCGACATCACCGACTATAGCACCTTGCCCGGCACAAGCACGGTTCTACGGACCATGTACAATTCAACTGGATGGGTTGCCGGAGATCAATACGTGAAGCAGTATCTAGCAGTACAATTCTTCGCACCATGAGGTGAATATGCCACAATATGTCAAGTTAGGAACTTTCGACCTAACCGATCACATAGCATCGGAAATTAAACCGTCAGGTGGTACATGGAAAGCAAAGCAAGATGGCGGTGTGTCCCTGGTCACAAACGCGATAAAAGACACACCATCGGGTGCCTCGTATGCGTTTAAGGTCGTATTCGACAATGACAATGACGCAAGTGATTTCTTGAAGTATTGCTTCCCGTATTCTCCTGATAGCCCGGATTTTGATGAGGACGTAGGTGCTGACTTAGATTTATACGTTAGAAATGCCGACTGGCATTTGAAAGTTTGGTCCGTGATGGTGGTGCCCACCGACCAGAACAACGAACCAACTGATCACACTTTGTATTTCTATGATGTCTACTGTTATCTGTATTCTCCGTATTCGGAGGGAAAAATGCAAACTTGGTCAGATTCATCTGACAAAACATTATCTGAAATTGCGGTAACTCCCGGCGGTGTCGTATATGTGCTCGACATGACTGGCGTTTTGTGGACTATCACAGGCAGTTATTGGGCCGAATTTGCCACCCAACCGACGGTAACTCTTTCACGGATAGCAGCCAATGACAATTATATTCTTGGTATCGATGCAAGCGGAAATATGTATCGATACGATGGATCGTGGGCAGTATTAACACCGGGCATTATTGCATATGACATATCAATAGCTAGTGATGATACTATCTTTATGGTAGGCCCCTATTATTCTACATATGACAGTTTGTATAAATACAATGGCAGTTCTTGGACTCGGATAGGATCTTCGTTTACCGCCTGCGCTGGAGAAAATTCAACCGAATGCTGGATAATAACCAAATCCAACGAGCAAATCGAAAAAGTTGTTATCGGTACGCCTCATTCTTGGTACACGTTCAACAATACCGAAATGAAGCGCATCGCGGTAGCCAGCGACGGCACTGTTTACGGAATAACGGCGCTCGATGACGCGGTAAAACTCGTTTATACTACCTATTGGGCATGGGTGTCACTGGAAAAATCTGTGAAAAGTGTATCCTGTAATACGTCCGGTGCATGGTTTGTCGGCATAGATGATTTCGCATGGGAATATACGACTGCATGGGCAAAATTCGCTCAACCTGACCATTCTTTGACACATACGTTCAACAATACGAAAGGGCATATCGCCGGATATCCTGTTGTCGAAATAACGTCGTCTAAAGCGGAAAATATAACGCTTGCCATTGACGGCACTTCACTGACAGTAGCTGATGCCACGAATGTTAATGAAGTGTGGACAGTAGACGGTGGAACGATCACCGAAGTATATGAAGATGTCATTGCTGATGATGCACGTTGGCTGATTGACTGGATAGGAGACGGCCATTATGCGTCTGAAACAGGAACTATATTGATAGGCGCGGGAGAATCTGCTTATATCCTTTTGAGCGGACCCAACGAAGTAACCCGCCCCATAACAATGACTGCGAATCTCGAAGCGGGGAACGCGCTTGATGAGATTTATATTCAACTGTCTGCGAATGCAACTGATTGGACTACAGCATTTGATGTCAGTCGGTTTGAATCTGGAGTCGCTGCGTATGGTTTGCCTGCGATGGGGATGGGGGATGTATATGTGCGGATCAATTGCGTCGTTGGGTGGATAGATATTGATTATGTCAAGTTCGAAGTAAAACGCAAAGCAGACCCAATGCCATTGATTTCGGCCGGATCGACCAAAACAACGACCATTACAGCAACAGGCGGCGAAATCACTATAGACGGCTCATTTTCCCCCAAGCGAAACTTGATATGAGGTGATCATGGCACAATTCATGCAATTAGGCACATTTGACCTTACAGATCATATTTATGGGGAAATCAAACCCACCGGCGGCGGCTGGAAGATCAAACAAGACGGGGCTACCTCGTTGTGGACATCAGCACGTAAGGACTCGCCTGATGGGATCAGCTACACGTTCACTGTGGTATTTGGCGGGGATACTGCTGAGGACGATGCAAGCGACTTCCTGCTGTATTGCGCCCCATATGGCCCGGATGATCCGGATTTCGATGATGATGTCGGGGCAGATATCCCACTCTATATCAGAACCCCCGACTGGTTTTATACTGTTTGGGGGGTGGTCCTCAAGCCAACTGCTCTGAATAAGCAAGTTATGGATTATACGCAGTATTGTTATGATGTCACTTGCTACCTATATTCGCCCTATTCATATGCTTTTAGGCCGTTGACTTGGTTGCAATCGGGCATAACCAGCCTACCAGTCACAAAGAGTATCAGTAACCGCAAAGGTCACATTGCAAGTGCATTTGATAGCTTGGCGGTAACGTGTACTTATAATTCGGCCCATGTGAAAAATTTGGTGCATTCAATAGGCAGCACGTCGCTTACGTTGGCTACTGAGGCACTGTCAGATGAGATTTGGGAGCTGAAAGGCAACGAGAACACGCTCCTAGAGAGATACGAAGATCCGATAACTTCGGGAACGACACATAGCAGAGATGTAACCGGAACTAGTGCCTATTATGATCCTTGGGGGTGCGTGGTACTTTCATCCGGGGAGTCATTTTACTACAAGTTATCTGGGCCGAATCCGGCTAGATATCCGGTGAAAATGACCGCTGCATTCTGGTTGAATACATCAGGTGACCTGTGCACGGTAGATGTCTCCTCTGATGCGGTGTCTTGGACCACCGTATTAACTCAGGCAGATTTCGGTGTTTTAGATCCGGTTGCACATGAATATGCACTATCAGGAACCGAATATATGACTGATATATATATCAGATTCAAATGCACCACGGGATCGCCGGTCAATGTCTGCTTAGGATCGATAAAATTCGAAGTAGACCGATGGGTCGAATATGGGGCCGTACCTCAGATAGCGGCGGGGCAATCCGCAACCGCGACGGTAGATGCAACTACTGGAAGCGAATACTGCAACATATCAGGAAACTTTTATGCCAGGAGATTTGCGATATGACGATTACAAAAATAGATGAAACTGCCGAAGTCGATTGGACGCGGTATCAAGGCGATTCGATGACCATTGAAATCTACGAGGAAGACTCGAACGGCGATCCGATAGATTACACAGGCGGAACCGTGCGGTTTGCGGTAGGGACAATAAACGAAGCCACGTCTGGGGTCACGGCAGCACATGGAAGCACGTTGGGCACAATCTCAATTTTTATACCAGATTCGGTCATGGATGACTTGGAAGTCGGAGATTATGACTTGGCGGTGGAGATTTATTTCGCCGCAACAACCATCAGGCGAACGCTTTTGACTGGTGCGGTGCACCTCGTCGAGGATGTGAGAACTTGACCGGGAGCGTCGTTACAATTACTGCCGGATCGACTATACACATTTTGTTGGGTGGGCCGAGTACTGAGCGATTATTGCCGTTGATCCCCGGCAGCTCGAATGCGTATTTCGGCGGGAATGGGGCCTGGCATTATTTTGTTGAGAATGAGACCCCGACAGGAACCGTAAATGGCAGCAACAAGACGTTTGTTCTTGCCCACACGCCTATATCTGGCTCGCTGCATCTGGTAGTAGATGGCATTGAATTATACGCAACGGATGATTACACACTGTTAACGGCAACATTGACAATGGTGTCCGCACCGGAACTGAGAATAAGAGCATCATATCGATATTAGGAGATATTTTATGAAGCTTGTAATATTTCTGATTGTAGCTTTGCTTTTGGGGCAATCGTTGGCTGCTGAAACGAAAATGTTGCCAAGCAAGTTAGACCTTACGAAAAATTTTGGCGGTCAACTGAAGGGTGTCACAAATGGCACCGGCCAAGACGCTGCCACGGTGAGCCAGACTAATGCGGCGATTGCATCCGCAAACGATTCTCTGAAAGCTTATGTGGACGCAAACGACACGCTACTCGATGCCGATATTGTCAATGCCAACGCGTCCATGAAGGCTTACGTGGATCTCACTGCACCCACGGCTGATCAAAAAGCAGCATTGGCAGGAACGTCTGGTGTCCCTCCATCTGATAGCAATAAACTTGTAGATAACTCCGATTCTAGATTATCAGATCCCAGGACACCTATAGAACATGATCACACTGACGGACCATTTAGAGTAACTCATGATGGTGGTGCTGAGCAGGCAATCATAACCACTCCTGGGTCGTGCGACATTTTGCGACTAATAGTCGTGTGCAAGCAGGCGGCCCCAACAAGGACGTTGCAGATTGGGTGGGCCGCAGATCCTGGCGCTTTGATGACCGATGCGGAGGCACCGAAGCTATTAAATGGCATTTTTTCAATTAGAGATCCTTTGTCCGATCCTCTTACATCAGCAACTGAAATAATTGCAACTGTTGGTGGATCGGGTGATGGAGAATGGGATATATATCTGGTTATAGTGAGGTATGCATGAAACTGATTAATATTATTCTGGTGGCATCAGTCTTGATGCTGGTTATGGGAGGCGGTCTCGCCGCGAAAAGTGGGCCAATAGAGATGAGGGAAGGGGCGAATATCACCCTCGATGGCGGATATATAAACGGGCAATCTACCTCATATGGATATTCTGCTGTGGTATTGCAAGATGAAACAAACGTGTGGGCAATAAATGAATCAGGGATGTTAATAGCTGGCCCCACGGCATTAGCAAATTCACAGCTCGTAATACAGGCAGCGCATAACAAAAAAGGCAGAATGTATATTACTCCAGGAAAATATCCTATTTCAGTTGGATTGCATCCTGTGAATAATTCGACAATCGAAATGGATGTAAATACAACGCTTGTAAATCAGCATGGATCAGAGTCTATTTTCTATATGCTGGACACCAAGCTCGACAATTTTAAAATGGTCGGAGGAAATTTGGTATGTAAACCATCTGGAGGCGGGGCTTGGTACTCAGCAGGAGGCGTTAATAATTCGGATTTCATTAGTGTAAATATGTTTGTTCCAAAAGGAACTAGTATTGCTGGGTTTATTGCGTTTTTTGACGCATCAGCGGGTGTTGGAAATTCGCACAATATGATCGATGGATGTACTTTCAGAGGCACAACAGGCGGACAGGATCAACTTGGATCAGGATTTTCAAATACAACCGTTCAAAACTGCAAATTTTATGATGGGGATGGACAGGGAACCGCAAACACAGATTCCCGGTGGTGTAAGTATATAAACAATTATTTCTACAATGTGAGCAACCCCATTAGTTTAGAACACGAGACGTATTTTAATATAATTCAAGGGAATCATGCTTATTATTCTGGATCGTACAAAATCGGGATACCAGAAAATGATGAGCATTCACACTACAACCAAATCAAAGATAACGAAAATTTCTATTCAACATCAACAGGGATTACCATTGGATGTGGCAACGGTGACATTGTGACCGGGAACACCGTTTACCGTGCGAAGTATGGTGGATTTTATGGAAATATGAAAAATTCCATAATCAGTAACAACGAATTTGTTCAGAATAATTGGGGGGCTGGGGCGGTGACAATGGATAGCGTATTAATTGCAGATGGCGGTATCCAGCTTGTAAATTCGAGTTATGAGTGGTATCCCGGAAACAACACCGTTTCGAATAATAAGATATGGGCAGATGGCGCGACATGGGTGCATCCATTCACTGGATCGAGTGTGCGCGATTATTCAGGGGGAGTTGCAATAAGTGATCCGTATGTATCGGATCTCGTCATGATGAATACAATTCGATTGGCTGGAGATATTTCCTTGATTGATTACATCCAGTATTATGGGAACACATTGGTCCCAGGTGTGCCGATAATTGCTCATAATTATGGATATAACGCGGGTGGACTTGTTGAGGTAACTTGATGGTAGATGATCCTCTCATCTACTAATTTTTATCGACTTTTTTCATGAGCAAGCATCAGGTTTATGTAGCAATAGATCGCATGGGTTATACATGGATCTTAAAGTACCGAAGCGCGAACGAAAGCGACGCTCGCGGCTGGAAATGAAAGCCGATATTCTGAGATCGCTGGAACGAGGAGATCTCAATAGATATGAGATATCTAACCTTCAGAATATTTATTCGACTACGGTAAACGAATTGTTGGCGGAAATGAAGAAGAATGGTCTGGTATCGCGGGATAACAGATCTTTTAGCATTATGCCCGCTGGCAAAGAGCTATTGAAGATGTTAGCGATAGTCGAGGAGAAACTTGGATGAAGATAATTCTAGAGGGGGACGAGGCGCAAGCATACGTCGGGCAAAAAATCGGCGAAGCCATCCTAGAGCAGACTACCAGGTTCCCGGCCAATATGAAGCCGCCCGAGGGCTGCAAATGGCGGCCTAAACCACTGAGCAAAGAACACAAGGCACTCATATTGGAGCTACATGAATCCGGCATGGGTCGGGCTCAGATTGCCCGCGAGTTGGGATTGCCTGGTAGGCAGGTAAGCGGCGTGATACAAGCCTACATCAATTCTAAGAAGGGTGTCTACATGACACCGCCACATGTCATAGACTACATAGAAACGGCCAAAATCGAAGGATTGCAGCCCATGAAGCCTCTTATCATGCCAGAGACCAAAAAGCCCGCCATCGAGGCCACAGGCACCTCTTGCGGCAAGCCATTGACCCGCGACAAGGTAGCCATCGATGGGAAGATGTATTGTGGCCAAGGGTGCGCGCCAAAGAAAGTGCCTACCATGATCACCAAGAGGCCAAAGGCACCTAAGAGCAATTCTGCAATAGACAGCCTAATAATCGATGTATCGGCAAAGAACCAAGATCCGTTGGATATCGCCAATGAGATTAACCGTGTCTTTGGTGGTACATGGATGCCAGGAGATGTGACCAGAAGGCTCAAGGAGCTGAGGACATGATTGCCGAAATTATTTCTTGGTTAGGCGCAACTTCGACCGTATGGGAAATTCCAAATTGGGCAATATTGTTATTTTGCTCATCGATTGGGAGAGAAGCCGTTGTGAAATTTACCTGGAACCGTGACAGACATGAATGAGTATTTCCTTCTCCTATGGGGCATCATGTTGATGTTCCTGGCGATGGTTGGAATAGGCATTGCTGCTTGCAGGAGGATTATATGAAGTTCCTAACCGATGGCCGGTCTATCTGGCGAGATCCAGCCAGTCTAAAACATCGATCCGAGCATCCCCGCAACGGTCATTCTGAGGATACTAAGCGTGATCTGGCAGAGATTATGGCATATGTTATCCGGGAAGGCCCATGCACCAGATTCGACATCGAACTGGAATGTCATCAGACCAAGCGACCGGTTCTGTTGCATTTGGCAGCATTGCGGAAGGCTGGAAAGATCGAGAGATATCACGATTCATACCAGGTGGTCACATGCTAGGCGGAAAATGCCCCATGCTGAAACCCTGGCGGATCAATGTCGATATTCCGCTATGGAGAGAGTTTGTTCCGGCTGTCATTGGGTTGCATCATGGTGAAATACTCAGGCTAAGCTCCGAAGGATGGGTGGAGAAGGCAGGGGACAAATGGATAGCCACAGACAAGATGAGACGCGAGATGGGCGATCAGCATGTCAAGCTCGATACGAGGACGACCGACGTATTGAATTTCATCAGGAAGAATGGACCTGTAGCACCGAAAACTATTCGTTGCAAACTGAATCTATCTAAAAATGGCTGGAACATTCCTAGAAAAACCCTGATCGACATGGGACTGATAAAACGGATACCCGAAGGTCGAACTGCATTATGGAACATCAGATATGATGCTATCAATGGGCGATGAAATGAAAGAACTTTTGGGAGAAAACTATAAATAGTATCACGTTCATGATGATACCTGTATGAGATACAAATGCCTACGAAAAACCTGCTTGCATGAATGGTCAAGCCGGTTAGAACCTTGGAAGAGACCAGTAGCGTGCCCTAGGTGTCATAGCCCGAACTTGGAAAAGATCAAGGAGCCGTGGGAATAGTGCCGGCTGGGGTATATCCAAGCGACGCAACCCGCGCAAAAATGTCTGCCGCCCACAAGAACGTGGCATTAGGTGCGAAACATCGAGAAAACATAAGCAAGGCACAAAAGAAACGTTTCGAAGATCCCGCCGTTGTAGAGAAACATAAATTATCCATTAAAACTCACTGGGAAGATCAGGAAGCCCGGATCGCTCGTGGCATAGCAACCAAGCAGATGTGGCAAAATCCGGAGACGCGCGCAAAAATTTTATCTGGTTTACATAAACATTTCGAAGATCCCATCGCGCGATCGAACGCAAGCGCTGCCGCCAAGAAACGATACGAAGATCCTGTCGAGATAGAAAAAATTCGCGCGGCGGCTGCAGAACATTGGGCCGATCCGGCAATAAGAAAAAAAATGCAGAGCGGTATGATAGGCAGACAAGTGTTGCCAGAAACACGATCGAAAATTAGCGCCGCCAACCGAAAATATTATGAAGATCCAACGAATCGAGCAAAAGTGAGTGGTGCGAATGGATCGCGGTGGCAAGGCGGATTAAGCTTTGAACCTTATTGCCCGAAATTTAACAACGATTTGAAAAGGCGCATCAGAGCATTTTTTGAATATAGATGCACCGCGTGCGGGAAACCAACGGAAGAAAATATATCATGCAATGGAAATATAAGGCAACTGTCATGTCACCACGTAGAGTACAATAAACAAGCGTGTTGTGACGGCAAGCCGGTGCAGTTTGCTGCACTGTGTAGCAAACATCATAGCATGACAAACCAAGATCGCGACAGGTGGGAACCCATGCTGCACCGTGTTATAGACGAAATGTACGACGGGCGAAGCTATTACACAAAGTCGGAATATTCGGAGAGGTATATTAATGCGTGAACTTTTAGAAGAGCTTAAGCAACTTGATCCGGCCTGCTATGAAGATATCAGGAGACGGGTTATCTATGCGATGGATGAAGATTTTAAGCTTTATGTCACCAATCAGACATTTCGAGAAAATGTAGACGATGTGATCCAGGGGTGCGTGCAGAGGGCATGTGATGTGAGAGGCTGGTATTATTCGGTTGGAATTGATGGAAACGATTCTGACCAAGCCACCGGCAAGAGGCTTCCGGGTGCTTGTATATGGGATAATGAAAATTTAGACGAAACGTGGGCAGCAGATACGCCCGCGGGGGCTATCCTTACGGCCTACATAACAGCCAGGAGGGGCCGGCCATGACCGAATGCAAGCTCAGATATCATTCCAATTGGGCGATGCTATGCACGCTAGATGGGAAAGTCTGCCCGAAAGATAATGAAAATTGCAAAGATTTCAAGCCCGTTAGATTTCCATCCGAGAGGACACGGCCATGAGAGGCTACTGGCGACTTGGCCCGGCCACGTTTGGCCGCGACACCGACTTTGCCAGAGAGGCAGAAAACTTTGAGTTCGCTTATATGCGAATTTGGAAGTTTCAGATCGTATGCGAGTGGCGGATAGGCTGGAAGGAGTTGAGTTTTGCATGGGGATAAGACATGAAGCGAGCTGCGCATGTGCACTATGCGTTGCCTATCGGGCAGCCATGAGGCAGAATGTCGATCCATTGATGAGGAAGAAGATTCAACCCACCAAGACAATCATTCCGGTGGATCAAGCCATAGCACAAGTTCAAGAGGCAATAGACATCTACGAGGAGAAATTGCATCAATTGTATGCAGAGATGAAGATTTTGAGGGACGAATGATATGAGGAAATTGGCTTCGATACAAAAAATTGACCGGCTGAAGGCTATCGACGGTGCGACAAATATAGAAGTCGCCGACATTTTGGGGTGGCACGTCGTTGTAAAACGGGAAGAGTTCGCCAAAGATGATCCAGTTGTGTACATAGAGGTGGACTCGCTACTTCCTGAAAAAGAAGAATTTGAATTTCTGAGAAAAAACTGCTTCGTAAATAACTATGGATTCAAGGGATTTCGAATCAGAACATCAAAACTTCGTGGGCAAGTGTCACAGGGCATAGCATTCCCCTTGGATATATTACCAGAAGGGCACTATGATCTGGGAGATGATGTAACTGATATCATGGGCATCCAGAAGTACGAAAAACCTATACCGATGCCACAGAAGGCAATGATCAGAGGAAACTTTCCGGCATTTATTCCCAAGACTGATGAGATGAGAATTCAGGTGGTACCGCAAGTTCTACTAAGACATTCTGGAAAAACTTTCTATGTAACCGAAAAACTGGATGGAACAAGCATGACAGTTTTCCGTGATGCAGAAACTGGTATGCATGTGTGTTCCCGGAACATGGATCTGAAACCGGATTATGTGCATAAATGGAATGGCTCTAGCTATTGGCATTATGCGATTGAACATGGCCTAGAAGAGCTTCTTAAATCACTAGGAAACGTTGCGTTGCAGGGCGAATTGTTAGGTCCTGGTGTGCAAGGCGGAAAATACCAACTCAATGAACTGCAATACAGAGTATTCAATGTCTATGACATTGATAACCATCGTTACATGGAATCGCAGGCCATGAACGATATGGTGGAGGCATTCGGACTAGGAAAAGATTTCTTAGTGCCGTATATCGGGGAGATCACACTTTCGCATAGCGTAGATAACTTAATCGATATGGCAAAGGGGAAATCCATGCTATGTGATCGACCGCGCGAAGGACTGGTTTTCAGATCTTTGCCGGAAAGCACCGATCCTGATTTGGGTAGGCTGAGTTTCAAGGCCATA
Organism: Candidatus Pacearchaeota archaeon; assembly: GCA_023228245.1. The sequence goes on from JALOBN010000023.1 coordinate 26,700, forward strand.
AACCAAGATTTCCTTCTGAAGTGGGGTGAGTGAAATTATTACAATTTTTTCAACCCCGACCTGTCCACGTTGCAAGCTCCTGGCGGCAGCTTTCCAGAAGGCGGGCATCACATATGAGGAAGGCGAGCTGAATGCTGCTGTCATAAGCGAATGCCTGACCGATACTGACGAATGGGTTACATCAGCCCCGCTTGTCAAGGACGGCTATGTCTGGCACTTTCACGATGATTTTTTCGACAAGTCCGGCAACCTGAAATCCAACTGGCTTGTAGAGCTGAAAGGTGTCAGGCCACATAAGGAGTTTGGCGGCAAGGCGGTCACTGAGACGAAAACGCAATCTAGTAGCAAGATTTGGGGCGATTAGATGGACTACATAATCCCAACCTGGAACAGTGAGAGAACGCTAGAGGCAACGCTGCGATCGATCCGGTCTCACGGCAACCCGAATAGGATCATCATAGTGGATAGGAACTCACAGGACAGAACGCAAGAGATCGCGAAATCATTTGGTGCCGAAGTGCATATTTGCATGGAAAAACTCGGAGCCGCGAGGTGGTATGGGGCAAGCTTGGCGGACACTGAAAAGATAGTTTTTGTGGACGATGACATAGAGCTTCCTGATAATTGGTGGGAGGTGATTAGCTACCATTGGCCTAGCAACGTTGGTGCAGTTGGGGGCCATTATCATGATATTGCGCCAAGACAGAGCGAAACTGGTTTCATGGGTTGTACTATCGTGAACAAAGATTTGTTTTTGCAAGCAGTTGGTATTAAGCGTTTTGGGTCTGGTGAAGATGGATATTTCGGAAAGTGGTTAACTTCCAGAGAGTTGAAATGGACCACATTACCAGTTTCCTGCCACCATAACGCCACATATAATGCGGATCATACCAGATGGGGGGCAGCGGGCCGCAGACTGGTAAGCGGATTCTCGCTTATGCAAGTTAAAAGAATCGTTGGTGGCGCAATTTTCGGTATTCCGATAAGGGCGGGGTGTGGATACTGGGAAAATGCAAGAATCCGATACGATTATATGATTGGATACCTATACCCGGACAAATACAATAACATGGACAGGAATATGAAATGATCGCGGCCAGACGGATAGCGTTACTGAAGGTGCTTGTTACTCATTTTATGGGATGGTATGGACTCCTTATAAACGGCCCCATGATAGCATGGCTTTTCATAAAAAGCTTTGGAAATAATCGCGTGTTGGGTGTCGAGATCGTGTTGGCTGCCGTCATTATAGTTGGGATATGGACTTTAATATATTTCAAATACATATTTCCCCACGAATTGACACTTGGATGCGACTTGAACCCAGAATGGAAAAAGCTGATGGAGAACACGAAAAAATGAATGAATACATGGAAATGTGCTCTGAGATGGGGGTTCCTGGGTGCGAATTTCTGCAACCTAAAATCGCATTCATCTACTATGATTTTTCGTCCTTCGTTAAACAGGACTATGAGATACTTTCCAAGCATTTTGCCGTGGAGAAGGTTAGCTATCGAAGGCCCAAGGATATATTAAAGATAGCACGGGCCATATTTAATTCAGATCTTACCTATTCCTGGTTCGCCTCCGGCCACGCGTTTGCCGCTTGTGTTTTTTCGAAACTATTTGGAAAAAAGTCTATTGTGGTAGCCGGTGGCTATGATGTCTCATACATGCCAGAAGTTAATTATGGCCTGTATTGTGGCAGCAGGATCAGACGATTCATGACAGATTATGTGCTACGGAACGCTGATAAAATTCTGGCAGTATCGGAATTCACGGCACGAGAGGCATTGAATAAGCAACCCACCGCGAAAATCAATATTATATATAATGCGGTAGATACTACCAAAGTTCATGCCAAAGGTGAGAAACAAAATCTGGTAATCACCGTCGGAACCAATATACAAAGAAAACGACTCGATATATTTATCGAAACTGCCGGGATACTACCAAATATCAGATTTGCCATAGTCGGTTTGCGGGATTGTGACATTGAGCATTTACGACAGGATAAGCCGCAAAACCTGGAGCTGCATGGCAAGGTACCAGACATTTTGTCGTACTATCGAGCTGCCAAAGTCTATTGCCAGCTATCATTTCACGAAGGATTCGGAGTGGCGATGGCCGAGGCGATGGCATGCGAATGCGTGCCCGTGGTGACCAGATGTGGAGCCATGCCGGAAGTAGTAGGTGATACTGGCGCATATGTCCCATATGGGAGTGCAAAGGCAACAGCAGATGGAATTGTGACTGCGATGTACATGAATGGAACCGCCGCGAGAAAACGAATAGTTGAGAATTTCTCGATACGAAGACGCGAAAAGAAATTATTGGAGGTAATAAATGACTGAAGAAACCTACCAAGGTCGCTGCCAGCATTGCAATAACAGCACCGGCGTAGCATCATGCACGCCCGATTACATGGTAGCGCATGATGGAAACTGCCCGCATTGGCGGCCTAAGAAGCTGAGTAAGGCGAGGTTGAGGAAGATTAAGAGGCAACAGGGAGCACATGGGGGAGCATGATAGATCCCTGGAAAGGCACCGCCCTACGTACCGCAGGGAAAAATCCTCATCCTGAATTAGAATGGCCGCCCAATGCAGGACACCGATACACGGTGCGAACTATGGACAAGGAATACTATGCCGATGAGGTTACATATGACGAGATGACTGGATATCCTACCTGGAAGGTAACCAGACATGGGCTTGAGATAACAAATAAGCGGCTTGAGAATGCGTTGGTGACGGAGTATAAAATATTATAGGATGTATGAAGATTGCATCCTAAATTTATTCTTGTTCAATCGCATGAGTCACAAAGTTTCTTTGCATCGCACCAATTGCATAGCGGCCCCTTGCATTTCAGGTACTCGTTCGCGTCTATGCCTATCAGGGCATCTAATATCAAGTCAGTTGTCTGATCGCGAAGTTCCGATTCGGTAATGCTTCTGGCAGGATATAACCCACCATCGCGAAGGAACTTGAAATAGAATTTGTCAAGTGACTTGCCATACTTCTGCTTAAATAGCTCGGCCAATATATAGGCTTGGACATCATAGCTCTGAGTATATCGCAGATCAAGCTTTCCGGTTTTCCAGTCCCCTGCTATCACGTGATCCGGCCAATGAAAATCGAAGATCCCTATTGTTTTTTGTCCAAATACTTCTCCGAAAAACCGACCTGGATTATTCTTATCCTCATAAGTAGTTTCCATTATCGGGTCGGACGGAAGGCTTTCAAGGAACTTCTTCGCATGGTTTAGCATGTGCCGCTCTATTGCATTTTCAGCTTCAAAATCGAATTTCGCGATCTTTTCATGCACCTTGCTGCCCAAAAGCATTGCCTCGTTTGGAATAAACGGCATTCCCTGCACATATCTAAAAAAATATTGTTTCGGGCAATGTAGATAGGTATTAATCTTTGATGCTGATATCATTTAGAGTCCTCTGGTCAGGATTTGCCTTTGCGTCTCTTATAGTTTTTACTTGCTTATCTATCCTTCCATGCAATTTTTCCCAAAAAGATTTGTCTTTGTGGTTCTGGAAACAAGTATAACAGACCGGACCGACTCCTAATACTGTCATGCTACGGGAACAAGGAGCGCCACATTTACGGCAATTGGTATCTGTCCTCATTGCATCTCCATCAAGGCAGTTAAATATTGGTCAAAGCATCTCCATAGATGGATTTGTGACAGTAATTCGCGTCTGGAATCGGCATCCAAAATAGTAGGTTCAACTGGTTTGGCAACCGGCTGTACCAAATTACTCTTGCTTCTTTTCATAATTCCTCAGATGCGATTGTCCTTTCACTTTGCACGCTCTTCCTGCCCGTTCATAGATCAATTCGATGATAGGTTGACGCGCTTCGTCACGTCGTTTTTGGGTTTTAGACTTCTTAGTCATCCATCGATCACTTCTTCGGATTGCTTATCCTCGTCTATGACAGCTTCCCATGCCTTACTAAATTCGCGATCTTTGAACATTTCAGCCAGGCCGGTGATTTGTGTAAGCCTAAGAACCTCATCCGGGTCCATTCCAAGTTCTTTACCGATCTTATCGTCGGACCAATTGCGCCTCTTCAGTTCAAGAACTATGTCGGACATTCCTACAATTTGATGTTTCCCTCTTGCCCTGTTATGGCGAATTGTAGATGCAATTCGATCGCATTTACCGGTGCAATCATCCTTAATTATCGTAATAGGCAGATATCCTCTAACACGGTTCCTTACCACTTCATACTCTTTGCAGACTTTGGTACGATGGAATCCATCAACTACCTCGATCATGTTTTCGTTTTTCCACGCCACAATTGGCTGTGTGTACCCGTCATGGCCGATGGATAGGCGAAGGAGTTCCATTTCGGGGTTAGCAACCTGATTAGGATTGTATTCATTTGCAATTATATTTTCAGATTTAATCCATGCTACATAGTCAACCGGCTCGTCTCTCAGCGGGCTCGCTTGATGCAATTCCCACCGAAGCTTGTTTATTGCTTCTATTTTAGCATCTTCGGTTGGCTCGTCGGATAATGCTTTTGTGATTTCATCTATTTTAGATTTGTACCATGAAGCTTCCATTTTTATCACTCCAATAAGGTTCTGCCCAATAACATATCCAAAGATTAAACCAATACCAGCGATTGAAATTGGTCAATGGATGGCATTTCGCACATAGAGGTATAAATGCCCATTCTTTGCCATTGCATATTGAATTGTGGTTATAATCAATATGATGCACGGAAAGTTTGCGCACAGTGTTTTTTCTTGGATCGATTACGGTCTCCGCTTTGTTGCAGTTGAAGCATAAGTCATTAAATTTATCTCTGATGTGATTTCTGAAAGCATTATTAAATTTTGTGCAATATGGTTCAAAGCTTATGCCACCTTTCCATTGTGGATTGAGTTCACCGTTCTTTTTTGCAGCTACTTTTGCCCTGAGTTCGGATTTTCGCATTGGTTGCTTATCACCAAGCATTTGTTTACGCTTTACGTCGCTCTTATAGCATCCACAACTTTTAGCATGACCAGTTGTCAGACTTGATCCACGCACCTTTACTTGTTTTCCGCAATCGCAAATGCATTCCCATACAACGCTTCCACTCCTATCAATGGAATATCTTTGAATTGCAGTGAGGCGATTAAACTTTTTCCCCGCAAGATCAACAAATTGCATCTAACATCTCCTGGAAGCGTTTAGATAATTCCCTCTTTGCTTGCAAGCCGGATACTTTTGCCTTCTGGTCTGGTCGATACGTGACCAAAACAGAAGGATATTTATCGGAAGCCGCCTTTTCTTTAGTCATACTTAATAGTAGTATCTATTACTATATATATCTATCGTTCTAAGGTAAATCCACATTCTAACATCTTCTTTTTTGTTCTTTCAAGGTATTTTATATAAGCATTCGATTTATTTTGACTAAATCCACACCCCTTAAACCAGTAGTCGTTCCTCAATAGCGATTTGCATATTCTTCTCCAACTGGGAGCTTTGCGCTTTGCCTCAAGTTCGTATGGTGCACTATCGGGAATGCCATCAGAGTATCCTTTCTTCTTCCACCATGTTATAAACACGAAAATCTTGGCTTCATAACGTTCTTTAGAAGCTGGCGGCATAGAATTCAAGAGCAATTTGGCAAATCTCTCCCACGTAGGGCACGCTTCTGGCTTTGTTATCTTTCGATATCCGTTGATGTTGCCCCACTCTTGGACGTAAAGAGCGCCCCCGTTTGCACCGTTCACTCTCGCGACGATTTTCGCCCAAGTATCAGGTTCGATAATGTGGAACAACCAGAGACCCCTTCGCTGGTCGTCGCCATAAGGCTGACAGATTCTTTGCTGATGTATGCTTAACCCGGCCATGTACATTCGGTTATAAAGCTCATTGTAAGGCTTATCGGGATGCTTCCCATGATAAGTCCAAACGTCTTCTGTCCGCCAATCATAGATAGGATAGACATTGAACACGTTTTCGCTTACCTGGGTGGTGAACTGTTGATTGTCGTAGCGGATTTTGGACGCACTCGCGATAGTCCGAAACCTATTGAGGCTTTCGTTGGCCCGGATTCCCACAAGTTGAGCTAACGATTTGCCACCTGCTAACCACTCCGAGAATTCAGGGACGAACTCTTCAAACTCCATCCCGCTTTCGAAGAAGGGAAAATAGGATTCATCGAATATGCCCTGCGTGGGTGCATCCCTGACCCAGGCATCCTTGCAATCCTTGTCCCAACAAAGCCAGCGTGGTTGATAGACCGAAACGGCATTCCTCAGAAGGATTGGCAGGCAGACCCAATAGAGTTCAATGTGATCAGCATACTTGTCTAAACATTCGTGTATATGGTCGATAGTGAGCTTATATTGGCCTTCCAGATCGATGAATAGGACCGATACCTTAACATCTCGCTTGATCGCTTCATCCATCGTTAAATGAAGCATCACAGTACTATCCTTTCCGCCTGAGTAGCTTACACAAATCTTATCAAAGTTATCGAAGGCGAACGCTACCCGTTCTCTTGCTGCTGTCAACACATCCTTATCGAGATAAAGTTTTGGCATAATCCGCCTCCCATTCAGCTATTACTTCATCAGCTACCCGGTTGGCTTCCATTTGCTCTTCTTCTGTTAGCATGTGCCATCCTTCCCTAGTTGCTTCCTCCGGAGATCCTACACCTATACAGCATCCGGCATGGCCTAACCAGGCACGACGGTTCATGCATCTGGCCGACAGGTTCATTTCGCATGAGATGGGCCAATCGTGAACCGCCTTCTGCATGCATTCTTTGAAAGTTTGTGGCTCTGCCATCAATGCAGCGGACTGTTTGGCGAAGTCGAATCTTTCATTGCTTGGTACTATTCGCCACATTCCAGATTTATATTCCTCCCAAAGATGATAAGGATAGAAGACTCTTTTCATGGTAGCTTATAGGATAGTCAATGTATAAATACCTATCGTTTCCTATAAGATTCTATAATAACCAAAGAGTTTATATAAGATAAGATTCTATTATAGACTCATGACTAAAAAGATATCAAGCGTGTCACTGGATGAGGAACTAATTCAGTGGCTGGATGGTGAAATCGAGATGAAAAGGTTTTCTTCGGTTAGCCATGCATGCTCGTATGCTCTGGAAAAGTTAAGAAGAGAAGAGATGGTGTCTACATGAAAAACGGATGGGTTGGAATTAGGAAAATTGTCATTGAACGCGATAAGTGTTGTATGCAATGTGGTTCAACCAATGATTTAGAGGTACATCATATTATTCGCAGGTGTGATAAAGGCCCGGAGCATCCGGAAAATCTGGAAACGCTTTGCCGAAAGTGTCATGATGCGAAACATGCAAGCAAACCCGGGTTAGCTAGAATTACAGGTGAAATCGATAACAGTACCTTAAAACGTCTCAGGTTATATTTAATAGAGACCGAGGGCAGCACCAAGAAAATGGGACCGTTGTTGGATGAAATCATAAACAAGGCGCTCGATGAACGCGAATGTTTGGCGGGAGTACAATGAAACCGCTGGATTGTTTTTTGCGACAATCTGTCTTGGAAAGAGACAACCACTCATGCCAGAAATGTAATAGCAGCAACAACCTGGATGTACATCATTTGATACCCGAAAGCGTGAATGGTCCATCTGAAATTAATAACTTGGTGACATTATGCAGATCATGTCATAGAAGAGCGCACAAGGCAATGGGGCCCGGTAGATACAAACAACCATCGTCGGTGTCTATACAACCAACCCTGGTTATAGCACCTACTCTCCCGGTTGTTATTAATCAGAGAAATGAAATTGTCATAAGAGAAGAGAAAGAAAAGAGTTACTATTTGCCCGTGAGAATATTAAAAGGCGGCCAGGTTCTCATACCGCGAACCATCATAGAGGCGTTGCATTTAGAAATTGGCGATATAATCGATGTTACATTTACGAAGATAGCGAAAACAGAAAATGATGCTACCGGGGATACGGTAGCATGAAGAGGTGTCGAATATGGACGATAAGAAGAATAGCAGGCATCCTATAAATAAGCTTCGCAGATGCTCCAAGGCGGGATGCTTGACTGATCCCGTGATGTGTAAACCAAGATACTGCCCGGATTATGCAGGAAGGGTTAAATAGGATAACGCTTATAAGTTATAAGCATGGCAGTAAAGAAGGTGCTCCTAAGCTTCTCGGAAGAAGATCATAAGAAGCTTTGGAATATGAAACACGAAAAGGGCCAAACGTGGGAAGCTTTTATTCTCGCATTGGCGGGTATCGAGGGTGGCGATTGTGAGAGGTGCCCGACATGAAGATCGTCTATTTCAAAACATGGAAAAAGAACTTCATGAAGGAAACCGATCCAAAAACCGGAGACAAATTTGCGATTCGTTTAGAAGACTTTCACCAACGATACTTGGATATCGCGAAGCCGTTGGATAGCATAAAAGGAATAAAATTCTCCATTGTGTATAGATCCGGTGCAAAAACGGATTCTGTCATAGAATTCGATAAACTGGAAGAGTTCGGCAAGGCGCAAACATACACTGCTTATCATTCATGGCCATACATAGCATTTCCTGATAATGCTTTGATGATAAACATGGGATGCGCAGATCTTCAAGCTGTTATACCATACTCAAAAGAAAATACCGCGATTGCCGTGAGCATAGGCACTCCTCGGGCAACAGAGAACTATGACGGGCGGGAAATTCAATGAAAACCGCCACGGAAATAACACAAGAGCATTATGCCAGACAAGAAGTTCGCGATATCATCCTGAAAAACACGTCGTTTGCTGATGGTTCTTTCCGGGCAATCAACGCCGATTTTGTGGTGTGGTATAGATATTTAGAAGAGAATAAAATAAGGCTACTCAATTCACAAGATGACTATGAGCATGTCACTCAGAACCACAGAGTTCTTTACTCGACTCTGAATGTATTTAGAAAGGACACCAAGACCAAAACACCGTTAAAAACCGACGTAAGCAGCCAGAACCCACTAGGAACACCGGCGGAAACAGTGGGCTACACGCTCGGAGTAGACATCGATAAGAACGGCCTGTTTAAAATCGAGGAAGCACAAGAGGCTCTAAACCACGCGGCAAGCTTCCTGGTAGAAAAATTAAAAACGTCAGGCGTTCATAAGAGCGTTTGGGTCCTCTTCTCTGGTGGAGGTATTTATGTCCAATTACATCACGCGATCTGTAAGCCGGGGGAAGATTGCCAGGGAAAAGATCGGGCGGAATTCTATGAGACAGTCACGGATAGGTTCAACCGATTCATAGCAGCGACGGAAGAAGAATTTAATGAACGTTTTCCAGAAGATGGCCAACGGGTAAAATTCGACTCTCTGAATAATGCAAAAAGGGTATTCAAAAGCATCCTATCGATCCACAAGAGGCTACCATATGCCGTGACTCCGCTTGACCGCGATGATATAAAAATCGACCTAGCGGCGGCGAAGATTCCATTAAGTTCTGAGATGATCGCAAAAGCGGACGGGTGGTATTCGAGCTATGATGCTGAAGAAAAGACCAACCTATTTCAGCTTTTGGATAAGTATCCAGAACCAGAAGACAAAAAACGAAAGGCAAATTTCAGAGAGGTTTATAGATCACCAGGCAAGGAAGGCATGGAGACTTTCCCGCCGTGCATGCTTCATATCTTGCAAACCGAAAACAGAGGCACCGGAAAGACCAGGTTCAGCGGTTTATTGGCGGCATTCCTCTATCAAGCTGGATGGGAAGAGGACGAAGCATGGGAAATTATTAAGAAGATCTCTAAGCGAAACGGAGTAGGGAACGCGGGCCACGTATTCGAAAGCTGCTTTGGGAAGATCTCTTGCCCATCGTGCAAGACGATTCAAACGGATGGTTCCGGTTATCCACATCTCGGACTGAAGGGATTGGGAGCATGCAAGCCCGATAAAAATTGCTACAAATGGCCGGGCATGTACGGGAAACGTCAACGGCCTATGATAACCTTGACTTCTGATCTGATTGAGCTTATAGAAAAAGTCGAAAAAACCATCTACGACTTCAATGATCCACCTACCATATTTCAAAGAGGCGGTGCGCTGTGCCGGATAAAGACGGTGGACTCTGACCAATATAAAATAGAAGATTATAGTGACCATGCTATCAGGAACGAAATGAGCCGGGCAGCGAAATATGAAAAATGGAGTAAGCTGGAAGACAAATTTATTCAATGTCATCCGCCGCTGGATATAGCCAAAGGTGTACTAGCTTTGGGAACTTGGGATGTGCCGTTAATCCGGGGCATGATTGGAGCGCCCGTGGTCCGGGAAGATGGTAGCATCTTATGCACAACTGGATACGATGATGCAACTAGATTATACTTCGCACAAGCCGAAATGCTCCATATACCAGAAATACCAGAATATCCCACAAAAGAAGATGCTAAACAGGCAGCGAAAAATATCATGGATGAGGTATTACACGACTTCCCTTTCTTGGATTCTGCATCCAAGGCGAACGCACTTGCTGCATTCCTTACCCCAATAGTACGGCCTATGATAACCGGACAGACCCCAATTGCATTGATAGACAAGCCCGCGCCCGGCACCGGGGCATCAAAGATACTCGACCTGATATCGATAATAGCAACTGGAAAGGAGATGGCAGCACTCAGCCCGGCAGATAATGAGGCGGAATGGCGAAAGCTTATAACAGGTCTATTAAGCGACGGCACGCATATCATATGTTTTGACAACTTGGATGCCGACCTGAAGGCAGGGACATTATCGAGGGCTCTAACCTCCTCGATCTGGAAGGATCGCACCTTAGGGAAGACGGATGCGGTGGAATATCCACAAAGGGCATGCTGGTATGCTACTGGCAATAACATATCGTTAAGTGGAGATCTGCCTAGGCGGTCCTACCTGATCCAATTGGATGCTAAGCTAGAGCGTCCGTGGGAACGAAAGGTGGATAATTTCAGGCATCCTAAACTCAACCAATGGGTATCCGATCACCGGGGCGAACTATTGGCATCATTGCTTGTCATGGCCAGGGCATGGGCGATCGCGGGCAAGCCGGATGGATGCAAGCATGTCATTGGTGGCTTTGAAGATTGGGTTTCTGTAGTGGGTGGCATCCTAAAATATGCTGGCATTGAGGGCTTCTTAGACAATTTGGTCAAGCTTTACGAGGACTCGGATTCTGGTAACGATGAGTGGGCAGATTTCTTCAAGGTGTGGTATGAAACGCACGCGTCCGAGCCTGTGTTTTCGTCTATCCTGTTGATGGAATTGGAAAACACTGGATCGAAGATGAGTGCGTCCGTCCCTTCCGAGTTGGCAGAAAAAATAAAGTTCAAAAGCCCCGGAAACAGCAAAAAAATAGGTATATTCCTAAGAAAAAAGCTAAATGTGCGATATAAAGGCGGTTACATGCTCACGCAGAAAGAAGACAGTGATGCAAATTCTAAAACATGGATCGTTGTAAAAAC
>JALOBN010000024.1 GCA_023228245.1 Candidatus Pacearchaeota archaeon
TACGGCTCCGGCACGCCGGCAGTGGGCGAGGTGTGGGGTCCGACGGCTTCGGCATGGACGCTCTCCAAGAACTCAGGCGTCGGCTGCGGTTGGGGCATTCTCGTTGCTGGCATCTACGACGCCGGTAGCAAGATCCTAATGGGAACGCTGGTATGAGTAACACGATCATCGGCAAGCTAGACGGTGCGCTATCGCAAGGCGGCTCGGCCACGGTGAGCGTCTGGGGTGGGGCTGGTGGCTCTGAGGCTGACGCCAACGTCAATATCACTGCTCAAGACTGGCTGATGAAAACAGGGGCCACGGCAATAGCCTCCGGTAAGAAGGTCGTCTGCCGGTTCGTCAATGGCGTATGGTACGTAACCGAGGCCGAGTGCCCATGAAAAAGCCACGGTACGACCAACTCGACAGCGGCTTGATGGTTCCTGATTGGATGCCCGGTCGGCGACGCGGGGAACTGCATCGCAACAGGCAATTCATGTTCACACCGGGCGGTGGATGTGCCGGCGCGGATTGTCATTGCAGCCAGTCTTGCACAATCTTTTTCGACGACTTTGCAACTGATGACCTAGCCGCCAACTGGACAGAACAGAGCGGTGACTGGTCTATCGCGGATGGCGTTCTATCAACATCTAGCAGCAACGCAATTCTCACCTGCAATACGACCTATCCAGGCGGCGGGTTTCATAACCACGTCATTCAGGTTTCGCTGAAGGCTTCGACCGGCAAACGATCGCGGATCATCTTTTCCTACGTCGATTCGTCCAACTATAACTTTATTGAGGTATACTGGAATGGAACGAGCAGCTACGTTTACATCAAAAAGAACGTGGCGGGAACAATCAGCACGGTCGCAACATCGCAGGTGCAAAACTTTACAAACGACGCGCAATTTACATTCAAGGTATGTGTTTCTAGCACTGCCGCTGTCGTAAATGTTGTAGGTGAAACGCTAGTTATGACGGAAGTGGTGTCGTCAACAACCACGACGTTTGGAACTGGAACTGGATCAATTTCGGCCGCTCTGTACTTCGACTCGGTATTATTCAGTAAAGACGTATCCGAGACGGTCGGATGTCCAAGCTGTTTGCTTCCATGTTCGCAATGCGACGACGGTTTGGTAGCGGCGTATTATCAGGTGTCCCTTTCTGGCATATCAACCGGCCTAGGACTGGTGGCTGGTGATTTCAACAAAACATTTATTCTTGCAACAGTACCAAAGACCCCTGGTATTTGCGGAACAACTTGGAACTATTTTCCCACGAGCAGCGATCCGGAGTCCCCGTATCGCTGCTACGGAGCGGGTTACGGAATCCCTGTCCCAAATACTGGCACGTTTCATGTTGAGGTCATTTTTATGTTGGGTGTTACGGCTAGGTGGGAAGTAACGATTGGTTTGGCGTGGAATACCTATCTGGTGTGTAGTTGCACCTCGCCTAACCCTATTATATCAACAGCGTTTCAAAGTCCTTCGCATACAAATTGCCGCGATGCCTCACCTGTTGATCTTGCTTTCGGTTACGATCGTAGCCCATTGGCCCTGAGCGGCTCGTCGGCGACATGCTCAGTAGTGGCACTGTAAAATGACGTTTTCGTGGTGTAATTTTGTTGAGAAGCAAGGAGTATTGGTGTGCTCATATAATTGCGGGCAGCCGAGCATAGCAATTCCACCAATGGCAGATGATTTACCCATGCGCATGTGTGTTACGGGTAATCGAATCTTAACCAAAGGCCCCGGCGACTTTCTCCATGCCGCGATTCTCTTTTGGACGAAAGAGGCACCACAACGCGGCTGCGGATGCGATGACCTGATAGCGAAGATGAACCAATGGGGGTCGGCTTGCCGTGGCCATCTTGACGAGATCGCCGACCACATGATCGAACAAGCGAAAGAGCGGGGATGGAAGCTGGCGGGAATGCCGGGAGCGGCGACCGTGTGCCGGCTGATGGTGTTGCGAGCAGTTAGGCAGGCCGAGCGAGCTATCGCGTCTCAATCACGTGGCTTGTGATGTTGTCGAGATGCGAGTCTGGCTTCGTCACTTGCGGTTGGCCTAGGTCTGTGTTGCTGTACGGGTTGCCATTGAACGCTCCGGTTCCTAGTTCGATGCCATAAACACCATCTGGCCCCGCCGAGTAGATGAGCGGCACAAGGTGAAACGCAAAGCCGTCCATTCCGCGAGTGTCGAACGGATCATGGTCGGCGTTCACGTCGCCTGACTGAATCGGCGACCGATAACCCGGTGCCCACCGCAAGAACATGATGGGGCGGCCCCAGCCATCGACGAAGCAAGGCTTGCCATCCACCGTTCCGATTTCGTTCTGCGAGAATTGTTCCATCGCCTCGGGACAAGCACGCGAAACGAACAGATATAGGCATTGGGCGCTATCGTGGTCGGCAGTCGGAGGGTTACTTGCGTAGAGCTTGCGAATGGGCGGCTCGGGAACCGACCACTGGTAGCTGTTGTTTGTGAATGAAAATGGCCCGTTCACAATGTCGCTCTTGGCGTCCGGCATTTCCATACGCATCAGGTCACGGATCGCGTTGAGTATCCTTCGCTGTTCATCCAACGCCCACGCCTTTGCGTCAATGCCGCATGATGGGCCAGGCCAAGGCGTCGTTGCGATGGGCACACGCCGCGTGAGATAGCTCTCATACTTGTGCATCACAATCGAATTGAGCTTGGCGATGGTGGCCTTGGTCGCAGCTTGTGCCGACGCCTCCCGTGCCGCCCGCATCACGCCCAGCCCCAGCGCCGCCATAATGCCGATGATGGCAATAACCACCAGAAGTTCGACTAGAGAGAATCCGTGTTGTCGTCGTCGCATGACAGCTTTCCTTTCACGTACCGAATGATGGCCACGCTGATACCCGTGGCCGCGATTGCGATGGTAATGGCCTGAGGGACGCCGCTGTTCAACTCGTCGAGCGACATCCCCGGCAAGAACATAACGGCCCCGAGGAACAGCAGCGAACCGCAAATGCAAAGCTCGGGCAGCTTCATGGGGTGACTCCTGTTGGAAAAAGGGTATCAATTGGTTCGCCTGATGATGTTTGCAGGCTGTCGCGTTCCGCTTCCATCGAAGCCAGCGATTCCCGCAACCCGGCGTTCTCTTCACCCAAATTGTGAAGTGCCTTTGCCTGTCGCATCGTCCGTGCAACCAGGTCGTCGATTGCGCCTTGCGGGTCGTCTTGGCGTCTCCGGTCGAATTGATGAAAGTCGTCGGTAGGCATCGGACTATACCGGTTTTCCTTTCGGTCTTAGGCTAGGCTGGCTCCCGCGCGTGCGAGAGTCAACCTAATACCGTTTCCCTTTTCGGGAGCTTGAGTATAGGAGAGTCCGCTTTTTGATAACGCGATCGGTGCTTGCCGCGCCGGGTTGTCTTTCGTTCTGGAGCCAGTGAGCATGAACGAAGTATGCCCCATATTGGGGTTTCCACCAGAATACCGCCACCCGTTTGGCCTCGGCCCTTCAGGCTGGATGGCACACCTGATTGTAGAATCCAGGTGGTTCCGTGAATTGATCTTGCAAAAGCGTCCGCTTATGTTACAATGCGTTCGCCGCGGTGATCTTTTACACGGAACCGCGAGGGCCGACGGGGTTGCACCCGGTTCGGCCCTTCTATTTGACCAGATTACCAGAGGCATTGCAATACCCCCATCGTGCTTTTGCCGAGGGAAGTCGGTCTGCGCCGTTGCAATCATCACGCCCTCCTGATCATTCGCATCGCGTCGATGTGACATGCCGCCGCTTCAAGGCTCTGCGTATCGAAGATCGGAGTCTGTCCCTCGGTGACAACATACTGCAAAGTTCCGTCTCCGGCTTGTACAACCCAGCCTCGCACGTCGGGTAACTTCGGTAGATCGAGCGAGTCCCGCACGGCCCAGCCGGTCAGAATGCGCTCGTGCCACCACTTGACAGTTCGGCCGTCCGCGTCTTGTGTCGTGAACTCGGGAGCGCCACGTTCATCAAACGCCATCACGCTCTCCTAATCGTCTCGGCCAGTTGGTCGCACTGGGCAGCAGTGTGGCCGCTGGCTGTGAGTGGAGTTCTCCACATCGCGTAAATGGTTTTGTTGTAGTCCACCAGCGCATCGCGCATCATCTCGGCACGTGCCGTCATGGTAAACACGCTGGCGTTCAAGACCAACTCAACGGCCGTCGCTAACTTGCCGGCGGCAAATAATGCTTCGCGTTCATCAACGGTCATAAGTCGGCTCCTTTCAGATAGACAAACGTCTGTTTCGGATCAAACGATCTCGACACCTTGTCGTCCATCGTTGGTTTCACGCCAGACGCGACCTTGGCGTTGCACGCCTTACACTCGGATACGTGCGGGGCGTAGCAGCGGCCGCAACCAGGGCATTTCCAACCGTTGTTTATGGGCATGGCGTCGGCTCCGCAAGGGCAAGGGCAACGCTGCCGTGCTCCCACGCCTCGCCGATAGGCTGGCCCGTCGCTCGCCATGCTGCCCGCGTCTCGTTCAAGGCTGCTACCAGGGCATCGTGAGCGTTGACGGCGGAGACGAGCAAGTCTTGCTTCTCGGCCCAATTCTTTTGGTTTGGAGCCATCGTGGCAACCAGCGTGCCATCGCGTGCTACGATGGTCTTGCCAACCTGCTGTAGGGGTAGGTATGGTCGTTCGCTCATTTCGTCCCTCCGCAGCACTGCTGGACCAGCGATTCGGCCGTTACGCCAAGGGCCTTGGCGATCTTGTCGAGCCGATCCACGCCTGGCGACTTGATGCCGCACTCCCAGCGGCTCCACGTAATCATGTGGCACTGCGCACGTTTAGCCGCCTGGCGCTGCGTAAGGCCGGCAGCAGTACGGGCCGCTCGGAGCCGTTCGGGGAATGTTAATCCTTTAGGCATAATCGTGCATCCTATATCGGGGCTATTTGATTTGCAAGGCTCTTTTTTGTTCAGCACCAGCCTCCGCGTCGTCTCACACCCGGCGCGGTGGCGGTGGCTGCTAGATGTTCGATTTGCGTTGACCTTGGACGTGGGCCACCAGGGCAAATGTCGTAGGGATCGGCTGATCTATGGGGATAGGTTTGTCGCCGCGCTCCTTTGTGCCGTCCTCGTAAATCAGCGTGACATGGCCGGTTGATTCAATCCGGGCGTGACTGATGCCGGCTGCTTTTCCCATAAACAGCGGCGGGTTGTGGATGATGCACATGCCGGCGGTAATCTCGGCAGGAGTCGTGTTGTCGTCGCAGTCGCTCATAATCCCCTCACTGGTTAGATGTTCACGAAATTGGTTTCGTCGAGATGAACTGTTCGATATTATCGAACAGTTGCTAGGGCTTCTCGGCTCGGGCGATGGCGTCGCGGGCGTGATCGAGTAATTTCTGCCGTTTCGACTCCGTGAATTGACTTGGCATACAGGCTAGCGCGAATAGTTCCTTGCACGCTGCCAGCAGGTCGGGAGCCGCCGCGATTAGCCGGGCATTGGCTTCCAACTCGAATGTGGTGCGTCCGCGACTCGTTACGCTTCCGGCTGGTTCTCCGGGGCCGCTGTACGCTTCAACGTCCTGGTAGCACAGGTCTTGCCCTTTGCTGTCCACAATCGCGTGACAACCGTATCGGCGATCGGTATGCCACGGTCCAGCAGTGTGTTTCGCTTCACTCATGTCAACCTCGATTCTGTGTGATGGGGTAAACGGTCGCCGGACCTGCCACACGGTAGGCGGCGCGGGGATCGTCTACGCTACTTGATCGCGTCCAATTCCAGATCGGCTCCGCCGTCGGCAGTTGGAACAATCGTAATTCTCGCCGCGTGATCGCTCGTGTACTGCACGCCGCGTTCGCCGCAATGTCCGCCGCAGGTGCAATCAGCAATGCCGCAAAGCGCCTTGCGAGCCTTAGCGACTTGCCCAGGGCTCAAGCGGTGCCCGTGGCTGGTTTTCAAGCCGATCTTCGTGTTGTGAAAATCGTTGGTCAGCGTGATCGTTTTGCTGGTTGTGCTTTTCAGTTTTCGGTCGTCGGTTTTCATCATTCACCTCGGTTAGGGATTGGGGTCAAGGCCGGGCCACCGGCCGCCAGCTACAGGCCAGCGACCGGCGACCACGGGGAAATTTACTCGGCAGGGAACGAGTCGATGTCGATATCCTCTACGGCCTCCGCGGACGACCGAATGCTCTCGATCAGCTTTCTCCACGCGGAGCAATCACTCTCCGCGTGGTGGCTGTCGATGATGGCCTTTGCCATTTTGGCCACCATATCCGGGTGTTCGATTGCGTCGTCGATGTCGGGGCACTCAACACATACTACGCTTTTGTTGGTCCACTCGCCCTCACGGTAGTGGCCGCCGCCGATGTCCGTCAGGATTTCGTCGTCGTCATCATCATCGGCCTCGGCCGATTCGCTGGACAGCATCCTACCATCGCTCTCATCCACGTAGTACATCGCACCTTCGCGCAGCGCTCGGCTGGCATAATCCGAGGCGTCAAAGTTTCGGGTCCAGCCCGATCCTGGGCCGGATGTCGCAAATGTCGATCCGACGACGCCACAGGAGGTGTCGTCGCTCCGCTCGCACCACTTGGCAATGGCAGCCTCTACGCTGCCAGCCGCTACTACGTCGTCCAGGTCAATCGTGATGTGTGCCGTGTTGGCCATGCTTTTTTCCCTTTGCCTCCGACTCACTCAGTCGGCGAGTGCGGCAATGCCGCGTTGTTTTTCTTTCTCCCATCATTATACTCATCGGCTAAATCAACACAAGGGCTAAATCGAAAGATTTACAAAATAGTTACCAGCGGGGGGGTATCGGAAACGCCAGGCTATCAGTTTGAGCGCAATTGATAGCAAATTGAGCGCCGCGTCTTTTAGCGAAGGTGCCTTTCTTTTGCGCCTATCGGTAATACGAAACGCCGAATCGTAATACGCAAGCCGCAAGTCCCGTTCACACCAAAACATGCGGCGACTATCGGCAACGCGGCTTTCCGTCTTTACGCCTAATCCGCCTGACATTTATCCTCCCCGCGCCGGATTCTGCGGATATTACGACAAAGTTTTTCGTAATACCGGAGTAGGTTCAGGACCTAGTTCCCGTCAAGGGAGTGCAGGTTCAAGTCCTGTCTTCGGCACTCGCAAAAACCTCTATAAAATAAGGGGTTTTGACGGCGTGGAGTCTCGGCGTCGCAAGGCGTCGAGGGGTCGGATTCGGGGCATTCTCAAAGTGTGATGCTCGCCCTATTCCGGCCGTTTCAACCTCCACGCCGTTTTTTCTTCGTTGACAAAAAAACGCTCTGCGATAGATTTATTATCAGTGCTCGGCGAAGCGACCTTGAAACGTCGCCACCCGAGCGAAACGCCCTCCGATTCTGATCGTGAGGGAGACATCACATCCGCGGGTTGTGCGGATTTCACCTCTAGTATGAACTAGAGCGGGCTGGGACGCATTTCTGATGGATCGCCTTTGCAAAAATGCGTGGTTTCTACTGGCTGACCGTAGAAACGCTGTCTACCATCGGGGTAGACGTTCCCACTTGAGCCACAACCTTGATCTGTGCAACTCCAACTCTCATTCAGCTAGTCGATCTGTACTCGCGGCATCATCCCTCACTGGACAGTGCTTCACTCAAGCTGTACGGATACGCAGTTGGATCCCTCGAAAAGCACTACGGCTATTCTCTGCGGGCGTGCGACTTCTCGGAAGACTTGATTCTTCCCTGGCTGTCGGCTCGCCTCGCCCAGCGCTCTGCCAAGACGGTGAAGCGAGAGCGCGGCGACCTGTTGACGCTCTGGCGCTTCGCATTCAAGCGTGGCCTATGTCGAGAGTCGCCATTCGATATTCCCGCAGTCAAGGTTCCCATGCGGACGCCCAACAGTTGGACGCCAGGCGAGTATGCGATGATCGTCGATTCGTGCCGCAAGCTGACCGGAACGGTGAAGGGGACGGCGATCCCACGTTCCCTCTGGTGGCACACGATTACCACGTTTCTCTACTGGGTCGGCTGTCGTATCGGAGCGGCCGTGGCAATCGAGCCATCCGACGTGAATCTATCGCGGCGAACAGTGCGGTTACGATCCGACGCGGCGAAGACGGACTTCGAGCAGGTATTGGCTCTGCATCCAATGGCGTGTCAGTCCATCGAGGAAATGATGGCATTTCGGCAACCGCACGTGTGGCCAACCGGCGTATCTCATCGAAGGCTGTGGGAGCAATACAAGGTGATCTTGACATCCGCCGGCCTACCCCACGATCGCTCTTGCATGTTTCAACGGACACGGCGAACCACGTATACCCTATGCGTGAAGTTCGGGTCAAAAGAACTGGCATCGAAGCAACTGGGCCACAAGACGGACATGAGCCGGTTTTACCTCGACACAACGCAGCTTGGCCAACAATCAGCCGCCGACGTGATGCCCTCCTTTTGATCTTCGCCCACGGCGGTCCTCTATTGGGTGTGATGTCCCAGCAGGCGCCTCCAGCGCCGTCTGCGATCGCCGTGGGCGTTTTTCTGATTCACTTTACCCCCATGCCAAGCCGGGTGACACTGACGTTGGGCGTGGCGGTTTTCCCTACGCTGATACCGGACCTAACGCCGGAAACCGTTGGTGGTCATGTCGTGCGAGCCCATAAATTCGGGCGGAGACATCGGCAGTTCGCAAACGCGGATCTAGCTGCTGTGCGCACAACCAGTAGAAAGCGTGCGCAAATCAGCCAATCCCTGATGGTATCGCAACAGGGGGTATCAGCGTTTTCACATTTCCAAGGAGACGGGGATGATTCTTCACTGTGTATGCCAACACTCGTATCAGGACAGGACATACGGTTCTGGACGGCGCGTCCACAATTACGTTCCTCCGAAATCAAAGGACGATCCTGGAGCATATCGCTGCTCGGTCTGCAAGCGAGAACGCGACAAGAAGGACCGATAGTTCTCCCTAACGGGAGCTTGGACGGCCCAGTGCCGTCAGTGCGGCGGCGACAAGAGACAATCTTGCACCACGTTGCATACGGGCTTGTGGTCAGCCTCTTCAAAAGCACCGTCATGGAGGTCAATGGCCGTGAGAGACGGCCCGCCGCATTTTCTTCCCTGCGTTCCACGTCTTCACAACGAGGTGTGCATGCGCAACGTAACTGAAACACCGAAAGGTGACGGCCGACTGCACGGCCGAACGGCGAGAAGTACCGCGAAGTACGGCAACGCTCGCCGACACCCCGAGGGAGTCCCCGTCAGCATGGATCAAACTGTGCTGGCGGGGAAACCCGCTAAGAAATTGCTGACGGTCTGCCGATGTCAAATCATCGACATGCCGAAGGAATTGCGGTGCAAGTTCTTTGAGATCGGGCGGATGGTGCAGGAAGCGACTAATCTGTTTTGGATGAGATGGATCGCCGATGCGATGTCAAGGAACAAACATACTGACTTGCGAATATTTTTGGAGTTGTATGCGCGATGGAAGACCGGCTGCAAGCAAGGCGACAAACCAAAACTTGAGTTTAACGCGATTGACGCCGAGTTTGTGCGCAACGCATCGCAGTGGTGCGCTGAAGCATATCCATATTTGCATTCGCGTTGTCGCGCTTTACTGCTGAATAGCGCTGCAAAACGCCTCATGCAACTACCAAGCCATACGAGGTCGTCTCTGAAACTCTGGCAGGCCGTGCTGCTAGGCGCGGAACGCCCGTGCTGCTCGGACGAAAGTTTGCCGATCCCGTTCGACGGACAGAACGGAACCCTGACCGGAGACGAATCGTCGATCACGTTGACGGTTCGCGTAGATCGCTTTGAGGTAACTGGCAAGATCAACGGCGCGTCAACTCCTGATTCGATGCGCCTTGAGCTACCGTGTAACGATAAGTTCCGTCGGCTCTTACTTGAGGCCGTGCGCGAACAACGAAAATGGGCGGGTAGTCAAATCGTATACCAAACTTCGCGGCGGCGCTGGTACGCGATGATCGCCGTGGAGTTAGATGCGAACCCAGCCCTACCAACAAGTCCGACCAAATCCGCTATGCTCTCCGCTCCGAAGGAGAAATGTTGTTGGCGGCTTCGCTTTAATGACGGAAGCACAGTGGAAATAGGTTCCGGGAGGCGAATTGAACACTTGCGTCGTCGTCTGGCGACGGAAAAGGCGGTTCGTCGTGCCGATCCATTTCAAGCGCCAAGTTGTTGCGGGCACGGGCGCAAACGCCTATTGCGCGGAATGAGACGTCTGACGGGTCGCTGGGGTCGCGTGACGAAGACGCTGAATCAGCAGGCGGTCGCGCGGATCGTGAAAGAATTGGTGAGCCATAAGTGCGATGCCCTCGACTACGTGTTAGCCGGCAGCGATTGCCTACTAAACAGCGTTGGTAAGGAATTTGGTCCGACATGGCCTCTGTATCAGATTCGAGAAAATCTGACGCGAAAGTGTGCAGAACAGGGGATCGTATTGCGAATTTTTGAGAATGAAAGCGATGTAAGCGTTGCTACCGATTGCAGTTCGGATGTTTGCGATGTATCGATTGGCGAAATCGCGGGGTGATGCAGGGGTAACCGATGCCGTGCCACACGCTTACCGGATGTATCGATTGGCGAAATCGCGGGGTGATGCAGGTAGCATGTCCCCACTCATCGCTCACAGACTCGATGTATCGATTGGCGAAATCGCGGGGTGATGCAGGTGTTGCCGTTACCGGCGACATCGACACTACGATGTATCGATTGGCGAAATCGCGGGGTGATGCAGGTTCCAGCGTGATGCCGATGCAATCGGTGTCGATGTATCGATTGGCAAAATCGCGGGGACAGTACGGCCGAAAGGCTGGATCGCCGGAACGGCAGGGCAGCGGACCTTGGCCTAGTACGGCGACCCTGTTGCGAGCAATGCGCACCCGCTCCACCAAACGATTATGAGGTTGTCATGGTGCGAATTGTGATTGGACTGATCCTAGCCGTCGCGTGCTTCGCGGTGGCGGCGTACACATTATGGCCGAGGTGACGTGATGAGCGACGTGAAACGAGACTATGGTGGACCTGCGTTTCCTCTGAGTGCCCATCCTTCCCACTGGAATGGTGCCGCCGAGTGCGTAAATGTAGGTATGTCGCTTCGTGACTACTTTGCAGCCACAGCATTACCTAGTGCGATTCAGCAGGCGACCACCCTGGTTGCGTCTGACCCTATATTGTCGAAGGCGGCTGACAGCGACCAGGGCAGAGCGGTATTGCTTCGGCAAATATCAATGATGGCCTATTCACTCGCCGATGCCATGCTAGACGAAAGGGCCAAGTGATGGCCACAAAGGAAGAGCGCGAAGCTGCAGAGAAGAGGCAGAGAAGAGGCTTGCTGCCGACGTGGGCATTGAAGAAGTAGGACGCCGACGCAAGACGCCGAGGCGAAGGAGCGGCATGAGCCGCATAACCAGGACGTATAACAACACGCCGCTGCGGTGGAACCAACGCGGCTAACAAGGAGTAAACATGAGCCTAAAAGAGCGAATGCGGGAAGTAGCGGCAGTATCGGACGCCATCGCGGCCATGCCAGAGCTACAGAGGCCAGAGTCCGACGAAGAGGTCGAGAAGATGGCGAGGAAACTACTTGATGACGCCTACCACAAAAAGCACTTCATGGGCATTCTAACCATCATTGATGCCACAATCACCGCCCTTCTTCCCATGCTCCGCGTTCCGGCGGAAGATCGACTGACGAAGCTACAGCGGCTTGTCGGCGAGGTCGAGCGTTCCGTCGATCCGGCGTGCTTTCTTGAGGTGTGTAGCGATCACGTCTGCCTATGGAACGACGATACAAATTCGCAGCTTACGGTTTGGGATTGCAGTAGTGATCCTATCGCCTACGTCGAATCCTACCTTGCCAGCATCAAGCCCATCACGGCGACAGAAGCACGCGATGCGTTCGACAGGATTAACGTACCCAGCAGTGAGCATGAGACGCTTCTGAGGCGATACCTGCAACAGCAAGCGGCCCAGGAAACCAAGTAACACTAACCATTCACGGAGGATATGCAATGCTTTGCTTATCGAGACGCGAGGGAGAGAAGGTAGTTATCGATGGCCCATGTACGATCACGGTCTGCGAGATTCGCGGCGGCAAGGCCGTTAGGCTTGGGATCGATGCTGGCAAATCTGTCAGAATCATCCGCCCGGACGCCAAGGATAAGTCGCCACGCTACATCGGCGACGCTTCACATTACGCCGAGGCGGAACTAATGCAATACGAGCGTGGCAGAGTAGGAATCTAACGCTAGGAGGGTGCTATGGGAACTGAACTATCTCCGCTGTCGAACGTCGAGGCCAGCGACTTGGCGCGATGCGAGAAGACGATTGAAAAGGGAATCGGAACGTTTCAAGCCACTGGACACGCATTGATCGAGGTGCGGGACAAAAAGCTCTTCCGCCGCGACTATGCGACATTTCCAGAATACCTCGCTCAGCGCTGGCCTCTCATCAGCGGAGGACGTGCGCGGCAACTGATAGCTTCGGTCAAAAACACGGAAAGTGTTACAAATGTAACAATTCCAAACGAGGCGGTAGCCCGCGAACTGGGAAAAGTGCCAAAAGACCGACAACAGGCCGTGGCTGATTGGGCCACAGAGAAGGCTGATGGGAAGCCGCTGACGGCTGCTGCGATCAAGCAAGCCACCGTCGAGGTATTGGAGGCCGAGCCAGAAGACGAGCCAGAAGACTCCCCCATAGACGCCGACGCCTACGATGGCGATACCGACGTACCGCCGCCGGTAGAGCACGTCAACCGCCCTCCTAATCCCGTAGCTGACAACAGCACGTCGGCCCTTACGGAGCTTCTTGCCTTTCTCCGCACGCTGGCCAAGCGACATGGCCTGAGCGACATTGGCGTGATTTCCCTACTCGACAACGCGATAGCAGCCAAACGAGGTGACACATGATCCCAACAGCCCGCCAGTCAACTTGTGAGCCTAGCAGACGGATACCGGTGGTCGATGACGTTCCGACAATTGGAATGACTCCGCTGGAACAGGTTCGACTTCTTATCGTCGACGTGCAACTAAACAACGACCGGCTGGAAGATGGCATTCCGCAACAGAATCCTGGGCGGTGGCTATTGCGAACTAATCAGGAAAAGCTGACTCAGGCTCTTGCTATCCTGCGGTGGCAGAAGGTGAAGGCGTAGGTATGTCAGGCATCGTCGGAATCAGTGCATACGACTACTGGAAGCTCTCCTCGCCGCCTGACGACGAGCCTGACGACGACGAAGAACCAGACGAAATGGAAGATGATGATTGACTGTAAAACTCAACTGGAAGGCGGGTTCATCCTTCGCCACGAGCGCGGGGCCATTCGCATCTTCCGGCACACATTCTACTGCGGCTGCATTCGATTGATCGACGGAGACCCGGCCGTGGATGTGCTTGTTCCGGTTCACGCACAAATTGTCCAAGAAGCAATCCGGCAATTTATGCTGGATGAGATAGCGAAGCTGAAAGAGCTTACGTCAGAGTAGCGTTGGAACGGTTACGAGTAAAACCATAAATAGGAGTTAGCCATGCGTCTTCTGGTCACGTTTGAGTATTCTACGATTCTGTTCGGAACCGACTGCGATTACGCTAAGATCATAGGGGCCGTCGAGGGTGCAACAGTTGTGGAAGAGGAAGGGCCATACGACGCCCGGTTCTACAAGGCTAAAGCCAAACACGACATCACGATCAAGCTATTGGCTGACGGTGACGTTCGCTTGCCGGACGTGGCGAGGCCCGAGTCCGTCGACCGACTGCTGTCGCTAGCTAAAGAAAAAGACGCGCTGACGACAAAAGTGCGCCTACTTGAGCAGGAGTTAAAAAAGATCAAGGAGGCTGTCACGCCTCCAGCAGCGGCGTAGGCGAATCTGCTGAAACGATTTTCACAAGCGAAAGGGAAACGTGCGATGCTAACCGGAAAAGTCTGGACGTTGGAACTGGCGTCGAAGGAACTAGCCGAGATTGAAACCACGTGGAAGGCAACACGCAAGGCGCATCTAAAGCGTCAGCAAGGCCACCGGCTTCTAGGCCACGAAAAGCTAGAAGACGCCACAATTGAGCGTGACATCTTTGCTGCTGCGGAAGCGGATCATAAGGCGCACGTGAAGGCGCTGACGGCCGTGATTACGCTGCTGGGAATCGAGAAGGCCAAGGAAGGTGGTGCCGACAAATGCGAATGACAATCTACAAAACTGCGAACGGCTGCATTGTCGCAGAGCCGTGCATTGACTTTGGCACAATGAACCAAGAACGAGGACAAAGACAACTGATAGAGGTGAAATCGTTCAATTCTATCGACAAGGCAATGTCGCGCGTCCGTAGCGTGCTGACCACATGGCGTGACTCCAAGAGTAATACGGAAGGTGGTGCCAGCGATGGGAAGTGAGCGCTCGCCACTCGACGAAGCGATTCACGATGCCGAGACGGCTGACCCGCTGACCGTCTTCGCTGAGGCTGCGCCAGAGCATCCCGTGGCGGCGTGGCCGGATGGCTTGCCTGCCCCTGGCATCTACAACGGCGTGTCGTATGAGGTCTACCGGGCGTGGCCAGCGGTCAACGCGAGCGCCTTAAAGATACTCGCACACGTCACGCCAAAACACTGCAAGTCGTACATCGACGGCAAGCTAGACACGGATTCGCCTGACCGACTGAAGGGGCGGGCCTTCCACGCTGCCCTCTTGGAGCCCGATACGTTTACTGAGAGGTTCCCGGTCGGCGGGATATGTGCGGAACCTCTGGCGTCTGGCAAGCGTAAGGGTGAGCCGTGCGGAAACCAGGGGACACACGTGGAGACTGATACCGGGCTATGGTTTTGCGGCGTCCACGGCAAAGCCCACCCGACGGCGAAAGAACTGCCGGAAATGCTGACGGCAGACCAGCACGCGGCGATCCTGGACATGCGAAATGGCGTCTTCTCCCATCGGGTTGTGGCTTTATTGCGGAGGTTCGGCGGCTGTGAAGTATCGGCTGTCTGGGAGCGTGACGGCATTCCGTGCAAGGCGAGATTTGATAAGCTGATTATCGACCAGCCATGCCCAACCACAATTTGTGACCTGAAAAAGATTCAGCCGATGGCTGGAACTGTCGAGGCGTTAGTGAGGGCGATTCGCAGTTACGGCTACGATCTGGCCGCATGGTGGTATCGTGACGGGCTCGCTCGGCTGCGGCCAGACAAGAAGCCGCCTCTGTTCGCGTGGATATTCGCTGAGGATTCCGAGCCGTTCGACGTATCACCGAAATGGGCTTCGGCCAAGATGCTGGAAATCGGCAGAATCAAGGCCGAAAAGGCGTTCGCCATATACAAGTGGTGCGCCGAAAGCTGCCAGTGGCCCGGATACTGTACCGATATCGAGGAGATTGACCCAGACGATTACGAACTCAAACGTTATGGGCTAGCACAATAGGACCAACATGTCAAACGACTTGATTGTCTCTGACCAGAGAATAGCAATTCCACCTCCGCAGCATCAGGGTTTTACGGCGCTGGTCCGCGTGGTCGAACGTCTTCCGCAGTATTTTCCACCGGGAGCGGCGGGAGCACAATTAGCCGCTGGCATCCTATCTGAGGCGAACAAAAAGAGTCTATCGGAATGCACGTCGGTAAGCGTCGTCAAGACCGCTTTCAATGCTGCGGTTCTCGGCCTGATTCCCGGCGACTTCCTAGGAATGTGTCATTTCGTTCCGTTCAAAAAAGAGTGTCAACTGATTGTTGGGTACAAGGGCTGGCTGGAACTTGCCTACGACGGCGACTTTCTGGCGGACATGCACTCGGAAGTCGTTCTCAAGGGCGAAGAGTTCACTCGCTGGAACGATGAGAACGGCCCTCATATTCGGCACGCTATGAGCCTTGACCGTGATGGCGATTTAGCATGGCCCAACGTGGTAGCCTCCTATTGTGTCTGGCATTCCCGCTCCGGCGGCAAGGGGCTCGAAGTCGTCGGGAGAAAGGCTCTCGAAACACTCAAGAGGCGCGGCAACGTATGGGACAGCAATCCTGTAGCAATGTGCTTGAAGACTCCGATTCTTCGGGCATCAAAGACATGGAAGAGAACGCGACGGATGGCCGTGGCTTCGGCCTTGGACGACGCCATTGAAAGCAATGCTCCGCAGCCGCCAATGTTTGACGGTCCTGCCGAGCCAATAGCGCTGGCACCGCCACTGTCGGCATTTGAGGAAGGTGAGAATCCCGAGCGCCAACCCAGCGAAGACAACGCCGACGAGAGCGATATGGAGTTTTTCTCGAACGCAAAGTGAGAACCAACAGTGGCCACACCATCAGTCCGTCGCTTTAACACGCCGCCGCCAAGTCCGTCCAGGCCAACGGTACTGGAGAAGATGAGGTCACGACTATTTGTGCTACGGTCGACTGGTCAACGCGACAGCGACGAGTACAAGAGTCTTGAGGGCTAGGTGAAGGCGATGGACACTGGCTACAAACCGAAACCGGAGGGCGGGGGATGACAGCCCTAGCCAAATACCTCCGACGATCGCCTACGGCCCGTGTGGCCATGTCGATTCGTCGGCAGTGTTTGGAGTCGCATGTTGGCCTGCTGACGCGACATGGCTTGCAGGGAGTACTTGAGAGGCGTTTTAAGACTTCCACAGTCAGTAGGGTGCTGACGGAGTTACCAAGAGTTGCCCAGGTGAGGTGTTACCTATGAATCCCGTATGTCGAAACTGCGGAACAAGCAAGCACGTCAAGCTGGACGGCATACACGTCTATCGGTGCGACTTGTGTCACTTCCGGTTCACCTGCATACCGGGGACGAAGAGGTTCGCGGAGTGGAAGAAACAAGGAAATACCAAGTAAGATGGCCGGCGACTGGGTAAAGTGGTGCATCGGATTGGCAAAAAAGCCAGAGATAATCCGCGCAGCCCATGATGCTGGAATGACCCGGCATGAAGTTGCCAGCCGCTTTATGGTATTTTGTGAGTGGGCAGACGAGAACATTCCCGAGGAGAGTATTTCTGCTGATGGACCGACTTACGTGAGTTTGTCACCGGACGACGGTGACAACCGCGCGTTTGTGAGTGAACTTTTGGGCTCCGACAAGCTAGCCGATTCCTTCGCCGCCAACTGGATTAAGTACAGAAATGGCCGCTTAGAATTGCCGAACTTTTCGCGGCACAACGGTGAGACTTCCAAAACCCGCGCACGTAACTCCAAGAACCAAAAGAAGAAACGTCGTCGGGAGAAGAGTGACGTAGATGGAGACCAATCAAAACCTGTCACCGATTTGTCACCGCCACGTGGTGACATTTTAGTGACCAGAGGAGAGGAGAGTAGAGATAAGAAGAAAGAAAGAAAGAAAGACGCGGCTGCGCCGCTTTCTATTTCGTCTTTTGATGTTTGGTGGAAAGCCTACCCCAAGAAGTCCGGCAAAGAAGCCGCGCGCAAAGCCTACGCCGCCGCACTGAAGCGGCTAGGCATGTCCGGCAACAAACGGGCCGACGCTGAGGCGATGCTCCTAGAAGCCGTGCGGGCCTACGCCGCGAGTCCCAAGGCCAACTCGGCCTTCTGTTGGAACCCGGCCACATGGCTCAACCAGGGCCACTGGGAAGACGATCCGGCCGTCTGGCAGCGCGGAGACGATGCGCCGAAAGAATCGCCGTCGGCCTATCAGCAAAGCACCATACCCCTCGCAACGGAGCTTGATCCATGACACGCGCGGACTGGGACTTGATTCTGAAGCAGCGACGGGAGGTTGACGCCTTCCGCGTGCAACAACAGCAACGCGACTGGCGAATCTACGACCCATTGTTGTCGGCCTGGGTCCACTCAGATGGCCGCGTTGTGTCGGCACACAAAAGTGTTCGCGTTTTTCAGCCGTTTCTCGACGCGAGCAAGCCACAAACCGATCTGACGCGGTTGACCTATCGGGAGGTCGTAGCGTGATGCAACCAACGTGGCAAACCGACGACGGGAGCGTGCAATTGTACCTCGGGGATTGCCTCGATGTGCTGAAGGAGTTGGAAGCTGGGAGCGTGGATTGCATTATCACCGATCCGCCCTACGGTCACAACAACAACAACGGCGACTTGATTCATCGCAGGGAGGCCGCCCTGGGTCGCCCTCCCTGCGATTCTGATTTATCTCTGGCTCGCCCAATAGCCAACGATGGCGCGGAAGCAAACGAGTTCTTTCGGTTGGCGTTGCCAGAGTGGTATCGACTTCTCAAGCCTGGCTGCTGCTGCTGCTGCTGCTGCGGCGGCGGCGGCCCCGACCCGCAGTTTGCCCGGTGGTCGTTGTGGATGGACGAGGTGTTCTCGTTCAAGCAAATGGTGGTGTGGGATAAGGGGCCGATGGGCATGGGCTGGCACTACCGGCGGTCCTACGAAACGGTTCTTGTCGGTGAGAAACCCGGCGCGGCTTGCCATTGGTGCAGTGGGACGAACGACATCGAAAACATTATCAGGCCGGGACAATACGGCATCCGTAAGATAATCCCATCGGCGGACGATCACCCGACTCCGAAGCCGGTAGCCCTCGCCGCCCACTTCGTTCGATTGCACACCACGGAAGGCGATACGATCCTGGATAGCTTTTGTGGTCACGGATGGGTAGGCGTTGCTGCAATACGGGCCGGACGCCGTTTCATCGGCATTGAGATTTCCGAAGAGTACTTCTTGATAGCAAAGAAGAGAATACAGGACGAGCTAGACCGATTTCCGCTTTTTGAGCACGGAGCGAAGCTCAATGCTTCCGAACCCACGCTGTTCCCAGGTGTGTAACCGATGACAACTCGCCGCCACGGAAGACCCACAGACGCAACGGAACCTTACGATATGAACTCTGAAATTCTCGACCGTCTGCCACCGCACGATCTGAGCGCCGAAAAGGGCGTGCTCGGAAGCGTGATGCTCGACCCATCGCGTCTCGGCCGAGTATCTGACATCGTGTCGGCCGCCGACTTTTACGCCGCGGCAAACGCTACGCTGTTTCAAACGCTACTCGACCTAGACGCGGCTCGTCTTCCGATTGACGGTACGATTCTGCTGAGCCGTCTGCGGGCCGATAACAACGTCGACTTGGTCGGCGGCGCGGCCTACCTCGCCGAAGTGATCCACGCCGTGCCCTACGCTGAAAACGCCGAGTACCACGCGAGGATCGTCAAAGACACGTCGCTGTTGCGCGGCATAATCCAGGCTAGCACCGAAAGCCTGCGCGAGGCATACGAGCTTTCCGAATCGCCGCGCGATGTTCTTGGGCGTGCTGAACAGCGGTTGCAGGCGCTCGATAAGCGGCGAGGATCGGAGCTTGCGACGGCCTCGCAGTTAGCTACGGAGGTCGGCGACCATATTGATGCCGTTGCCGAGCGTGGAAAGCATCTTGGCCTTTCAATTGGGTTGCATGAGTTTGACGAGATTGTCGGAGGACTGTTTGGCGGGGAACTGATAATCTTGGCGGCGCGCCCAAGCGTAGGAAAGTCGGCGATGGCATCGCAGATCGCAGACCACGTCGCAAGCAGCGGTCACTTGGTCTATTTTGCCAGCCTGGAAATGTCGGGACGCGAGTTGGCAATGCGAAGCATCTGCGCGATCGCACAGGTTGACAGTCGGCGCATCAGGACCAACCGGATGGACGCCGACGACCGCAGTCGTCTTGCTGACGGAATGGCCGACTTCGCTGGTCGCAAGTTGCTGGTCGATTCTCGGCCAGACCTGACGGTCGAATCGTTTGGCCGCACTGTTCGCCGTCTGGCGGGCGACGGGTTGGCTATCGCCGTTGTGGACTATCTTGGCCTACTCACGCCGAGCGATGCAAAGGTTAAGCGCTACGAGCAGGTATCGCATGAAACGCGAATGCTAAAGCTCTTGGCGCGCGAGGTGCAAATACCTCTCGTTGTACTCTGCCAATTGAATCGCCAGCCGGCCGAAGAGAAGGGGCATCCCCAGTTGCATCACCTACGCGAGAGTGGGAGCATCGAACAGGACGCGGATGTAGTGCTGTTCCTCCATCGGCCCGAGGAAGGCGTGATGGTTCCAAATAAAGATAAGGCGAATGGATCGCCGAAGTTTGTCCGCGCCGACTGGCCGGCGGAATTGATCGTCGCCAAAAATCGCAGCGGCCCGACGTGTCGAATCTCGCTCGACTGGGAACCAAAATACACGCGATTTGCGTGTTGGAACTCGCCGCGCGAACATGCCAAAGACGCGCCGGGATTCGAGCCGGCGTTTTCGGATTTCGGTGGACAAACGGAAATGGGGTTCTGAGTATGACCTGTTCATCCTGCAACAAACCGAAGCGATTCAAGTCTGGCGTGCGCATCGGCCAGCAATGGAGGCATAAGCAGCGTGGTTCGCTCGTTGAGATAGTCCGTCTGAACTGTGGGTGGCAGGTGTGTTGGGCGAATCTGGCAAGCGCGACGTGCGACCGACACTGGCAGAGAGTGAACAGATTCCTCGACAGCTACACGAGGGTGAAATGAACAATTGTCCATCCTGCAAGAAGCCCTGGCCCCACCACGATGGCTGCGAAACTCTTTGCCGCAAGCTGGAGAAGCTACGGGCGTGGGCCAGGGAGCGGAGAGCCATTGAACGGCTTATCGAGGTAGAGCAAAAGCGTAATTGGAACAAGGCAGCGAGTGAGCGATTCTTTGCTGAGTATGACGCGGAAACTAGAAAGATCCTAGGGGAATAATTATGCAAGTTGGAGAGATGGTTACATGGACCAGTCAGTCGCAGGGCTGTACCAAGACGAAGCGCGGAGAAGTCGTTGCCATCGTTCCTGCCGGAGAATCCCCAAACAGACCTCCGTACATCGGATACAAGCCTCTGGTGAATCCAGGCATGGCCCGCAACCATGAATCGTATATAGTCGTTTGTAAGGGAAAGACCTACTGGCCGCGCGTGTCTGTTTTGGAACCGGTCGGGCGCAGTGAAGTAACCGACCTGCGCGACAAGCTAGAGCGTGCGCGCCGGCTGTTGTCGCTGTTGGTTATTGACTCGCCCGAAGACCTTGCGGACTTAGAGATCGTAATGAAAGACGCGGACACCACACGGATACTGGGAGAATAACAATGAAAGTCGGCGATGCTGTTGAGTGGACAAGTCAGAGCGGAGGATACCAAACAACAAAGCGTGGCGTGGTGGTGGCAATTGTCCATCCTGGCGTTGACCCAAACAACATCGTCAGCAATAAGTTCGCGCCGTTGGTGAATCCAGGGATGAGCAGAAGACACGAATCGTATCTCGTTGTCGTTGACGGAAAGACCTACTGGCCGCGAGTGTCAAACCTACGACGCAATAAGGTGAAGAACGAGATTGTGGTGCTACGACACAAGCTGTCGCTGGCGCGTCGCCTGCTGTCTGTGTGCGTGTTCGATGCGCCGGAAGACGTCGCCGACCTGGCTGTTGTTATGGAAGACGCGAAAACTAAACGGATCATGGTGGAGTGACGATGGGACTGCCGCAAGGATTGGTAACTGGTCACGTCGCTAGACTGCCTGGTGTGACCGGCGACCTCAAAAAACAAACAGCCACCACCACCTCGCGTAGTCAGAGCGGACTTGAGGAGGGCTTTTGGCGACTGTGGGTATCGCTAAAACCGGACCTACCAAGGCCGATCCACGATTACCAATTCGCATGGCCGGATAGAAAATGGGAGATTGACTTCTATTGGTGGAACGAAAAGGTCGCCGTGGAAATTGACGGAGGCGCACCGGGCGGCGGCAGGCATCAGCGACGGAAGGGCTTTGCTGCTGACGCCGAGAAAAAACGAGAGGCCGAGAAGCGTGGCTATACCGTGCTCTGTTATCCGAGCGACGAGTGGAAAGAGCGACCAGTACAGATCATTGAAGAGATAGCGGCGATACTGATACGAAAGGCCCAACCGTGAACAACACGACGCCGAAAAAATATCCGATTTTGTTTTCGTCGGCAATGGTTCGCGCGATTCTCGACAATCAAAAGTCGCAGACGCGGCGATTAGTGAAGCCGCAGCCGCCGGAAGATTGGAGTCCGATTGGATGCGAACGATACGAGCAGATGGTGGTCGGACGCGATGGCATGGAAAAGCCCGGTAAGGAAATCTTTGGGGCATACGATGAGGATTGGGGAGTCGCGTGTCCGTATGGAGGGCCGGGCGACGTGCTAGTTCCATTGACAACGTGGGCAACGGAAGCACGCTTTGATAGCGTGAAACCGACAATGGTTCCGACAATCAGTCACAGAAAGATTTGGACATTGTGGGACGGACTACAAAAACCCGAATGGTGTGGACGTTTGCGCCCAGGTCGCTTTATGCCGCTGTGGATGCGGGAGGTATTGCCGCGAATGTCGTCCATCTCCATTCGCGTACAGCGGCTACAAGACATCAGCGAAGAGGACGCGATTGCGGAAGGCGCGTTGCTTCCGATAAACTGGAAACACTGTCCTAGTGACTACATTCCGAAAGGACTTTCGACGCAACGGGCAATGGAAGCGACCTATTCCCACCGCATGTTTTTTGCAGCAATATGGGACTCTATCAACGCCAAGCGTGCGCCGTGGTTTGTCAATCCGTGGGTATGGGTCATAACTTTCTATAGGATCGGGAAATGAGCGACATGAAGATACAAGACTGGCGAGAGCGGCGCGAACTGATACCGACGTTCTCCGTTCATCCCGAGGCGGCGCGTATCTCCGACATTGTCAACATGGCTGCCGATTTGATGGAATGTCGGCACATTTTGTACCACCTTGGGTACATCGACCAAGCGACAAACGACATCTTATACAAGTCGTTGGCCCACGTTGGCAAGAGTGAGACTGCAACTGAAAGGCCACCCCAATGACGCCCCACATACCTACTGTTGACCTGCAAGCGTTGGCCGCAGAAGCCCGCCAAGAAGAGGCCGACACTAAGCTGAACGAAAAAGCGGCGATCATGCTCGGTCTCCATAAGGCGTGGGTGCAAGAATATCGCCACGCAGTAAATGGGCCGCATGGAGGGTGGGGCTGGTTCGATGCGACCGGTGAGCTTTTGTGGTTTATGGATGGCGCGTTCAACCCCTGCGACTCATACGACGACGTTCACCTGCTGCTGAAGGAATGCGTTCGGCGTGGACCGTGGGACAGATTTGAGCTAGAACTCGCCGAGGTGCTAGGCTACGCCCCCGGTATACCGACGGTGAATGCGGCACTGCTTGCCTCGCCACGCGACCTCTGTTTGGCGTGCGTCAAAACACTTGAAAGGAACGAAGCATGAAGCCGTGTCCATTTTGCGGCCATAACGTCACGTCAGTCGGAAGCGATCCCATCACCACGGATCACTACTGGATCTGGTGTTGTAACTGCGGCGCGCGTGGCCCAAGAGTCAATAGTGCCTGGCTTGCAACAAAAACATGGGACCAACGCCACGTACCCGTGGCCGAGCGTGACCTGGACGCGGAGATGAAGCGGCTACTTTCGGTTATACCCGAGTCATGCGTCGGACAGCAATGGGAAATCCGACTGAATGGACGGCATCGCTGCTATTGCGCGACACAAGAGGCGGTTCTGGCGACGCTCAGTAAACTGGTCCCGCCAGAGCCGACGCCAAAAGACAACTCTCGCATCGTTGCACAGTGGGTATTGGATATGGCGTTTTGCCCGCCGGAAGTGAAGGCGGCAGCAAAAGCGTTGCTGGAACGAGGAGAGAAGACGACATGAGCACCACGGCACTTATTGTGCTTGCTAGTGTTGGTTGGGGCAGCGCCATCTATCTGGCGATGGCAGCGAGGGAGTCGCACCGCGAATGGCTAAAAATATGCGACGGTTACGAGAAGATCATCGCCGATCTTGAGCGCGAGAAGCCAACGACATGAGCATTGACCCATATACAGGACGGCACGTATCCGACAAGCCCGAGGAAAACCATGAGCGAAGCACCAAGCGTGAAGCGATACTTGGGCATGAAAAAAGACTGGGGCTTGGCTGGCGGCAGTAGCTATGTCGCCTCGGAAGACTACGATGCTCTTGCCGCCGAATTTGAGAAACTAAAAGAGAGGATCGAGACACAGCAGAAGCGGATCACAAAGCTAGAAAACGCTCTGACGCTGTCGTATCAATCCCGATGGCAAGTGGAACGCCGACTTGGTGACCTTGTTTGCGCTGCAGAGGCGCGTGTGAGCAGAACGCATAAGCGTTGGGTCAAGTTGCGTGATGAACACAAACTGTCAAACAAGAAAATCGCTGAGTTGGAGCGGCAGGTGACAACCGCAAGGGTGGCGATTCGTGCGCACAACATTCCAGAGTCCGAAATAGATCAAGGAGAAGCGAAATGAAAATCCTATCGCGATTTGACGGCAGAACATGTTACGAAGACGATGCCGATTCGATGCTGAAAACGCTACAGGCTGGCGTGAAGGCCAGAGCCGATCTGACCGAAGCCGATCTGACCGAAGCCAATCTGACCGAAGCCGATCTGACCAGAGCCGATCTGACCAGAGCCAATCTGACCGGAGCCGATCTGACCGGAGCCTATCTGACCGGAGCCAATCTGACCGGAGCCGATCTGACCGGAGCCTATCTGACCGGAGCCTATCTGACCGGAGCCTATCTGACCA
The DNA here is from genome assembly GCA_023228245.1 of Candidatus Pacearchaeota archaeon. The sequence goes on from JALOBN010000024.1 coordinate 24,462, forward strand.
GAGCCTATCTGACCAGAGCCGATCTGACCAGAGCCCATCTGACCAGAGCCTATCTGACCGAAGCCGATCTGACCGAAGCCAATCTGAATTGGAATAGCCATTGGCTAATCGGTCATATTCTTAAAGTGGCAGCGGGTGACGACGTTGCTAGGCGATGCCTGGCTGGAGGAATTATCATTAGCGCAGATTGGTGCTGGGACAAGATGCTTTCATTTGACCATCCAGAGAAAGCGTGGGCGCTGTCTGTTCTACTGCCTCTAATTATGGTGGGAGACAACGCACCGGAAGCACTGCGAGCACTAAAATCAAAAGGAGAAACAAAATGAGCGACCTGAGAAAAGCGGCGGAAAAACTGGCGTTGCACGTGATTCAGCTTAACGGAATGAGTGGGACTTATGCTGCTATCCTCGCGGACGATGTGGTGAAGATTCTAGGCCAGCCCTGCCAGCTGCCCGTGAACAAAGACAAGTTGCTCGACATCCTTGCTGAGACGTGGGAGACGAGCGCTAAGGGCACGCGAACACTGGCCGCGTTGTACACCGACATTTCTGTACGGAACGAGAAGTGGCTCGGCGACGTGGCGGACAAGATACTCACCATGATGCAAACCGACCAAATCGAGGTCGAGGCAGCAGAGCAAGAGGCGGCGGGAATCGAGTATCGTTATGAACCGCACTCGCAAATGTTGATTCGGCGACGTGGTCCAGACGACAACTGGGAGGTGCATCGCGGGGGACAATGGGAGCCTTCTGACTGGACTATCTCACACGGAAAGGTGTCTTGTCTCGAAGCACTGCGACTTGCAGCCCAGGGAGAGGCCGCAGAGTCACGAGCCGTGGTGATGCAACTCAAGGCCGAGAACGATGCGCTTCGTACTACGGTTGATGGTTTTCGTAATTGGAAGTTGGCTCACTGCGGCAATTGCCACCAAGACATTCCGCGGTCGGAATGCACAACGCACTGGAAAACGTGTAGCAATCATCAGGCGAGAGCACTCATTGAAACGCTGCGCTCGCAACTTCCGACGGCCGAGGACCGAGAATACCTAGCTGCCTGCGAGTGGGCGCTAGAGAAGCGTCACAAGTGCGTCAAGACGGCCGCTGGCTGGCAAGTCTTCCATCGCGGTGACATGCCGATCTGCCGGCCACAAGAGACAATGCGGCTTGCTGTCCTTGCCGCATGGGGGAGCAAGGCAAAGGAGCCGGAGAAACCAACCGAGCAGCAATTTGCTGTGGACGAGCCATCGACCATCGGAAAAACCATCGTAAATAGCTTGCGAGAGCTTACAGACGAGCTAGCGGAGGAATCGGAGCGAGAGTTGCGTTCTGCCCGCGCCATCACCTACGCGGCAAAGAAGGCAGCGGTGGACTCGCAAGCCAAGCAGCCCAGGACTACTGGCGATCTTGCCGATTGTGTGTGCCAAGCGATTAGGGATGCTGCCGACAAGTTTCTACGTGAGTTGGAAAGCAAGAAACCCAATTAGGACAAGGAGATCGATTATGAAGAAGCTAGTACAAGTTACTGAAGTCGAGGGCGAAGGATTGATGGGCCTGATGGGGCAGCGTATTACGCTGTTCGGTCAGAATTACATTTGGACTGGTTTGTTGGTTGGTATCAATGATACCTTCGTCAAGCTCGACAATCCGTCTATTGTGTATGAGACTGGCCCGTTTGGAGACTCCGAATGGACTGATGCGCAGGCTCTTCCAAAGAGCATTTATGTCATGTTGGCGGCTGTTGAGGCGTTTGGCTTGGTGAAGGGGTAATCATGCGACTTTCTGCAAAAAACAAATACAGGTCTGGGTCTGGGTCTCGGTCTGGGTCTGGGTCTGGGTCTGGGTAATTCAATTCCGCACCGGCGATTTAAGTGATCCAAACCGAAAGGAGCCAGTTGTGGATAAAAAACAAAAAGTAGTGGCTAAGGAGTCAGCAGAAGACCGCAAATGCCCGGTGTGCGGCATTTTCAGTCCAGGCGGCACCCTCTGCCAAGAGTGTCGTCACCATAAACGCATCATCGATGAGAGGCGAGCGATAAGCCGACCCATAGCCGAGATCATCGCCGACGTGCATGAGTTTCACGGCGCAACTACGACGCCGGAAGAAATCCGCCAGCTAGCCAAGGAGGTCGAGCGGTTGACCGGCGAACTGACCGCCGCATGGCAACTTGGCTTCCATTCACGGGATGAAGAGGTGTCGCAGTTGCGGGCGATTTCGGCGTGCAAAGGGCACATCGGCCGCGATCTGCCGTTCGGTGAGGTCACACGATGCCCGCTGATATGAAGATCACCGCGATCAGCCCTTGGTATGGCAGTAAACGCACGCTTGCCCCGCGCATCGTCGCCGAGCTTGGAAAGCACGAAAGCTACTTCGATCCATTCTGTGGTAGCCTAGCCGTGGTGCTGGCCAAGGTGGCGAGCAGACAAGAGACCGTCTGCGACCTACACGGGGAATTGACGAACTTGGCGTGGATTCTCCAGGATGCGGCAACGGCCGGCGAGTTGTACGACCGCTTGGTGCGGACGCTGTTTTGTGAATCGTTGCTTCAGAAGTCGAGAGAAATCCTACAACGTGGCGATGCTTCTCCGGCCGATCGGGCCTACTGGTTCTTCATCCATTCGTGGTGCGGACGCAATGGCACGGCTGGATCAGCGAGAATGAATTTCCAGGTTGCCGTTCGATGGACAGCCGGCGGCGGCTCGCCAACCGTGCGATTCCGCAACGCGATCGACAGCATTCCCGCATGGCACGAGCGAATCCGCAACGTCGTGATCTTGAACCGGGACGCCTTTGACGTGATTCCCCGGATTCCCGACGATGCAGGCGTTGCAATCTACTGCGACCCGCCATACTTGCACTCGACCCGGAACGGCGATGGGGATGGCGGCTACCGTCACGATTTTGAGGAATACGACGGCCTCTTCTCTGATCACGATGACCACGCGAAACTCGCCGGCGAACTAAGCAGGTTCGCCCTTGCTAGGGTTGTGGTCAGCTACTACGCTCATCCACGGCTGCTGTCGTTGTATCCATCTGGCCGCTGGACGCATCTCGATTGCACGATGAATAAGAACCTCCACGTTCAGAATCGACGTGGGGCAGCGAAGGCCGACGCGCCCGAAGTTCTGATCGTGAACGGACCGAGTTACGGAAACCACGAGGCGTGAGCCTCATAACCAACCCTAAGGAAACCTATCATGTCAGGTTGTATTGGAAGGAGCGGGCCTCGGCCCGCGAAGAAAGCGACTGCGAAGAAACCAGCCGACAAGAAGCCGGCAAAACCGAAGGCCAAGAAGCCGTCGAAGACTGCGCTCGATGATTCCTGGAGGAAGTACCGCCTCGGAGCCGCCGGCTTCAACGATCAGCAAATCGACGCCCTGGAAACTGCGGGCATCCACACGCTCGGCGATGTGCAGGACGCAATGAAGGTTGGCATTCAGTGGCACAAGAAGGCCGGCGTCAACGGGCGATACCGCCAGTCGATCGAAGATGTCTTAGCCGCCTATCTGACGGAGGTATTCAGCAAGGCGGAGTGAAAAGGAAAGTGCGATGCGAGGACGCCAGAGAGACCGGCGTCCGCGCTTTAAACGCGACGAAGATGCGCTGCCGGGCCGATTCCAGGCTGGAGATGCTGCTGGCGATGGTTAGTGATTTTGCGGCCGAGGCGTAGGAAGACGCAAGGAGGTGAAAATGCTAGCAGAAAACGAGTCGGCCATACGTGTGCTCATAGTAAAAGGCTGGTCCGATTCCTCTATAGCAACCAAACTCCATGTTGGGCGAGACACCGTTCGGCGTGTACGAACCGGTGGCAAGAACCGTGAATTGCCATCTCCAGTCGGCGAGTTTGCGCCAGATCGCGTCAAGCCGTATTGGTGCGATGTGTGCCGAGCATGGGTAATCTATAAGCCTTGCCCGGCGTGTTACGTTCGCTATGTTAAGTTGGGTAAAAACTGACTTGACTTTCTCTTGCAATTTTTTTTGGCGATGTTCTACTGGCGCAATCATGGAGGCGGACGATCTGACGCTCGACCCGTGGGTTCAAGAAAAAATGGCCGAATTGAACATCAAGCCACCGACTCCCTATGACTTTCTGGGGCCGAGGCGTGGCCATCCGCACGAATGGAGCCGCCGCGAAATGCCACCGTGGGCCGCGAATATCGTTGACGGCATAGATCAGGATTCGGAGAGGTAGCCATGAAACGTCACGGATTCATAAACCTGTACGTCCTAGCCGCCGTTGCGGTTATCTGCCTAATATGTCTTGCTATCATCGCACGCAATTGGTCCTGCCGCTCTCAGCGTGACCGTGGCCGCAAGCCTCGCCCACCCGCCCAGAAGGAGTATGTAGTCGAATCGGCGTCCACTGGTGGCTCCCTCGTTATCAAAGACGGTCGCAAGGGCAAGCGGGTTATCGCCATCAGCCTGTCTGGTATCGCCGCACCTGCTGCCGGTGAGCCACTTGAGGAAGAGAGCCGAGTATCGCTGGAGAAGTTGGCTGGGGCCAAGGTGCGGCTTGAGAGTGGCCGTAAAATCCTTGGTGCGACTGAGGATGGCGACGAAGACGCGAAAGCCATGTTTGCCGCACCTGAGAAGCTTGGTCCAGGTGTAGAGGTGCGGTGTTCCGCGTGTGGTGGTAAGGGGGAAAACACTTATCCCGACGGAGGTGTTGCAGTAGCGGCCCAAGCCGCGTTTGCGATTTGGATGGATAGCCATATCCCGACTTGCAAAAAGTGCAAGGATGCAATCTTGAACTCAGAGAAGTCACCACCCGCCAGCAGTTATTGCACGGTGGCTCAAGCAAAATGGAAAGAGATTTGCGACAAAGCAAAGTTGATCAAGAGGGCACCCCTGACTGACGAGTGTTGGGCGTGTGGTGGTAGCGGCTTGCTAATCGAACACAAGCGAGTGGCCCGCCGGCCGCTGGTGGGCGTCGTTTATGGTCAGTCTGGAAACTGTCTAAATGAGGCGCAACTACGGGTTGGCTTGGCCAGGACGGTTGGCACGGTCTGTCAAGAATGGGCCGATGCCGAGAAGGAAGCACAGACCGGCAAGGTTGGAATCTGGGTCGGGTACGTTTCGAAGCCCGTTGCCTCGTCACAATCCTGGAGATGGTGGACGATCATTGGTGGCGTCTGGGGACTGATTGGCCTAGTCGCCGGCTACTGCGCGGGGCTTTCGAGGCAGTCGCAAACAAGGGGTGGATTGCCATTGTCTTTATGGCCATAGCCTGCTGCATTATGGGTCCGTTCATCTTTTTCGCTCTACGGCAGAAGGTGGCCGTTGTCGCCATAGCCTTGTGTCTCGTTGCCCCTTCTGCCTTTGCCGCCCCGTGTTGCCCCGGTGGAAATTGCGACAAGCCAACTTGGCAACAGACCGAGCTACCGAAGGCGGCGGTGCCGGACATTCCCATCCCGGAAACTCCTAAGACTGTTGGCCCCGTCTACTGGCTCTGGGCATCGAACATTGATGCGATGCTCTGCGCCGAGGCTCAGAAGCACGCCGAATACATGGCCAGCGTTAGAGTTCAGGAACACCAAAATTGGTCGAGTCGAAAGTCACGTTGCGAGGCTGCCGTTGGGTTGCGATGCGAAGAGATTGTAGCCGAGTCATGGCCCAACCGCTCGTATGCTGGTGACGACGACCAGTGGAAACGCGAAGCGTTTGGATCGTGGAAGTTTTCCTCTGGTCATTGGGAAGTGGCCCGCAAGGCTCATACCCGCGTAGGTTGGGGTCGTGCGCGTGGAGGGAACGGGGTGTGGTACTTTTGTGTGATAGCTGCCGATGGCCAAGAGCGTGGAAAAGTCACCTCTCCACCCGCTGCTCAACAGCCTGCCATCAGTCCGACCGAGGCTTACATCGTCGCCCGCGTCAATGCCGAACGCCGTGCCCGTGGTCTGCGGGAACTGGTAGTGGATTCCAAGCTGATGGACTTCGCCCGCAATCATACACGATGGATGTTCAGGGGCGGAATGGTTCATAGTCGAGGCCCCTACGCAGAAAATATCGCTATGGGTCAGTCGGACGGTGAAGACGTGATGCACAGTTGGATGAACAGCAGTGGCCATAGGTCGAACATTCTCAATCCAAACCACCGATACATCGGCGCGGCTGGAATGCAGGACGCAAATGGCAGAACGTACTACACACAGAACTTTCGGTGATACCACGCGGTGGCTATACAACCTTGTGGCCACGCTGAAAGAGAGATTCACGATGAAACGCAAAGTCTTCGTCGTTGAGCCCACCGACAACAAACAACTTCCGTGGCGAACCAAGCTGCAAGGCGGCAAGGTACTGCGATGGCACAAGAGCCGAGCGACGGCAATTCGCTTTGCCATCCGCTGTGCAAAGCGGCGAGGGACGATCAGCCAAGTGCTAGTGCGCGGCAAGGATGGTCGGTACAAGACGGAATTCACGTATCCTCGGCAATCAGACGATCCACACAAAAAGGGATAAACATGATAGTGAACGTAGTGATGATTGTGTCGGTGCTGGCCTTGCTGGCTGTCGGGTTTTCGCTGGTCTGGCCGAAGATTCGAGCCAAGGTTCCGGCGTCCGTAGTCTCGACAGGCGACAAGGTTGACTTGAAAGTAGATCAGGCCGAGACATACATTGCCATCAACACGGCGATTTGGAACTTCGCGGAACACGGAAGTCTCGACACTACTGCCAAGTTGCGTGCTGCCAGAGACGAAATAGCTGGTTGGCCAATTCCTCCGCCTATTGTAGTGGAGACTGCCAATACATCCGCAACTGTCATTGCCCCGCCGCCGGGAGGTGCCACATGAGATTCCTCTGTGCGATGCTGCTGTCGGTAACTCTTGTTGGCGCGGCCCGTGCTGATAGCGTGCTGGTCATGTTTACCAGCGACAATTGCCCGGCGTGTGAGGCTGCCATGCCGGATGTAGAGAAGGTGCAAGTCGCCCATGCCGTTACCGTGCTCAAGGGCACACAGTACGAAGCCAAGTACAAGATCACTGCCTACCCGACATTCGTCGCCTTTGCGAACAATCAGGAGGTAGATCGAGCCGTGGGCAACGTCGGGATCGACCGACTCTTGGAAATGTGCGATATTGCCGAGCGGGTAAGTCATGCCGCACCGCCGAAGCTAGGGGGCCTGCTGCGTCCAAACATGACGCGGACTGTTACAACTGTAACACCACCGTCTGCCCCATCGCCGCAAACGATGCTCGTTGAGCCGGGGCCGAAGCTGGCTGCGATGCTCAAGCGACTTGAAATGTTGCAAGTGCCGCCCCCGTCTATTGCAGCAAAAGACCAAGTGATTGCCCTGCCGCCCGGATGGGACAAGGCCCTTGGTGACCGCCTGACATCTGCTCTGGATGCCTCGGCTGCGAAGGAACTGACGGCCCGGAAGCAGGCAGCCGAAGCCATGCAAGCTACCGTGGCGACGCTAGGGAAAAAGCAAGAGGAGACTACCAAGCAACTCATGCAGGCACGTGGACCACAGACAGTTACGGTTGAACTTGGACCCATCAGCATGGCGGAGCTAAAGGCGATCCGGGCATTGCTGGAAAAACCACCGGTCCCGCCCGCACCGCCAGAGCCACCAAAGCCTGAGCCGAGCAAGATTCTGACGACAACCAATCTCCAATACGGCGGTGGGATTGTCGGCATCATCGTTGTACTCTTGCTCTGGCTCTTCGCGTATCGCAAGTGGGGCAACTCAGTGATCTACGCCGGGGTCGCCGTAATTGCCCTAGTGTGCGTTGTAGGCGGAGGAGCGGTCAAATACTACGGGGACGGCGGCGGAATCTCCGTCAATACTAAGCCGGTCAAGGTGTTTGTGGTGCGAGAATCCGAAGACGACATTACCCTGACGGTCGCACAACTCGCCTGGATCAAGTCGCCGAAGTTTGCCGCCGACTGCAAGGCGGCGGGAATCGAGTTTCACGCCATCGACCAACATCTCAAGGGGCTGGACAGCAAGACTCCAAAGGAATTGGTGCCCATCATTGACCGTGCAAAAGCAAAGGGCATCCCCCGAATCGTGTTGGTGGGTAGCGGAGGTGGCCTGAGCGATTATCCAGTGCCGGCAACCGAGGCAGACGCAAAAACCATTTTGGGGATAGGACAATAGCCATGTACTTTGTTGACGACGAAAACTTTCAGCAAGTTCTCGACATTCACGCCGGGATAACCGAAGGGCAGTTTGGCCTTGTGCCACGTGATTACGACGCGCAGCCGCTTTGCAGCATCCCGCATACGACGCCGTTTTGCGAATCATTTAAGTTGATCGACAAAAAGGAATGGGAGGACCGAGCGAAGGCAATGCAAGGGCGGTTTATCCGCAACGCCTATACGGGCACGCCCGAGGAAGACTCGCAAGGTCGGATGCCCTATTGCTGGGCGTTCTCTTTGTCGCAGGCCGTCAAGGGTGCTCGTGACCGTGCCAATCTTCCTCACGTCGATCTTCTGGCCGAATCACTTGGCGGGTCTGTCAATTGGCGCAATGCCGGCAACTACTGCTCGGCGGCAATTCAGTACGCCGCAGAACACGGCTTCTGTGACCGCTCGTTCTCTCCGCAACGCTACAACCTAAACCCGCGCCAATGGAAAGAGGGCTGGGAACAAGAGGCATTGAATCATCGTGTGGATGAGTTTTGGGAACTAGGCCACATCGATATGGTGAAAGAAGTTTCGACGGCCCTGTTGCTCGGCTTCGGCGTATACGTCGGTCTCAATTGGCTTCGGCACGCAATGTGGTTTGATGAACTCCAATTCATCAATGGCAAGCTGACGATCCACACTCCAAACACGTGGGACGTCGGCCAGGACATGATGCTGCAAGGACAGAAGGCGCGGCCAGATGAAGCGTATGCAATCAGGACCGCTACTTGGAGCAACGCATAATGTCCCGAGTCGAGAAGTTTGCGAAGACTGTTCTTGAGCCCGCTTTCGAGGCGTGGGAAGAAGAGATTGTCGCTCCGTTCCGTCAAGAGGCAATCGACCTACGCAAGACGGTGACTGAATTGCGACAAGAGAACGCGAGCCTGCAATTCCAACTTGAAAACGCGAGTCGATGGCTTACACAAGGAAACTGACAATGCGGTGTAAGACAAGGGAAGACTACCGAAGAAAACAGAACAAACGCGGATTTCCTCGACCGCAGATTGACTATGTTAAGAGGCTGTTTTGATCCTTCATCGCTTGTGATAAAGAAGATGCAGGCAAGTTCAATTGTCGTGGATGGCCGATTGTTCCCCAGCACGAAAAGAGTTCGTTTGATGAGTTGCGATCAGTGTTTCACCTTGACCCCATTGGAGAAAGAAAATGAAGAGTGCTACCATCCTGTGTGTGATTCTGTGTTGTGCAACGCTTGCCGTCGCCGGCAATCCGTGTGCGCCTGTCAATCCATGCGCCCCCGTTACGGCCGCTCCGCCGCCAGTGCTGACCGTGCCCGGTTGCTGTGATGCCGTGCCCGGCACGCTCAACGCGACTAGCACCGGCGTGCGACGGTCAGTGCAACGCTCCCGATCCGTGGAGAAGATCGGCGTGGCGACCGTTGGTATTTTCAGCGGCACGCGAAACCTCATTGCGAAGGCTCGTGTGTCGCGGTCCAAGGCCGTTGACGCTAGGTTGACGGCGAAGTCTCAAGCGAAGGCGTGTGCCGTGAAGTCCGAGCGACACCGGCAGCGTGATACTTCGCGCAGTGTCCAGAGAAGCGTGCGTTAGTAACCCCCAGAGAGACACCCTGCCGGCTGGCGAGTTGCATCCTTGCTCTGGCCGGCAGGGTGGTTTTTGTTAGGAGTCTTTCAATGGCATTTTTGATCCTCAGAGCCGCAGGCGTGCTGTTCGTCTCCGTTGGGCTTGCCGTCATAACGTGGGCGGTTTTCCAGTGTGTAGAGGGGCTATTTGTATCGAGGAAGGGCTGATGCCGAAGTTGCAAAAACATTCCGCCGCGTATTTTGACGGCATCCTTGGATTCCGCACTCGGCAGGTGTGCCGCTACACAGAACAGGGAGACAAGGATGATTGGGCAGACGGATTTGCGTCAGCACTGGCCGAAGAGGGAGCCAGCAAGGTCTGGTATCGCTCCAAGACCTTTCAGGCAGCATTGATATGCTTGGGGGTCGGACTGCTCATAGTGGCGTTTGGCAGGATTGGTGGGTTTGCAAACGGCACTGGCAACATGATGATGAGCGCGGGCGGTGGGATGACTCTAGGTTCGGTGCTGAGCATGTTCCTTCGCGTGGCGTTGCAGGGCAATAGCCCACTAACCTTCGGCAATTACCCTTCATACCCACAATAGGACAGCAGTATGAATAGGCCCCGTACTCATTTGGAATGGTCCCCGCAAGTGTGTACGGAGAATCACTGGTCGATGAAGCTTGGTATTGGAATCATCATCGGACTGTTGACGGCTGTTTTAGCAGTTGGAACCTATCAGGTTTCGGCACAATACAACATTGGAACTCGGGCAGATACTGTTGCCAAGGATGCAGAAGCCGCCTCTGGAAAGGCGGAAAAGACGGCAGCCGATGCCGAGAAACTTGTGTTGACGGCGCTTGGTGAACTGAAAGAGCAACAGCGATCACGCACGTATATCGAGAAGTCAATGGACCGCATTGATGCACGCCTGACGAAGCTTGATAAGATTGCTGAAGACGTGGCTCGACTCAAGGGTCTGCACGAGAAGTCTAGCGGCAAGGAACCGAGGGAATAATCATGGCCAGAACGCTCTATGTAAACCCCGCTTCTACCCTGTGGTCTACGGCTCAACTCGGCACTGCCTCCGAAGGTCCGTACACTCTCGACAAGGACGATGTCCTGACGGACGACATTATCGACCTCAATGGGGTTGTATCCCCATTCGAGTTTGACGCAAACATTACGGCCGGCAAGATTATCGACACGCCTGAAGGTACATTTTGCCAAATCAAAATCGACAACGGAGTAGTTGTCACGAGCGACTACGGCGACTACAGCGTTTCTGGGGCGATATTCGGAGTATTAGTGCCCGCTGGATATGGCACCACTTCTAGGCTGGTGGGCGATTGGGATGCTGGCCCAACTGATGTTGACAATGCCGCCTACGTTCTTGAGACGCTCGAAACAGACCCCGACACGCTAGTAGTAATTGAGCACTGCGGTGGCTTTAACGGTGTGGAGAACAGCACGCTAATTGCCGGCGGCATGACAGTGCGGCTGTTTGGCAACGTGACCCAACCTGCCGGTTGGGTTGCTCAGTATATTTGGAGCAATCTTGGTCACGGTGGAACTCTGTCCGGTTCACCGTGGATCGTCAGTAACTATGGGTCCATCAGCTTCACTATGACGGACTCAATGAGTAGCACTTGGCCCGCTCCTGGCAGCGCTACTTCACCACACATCTACAACATGTCCGCTGCGGCCCAGGTGTGCTTGTCGCTGACGGACTATAACACAACAAACAAGCCGTGGGTTCATCCATTTGCCCTTCCCGCCACACAAGTGCTATACGGCATCAATCGCTACGACGGCACGGTGGCAAGTAGTGGGGAGGGAACGCTTGGAACTGTGACGCTTCCCAATACGGACGGATCTACGCCCGACGCTTCGCTCGTAAAGAGCACTGCCAACTTCGGGGCGGGGAACGCCACGGCCGGCACGCTCGATATGGGTCTGTACGAGCTAGTGACTGCCGGTGATACCAGAGTGGCCAACCAGCTTACTACTGATCAAGGCGTTGTCAGTGCCGCCAAGGCGTCCATCATCGCGAATGCGAACATCCTCGGCCAGAACGACGGCACGTATCCGACAACGGCCGCCACGCAAGCCGCCGACGCCGCGACGCTCACAGCCGCTATGCTGAATGCAGACGGCACTGATACCACGATATCCTTTGGAGCATCGAACGGGACGGCAAAGAGCGGAGCGGTGTTTACGGCAGGGCGGGCGGCGCAACTCGTAACCGACCAGGGTGCAGTGGATGGACAAAAGGCGTTTTTGCAGCGCCCGGCCGATGGCGGACCGGCGTCGTTGCTGTCGGTTGTTGGTACGCTTAATACGGCAGCGTTGCAATCCGCTGCTGCTGCTGCTCAATTGGTCACAGATACGGCTGCTGCCACTGCCGATGTTGCCAAGATTCTTTCAACGGCAACGAACATCGCATCGGCGTTTGGCGTAACAGGAACCTACCACGCGCCGTCCCTAGGTGAGGTTATCGACACCGCCGTATTTGGTGCGGCATCCGCAGAGCACGGAACATACCACTGCCCGACAACCAGCGAAGTGCTTGCTGGTGTCATGTTTGGGGCTGGGAGCGTACAGCAGGGGACGGCGGTGGCAGTATCAGCGGACGCAACAGCCGGGAGCATCACTCAGTATCGTTACTCAACGTTTGTCGCCACGGCGTTGACGGTCGCTACAGCACAGACGGGTGACTCCCATGCCTTGTTAGTATATGCACCCGGCAACAAGTCTACGGTTCTGTGGTCGCTTACAACCGCTGGCGGCGAGATAAGTGTGGGGGGAACTGGCGACAAGACGATTACATTGAGCGACACGGATGCTCACACCGGCACGCCAGGTAAGTTCGCTTGCGTGCTGAAAAACACAACGGACGACGTAATTGTCTGGACTGGTTACTTGACCATCGTCGATTGTCCACAGGTGCCGAGTGTGTAGTGTTTCAACCATTTAGGAGGAGTACGAAGCCATGCAGCGTCAACGTGCCGTGTTTCTCAATAGACAAATGAATTCTGTCAGTACAAAACTCAGCAGGCTATGCCTGGAAAAACGTTTGGCTGAGCGTAGGGTCTGTAAACTAGCGTGGGCGATTAGCGATGCACAATCTCAGTTGGAACGAGTAAGAGTGGCAGGCGGAATAGGTAGTCGTAAAGTGTGGTACGAAACAAAGCGTGGTCAGTCAGTTCTAAAAATGGCATCCGAACAAGCGTAAGGCGGACGATCCAATGCCAACAGCGCCGAGAAGGCCATGCAGCAGACCAGGATGCAAAGGGCTCACGCTGGGCGGCGTATGCAGCGTATGTGGGCCAAGAGTGAATCAGTATGAACAGAGTAGAGCAAAGACAACAGCACGCGGCTACGATGGACTGTGGCAACGTAAGAGCAAGGCGTACTTGAGACGGCATCCATTGTGTGCTGAATGCGAGAGACAAGGCATAGTACGGCCAGCGACGTGCGTAGATCACATTGTGCCACATAGGGGCAATGAGGCGTTGAGGGTGAGCGAATCGAACTGGCAAGGATTGTGTGAGCCGTGCCACGGACAGAAGACGAGGCGAGGAGAGTAAATTGCCCATCTTACGTTATGGTACTTACGTCAATTGTAACCCAATTGGGGGTGTAGTATGGGTAGGGGGGTTCTAACCCTTGAGAGGGGAAGCCTCCTTGAC
>JALOBN010000079.1 GCA_023228245.1 Candidatus Pacearchaeota archaeon
AGGAAGGCGATTCAATTGACTACACCCCGTCCGTCGCAGTAAGCGCGGGTGACGTTGTGGTTCAGGGCAGCTTTGTCGGCATCGCCAAGACCGACATCGCCGCTTCTACGCTCGGGGCGCTTTCCGTCAATGGTGTTTTCGATGTTGACAAAAACACCGAAGCACTCACCGCTGGAAGTGGAATCTACTGGGACGCCGACGGGTCTTCCGTTAGCGGCACGGCTACCGAAGGCGCGGCCACGGCCACGGCCAGCGGAAATACTTTCATGGGATTCGCGCAGTCCGCAGCGACGACCAACGCCGCAAAGGTCAGGATAGCCCTTAGAAGCGCCGAAACCGTAGCGGGTGGAGTTGCCACGGCGACAAGCATAACCGGCACGGCGTCAACATTGCCGATTGCTGGCCTTGCGGTTGCCTCTGGTAGCGGCGGTGCTGTGAGTCTTGCGGGCGGCGCGGGTACGGCGGCAAATGCCAACGGCGGCGCGGTGTCAGTGCTCGGCGGCGCTAAGAACGGAGACGGCACGGCTGGGGCTGTGAATATCGGCACCTCGAACAGTTCTGGCGTGACCATTGGCGCAACTGATATCCCCGTGTCTATTCCCGGCGTTGCTACGTTTGCGCTTGCGCCGAAGCTGACGGCGGCAACTGCCGAGGGTGCTATTGCGCTTGTGATTACCAACGGCCCGGCGGCTTGCGATGCTGGCAAGGCCGATCCGATCTATCTCACCGTTTCGGTTGGAACAAACTCATACGTCATTCCGGCTTGGTACATCACTCCGTAATCGCATTGGCCGCGCCTTCATTCACGGCCAGAAAACCGAGGATGATTCAACCCCGCCCGCCGCTATCCTCGCGGCATCCTTTCGAGGGCGGGGACTTTGCGAAAAGCCATGACACAATCCGAAGACATCTTTGACGCTCAGTGGGACGGCATAGAGGAATGCCGTTGCCGCGTTCGGTTCAGAAACGATGTGATTGAAAAAGCCGTAATGACGGCGGAAAAGAAAGTGCCGGAGTATACCGAGCAAGGCGTAAAAGAGGGGATTACATTCAGCGTCAAATTCAGGCTTGCAGACCTGCCGCAGGATATGCAGGACGTGGTTGGGCATAATCTAAACGGCAAGCTTTGCGAGGTCGAACGCGGCGGGGCGTTCGGCAAGGTGCGAATCACGGGTAATGCCGAGAGGGGCGGGATACTGATTCTAGACATGGGGGGCGAAAACTAATGATAGACATCGCAATCCATCCCGGCGACATAGACAGATTCAAGGCGGCAATCAAAAGCGCCGAAACGCAACTCGGCAAAAGCGGGGATCAAGCGTTACGGTGGGGCGCGGTCAATCTCATGATATCGCTTGCCGCCGCTACGATAAAATCAAAAACGCTCAGGCCGATAGTAAAGAATCCGCTCTTCAAAGCTAGCGCCGACGGAAAATGGACTAGGGCGCAGGCGCGACAAGCAAAGGGAGACACAAGGCGGGCGCGGTTTGGCGTTAACAGATGGCATCCGCAGACGAGCAGGCAATACTTTCAGCCGATTCTTAGGACTGGCGAATTTGGCAAGTATCGTTTTTTTGAACGAAACGGGATGTGGTTTAGGGCAAAGCTTGGAAGAGGCCGCGCAAAGTGGGAAAAGATCGAAGGCATACCAAACAGCGAAGAGAGCGAGAATATTCCGTCAATCAAGAATTCCAAGAAGCGCAAAATAGGCCGCTCGGGTCTTGCGCGTAAAGCGTGGAAATGGGCGCAGGCGCATATGATACGCGGCGGGATTGGCGCACCACTTCCCGGCGTGCCGAACCTAATTTCAGTCAAGGTTTCAAGCGGCGGTAATTTGATCCAGATCGACAACCGTATCAGATACGCGACGACCGCGCTACAGGGCGGCGAATCGAGAATAGCCGAATCGTGCAACAGGGCGGCGGCGAGCATGGAAAAGAAGATCGCCCTACAACTCTCTAAGATCACAAAGAAATGAACCCGTCAAAAATCTTTGAGCAAGCCATTTGTGCAATGCTACGCAAGGCCGAGTTAGGGCCGGGTGTCCACTTGCGACCGTGGCAATCGTTGCGGTTTGACAACACGTGGAACGCCGAAATTGATTTGCAGTTCCCGCTTGTAGAGGCGCGGTTTTCTCCCGAGGCTGTCAATGGCGACCAGTGGACGCTTGCTTGCACCGGACTGCTGACGTGCGCAACGCTGACGGAAGACGACGGAGATCATGCAATAATCAGTAAACTCTATGAAGCGGTTTACGGCGTGGCGGTTGGAATTTTCAGGAGCTTTATTTCAAACACGGGCGACCTTTACGCGCAATTTGTCGCAGAGGTTGCGGCGGCTTCACCGAACACCGTTCACGTCGCCGGAATAACGCTTGAATCACCAATGCCGCCAAGCAACATGACGGAAGGATGGAACACAATCGGGTTGGGGTTTACGGTTCATTTTTCATACGTCTAAACAAGGAAAACAGTAGGGGTAAATTATGGCAAACTTCGGAGCACTCACAGACCATTTCGGAATCTTGGCAATCGTCAACGGCGAAGGCACATTGGCAGACGTCTTGGAGCTTGTCGATTCAAGCGCAACGCCTGATGCTCAATCACGCGCAGACGCGCAGGATGAAAACGGCGACATTGCGGACGCACACTGGCACGGTAACGCGGATGGCAAACTCAAAGAGGCGTCGGGCACATTCACGGTTAAAAACGGGACGCTTAACACGGCGCTTTTGCTTGCTGGCGAAATCACCGCCGGAAAGGTTATCACGTCCGTTGAAGTCACGACATCAAACAGTGATTGGCCGAAAGTCGTGGTATCCGGCAAGCTTGGCGCTGAAACGATTATTGCACCTACGGGTAAAACGAACAAGTGGACATTCCCGACGTTTTCCGTTGTCGCCGCAAGACGTGCGCAGCTCTTCGCATTCACGGTTGACGCCGCTTGTCGCTTGACCGGATCGAGTGTTTCCGGTTCGGTGGAACTTGCGCAGACCGAAGACGGACTTGGGGAGCCTATCGCGCATGGTGTCTCGGGCGGAGTGCTGACCATGGGCGCGGAACTCGTGGCGATCACTGGCGCGTGTGCTTGGACGGTCACGGAGGATTGGACGGAAACACAGACGCCAGGCGCGGCCGAGGGACAGGCTGCAAACCATACCGGAAGCGGCGCGGCTGAACTCGTATGGGAGCGCGACGCCGTCGCGGCGCCGTAGCGTAACAGGGCAATGAACCATGCAAGACTCAGCACGATTATCGGATTTGGCGGCGGCGGAAATTGACGCGCTAGTTGCGGACGGGATACAACCGACCGCATCCGAAATCGTGCATATAAACGCACTTGCATGGGACATTGAAACGGGAGAAACGCGGCTTGCATTATCTCGCGGGACTCCTGTTTTTGTCGGCGGCGTGACATTGTGGCCGCTGACCCTGAACGCATACGACTGGAGTCAACGGGCGCTTGGTTTATCATCATCGAAATGGTGGGGGACTCTATCGCTTGCCTACGCGATGGCACATTGCTACGACGACGCCCATGAGCTTGCGTGTGTTGCGTTGCGTGACGTTGCGCGTGTGTTGTTGTGGGGTGCGCGTTTGAAATGCCGCATAGGCGAACTCAAGGAAGCAATGGCGCAAGTCATCAAGCAGGACGAAACGGAAGAGATCCCGCTTGACGATGATGCAAAGGCTTTCGGACTTGGCGACCTTTCCGCCAGTCTTTCGGCGCTAACCGGATTGCCGCCCGAACAGTTTGAAACGCGAATGGCGTTCAATCACGCGCTCAGGATAATGCACTTCTCGCTAAAACAACAAGCGCAAGCGGCCGGACAGCCGCAAACCGGAACGGCCGCGATAAATGCGGAAAGGGCGATGGGCCTTTATTTGATCAACGTGCGGAAGGCGCACAAGGAGAAAACAACCGATGAAACGAAATAGAATCTTTGCTTGCGCGGCTCTTTGTCTGTTTGCATTTTGCGCGTCTTCTACAACGCTGTTTGTAGGGCGTCTTCGCATCCTGCCCGAATGGTCATACTCTAAGACCGTCGGCGCGTCTACAGCAACGCAGAGAATAGGCGCGTTGCTTGATTGGTCGCACACGACCGGAACGAACACGCAGGAAATGACGACGCTTATTTCCGGTGAATACTCGCTTACCAATTCGGCAAGCGTGACGGTTGACCTAACAAGCGCCTTCAACGGTTTCGGTGATTCGGTGTCGTTTTCAACCGTCAAATTCATCGCGGTTTCGGCGGGGGTTTCAAACCTGAATTCTATCGCTCTTGGCGGTGCGGCTTCCGGTGCGCTTGCCAATTGGACGGGCACGACTAACGACACGGTTATCATCCAACCCGGCGGCGCGTTCTGCATAGTTGCGCCCGGTCCGCTAGGGTATGCCGTAGGATCAAGCGGAAATCTGAAAATCACGAACACGGGTACAAACGCGGTCTCATGCTTCCTTTACGTTGCGGGGTTTTAAACCATGGCAAAGGGCGAAATCAGTCTGATTCTGACGGCAAAAAACATGCTGGCGCGTGGGCTTTCGTCGGCGTATTCTTCTTTGCAAAAGTTCGGAAAAAGCGCATTAAGAATTGGATCGTTTTTTGCAAAGGGTTTTCTTGCGGCGGGTGCGGCTTTGGCTGGGTTTGCGGTAAAGGGATTGTCGGCATATGCAGAGCAAGAGGTGGCAACAAACGCGCTTAAATCCGCGCTTAAATCTTACGGCGACGAGGTTGAAAATAACGCCGCCGCCGCCCAAAGACACGCCTCTGCAATTCAGGACGAAACAGGCGCGGCGGATGAATCAACGATTGCAAACATGGCGCGGCTCAGAATGCTCGGCGTCGAGGTCGGTGCGCTTGACAAGGCCGCGAAGGGCGTCATTGCCTTGCGTTCCGCTGGAATGGCAGAGGAGGCGGCAATTAAAGCCGTTGCGCTTGCACATGCTGGCGAATTTGCAATGTTGCAGAGGTATTTACCGGAGCTTAAGACCGCAACAAGCGAGGCGCAAAAGGCCGCTGTTGTAAACGACTTTTTAACCAAGGGATACCAACAGCAAAAGGACGCGCTTAATACAGTTGGAGGGCAATGGAAGGCGCTGAAAGGCCGCGTCGGCGACGTGTGGGAAGAGGTGGGCGCGGCGATAGCGCAGAACGAAACGCTTAAAAACGGATTAGCCGATGCATCTGATGCCGTAGCAAAATTCGGCGCTCGCATTGCAGAATGGGCGAAGGGCCAAGACATAGCAATTTGGGCCGACACATTCAAGCGGTTTTTCGAGACGCTTGGCTATGGATTTTCGAGGGTCAAAAACGGAGTTGAAATCTTTGTTGCCGTAACACGCGATAATGTGGAAACGGTCGGCACGTACATTGCAAATGTTTTCGGTACATTGCTTGAAGGTATCGTCAATCAGTGGCGGACGGCTGGGGATGTAATCGGGAAGACAATTTCATTCATCAAGAATCCAAGCAAGCAGGCATTCAAAGACATCGGGTCGGCTTCGGTTGATGCGGCGAAAGCAATCAAGGATTCATTTGTCAACACGGCGAAGGCCATAGCGACAAATACCGGAATACAATCAGACCGGACGACGGACGCGCTGGCAGACCTTACCAGAATTGAGCAGGAACACGCGGCAAACGTCGCAAAGATAGATTCAGATTTGCAAGACTCGCTTTGGGGAAACAACAAGGATCGAGTTGACGGAAGCAAAAAGACGCTTGAAGAAATCGCAATCGCAGAGCAAAGCAATGCCGCAAAACTCAAGGCCATTTCCGATGAAAAACTAAAGCTTCAGGAGGGAATTACAAAGGCCCAAAAAGAGGCCAGCGTAAAATCAGCAGAGGAAGAAATTAAGGCTCTCGAAGACGCAGAATCAAAGCGCAGGGAAATCGCAGACTCTACCGTGTCCGCATACCTTGACCAAATTCGCTCAAAGAAGCAAGCTGACAAGCAATGGGAGCGCGACCAACTCAAGGCCGAACGTTTGCGCGGGCGTGGTGGAAGTGCTGGCGAATTTGTGCAAGCGGTTGACGCTATCAAGGCGGCGCGTGGTGCAGGTGGGCAGATGGATCAGGCGCTAGGTGATGCGCGGTCACGGCTAGAGGCTTTGAATGCGGACGGCAACAAGACGCTAAACGACATGCTCGGCGAACTGAAAACCATTTCGGCCGAACAGGCAAGACTTCTTTCTATGGGATAAACAATGGCCCTAAAATCAATCAGTAATGCGAGTTTTTTCAACGGCGTTTTGGTGTCCGCAACTTGGACGCCATCCGCGCCGCGCTTGATGGTTACGGCCAGATCGTCGAGCAAAAACCGATATACAAAATACCCGATAATCAAGGATGACATTGAAGGCACTGGCACGTTTGTGGAATTGACCCTATCCACAACTTACCTGCGCGTTGGTATCACGGAATCAGCGGCAATGATATTGCAAGACGGAATCGAAGGCGCTCAATTTGCAGAGGACGACAACACATCGACGAGCGGCGGATATTCAGAGCAAGATAGAATTACACACGCATTTCAGCATGAATATACCGTTGAAAAAAAGCAAACAAAAATGGTAGACTGGGTGGAAGGGATAATAGAGGAGGAAACGCCTTGAAGTTTTTCAAAAAAGAGCTAAAGGAAAACGGGACGATTCACACTCCCGGTTTCGCGGCCGGGATTATGAAGATGGCTCGCGCTCTTGAAAAACTGTCAATTGACGGCGGCTATGTTTCGTGGTCGGCTGATGGAATTCCCAAGCTGATACCCGGCCAAGCGGCAAGCGGTGTGGCTGTTCTATTTGAGGCCGTTTCGGAAAGCGGCGATTACATAATGTGCGCTCGCGTTGCGTCGTTTGACGCATCACAGCAACCCGTGGCAGTGGCTGTTCCAGAAGGCGGGACTGAAAAGCTTTTCAAGGTTTGGAAGCCGTGGCTTTTGAGATCAACGCCATTTGACACGCTGACCCGCGACGGCATAGAATACGCATACACTGGAGTAGACATTCGCACGGCAACACCAGAAACCGGAGACCCTGAAACCCAAAGAATAACGCCTTCCTATTCTTTGCGATCAACCGGGCATGCGGGGGAAGTGATACACGCAACACCGGCGACAACGAGCGGAGAATTCCAAGACATCAACACGGCAGGCCGATGCTGGGCGGTCGGAGAGGAGGATGCTGTATGAATACTTTTTCACGCTCTCAGCTAGGCGTATTCTATCGTTCGGCGCTAGGTGTATTTGCGGCAAATGGCGTCTTGTACGTTGGGGGGCATACCGAAAACATCGGCGGCAATTACATCAATGTAATCAAGTATTCGTCAATGGGCAGATACAACGGCAACGCGCTTTTTGCAACAGACATAGATTACATGGAATCCGATTCCGGCGGTGCGGTTATAATAGGCGGTTCTGGCGCAACCGGGCTAATTGCAAAATATCAAAAAAACGGGACATTGCTATGGGCTGGCGGACCAGATACCATCAACCTCCCGGCGGTCACTGGCATAGCGGTGGGATCTGATGATAAGATATATGCGACGTTTAGGTATTCGTACACGTCCGGAACTCCGGCGTTCGGGCTGATGGTCTTCACGTCGTCCGGCGTTGCGTCTAACGTTGCCATTACGCCGCCGTCCGGATATCAATCTGGCCGCGATTTTGATGATTTGGATGTTAGCGCCAGTGGATTGGTGGCAATTTGCGGCGATGTTTTTGATAAGTATGTTGGAGGCGTGTTGGATACGGCGTATTCGCTGGCCGTGATAAACGGAAGCCACTCTTTGGTGTGGTATTCTGGAATCTGGGGAACTGGAAGCGACTCGGATTTAGAGTTCAGAAGTTGCGTGTTTGATGCATACGGCAACCTGTTCGCGTCGGCGGTTGAATACGAAGCCGGGTTCGATACAATTTTCAAGTTTGATTCATCCGGCAATGTGCTATGGGGAATTGCTGGCGGAAACCGTCCGATTCTTGCGGCCGATAGGGACGGGAATTTATACGCCGCGACATATGGCTCTATTTCCGTATTCTCGAAATACGACTCTTCGGGGGCTCTGTTGTGGAGCGTCGAAGAGGGAGAAGAAATCATGGACATAAAAATTGACAACATCGGGTTTATCTATGTGTGCGGCGTCAATAATTCAACGTCTGTGTCTATGGTCCGAAAATACAATAGCGCAGGAGTTGAAATCTGGAGCCGCTTTCAATCGGACATTTTCGCAAGGGCGCTCTACATCTGGCATTAAAAAACGGTAACACACCATGAAAACAATCATCGCATCGATCATCATAACCGCCGCAATCCTCTCCCGCGCTACCCCCGCCGATGATCGCGAATGGTCAACGCGCATCCCGTGCGAACTGCAAACAGCCGGGCCGCAATCTTTGCCGCCCTTGACCTTTCAGCAAGGCGCGACACCGCTCCTAAGCCTCGACCAATACCGGAGTGGCCGGGCGGTTGACGCCGCGACCAATGGCACGGTCGAGGCCGTTTTCACTTTCGGCCCTAGCGCCACGAATCAATACTTTGTTGCGGTCACAAATTATGCCGCCGTGTCGAATGGCTACCTTGTCCAATTGCCGACAATCGGCACGAACACGGCAAGCACGGCATGGTGGTACACGGCTTACTTTCGGCGGTCCGGTAGCTTGTATTGGACAGGCAACGGGCGGCTGAATATCCTTGCCACAACGAGCACGGCGGACGGGCTTGTTTGGCAGGAGATTGTCAGCGGCGGCACTGTTGACACGACCGCCCGAACAGTAGCATCAAACGCGCAGGACACCGCAACGGCGGCAGGCTCTACAGCGGACGCTTCATACATCGCGGCCACCAATGCGGCGGCGCTT
>JALOBN010000080.1 GCA_023228245.1 Candidatus Pacearchaeota archaeon
GTCAAGACCCGCATTGCCATCGTTATGTGGATGGTAGGTATCTCTCTAACGGTTGGCGGGGCAGCCATTGCCTATGCCATCAGCGAAGTCAAAACTGCGAATTCTTCTGCGGATGACCTTCGAGTGAAGTTACACTCAATCATTGCCAGCAACTTGGAATTCAAAGAGCGGGTAGTCAAGGCTATGGATGAAGTGCGCAATGAGACCAGGGCTGGCGATATTCGTATCAACAATTCCATTCAAGAGCTACAGTCGGGCCAGCAACGCATCCTAGAGATTATGATCAAGCCCGGTAAAGCTGGTCGTGACGAAAAAGCAGACAAGGTTTCTTAACTCGCAGTAGCCAGCCTTGCTAGAACACCATGTCGATTACCATCTACGCTGAAGCTGACACGTATCTACAGGAGAATACCCCGACAACTAACTACGGGCTAGGAACTAACCTAAATGTAGGAAATATTCAAGGTGCCCCAAACGCCGATGAGGGCGCTCATACCCTAATTAGGTTTGATACTGATAGTCTAACGCCGAACAAATTCATTCAGTGTGTGCTTAGGCTGAACATCAGCGGCATCTCCTTGATTGATGCTGAGGTGATCGAAAACTATATTGATGTTTATGCATTACTGGTAGCTTTTGACGAGACAACAGCCACTTGGAATAAGAGAAATGCAACAACAAATTGGAATCAACCAGGTGCTTCTTCGGCAGGGGTTGATTACGATGCCAATCTGTTAGGTTCCATTCCGTTTCCCTCTCTTCCACTGGACCCCTACTACGAAATTGACTTAGGTACGATTCGCCAGGAACGAATAGCCAATGGGCTACTGATAAAACCCAGGTATCCACTAACCTACGCTGATGAAAGCACACACAGACAGTTAATCTTCTTTGACTCCATAGACTACACGGTTGGTACTGGGACCAACAACAGCGACCCTCAACTGATAGTTACCTATGGCAGTGACTATAGCTTAATTGCCGTTATCAACTCTACCAAGAGATTCAGACAAGTAGAAGGCGGATGGATTATGGGCAACGTGCTTAGACAGAGTACAGCCGTCACTTTACAGATAGGCCCCTTCTTAGACACGACAGATGGTTTCTCTTTAGAGGCTGGGCTAACGATCTCCCAAGGTGATGTGAAGCTATCTAAGGCAGGTGGAGTTCAGGCCCAAAAGAACGAAGCAAGTGCCGCTTCTTACGATGCCAATGGTTTCTATCAAGTTGCTCTCGATGCAACAGACACAAACACAGTTGGGCAGCTTGATGTTTCCGTTGTAGAAACGGGTGCTTTGCCTGTTTGCCATTCCTACACAGTTGTTCCACAACAGGTCTACGATTCTATTATTGCTGGTACTGACGCTTTAGACACCAGTGCCATACAGCTTGTTGGTGATGCAGACGCTGCCGCTGCCTTAAAGAACTTCTGGAAGTTAGGTGTCACAGCTAACAGTGTTCACAACCCTAGCGCTACAGCCACCGATACAACCTTTGAAACCCACTTGACGTTCACAGAAGACAACATCTTTGCCGGGGCTTCAATAGTCTTTATCACTGGGGCAAATGCTGGACTGTGGCGCAGAATCGTTTCCTCTACCTATACAGACCATGCTCTTGTGGTTAGCCCGGCATTGCTAGAGGTCCCTGCTGATAATGACACTTTCCAAATAGCCGGCAGAACCTAATCTAACGTCAAAGACCTAACACTAAAGAAAGTCAACTAACAGTCTGATATGGCTTCCGCAATCGTCTACAAAATCACGATCAAGAAAACGCAGGTCTCGGCCGACCTTACGGGCGTACCCGTGCGCATCGTAATACGTGATGACGCCATTGTTGGTGCCGTGTGCCGTGCCGATGGCTTCGACGTGATTTTCAAGACTGCCGCTGAAGCAACATTAGCCTTTCAACGTAGATCATTCGCTGTTGCTAGTAGTGAAGCCACTGGGGTATTCATTGTCTTCTGCAACATCAGTTCTACGGTAGACACAATCATCTACTTGTGGGCTGGTGATGCTAGTGCTTCGGACACTTCCTCAGAAGGTTGGGATGCTAACACAATAGGTCTGTACACCCTACACGAAACCCCAACAGGCACCGAAGGTGACTTTAAGGATTGGACTAGCAACAACAACGATTCGACAAATACCAGCTATCAACCCACTCACACCGTAGGCAAACTAGACGGAGTCGCTAGGTTTTCTGGGTCATATCAGTATGTAGAAATTGGTACTGGGCTGGCTGTAGGTGGAACTGCCTTAACAATTGAGGGTTGGTTCAGTGTCAGTGCCTACGTTACTGACAAGGCTTTCTTGTGCCAACGTCAAGAACGATGGCAAATTATCTGCTCAGACTATGATGGGCACATTCAGTTCTGCTTGTGGTCAAGTGATTCACAATACAACTATATGCCAACTGAAGTTTGGCCTCTGGATGAGTGGTTTCACTTTGTGTTGACTTACGATGGGCAACATGTCATCTTCTATAAAGACGGAGATGTATTTCAATCCTTTGACTGCACGTACTCAATAGACACAGATACGGTGACAACTCGCATAGGCGCTGACTTGTGGTCAGGATTCTATAGTGGCAAGCAGACGGAGATTGGCATCCACAACACGGCTAGAAGCGCAGCTTGGGTTCATTGGCGTTATCACAATACGGTGGTTGATAATGGGCAGTTGACTTTGGAGGTTCCTGCGGTTGCTGGTGTTGGTGGGGGCAGTGGTTCTCTCGTTGGCGGAGGGTTAGTCTCGTGAATAACTACCTTGGTGACTTTCCGCTAAGTGCTACCATACGCCTGATGTTCAATACGCATCAAGCAGATGGTACGCCAGCCACATTGGATGGCACACCCACAATCTCTGTATACAAGGACGGTGGAGCCAACGAAGACAATTCTGGCGTCACACTAATCACTGATTTTGATACGGGTACTGGGTCTCCCCCTTTGGTTGGTTTGCATTGCGTAACTATTGACACCTCAACAGATGCAACCTTCTACTCCGCTGGATCAGACTTTACGGTGGTTATTACCAGTGGAACAGTAGACAGCATTTCCGTAGCCCTTACCGTAGTTGGTTCTTTCTCCATCAATAATCGCACTGCATTACGTTCTACGATTGCTGGACGCGAACTGTATGTCGATGTTAACGGGCATGTGCTAGAGGAAGATGATGGGATTACGGCTGTTGGCACGGTGGGCACGGTAACGGGCAATGGTGAATTCACGTTGGTTAGTGATGACCTATCAACCAATAATGATGACTACAACAGTATGTGGTTGGTCTTTACTTCCGGCAACAACGCATTCGTCCCCCGTGTGGTCACTGACTACGTTGGGGCGTCGAAGACAGTTTTATTCACTGGGGCGGGAATGAAAGGTGCATTTCCGCAGACAGTACAACCTGGTGACACTTGGCGACTATTAGCAGGGAGTCCCTAATATGGCTTTGCTTGCGCCCGATGTTGGTGAAGTTGAAATTCTGAAGCGTGCTCTAAACTACTCGGCAACTGGGGATGTCAAGCTACATCTCTACAAGAACAACAAGACACCCGCTGAAGGTGATACCCACGCGGACTATACCGAAGCAACTGGTGATGGTTACGCTGCTATTACGCTAACCGGGTCTAGCTGGACAATTGCTACATCAGTTGGGGTAACGACTGCTAGCTATGCGCAGCAGACGTTTACCATCAACGACCAGACAGACACCAGTTACTACGGTTACTACGTGACCAACTCGGCAGGCACGGTACTGCTGTGGGCTGAGCTATTTACAGATGGCCCTTACCCGATGGGAACGGCTGGTGGCACGGTAAAGGTCACTCCCAAAATCACTTGCGCCTAACAATTACGCATTCAACAATCAGTACGTAGGGCGAAGCTAGACTAGTATGTGGTATTGGCTACAAGCACACACTGACTTTACTTACGAAGGCGAAGGCTCCATCAGTCTTGGTGGTGCTGCCGTAACCTCGTCTGTACCCAGTGATGGCGTAGACGTACTGCATGTTCGTGGCACTCGGTGGTTCTGGTTTGCCTCTGCCCAAGAATCAGCCACCATTCTAAGCTACGAGTATCTAGCTTCTGGCGGTGTTACGCTTGGCGGCAGTTGCGATTCGGTTTGGACTGAAGGTTGGTCAGATTACCAATCCTCAGGCGGAATCGAAATTAGTGGAACTGCCCTTTACGTCTACTCAGAGGATTGGTCTGACTTCCAGCCTTCGGACGGTATTGTTCTTGGTGGAACGGCTGTCTATGGCCAAGCGTTCAACTACGTCTACGATACTCCAGTTCGCGGCATACTCATCAGTGGTGTATCCGACTGTGAGTCTACCGCTGATTCAACATCAACTGCCGATGGCGGCATTGTATTAGGTGGGGTTGCCACAACCGGGTCTTTGTATGACTGGACACATGAAGCTTCTGGTGGTATTGTACTGGACGGTATTGCCACAACCGTCTATACAGAAGATTGGTCTAACTACAATGCCAGTGGTGGCCTAGTTATTGCCGGTGAGGCGACTACAGTCTATGGCGGAGGGTGGGCTGTAGTCGCCTCTGGCGGAGTTGTACTAGGTGGCACCTCTGAATTCCTCTTCTTGGGTGCCTCAGCCTATACATCTTCTGGTGGAGTTGTATTGGCTGGTGTTGCCCTATTCGATTACCTAGCCAGCTATGCTTACGACACCGCTGGAGGAATTGAATTAGGCGGGTCTGCTGACTACAGTCCCAGCCAAACAGGTGAATGGGTCGCTAGTGGGGGTATTGATTTAGGTGGCATCGCTGATAGCCAATCGCTGGCCAATAGCACGTATGTGGCAACTGGTGGAATTACCCTAGGCGGAACGTCAACCACCCTCAGCCAATACCGGGCTGCCTACGATGCTAGTGGCGGTCTAGTTACGGGTGGTGTAGCTACCTGCCAGGGCCTAAGCGACTCGGTTTGGGTTGCTAGCGGGCAAGTAACCCTAGGTGGGGCTAGCGAGTCGCTAAACACCGCTAGCAATGCCTACGTTGCGTCGGGCGGGTTAACCCTAGCCGGGGCAGCCATTAGCCTAAGTACCGCTAGCTCGCAAGCAGAGGGCTCTAGCGGGGTTGTTTTAGGTTTAGCAGCCGTAACTACCTATACCGCGCAGTTTACCGCCACGGCAGACGGTGGTCTGACGTTAGGCGGCATCGCGGTAACTGGGTATTCCAGCGCTAACACCTATTCCTATCAAGCTGATGGACTATTCATTCTTGGTGGTACGGCTGAATACGAATCAACGTCTTACCACGTGTCCTCTAGCAGTGGTGGTATTGACCTAGGCGGAATTGCAACCTGTCTATCAATATCCAATAGTGTTTCAGACAGTAGCGGTGGTATCGATCTAGGTGGAATTGGCCTCACACTAAACCTTGTTGCTAGCACTTACACATCTAGCGGTGGAATTACGCTTGGTGGGGAAGCAGACACTTCCCTGATTGGTGGTGGCTATGCCGGTAGTGGTGGCGTAGACCTAGGCGGCGTTGCTGACACTCTCTATGCAAGAGGTTGGTCGTATACAGCCAGTGGATTATTTACCCTAGGCGGTTCGGCGGTGACCGAATCAACCCCCAGGGACTATATCTATGTAGCTTCTGGTGGATTTGTACTTGGTGGTTCTGCTCTTACACTACGAGACCACCAGATATGGCTGATTGTCTCAGAAACCCTAGGGATGCCATCTCTCATTACGGAAGCATTAGCCAATTGCTGCCTCACTGATTTGGATTTAGTGCAACCCACGTTGTCTAGTGAATCGCTAGTCATTTCTGACGACTTGGTTGATGACAGTTTCTCGACACCAGCATTTGATAGCGAGGGGGTGCTAGTCTAATGGCCCTAACTGTAACCCAAAGGCGAGTAAGAGAGGGAGTCACGGCAATCTATACGGCCACCGTTCAGGATGAACACGCCAACGCCCTAGAGCCAGCAGACTTGACAACCCTTACGTTGACTCTGTACGACAAGACGACAGGCACAATTATCAATGCTCGTGATGGGCAGAACATCCTTAACACAAATAACGTAACGGTGGCTAGTGGTGGCTTGCTGACTTGGACGATGCAACCGGCAGACAACGCTATCGTGACAACTGCATCATTTGCTTCGGGCCAGTATGAAAAACACATTGCTCTGTTTGAATGGACTTGGAACAGTGGCGCTAAGGCCGGTAAGTATGAAGTACAGATTGACGTTGAGCAGATGACCAAAGTACCGTGATAGCCTCTAACATACAAATGTGGGCCTCTAGTGGTCCGCTCAGGAATGTTTTGATGGCCTCCATTACTAATCTCAAATCACTGCAAGCCAAGATTAAGGCTTTGGCTTTACGCTATGGCAACAAGAAGCCAGTGGTGGTTGTGGGATTCACTCAGAATTATGCCTTGTTCGTTCACGAGAATACTCAATCAAGACATCAAGTAGGGCAAGCCAAGTTTCTTGAGCAGCCAGCCAGGATTATGCAGTCGGAGTTAGGCAGGATTGTTGAGCAGGTAACTTCACGGTCACAGAGTTTAGAGAAGGGGTTGTTAGCGGCCGGTATGCGATTACAACGTGAGGCGCAACTATTGACCCCTGTAGATACGAGTGCTTTGAAAGCTAGTGCTTTCACGGCTTTGGAAGAGAATCTGCAATCAGCTTCAGCAAACGCCTATACCTATTCCCAAGCACTCAAAGCCGGTAAGCAGGCATACAGGCTACGCAAGCGACAAGAATCTTTTGATGCAGCTAAGTCTAAGGCTTGGAAGGCAGCAAAACGCAAGCGAGGTAAGCGATGAGCGGTAGTCTTACGCATACTCCAGCGAACGTGATGCAGTACTTGCTAGTCAGCCTTGGTGTGGGTACGTTGCCGACTAGTCATGGATCGTGGCCTATCTACAATGCCAATGAGCCAGACACACCCGACAATTGCCTAACGATTACGGATGTGGCGGGGGTTATGCACGGGCGAGACCAGAACAGTGGGTACATGCAAGAACACGAAGGCATTCAAATTCGTATTCGAGCAACTGACCATGCGACGGGCTGGGCAAAAGCTAATTCCCTAAAGACATTGTTGGACAGTAGTATTGCCATGTCTGCCGTAACCGTCAGCACTTCAAATTACATAGTTGGTGCAGTCACTAGGAAGAGTGGCCCCTTTGGTATCGGTAAGGAAACCCCTAGCAGTAAGCGTGAATTATTTACGATCAATGCCGTAGTTAGTTTGCGGCAAGTCAGTTAGGCAATAGGAGACTCATTATGGCAGTGCCCTCTACCACGGCAAGAACAACCCCTGTTGGAATCAAGCTAGACGACGGGTTTTCTACCAAGATCACCCCAGCGGCTGATGCTGACGTTTCGTTTTGGGAAAAGACCGTGCAACCGCCAGGGGATGATGGTGGCGATCCGATTAGCACCACGACGATGCACAACACAACCTATCGTACTAAGGCTGCCCGACAGCTTATCGACAGTACGGATTGTGTTGTGGTTGGCGCTTATGACCCAGCCGTGAAGACGCAAATCAAGTCTCTCATCAACGTAGAGACAAGTTGGACGATTACTTATCCTGATGGCAGCACAGAAGACTTCTTTGGTTTCCTGCGCACGGCCGAGTTCAGCGCCTTGGCTGAAGGCGAGCAACCCGAAGGCACCTTCACAATCACTGTTACTAACTGGGATCCAGTCAATAATGTCGAGCAAGGTTCGGTCATTACCGAAGTTGCCGGTACTTAACGCCCCAGGTTAGTAACGTGACGTGAAGCCCAGCAACCCAAGCAACCCACAACACATTTTCTATTCCATTGTAGAAGTTACCTAGGAGCGAGCAATGTCTGAAGAGTTCAATTTCGATGATCTAACCACCATTGAAATCCCAGTGAAGTACAAGGGCGAAAGCTATGTACTTAGGGAAGCCAGTGAGGCATCCACTTGCCAGTATGAGAATGCCAAGGCCAAGTGCGTGAAAATGGCTGATGGTAAGTTTGCCGGCATTGATGGTCCCATGGCTGACACGGAACCGCTGTTGGTTTCGCTCTGCTTGTTCGATAGTAGTGGGGCCAATGTGGCTCTAACTACCATTCGTAGTTGGCCTGGACGGTTGGTCAAGAAACTGTTTGACAAGGCCAAGCAAATCAGCGAGCTTGATCAGCAAGACGAAGAGACCTTGACCAAGCAACTGGAAGCCTTGACTAAGCAGTTGGATGAGCTACGTAAGAAGGGGAACCCCTCAAAAAACGTGTAAAGGCTTACCGCAACCAGCTAAAGCTAGCCAGTCACTTAAAGATTCAGGGTCCGCTACTAGACTACCTGAAGTCGATTACCCATCGGGAGTTTACGACGTGGCTGGACTGGTTGGATGAACAGTGGAATGAACCTGACAGAACGGATTACTATCTAATGCGCATTGCCCAACGAGTTCATCAAGGCTGGGTGAAGACTGCGCGCAGCATTACGCTGAAGACGGAGAAGGTTGAATTTCAACCTAAACATCAGAAGCCTACCGCAGATAGTATTCGTTCAGCTACGGCAATTTCCAAGGCTGTCTGGTCGATGCGTTTGAGTGCTGCTAGAGACGCCATGCAAAAGAGAAAAACCCAAGACGAGGCTAGGAGAAAAAAGCATGGCAAGTGAGACAGAACTTGAACGCTTAGTTGTACGCCTGGTTGGCGATACGTCTAAATATCAGAAGATGGTAGAGGAGGTGTCCTCCTCCACTAGAGAGTTTGTCAAGCTAGAAGAACGTATTGAGAAATTGGAGGATTCGTTAAAGAGAAGTGCTGCCAGTGTTGGCAACATGAATCAGAACCTAGCCCA
>JALOBN010000025.1 GCA_023228245.1 Candidatus Pacearchaeota archaeon
GTTTCGGTTGTATGAGGCTACAGAGAATTTACTCCCCTACCCCCTGTTTGTTGCCGAATGCGCCCTCTTGCTTTGCTGCCTTGGCGCTGTTGCAGGATAAGCACAGGGCCTGGTGGTTGTCTGGGTCCCAGAACAATGTCTGGTCGCCTTTGTGCGGGATGACGTGGTCGACGCACTCAGCGGCTTTGGTTGTGTTCTGCTTCAGGCAGTTCACACAGAGAGGATTCTGCGCCAGATACCACTGTGTGTATTTATGCCATCGATAGTTATAGCCACGTTCGTTGGCATTGAGTCTGTGGCTGTCCTGCTCCTTTAAAGCGGCCTTGCGGTGCTGCTCACAATATCCTGTCTTATCATTGGTCAGCGCAGGGCAGCCGGGCTGGCGGCAGGGACGGGCGGGCTTGTAGGGCATCAGTAAGGCCACCAGGGCGAATGCATGCGTATATAAGTTCCAACACAAAGATCAATAAGGATAAAAAGAAGAGCCAGTGATAACTGGATTTTCATTCATGGATGCGGGGCCTGGAATTGAACCAGGGCGGACCAGTTTATGAGGCTGGCGCTCTACCATTGAGCTACCCCGCAATGGAGGGAGCTGCGTATTTTCCCTCGGTTTTACACCGCTTCACTGAATTCACCTTGCAATGCTTCATCAGTGGCTAGGTTGGCGAAACTAATTAATCATGCCCTCGCCTGTGGCATGCACCGGGGCGTAGCCTAATGGATAGCCGTAGGGTCTTCTTTTAGAAAGCCTGGGGGAATCCGCATCAGCCGATCGATCTCAGGTAAAGATTCCAATTTGGCATCAACAACGACATCAGGACCCGGAGGGACGGCTTGGGATATCTGATACCATAAAACAAGAGATCGGGGTGTTAAACAATCAGTGAAATTCATTGTCTTTGGAAGCGGGCCCGGGCACATCCGGCCTATTCGATCCCCGGTGATCTCACCACGCTCATTGTGTACGCTGTCTTTCAAGCGTAGACAAATGCCCGGCTTCCGTGCGCACATCCACCAGGACTTACAGGCGTTGGTTAGCAGAAATGAAAAAGGCCCGCCTTTCAGCGAGCTAAATACCTGGCAGGTCAAGGTCCTCAGTTATTCCCTCCCTGGGAGGACTCCACGGTATTACTTACGTAATTTCGGCGCTTAACGCCTCATCAGCCGTTTTGGGGAGGCCAGATGTTGCCTGTCGCCTGCCACGGCAACCCACGGCAAATAAAAAAGCCTGCCTCAAGGGCAGACTTCGGAAACTACTAAAATATTAAAACACTTAGCCTGGCGTTGTCAAGTGGGCGTTACGTTTGATCGGCGGGCTTGACACTGCTTCAGCAATTTCGCCTTTCCCTCGGGCCAGGGCGGCCTGGTGGGCCATGGCGCCGGGGTTGTCTGGCTCACCGTTGAGGAATCTCCTCATGCGTCCGATTGAGTGGCTTTCGTCGCACCGGTCGCCGTATTTCTCTTCCGGGCAGTCTTTCATTGATTGACAGTAATAACATTCCCCGAAAATGCAATGCTTGATTAGGTGTTTTTGAACAGGAGGGAGTTTATGAAGGGAGGCCCGCATGATCTCAAAGCCCACATCGCGGACCATGACCGACCATAGATCGTCTTTGGCCAGGGAGGCGATTGCCCTTTGGATGTCAGCTAACCAGATGTTGAAAGTCTCGTTGGGATTCTTCCGGCCGGCTGATTTGACGAAGCCCTGATCGGCGGCCTTCTTCAGCGGAGGGTTGCCGGAGGCGATGTCTATGTAATGCCGGAGTCCGAATTTGATCAGTGCGTTGGAGTATGATTCGCTCATTTAACCTCCGTTCAGAAAGGGCATTTGCCTTTTTTATACGTAATCCCTGTGGATTTTATTAGCTCATCAATCTCAATCTGGTGCTTTTTTATAAACTTTTTCAATATCGGTAAGGGAATATGATTGACCATCCATAACCTTTTCGCATCCGTGGGGCCAATGATATGGATTTTCTTGGGCTTGATCGTATATACGTTTTCTCCTATGTTTAACTCGTTTATTTTCCCCATCTTGATGTTGATTATGTCCTCGTCTACGAAGTAATATCTTTCCATTAGTCACCTCCTGTATATCCGCAATTCCAGCATAGGAAGAATCTTGATAACCTGATCATCTTCCTCCCACAATGACAGATCATTTCGGCCTCATTACAGTTTTATTCCCGACTCCTATAGGAGAGCCGCGTATCCCCATCATGGACGGCGGAGTGATTCTATAGTTGTGCGGCAGCCTGACAGAGCATTCTGTGACGCAGTTGTTTCCTTTAGACGGCGCGCCTCCTTTTCTTTCACACGGCTCAGTCATTATGAAGTCACCTGCCACGTACTCCAATCAAGACTTTGGAATTATCCATTTTACTCACTCTCCTTTACCCTAATAAACCACGGCTGTATTTTAAATGGCCACCTTAAGCCCTCAAAATCATTATCTGCCTCTCCAACATCAAAATATTCCTCTTTGATTGACGGATCATTGATCTCAAGGCAGACAGATGCCTCTCCATTAAGCTGTGGGAATGGCTTTCTACTTAACATGACGTATGGAGCTTTAGACTTAAAGCATGTAGGCTCACTATTTGGTAAAAGTCCGTTAACTAAAATACTGCCTATTCTATCTTGTATCGTGGTGTGGTAGCATTTCATAATTCACTCTCCTTTTAACTGCTCCATCTCCTACTTTCTGGATAAGGGGCGGGATAGGCGTCGGCGAGCTGGGCGGAGGCGTCGACAGGCCCGGCGGAGGCGTCGTTAGTGCGGACGTCGGAGCAGGGGCCGGATGAGCAATAGCCCACTGTTTCTTCAAGTAGTCATATTCAAGGCCTTCATTTAGTTTTAAATAAATGTCCTTGATATTGGCGATGAATTTCTCTTTGCCTATCTCGTCAATGAACTTCTGAGCATTCTGGTAAGCTGTGAAATGATCGTTGCCGCGAGTGACCAATAACCCAGTGGATTTCTCGGTCACATGCCATATTCCCCCGAATTCATGGGCGAAGAGTTCTATTCCGTCGGAGCCGAATGGGAAGACTTCACGGGGATATTCCCTCTGACAATCACGTTTTAGAATATTGGGCTCCATGATGGCCCGGAAGAAGTAGTGCTGGTTATTCTCCAAGTAATTCCTCCCGGTTGTAATCAACTCCGAGATTGGTCAGAAACAACCAGAACTCAGGGCGCCGGGAATAGATTTCATACATGCGGTCATAATTGATCGGGGGGCATTTACCTGGGTAGCTTACAAATGGCGGGAAATGGCGATCAACCAAGTTGCAACATTTCCCACAAATGGTGAATTCACTTAAC
Organism: Candidatus Pacearchaeota archaeon; assembly: GCA_023228245.1. Next base: position 3,331 of record JALOBN010000025.1, read on the forward strand.
ACAGTCCGTTTTCCTCCCTCCAGCTTTCATGATCGACCTTTTTCTTCAAAAACCTGATCAACCATTCCCTCAAAGCCGGGGCCTTTTTCCGATTGTCAATGATGTCATGATGATTCAGACACAAGATGACCTGGTTACGGGGGTCGTCGAAGATCGCCTTCCACTTTCCTTTCCGCCCGCCCATTTTTTTAGGCTCGATATGAGCGTAATTCCGATTCGAAGTCGGAGTCGGGCAATTCGGGGCCTCGCAGAGTCCTCCCGACCGCTCATCGATTTCAGCTTTCTGCTTTTTGTTCATCGGTGCACCATATGAGCGAATTTTCCTTTGACAAATTTGTCCGGGTCCTGGCCACCGGGTTTGTGGCCATTGCCTTTGTGCTCATCCTTGCGGGCCCAGGTCAAAATCGCGTGGTAGTCGGATTTGTATTTATATCCGTGTGCCAGTTTGCTTTCCGAAAACGTAGTGATTCGTTCATTAGCGCCGACTTCCCCGAACTGGCCAATCAGCCTCTCGCACTCTGAGGCCGAAAGGAAAACCCCCGGCTTGATCTTGTACTTTGCCTCTTTTTCTTTGGTATTTTCTTTTTCTTCTGTGGATTCGGTTTCTCTTTCGGATTCGGATTGGATTACGGGGGCATCTGATATCACTTGATATCCATTGCCATCAGGTGATGGATATTTGCTTCGCTTCGCTCGTTGTTGCTGGTGCTTTTCCCACGCGGAGATCTGGATGTACGGTTTTCCAGTCACCACATACTTTTGCACCATGCCCACGCTGACCAGCTTGGTCAAAAATCCATCAACCATGGCGTCGGACACCTTGCCCAGGCGTAATGGGAAACACTTCGCCCGGAGTATCGGGGCCCGCCCATCCATCCGGCCGTAGTCATCGCAATTTACGATGAGCCGGTAAAAGAACACCTCCTCCATAGGGGAGAGTTGCTCGATGTCACAGCTTGTGCAGATCGATTCTTTAATGATCCGGTTGGGCATTCTTCCTCACTAAATCGATGATCTTGATCAGGTTGACATTGCGACCGTTGAATTGATCGCAATGTTTGATAATGAACTCCCGCAGATCCTTACTTTCTATATGCCACATGGCCAGCCCATTCTTTTGAGGCTTCCGCCCGTTGTGATAGGTCGCCTTCAGGGCACCGGAATCCATGAAGGGCTGCAACGTGTGGTGGTCGATGCCCAAAATCTCACAACAGTCTTTTTTTGTATACCAACCAGAATGCGACCGAAGACAGAGCTTCATTCTGGTGGCGCGGACCTTGATAGCATTGGGACTGCGGTTGATCTTATTGGAGATCGTAGGGATTGAATTCTTATGGATCAGTTCCTTTAATTGTGCGTCTTCCTCCGGGGTCCAGTAGCGTGTGTGCCCGGTCTTCTTCCCCAGGCCCATAACATGCGCGCGGCCCTTGACTTGGTGGGGAGAAAGTTTAAGGACGGCGGAGATCTCCCGCGCCGATTCGTCGCTCTGTTTATAATGCATCCGGATATAGTCGTCTTCCTGCTCCGCCCAAATATGCCAATATTTCCCAAACACGAGTGGCTTGGCCCTTAGGGCCTGGGCGCGCTTAATCTCCTGCCTGGCCAGCTCTTCAGGATCGTAAGAGCTCATGCTTCCTCACTCCATCCACAGTTCCAACACAGGAATCTGTGAAATAACTTGATGCACTTACGTTTGCAGTAAAGGCAGGTCATTTCGCCCTCGCTATCATTTCTTTGTGCATAGACCGGGCACCATCGACTGTGAATTGCAGAGTCTGGTCAGAGAAGTCGACCGTTACTAAGTCTCTTCCCTGATCGATGGTGATCACCCTCCCGATCTTGCGACCTGCGGCCAGATAGACGTAGCTTTTTATTCCAAAGGGTTTCTTGGGATCAAAGTCGGCGGGTGCCTGGAAGCCCTGGAATTTCTGTTTGATCGAATCGAAGAAGGATATCTTATCCTGTGGCATTGCACTGTTCCAAGAGCCAGATATCCTGCCGTCAATAAATTCAGCCTCCTTTCTCGTTAGTGCAGCATCGATATCAGACTCCACCGTTTTTGCGCCGGCGTCTTCAGCGCCATCCTTCAGTAATCCTTTTTCCTTCAACGCGAATCGCTTGGTGTAAAGCGCCGGCATGCTAACCCCAAGATGAGCAGCCTGCTCTTGAAACGTGCCTTCGTTCCTGATCAGGTAAGCAATATCCTCATCGCTCCATAGGTGCTTCTCTTCCTTTTTGGCCCTCCTGGAAGGGGCTGGTTTCAATTCGCTCTTTATGATCGGAGGCCGCTTGAAAGTAATCGTCACTGATTCGACTTCGTAGTTATCGGGTACCGGCAATACGATGTTATTCATCTAACAGCCTCCTGCAATATTCTTCATGTTTGCAACCTGCGCAATATTCCGTGAGTTCTATTTCATCGCAGCCGTCCCAACTGCCTTTGTCTTTGATGATCTGTTTTAGGATTTCAGCTTGAGATTTAATCTTCATGTTTGTCTCCGGTGGAATTGTCGATCGGGCAGGGTCCGTCAAAGACTTCTTGAAAAAGTATTTCTCGGAAATAGCCATAGATCCCGATACGGAGTCTGATTTGTGGTTCGTCGTTGAGCCTGCCGGCAACCGCGTAAACCCTGAAACCCTGCTCGTCCTTATTATCCTGTCCAGAGAAGAAAGCGCTCATTTTGCCGTGGGAATGCAGCTCGAGCACAACGTTGTCCATCGTCTGGTATTCGATCGATGTCCCGGAGACTTTCTTCCTGCTCCAGGGGAGGGTTTCTGTCTTGTCCAGCCAGAAGTTTCCGGTTTGGTTAAAGCTCCAGCGGCACCAGTCCTGCAGGCCGGGGTATTTATTCCCGATCCCATCCAGCACATCCTCGAGCAGCCAGCCATCCAACGGCTCCCCGCCCTTTTTAGCGAACTTCTCCATCACCACCACACGCGCGCCGGCGCTCACCGGGGAGATACATAAAACGGAAGCCAGCATCTGCGCATCGGGGATTGCGTATGCGTCGTAATTGTATCGGCTCATCCCGTGAAAGCGCGCCGGTATCCCCTTTATCAGGTCTTCCATCTCTGGTGAGTAAGTGCCAGCTGCTATCGGGAAATACTTTTTCGAAAACAATGCGGCGAATTTCTTGACTGCGTTGGGACCCGATAGGTCCTCCTCAGGGAGGTATTCCTCCACCAGCTTATGAAAGGCGAACCGGTGATCGAGGCCGTTGAAGGGTTTGATCGCCGAGCTCAGAAGGCTGGGCCCGAAAATAAATCTATTTCTCAGCACCCGGGTAATCACATGTCCTCCTGGTCGACCTGCTGTGTATTTGGAGTATCCCACCGGGTCCTCGGGCGTCCGATCCGATCAAGCGCTTCCCGTGCGGCCTTCACTGCTTTGATGTAGACCTGAATCTCCACGATCGCCAGGTTCAGTTCCCCCTGGCGGTCCATCGCCTTAACGATGTCGACCTTGCCCTTATCGTCGAATATTTGAGCAGCCAGGGTGGAGATCCGGAACTTCTTCTCCGGCATCTTCTTGAGGGCGGTGACCAGGCGTTTGGTTGTTAGTTGCAACCTTTCGTCCCTACCCTTTTTGCGAACGTGAATACCTGGTCCTCTCCGCGCTTGGTCTCTTTGGTTTCAGCGTTGCTGAGCTCAGGAAAATACTGAGTCAGGGATTGGCGGACTTCGTCGACCTTCAAAGCCGGATCCGGGTCGGGAAGTTCCTTCCCATCGTAAATAAATATCCTCGCCAATTTAATCCTCCTTACCTTTTAATCTGTGTTTTACAGATTGCGATCATAGCCTTCAAGAAGGCTATTTGTTCAAAAGCCATGTAATAATCAGGTGTCGCCTTTATCTTTTTTATTGCTATCTTGAATTCAATATTGGCAAGTTGAAAAGCTTTACCGTATGGAGTCGTCATTTTGCCTCCTCTAAAATCAATTTGAGCGGGGTATCCGCCAAATCACAGCCCAGCTTCTTCATGAACGGCATCCCGCCTTCCCGCGAAACGCTGGCCAGCACGCCGTCCGACTTTTCCTCGAGTACCACTTTTCTCAGCTTGGCCGAGGCCTTGAGTTCTTCCATGGTTACCTTCTGCAGGGGCTTCTCTGCGGCAGGTACCCGGCCCGTCGCAGGAGCGGCTTTAGATGTGGATGCCGGGTTTTTCCCTTTTCCCTCTTCATCCAGCGGATCTTCGTCATCCAGCACCTGACCTGTTTCCGGGTCGACCCTAACATCCGAATTACCGCCAAGGGGGACGCCTTTACCGGCTGGCAGCAATTTTGTCTTCTCAGGTTTCCCTGAAGCCGGCTGGGTTGAGGGCAGGGGCGGCTGCGCCGGCGGCCGCAGGATGTTCTTGATTGCCCCGTTGAGATCAGCCACCGACCAATTGCGGTCTTTAATCTTGCCGGCCAGGTCGATCATCTTCTCCGGCGACTTGAGCTGCAGCAAAGTCCTTCCGTGAGTAGGGGATATTTCTTGAGTTATAACCTTCTGTTGTATCTCCTGCGGCAGGTCTAAAAGCCTCAGAGTGTTGGCCACCTCTCCCTGGGTGATGTTATGCTTCTTCCCGAGCTCCTCCTGGGTCATCTTGAATCCCTCGAGATACTTCTGATAGAACTGAGCCAATTCGATCGGGTTGAGGTCCTTGCGAACCGTGTTCGTGGCGAAGACCATGTCGGCCATCTGCTGGTCCGTCAGCTCCCGGACGATTACAGGGATCATCTCGCAGTCCTTTTCCCCGTGGCCGGCGCGGTATTTATACCCCGACAACCTCAGCCAGCCGTCGCCCATCTCGAACTTCCCGTCCTTCTTCCGGCAGACAGGGGTCTGATGCATCCCCTCGATCTTCATCGATTCGGCGAACTTTTGTTGCGTGAACATGTCCACGTCGATCCTCGAGGTGGGTTGATAGGGATTCGGCAAAATCGCGTTGATCGATACCTTCTGAATAACCTCGTCTTTCAAAATCTTCCTCCTGCTAACAATCGCTCAAATTCATCCCGCGCTTCCTGCGCGTCTTCAAATCCCATCTCAGTAGCCCATTGGTCCCAGGGAACTCTTCCGGAATCCTGTCTGTCCTCTCCGGACCAACTCCTCCATCTCTTTGATCGGCGATCTCCGTTGAACTGCAGGAGCGTAACCTGTCGGGGGGGGGTACTCCTTCCTCGGCCCTTAGACCGGGAGATGAAACGTACCCCGTGCATATGATGAGCGATGGGATTCCGCTGTAATAGCTCATCCTGGATTTCCCGTAAGATTGCGTCCTGCCAGTCTTCATGCTTCATTCTTTAATCGGCTTGCCCTCTCGGTCGACCTCACAGATAACCTTGCATGCTTTCGCTCTGATTTTCTCCGGATAACTCGGTTCACCGGAGAAGTAAGCGATGTCTTTTAGCGCGACTTCGCAGAGTAGATAATGACCAGGTTTGTTATTGAATTGCTCGCAGGCTATGGGGTCCCAGCAAAAATGCAGACCGTATCCACATTCGATATTGGTATCAGGCTTCCAATTAGGATCAGTGGCCTTCTTGCCCAGCGGATATTTAAAATTTGCTCGGCTGCAGAAATCCCCATCAACAGCTTTATAGACGTTGATTTTACCTTTCGATATCTTTATTCCATAGATATCGCACCATTCTTCAATGGTCTCCGGATATTTAATGACATGAATGTTACCCTTAGCCTTCGCGTTCTTTGATCGGACAATGGCCAACGCCAATCCCCAGGCTGTGACCTGCGAATTTTCCCTGGCTGTGACCTGCGAATTTTCCCTGGCTGTGACCTGCGAATTTTCCCTGGCTGTGACCTGCGAATTTCCCCAGGCTGTGACCTGCGAATTTCCCCAGGCTGTGACCTGCGAATTTTCCCTGGCTGTGACCTGCGAATTTCCCCAGGCTGTGACCTGCGAATTTTCCCTGGCTGTGACCTGCGAATTTCCCCAGGCTGTGACCTGCGAATTTCCCCTGGCGACTACGTAACCCTTCTTTAATATATATATGCCGTTGCGGAGTTCCGCCTCGCCATATTTCTCGATCAGTGCATCTAATTCTTGCTGCGATTTAGCTTCCTGCATATTCAACCTCCTAAATTAAAATCTGCCGGGGAGATTGCGGGGTGATAGCCACATATTCAGTTGTCGACCTCCTTGTTTAAATTCTCTCCCCGGCAGCGGTATTGTCCGGGAGCCGGCCGCAGTCCGAATAAAACCGGCTCCCAAAAGGAGGATGCGCCTGCCACGGCTTCATTCGCCGGAGCCAGGTTCGTCAGGCCTGGACCGTTCCCCTTCGCTCCGGACACAGCAGGCTTCCTCAATTCGGGTCTACATTCCGGCTGATGTTTTCCCTGGCACCATGCGCAGGAGTGGCCGGTTCGTCGAAGTTCTCCTTGATAATTTCTGCCTGCGGCTCGTCAAAAGTGTAATTGTCTACTGGTTTTCCATCCTTTAGTTCGTTCGCCTGCACACAGATACGTGTGCATCCATGAAGCCCGTTGGTGATGGCAACTACTGTGCCCTGGTATCCTGTCATTTTGTCTCTGACTACCTGGCCTAATTTAACTTTCATAAAACCTCCTGTTTATATTGATCACATTTCACTGTGTTATTTCTTGAATCGGTTTCCTTTACAGCTTTGCGGCATTCTTGGACACTGGGTTGGCAGCAGTTATCACAAAGGTTGAACATTTTCATTTCAGTGACATGCACCTCTCCTCCGGCAGCTTCTATGGCAGACTTGAGTGCCTGGGCACCAGGAGGAAGAGGCACATTTTCAACTGCGACCTTCTTTCTGACTGGCAATTTCCTGACAACCGGTTTAACCACGATCTGACCTTCTCCGGCTTTGGGAAGCGGGACGCCGCCGAGGTAGTCGATCATTTCATATCGTCCGCCTTCGACGTGGGCAACTATGGGGCCCTCCTGATCTTCATAGACCAGCAGAGCAATCCCTTCCTCGGGAGCCGGTATCCCTCCCAGCCATCTAATCAGCCAGTCTCTCATCCGGTCTGCCCTCCAAATTTCTCCCTCTCGGCCATGGCCTCGAGTTTCTTCCATGCGCCATCGAAATCAATGATCTCCGAGGGGTCCTTGACGCCCAGGGCTTTGAGCACCTTGGCACGGTAAATGCCCCATTTCTTATAGGCCCTCGTGAATAGCTGCCCGACCGTTTTAATTTCCCCCTCCTGAGCCGGTTTCGTCCGGGAAGTCAGTATGTCCAGTTGTCTTCGGGCTTCGTCTAAAATTCCGTAGGCATAGGTAATTGAGATATCAGCCATGGCCTGAATCGCCTCCAGGACGGTGTCCCTCTGATCTGTAAGATCGTCCAGCCGATCGTATTGTTTCACTGAGTCTCCTTCTCATGCCTGAATATAGCCAACCTGATCATTTGAGGCGTATCGTAGACAGTAAAATAAGCAACGTGTTTACCATTCTTCGTCAGATGCAGCTCCCCATCACCGTACTGGATGGAGTAACCCTTCTTGACGTGCTCGGCCAGCAACTTTTTCTTAATACGCATGGTCTCTCTTAATGATCATCGAAGTCGGGAACATAAACCCAAATCCGAATACCAGCCCGGCCATGATCAAAAGAATCACGACGACCAGGCTGATCAGTATGTATCGCTCTATCTCCCGATTGGTCATTGGTTCTCCGTGTCCCGGATTGACTCGGGGTGCTGTTCGATTAATCCACGCTTCTCTTTTGTGTTGCCCCGGCCGCCCATGGCGCCGATTTTGCTCATGTGCTCTTGGTATCCCTTGCCGAGCTTCTTTGAGAGAACCTTCTGTCCTATCAGCCCGCCGGTAGCGCCGTTCTTTGAGTAGAACTCCGACTTTTCCTCCAGTTTCCGGGGACAGAGGCCGCCGAATTCCGGGCAGATAAACCGGTTAAGGCCGAATTCACAGGCCGTCTTCATTCCGCCTTCGTGGCCCGCTTCAGAATGATTCATCTTGCCTCAGCAAAAATATGAGCAGCCAGGTTGCATAGGTCACCCATCAACCCGTCTTTCTCAGCGAAATCCAGCACGTCGCAGCTGCGCTTTCTGGCAACGGCCTTCAGATCCTTATGGAAACGGTATTTGAACTGATAATAAAGTTCGTTCCAGGCGTCCTCGTATGAATATCCCGAGTTCTGCCGAGCCACAAATTTACGGATGATCATGTTGATCTGTGAGCGGAGGCTGATCTCCGGGATAGGCTGCAGTAAAAGGTGGTTCCCGCCGCGTTCAAGGGCGGCAAGTCGGTCCTCCAAACCTTGAATTATTGCTGCCGTATCCGGCTGTTTGCGGAGTCCGGGTAGGGCCTGAATTACCATTCTGTGTAATTCTTTGGCCTTCGGTTTGCGGCTGCCCATGACGATTTCGTACAACCCTTCCTCCGTCACATAGGCCATGGCGCGCATGCCAGTTTCGGTGGGAGTATTGATCGTGGCCATAATACCGGGGTGTACTTTGTACACCCCGGTACTTCGTAACTTCTGTAGGACATTGCCGGTATCCTGTACCCCAATCCCATCGCAGATATCCTTCAGACAGAAATAAGGCTCGCCCTCCTGCATTTCGATGCGGAGTTTTTTGTCTTTGAAGAGAGTTAATTCCTGCGTCATTTATTCATCCGATTGTAAATATTTAAGGCAGACATCTGGGTAATGCACAGCCAGACCTTTTAAAAATTTACGGCCTGGTTTGTATTTAGGGTTATTCATTACTAAAGAAAACATGGTTCCTGATATACCCAATTTCATTGCCAAGGCCCGCTGCGTAAGGTTTTCGTTTTGTAATATTTTAAGGAGTTCCTCGTACAGCTTCATGTTTTATATTGTAAACATTTATAATTACAAATTGCAAGGGGGTAGATTACATAACTTGACAAGTTAATATAAATATTTTAAATTGTAAATATTGGAATAAGGAACTTCATCGTAAGGCGGAGGAATATTAGAACAATTGTTAAAGGATTTTGTCAAAGAATACCGCCAGGCCCATGGTTTGACCCAGGCAGACCTGGCAAAAATTGCTGAGTTATCGAATTCTTTTATTTGCAGAATAGAAAGGGGCGATTATAAATCATTATCATTCAATTCGATCACTAAATTGGCAAGGGCTACGAAACTTTCAATGCCGGCGCTTCAAAAATTAATAGACCTTAAAAAAACAGAGGACCTATCAGGGCAGCAGGGTCACTCGTTTATTAAGGAAACAAATACTCCATATATCCTGGTAGACAAAAATCCCCTTGATTTGGTCCGCGAGCTGACCAATAGCTTGCCGGAATTGATCCCCCTGTATAACAAAATCAGCGATAAGAAGGTGGTAGGCTACGCCTATTATCCGCAGCCAACGCCAAAGTACAGGGGAGGAGATATGAAGCTTATTGGGATCAGGTCACATATCAAATACAAGGACGAAATTCGCCCCGGCGATGTATTAGTCGTGGCCAAGGAATTGAAACCGGACCCAGGCGACTTGTGTATCCGCGATAATAAAGAAGGTATTGAGGTCTGTACTAACGACGGCCTCCCCATCATCACCATCATCCGCGAGAAAAAGAAGATCGTTTAATTTTTTTGCCCGGTGGCCAGTCTATTATGAATAGCGCAACCGTAAAAAGATATGATCAGGAACATCATATCGATGGAGGTCTGTGATGCAGCAGTGGTACAGGTGCCCTAAATGCAACCAGTTTGTTCAATACGGAATTCCATATTGTCAAGCCTGTGGCTGTCAAATGGCATGGGGCAACCAACCGGTTTATAGTCCGCAACCCCAGCCCAACGATAAGGCGAAGCCAAATTCAACAGTAATCATCATTACGGTAATATTGGGGCTTGCGTTGGTGGTCGGCGGCCTTTTTTCTGTGTGCACAAATAAATCAAAAACAAACTCCTCTCAACAGACTTCGTCATACCCAGCCATAACAACTGAAGAGCGATCATACGCAACTAAAATGTCCGCCAATGCTAAAGGTGTTTCTTCGGCGCTAAACAACCTCATAGGGTCAGCGCAATCTCCGGCGATCGGCAATGCAACATGGGAAGCAACGATAAATTCACAGATAAGTATTTTACAAGCTTATATACAAGAAGGAAGGGCAATCACCCCGCCAGCGTCTTTATCAAATGCGCATTCAGAATATATTCAGTTTATAAATCACATTGATAATGCCTGCCAGTATCTAAAAACAGGATTAAAAACATACGATTCCGATCTCATTAATCAGGCTACAGCCGAAATAAACCTGGCAGCACCGCATGGTCAAGAAGCCAAAAGGCTCATAGAGGAATTTAATCTATCAAGAGGAATAAAATGAGCCAGCACCGCTTTTGGCCTTTTAGGATTCCCAAGCAAGACGTCGAGGGTTCGAATCCCTTCACCCGCTTTCAGCTTCAAAATGAGAAACTTAGACGGCTTGACATCCCGGAGCGCAGCTATGAAAGGCCGGTTTTAGACGTCTTGATTTTATCACGCACGATCGAATATTACATCAATGCCCTGTATGCCGAGAGGAAGTCGGAGAAGACGGTATTTTCGTATTCATATAACCTCAAGCGCTTCCTGGGGCACACCGGGGACTTGAAGATCCGGGACATCACGGTCCACCATTGCCGGGATTACCAGGCCTGGCGGTCGGTCAACAACCTCAGCGGCCGCAGGAAAGAGGTCTCGGCCTATACTTTGCATCAGTCTTACCGGGTGCTGAATGCGTTTTTTAACTGGTGCATCAAAGAAGGTTTCGTTGAGAAAAATCCCATGGCCAACATCAAACCCCCCGACCTGGGCAAGAATATCATTCAAACATACACCCGCGAAGATATCCAGTCCCTGCTATCCGCCTGCCCGGCCAAAGACTTCCGTGGCGCCCGGAATAGAGCAATAATCGCCATGCTCCTGGACACGGGAATAAGGGAGGACGAGCTGATCACTTTAAACATGGACAAGATCGATTACAAAGGCGGGGCTTTGGAAGTGATCGGGAAGAAGAAAAAAAAGCGCATCGTGCATATCTCGGACAAATGCCGGCAGGCGCTCTGGCGGTATGTCTTATTGAGGGATGCAAAGGCGCCGGTACATGAAAGGAGACTATTCTTGAGCGAGGAAATGAGGCCTCTGACCGGCAAAGGGCTCCTGACGATCATTTCCCGGCTGGGAGGCAAGGTCGGGGTCCATGCTTATATTCACAAATTCCGCCACACCTGCGCTATCGAATTCCTACGCGCCGGCGGCAATTTAGCGACCTTAAAGGAAATGCTCGGCCACGAGAGCCTTGAAACCACGATGAAATATCTCACCGCCCTCAATTCTGACGATGTCATTAAGGCCCACCAAGAATTCTCCCCGGGCGATCGATTTCTATAGTTTGTTTTTTTGCGCAGGTTGCGGGCGCAGCTCAATATTAGCTTCACACTGGCATATTTTCTCCTGATTTTGGTCAATAAAAAAAGCCCGGCAGACTAACTGCCGGGCGAGGGGAATAATTATTGCCTTGGAAAATATTTATCATCAACCACCAATGAATAAGCCCATGTCACTCCTTTACTCTTATGCACTCCCCAGGTCCACTGGCAGGGCACCGAGGAGGTCCCGATAATCTCCTGGGTGAAGGAATCATCCGTCACCGTCGAAGCGCCCATGAAGAGTTTGCATTTCGAGCTGATCCTTAGAAAATCGTCCTTATGGAAGTGCCCGCAGACGGCATAATCAAATCCATCATAAGTCACATACCAGCTCATCACCTTTTTGGTCAGGGAGAAGTAAGGCACACCCATGGATGCTTTGCATTGGTCACCATGAAACAAAAAGAACTTACTTCCCTGTACTGTGACGAGCAGGTAAAAGGAATCAGAGACTTCCACCTCGATGTCATAAGGCTTCAACACCGAGGCCAAAGCTTTATATAAAATAAGGTCCCAGTTCGAGGTGGCAGGAGCTTCTCTTGAGTACCTCCCATGGTTGCCGGGCACACATCTTAATTTGACGGTCTTGAATTCCTGCTTACAGGATAGGATAAAAGAGGTTAAGGTCGGTAAAGAAAGCTCGAAAATCTGCTGCTGGGCACCTTTATCGATATTCCCAACCTTGGCGCCCTGGTGGGGGTTTTCGCCATGTATCATGTCCCCGGTCACAAAAATCTCCAGATCGTTGACCGGATACATATTCCTATGGAGCTCGGTAATCCTCAACGTCGACTGGAAAAGATGGTCCAGGCGTTTTTGGTAGATTTCATGATTGTAAGAAGGGGTAATCTCCCCATCATGGTTATCGGTTAAATGAAGTATCTGAGTTTCAGGCGAGCGGCTTTTCTCATGTTTGTAAACTTTAAGCTCAACGGGAGGAAGGTTGATGATAGGTTCTTTGGGTGGGCCTATGGGGGCCGGGGGGGGGATAAGGCGCCGCGCTGTCTCCTTCTCGATGAAGACTTTGTAATTATGGAGCCTGGTATAACCTAATTGTTTGGCTCGTCTCACCTTCCCGACATGATCGAGGGAATTATAGACAGCAATTTCTTTATCGACATCGATGTTTTTATCGAGTGAAATCCGTTTACCCATCAGCGGACGCCGGAGTGTCCTGATTCTCCTTTTCGATTACACAAATACCATCTGCCTCGCAGATCGGGCAAAGTTTCTCGCCGCATTCTATGGCCCGGCCGCACTGGCAAATACAGCTCATGCATTCCTCCTGATTGATATTCTGAATGTCATGCGATTGTCAAAAGGCTTCGGAAAGTCTTGTTAGCTGTGACTGTATCCTGGAGTTTCATCACATCACCGTCTTTGAGAACGCATTCCATGTACATATCCCAGGGCATGGTGGCAATCCCGCCAACTCCCCAGAGATATTTCCCCCAGGAGTTGTCATATTCGATTCCGAGAGTGTTGTAACCCTGTTGGCAGACGTCGTGGCCGCCGTCGTAACGTCCGGAAGGATCCAGGAAGACAGACTGTCCCATCATGTTCATCCAGCGATTGTCCCAGTTGCAGGCCGAGGTGATGGGCCCGAATAAGTAAATAGCCTGTTTGATCTGCTCTATTGAAAGGTCCGGGGTCAGCCGCCAGTACGCTCCGAGCTTATACCGTCCGTCAAAGCCGGCTTCTGTTTTTGGCGAGAAGAGCTTTTCCCAGCAGGTCGGAGCCCGGCCAGCGACCGGCATGCCTTTATGAAGCATGATGTCGCAGCAGACTTTAGGATACGTTCCTTCTCCGGGGTAGAAATCGTTTCGCTTGCATTCCATGTATAAAGAGTGCGGATCGAAGCGCGGGGCCGGGACCCCCTCGAGCCTCTCCTGGATTAGTCGGGCTAAAGTGTGGGCGTAGGCCACGCATTCCGAAGTTCCGCCCTGGTCCATAATGTCGGGATCCGGAACGCAGCGGTAGGACTCAGGGACTTTCACGGGAGGCAGGGCGGCCAGCAGATCCTTCACTAAGAGGTCCCGGTCATCGGGGATGTCTTTGACCCAGCCTGAGAGGCTTCTATTCATGGCATTTCCCCTGCCGGGCCCGGCCATTGAACTTTCTCTGAGCAGGTCTGGCCATCCCGGCCAATCGCCGTGATAGTGACACCCTTCATCAACATTTTGAAGGTGCTCCCCGGCAAACCGTAAGAATGGAACGTCGAGAATTCAGGTTCGAGTGGAGAGGTATAACATAAGTCTCCAGAGCAATAAGTGATCTTGCATTGAGCATCTTGGTTAGTTTCCCAACTCACGCAAGCACACTCGCAGTTGTCATCCACGACATTGACAGAGATGATCTCCAGCGGCCGGCAGGAAAGGGCTGCCAGCCCTAAGACCAGCAGCCCGATAATTAGCCATCTCTTCATGGCGTTACACTTCGCCGGTGTCCCTGATTTTCAGGGCGGTCCTCAAAGGCGTGAGTACCTGGTGGAAAAGGCCGGCGCTGTGAATCATGCAGTTGACCTTATGGTTCAGCCAGTATGTCTGCGGAGCTGCGACCTCCGTCCATTTGGTCGGCGCGGGCAGTGTGGTGGCGGCGGTAAACGCCTCGGACGCAGTAGTGATGGCGGCCTGCAGCAGGACCTGGCGGAATCCCATGCCCTGGGTTTCATCATTCCAGCGGTTGGCCAGTTCCCGCGTCAGGTTCGGCGCCACGGGAACGGGGTCGATGTTGCCGGCATCATCCTTGTAAGGTGTGCCGTCGGTTTCCAGTCCGGCGTAGATGGATCTTAGGAGTTCATTAAGTTTGTCCAGAGGGGTGATTTCCGGGGCGGCGCCGGCGGGTTTAGGGGCTTTGCCGGCTTTGATGGCTTGCCAGTAGGCTGTGCTGGCGCGGGCCCGGTAAACAGCGGCCACGGCTTTGCCGGCCGGGAAGAAGATGGCCACCAGCAGGGAGAGCACCGGGATGACCTGGTTCACAATAATAGGTGTCCAGGTACCTGCCTCAGTCGGCCAGAGGGCGGTAATGATCGCCACCATTAGAGCGCAGATCACTACCACGAGTTGAATAAGATTGTCCTTTGTCACGTTCCACCTCCATGGAAACAGAAAACCGCTCTGTTAATATTCCAGGGCGGTTATTAGAAACTTAATTTGTATTCTACGATCGGTTTACAAATATTCACTCGTAAACATTTCTTGAGTTATAAATCAGGGTGGCATTATGGTTTCCCTGTGAAGATCAGATTCAAGCCTATATTCAATCCTGTAGTGAATGCTGCCGTGCAGATGATGGCCACGACGAGGTTCCGGAGGCTAATATTGCCTTTCAACTTTTCCGTCCTGGCTGTTGAATCCTCGGTGGAAATACATCCCTGTAAATCTTGGATGTCTTTCTCGGCCTGCTCCAGTCGCCGGCCTTCATCCGCGCAGGGCAACTTACTGACCGTTGCGTTTAATTTCTCCATACCATCAAAGAGCTTGCCAATGTTCTTTTTCTGATCCTCCTGCCCGGTGAGGACAGCTTCCACCTGGCCCGACAGTTTACCGAGTAATAAAATCTCTTCAGGTGTCATCGGCGAGCTCCTATCCTAAAGTCCATTCAGTCCAGTATTCGAGTGTGGAAGCTGATGTGGAATCTATCTTGTAATAATAACCAGGAGGGACAACAACGGTTATAGCAGTATAAATAGTTCCCCCGTCAGAATCATGCCCTTGGTTAGTGATGACATAGGTATCTGCCGGGGAGGATGTTTTTATTCTTGCGGTCAGTCCAGTACCCCCTGCCTTGCTAACTGTCACAGTGACAATCATCGTTTTCCCTGAAGTGTTTTGGTATTCAGTACCCAACGTACGGGAACCCGTGACGATAGCCTGTGTGGTGTGTGAGCCAATATATGACCAAAGCGGATCAGCCCCATCACCGTGGGTTTCTAAATACTTCCCTGTGTCACTGTGCTTTAATTCAGCCGGGGCCGAAGCGCCTCGGTAAATAATACTTCCGCGTTCTGTTAATGGATCTGTCATCCCTGCAGCCGGGATATTCCAGGTCCCATCAGAGCGATAGAATTTGCCAGTGTCGTTTTCCAGGGTCTGGACCAGGCCACGGTCGACAGTTGAGACACCTTTATTGCTCCGTTGGATGTAATCAGTTATGCGCGGCTTAGGAACATCTCCAAAGCTGACAAAATATTCATATATCCCGTTTACTTTATCAACAACGGTCATCTCGACTTCATTGATGATGAAGGTCTGCGCAGCCCAGCTTAAATGCGAGTTGGTTATGGCAATGGCCATGCCGGCACGGAGCCCGTCCTGCCAGCAGACAAGGGATCCGCCAGTCACGTTGAGAATCCCGTTCTTGTCTACTTTGTATCTGAGCTCGCCATATTTGAAAGTCGTCGTATTGTTTGGAGTATCCGATAGCCCGAAAGGCGCAGTTTCTCCTGTGTTAGCAAACCAGTGTAATTCCTTGTCCGCATCCCAATACCAGAATCGGCTGTTCGCATTGGCCAGGTCATCCAGCATCCTCCTGAGAGAAGAATCTGTAAATACAATACTCGTTGCTGATCCATCAATAACATGAGTGGTGATCGGGTTAGGAGAAAAAGTCGTGAAGATGTCTGTTAAAATCTGCTTGTCATTGTGATCGCCAGCCGAGAAATCAAAAGACATCACCGAATACAGAAGGGATAGTGCATTATAATCCACGGCATTTATGATGGCAGTGTGGGTATCATTGGATTGAAAAGACAAGTTGCTTCCCATCACCTGGCCAGTGAATAAATTCACTGCGCCGAGTAATACCTCTATCACGAAAACTGTATTCGGAGTCGCCGGGATAAAATGACTGTTCTCGAAAGCCAGCCTCAGGGTGTTGAAATCATTCCTTTTAAAATTCAATTTGAATGTCCCGAGGTTCGCGTAAGCCGTGACGTCAACAGTATCGACTTTGATTGTCAGGTTAGACATATCCCTTCACTCCATAGGGATTTACCTGGTTGTAAAGATGCTTATCTACCACTTCGGCGATCTGCTCGCCGTCCAGATAGACATGCGTGTGAATCTCCTGATTGCCAGAAAAATCCTTCCATGGAATAACAGCTTCAGGACCTGCCTCGCCGATCATGGCCATGGTCGGGCGGGTTACAATTCCCCCTGCAGCCATCGCCGGGATCTCTGCCGTCTTGGCGCTGAATAAGGCCTCGATACCCGCCACGGCCGCGGCTGCCGCAATTGCACCGGCTATAAGGGCTGCGATGCCCACCCATCCCTGAGCTGCGGTAGCGATGGCCTGGGCGATGGCGAATACCTTCAAAACAACAATGAGCGCAATCACGGCGACGGCGATATCACGGATGGTCCGGACTATATCCGGATTGACCTTTATCCATTCCCGTGCCTGTTTGATGCACTCAGTTATATTGTCGACTGCAATTTTCATGTCTTCAGCGAAGATTTCACCCACGGTATTCGACAAGCCCTTAAAAGACACATCCAGTTTATCCATAGAATCCTTCAGGGCTGCGCCTTTATTTATCGCAGTATCGCTCATGACAGCCCCCAGATCATTCGCCTCCTTGCGATATTTCGCCAGGCCGGCTGCTCCGTTCTCCAGCATCGGAAGAAGCTCAGTGCCCGTTTTACCAAAAACGGCTACAGCTAAAGCGGCTCTTTCAGAGGGGTCCTTGATACTGGCTACTGCCTGGGCGACCTTAAGGAACTGCTCATCAGGGGATAAATTCTTAAGGTCCTCTATTTTGATATTGAGCTTTTCGAATGCAGTGGGAATATCCTCGCTGGCATCCTGAAGCGCGGACATTTGCTCTTTGATCGCCTTGATCTTGGTTGAGGTTTGTGAATCCTTTTTGATCTTTTCAATTTGTGCGTTATAGTCCGCTATCCTCTGAGCAGCGTTTTTCGCAGCAGGATCAACCTGCATCATTTTGCGGCGGACTTCGGTGATCTTATCATCCACCTCGGATTTCTCTATCTCCTGGAGTTCCTTCTGAAGCGAGTTCATTTTGTCAGTGACATCCGCGCCGGTATTGGTGGCGCCGAACAATGCAACCTGTAGACGTTTGGTGGCAGTTTCCAATCCTTGTGTGTCTCCGCCGGTCAACTTCAAAGCATAACCCAACTCTTGTACCAGCTTTGTTGAGAGCCCGGTTCGTTGAGACATCTCCTGAATGCTATCAGCGGAGTCGGCAAAACCCTTCGTCGCAGCCACTGTCGTCCCCACGATAGCCGCAGCCGCCCCAAAAGCCACACCTTCCGCGATTTTCGCCGCCTTCTTGAGATCGAGCTTTTTCATGTCCTTCTCGAACTCGTCTGTCTTGGCGCGGATTATGACAAATAATTCACTTAGCTCTCTCATTTTTTATCTCGTAGAACTTTTTCCACATTAAAAGATTGGTTTTCATTTCCTTGGATGTCTGGCGCTTTCGTTTCCGCCCGGGCATGAAATCCTGCGGGGAATACGTTTTACCTTTCTTCGGGTCGCGGTGGATGTTGGCCAGCATCGCGCAGACCATGGCCGAACGATAATTCCGCCAGTCGAAATCGAGATTTGATCGTTCCAGTAAGGAGTTGAACTCTTTTAAGGTCAGGTCCCAGAATTCTTCGTCTGAAAGGCGAAGGTCGTACCGCCCGATAGCCCAGAGTTCTAAGAGTCCGGGCGGTCCGGAGGGTTTGCGCTGCCCTCGCTTTTAGGGAGGGCAGCTTCAATGGCTTCGTTGAGTTTAAGTGTAACTTCGCGCAGGTTTTTATAATCCAGGATGTCCCACACTTCATCCAACGTCAGGTCCTTCTCTTTGCCCCAGGCCAGGCAGGCCCAGACAAAAGCAATCTGGTCATCCTGGGATAGCTTTTCAGGGTCGGTGCACTCAAGTAAGTCTTTCCCCGTGGCTTGCTTGAATCGCTTGACAGAGCCTAACGTGAATTTCAGATGACGCTCTTTATCAAGGTTGATCGTGACCGGTTCCACTAAACCCATCAGGCGGCCGCCCTGGTGACGTAGACCTTATAGACCTTAGCCACTTTGCCGGTTTCCTGGGCGGTGATCGTGAAGAGGGTGACTGTGTTCGCAGCCCCGAGCGGGAGTTCGCCGGACTGGGCGCCGGTGGCCACCGTGACTTCACTGGCGTCGAAGCCGTTCAAGATCGTGATGGTGTGCGAGGCCCCCGTGGGGGTGAGCTTTACGAAATCGGAAGCCGTGTTGACCGCCACTGTGTAGAGATAAGTTCCGATGGCGAAATTCGGGATGAGGTCCAGCGCAGCCCCAGTGTTCTCCTCGATTCCGGCCAGGGCGGAAAGCCCGGTGGAAGCGCCGTTGGAAATTGTCGGCACACCCGTGGGTTCGATGTTGCCGGAGAATTCCATCGTCCCGTCTACCGAAAGACCCAATATCTCAAAATCCCCGATATAAGCCTGGGTCGACCAGGTGAATGTGATATCATCCGGGAAAGTGATCAGCAGAGTGCGCTTGGTTTGGGCGATGCAATCTGCAATCATCGCCGCCTGGCCATCGGTATCCCCGGCGATAAAATTCGCCTTGAAGGAGATATTTTCAGCCTTGAGTACCGTGGCCACTTTCTCCCTGAATCTCGATGCCGAAGAAAGATTTGTAGTGTCCTTGAATTCACTAGCCACTTTAAGGCCGCCGATCTCTAAGATCTCAGCCACTGGCTGGCCGTTCCAAGAAAGAACTGCTCCGAAACCTGAAATTGCGTCTGACATTTTAGCCTCCTATTCGTAATGAGTTATGACATAATCAACGTCGAGTTCGATTAAACTCGAATTGTAATTATCGTTTTCGCTGTCCCAGAAACTTGAATAAATCCTTACTCCGGGGCTATCCCCGATGATTCCCTTCTTGCAATGAAGGAAGATTTTGAGTTGCGCGGCAATGGCTTTGCAAGTTTTATATCCACCTTCTTTTTCTACCCCGAAAATGGAAAACTGTATCCTCGATATAGCTAAATGCGAATCGCCGTCGTGTGACTTGGTTCTCTCGCAGAAGTCTTTGGAGAGAGTTACATACGGAGCAATCACATCCTGCGGCGCGGTTTCATAGTAAATCTTCCCGTCACCCAGCAAAGCCGTTAACCCTGCCTGGGCTTCCAGATAAGTTTTCAGAGCGTGTTCTATCAGCATTAAAATTCATCCACAAGCTTTTTCATTTTCTTCAGCCGGCGGTCCTGCATCTCTGAATAATATTCTTTGACAGTCGGTTCAAAGAAAGGTTCCCCTGGCATGGCGCCGACGGATTTACCGCTCTTCTGAAAACGCTCTGCAGTCCCGCTTTCCACTAAATGGGCATGCGGGGCCTCGTATTTGGCCTGACCCACTTTCACGATCGCAGTGCGCGGATTTGAACCTCGTTGAGCTAAATAAAACGCTTTGACGTTCCTTTTCAATTTACCCGTCGGGCCCTGCGGGGCTTCCTTTCTTACCTTCCCCCTGAGGAACTGAGCTTCCTGCATGTTGATTTTCTCAACACCGCTTTCAATATGAATGATCAGCCCATCAATCCTCTTTTCAGCCTTCTCAATCCCTTCGATTTTGATTTCAACGCCCATTAATCTAAACTCTCCGAGTAGGTCCCAAGTAATTCGTTTTTCCTTTCCTCGGGGATCCACACAGCCAAAATCGTCAGGATCCTTGATCCGAAAAGGATTCGAAAAGTCGGCAGGACTCCCGAAAGATACCTCATCGAGAAATATCCATTCACTCTTGAGTCGGCCTGCTTTGCAGCGTAGTAAATCTGCCCGGAGGCAGGGATGATCT
This sequence comes from Candidatus Pacearchaeota archaeon, assembly GCA_023228245.1. Next base: position 23,506 of record JALOBN010000025.1, read on the forward strand.
TCATCCAGACCGTTGCAAATGTCGACCAGGTTATTTCATCCTCTCCGATGGAATTCGCGGTCTTCACGGGTTGCTGGATGGTGACCCTTTGGCGGAGTGTGCCCGCTTTCAAAATACCCTCTCCTGCCAGAGTAGAGATTCTACGGCATGAGGAAGTTCCTTCACATCCGTCCCGCCCAGGGCTCCGGCGGCGGTTTCGCGGTTCTCATACCAGAACCCTATCAGCAATAGCATAGCCTGCTTGACTTTCTGCGGGACGCTTTCAGAGTATCCATACCCCGCGACAAAGGTCACACAGATCCCGTTTGCCGGTCTTAGAGTCGTCGACGGCCAGCTCTTCCCATAGTTCAAGACTATTCGTCCGGGCTCCGACTTCGTATCCACGAAGTAATCTGTACTCGTGACGGTCGCCTCAACATCCGAGGTGTTGTAATATTTGATGGTCGCGCTCTGCAGGGGAGGCAGTGGGACCGTAAACAACACCGGCCATTCGTCTAACCACAATTCCCATGTTTGAGTGATGTAGGCTCGATTCTGGAATCCCTCACAGTATTCCCGGGCAGCGATGATTAAAGTCGTGATGTACGCGTCCTCATCCGTCCCGTCTACCCTCAAATGTGATTTAGCCTCTTCCATCTCTAAAGGTTCCTCTGCCGGGGCAGTCTTCAACTTGATCATGATGCACTCCTGACACGGAATTGGTCCTTCAATTGGGCTACAAAGGAATCGTCAACCGCTTTATACAAAACCGTATAACGCCCTACCTTGGGTGAGGCCGGGTTGAAATAGTAATGGTAGGTTCCCACGGAATCTCGCGTCATGGCAACTGCGTCAACCTCCACAGCCTCATCCGGATTCGTTATTGTAATCGTGATCGTATCCGGGTCCACTAAAGTCCCGTTGAATTTCACTAAAACCGCCCTCGGGATCGTCTCACCGGCTTCGTAAATCTTCATTCCTTTTCCTCAATTGTCAAAAGAGTTTGATTTAAGGTCTCGATGGTTAAAGGTGTCTCGTCTAAAGCCTCAACGGTCAATGTGGGCGCCGTTGAAAGGATCAAGGTTAATATCCTGGCTAATCTGATTACTACTGCGATGTCATTGAGTTTGACCCCTTCGCTCAGGGCTAAAAATATCGAAACAAAAATCCTCGCCTGGTCACTGAGTTTGAAGCCATCCGAGAGAGACAGATTGATGATATTCTTAACGAGTGCAGAATCACTCAGCTTCAAATTTTCCGTGAGCACGTTGAAGGCGTTGAGCTGCCCGGATGGCGTGTCGGAGAGTTTCAGCCCTTCCGTGAGCACGTTGAAGGCGTTTATCTGCCCGGACGGTGAATCGGAGAGATTGAATCCCTCTGCAAGAGCATTGAAAGCGTTGATCCACGCCGACGGCGAGTCCGAGAGTTTAAATCCCTCCGTGGCCAGGAGCGATAAAGCAAGCTGATTGACAGCGGAGTCACCTATTTTAAATCCCTCGGCAAGTGCATTGAACGCATTGATCCACGCCGCCGGCGAGTCCGACAATTTCAGATTTTCCGCAAGGGTGTTGAAGGCACTCAAAAGGCTCACCGGATTGTCGCCTATTTTCATACCCTCTGCGACTGAAGGATTAGTGCTGTACGAATGAGTTAAAGCATCCGAAAGTTTAAACGTATCCGCCAGTATGAGTGATAAGACCAATCCTATTATGGGTGAGTCCGAGAATTTCACACTCTCGGAGAGAGAATTGAAGGCGTTGATCTGGCCCTTTAAAGTCTCGCTTAATTTGACTCCCTCAACGAGGGTGTTAAAGGCTTCAAGTAAAGTAGATGGACTGTCTCCGATCTTCACCCCCTCCGCCAGGTCCGGGAAAGTCTGCAGCAAAGTCGCCAGTGTTTCGCTGAACTTCACCCCCTCCGCGATCGTGGGATTGGTTTCTTTTTGAGTCGAAGGTTCCCCACCTAATCCAGCCTGTAGAGCATAACCTGTTGAAGAGGTGAATCCTGAGCCTGCGGGGTCGGGGAAGGTGAAGAAGGGGAATGAGGCGGATTTGTAACGTCTTTGGGTTGTTGATGAATGCAAAGAGATGGGCTTTAATAGATATTCAATATGAAGAGTGACTGATTTAGAAGGCGCATCGTTGTAATCATTTGGCACTCGCCCTGCTTGATTATCGCTTGAATTGTCATCAATGAACAAAACAATATCTGCTGATGACAATCCGTCATAGTCATCAACCAACTCTTGAATAATGTCTACCAGCGAGGGTGAAGTGTATACTCCATCAGTCACCCAGTTTGTAGTAAATTCCCAATCTACATAATGAGTAGTTTTAGATCGAGCGATGAAATCCGCGTAGGTGGAAAATGCCGCAGCGGCGTTGTTCTGCTCTCCCCATATTCTGAGTCTGACGGTATCATTCGTGTAATTTCCCTTAGATGTGAAAGCCAAATATGCACTGGTAATAATGGCTTTGCTTTCAGTAGTTATATCTTGAAAGCGCACACCCGCGCGGATTACATTAAGCCCATCTCCGTTATTCCCTATTAACAATGTATTGAGGAATATCGTACTGATCGATGTGTTTATCGCGGCATCGTCAGTGTTTTGGGTGATCTGTTTTTGCACGACGTGAGTAAGCGGATAAAGACTCGATTCATCCCCGATTTTTAGCCCATCTTCAGCGAAAAGATAAATCCCTCGATATCCCCATATTTCGAACCAGCAGTCTGCAGCATCCGTTGTCCAATCCCCGCCGTTGTTATTACTATATTCAGCAGTTCCGCCAGTGTAGACATTCTCCGGGGTTGTGTTGCACCAGATATACGCGTGATTGCTGCCATCTCCGCTCGGAGCAGAGATAACGATTGCGTACTGAGTTCCGGGCTTTACAGTGCAATCACCAATCATGGCTACCTGTGACGGGTAAAGGTTGGCTGAATATAACGGGAGTGTATTACCGTTGACTGTCCCGGAGCACAAATCAGGGCCTGTTGCGTGACCGTTGATATCGGTTGCTCTTAAACTGACAGTCACCGTTCCCGGCGAACCTTGCCGGGCCAGAAATAATGTCACATGGGAGACCAGGCATTCATACGTTGGTGTGAATGTCTGAGCGATTATTCGGTTGCCACTTGCAGATTCGTAGCTGACATTATCCGTTGCGTCACCACGATAATATTCAGCCAAACGAGAAGGTTTGGTTCCATCTAAACCAAACCTCGTCACTATCGGTGCTATAGGTGAGCAAATTGCGAGTGTGTCACCTGAACCAGCGAATAGAAGAGCTCCTATTAAAATATCTGCGCCGTCTTCTTTAATGACTGCGCTTCCCGAATCCCCTCCCTGCGCCATTAATGAAGCGTTGTAAATTAATATCTGATCATAGAAAGTGGCTTCATAATTACCATAGTATCCGTAGGAAACTGTTCCCTCCCAGTCTATACTGGTCACTTCCCCTGTCGTGACTCCTGTTGTTCTGCCGGATTTCTTGACCGTATTCCCTAATTCCAGATCAACATACCCAGTGGGAGCACCGATCTCATAAATCACGTCTGAGATATCAGACTGACTGTCAGGAAGCGCTATCGCCGCATCCATGATGTTGTTGTAGGTAGCCCAGTTCCACATTATCAGGGGTTCAAAGTCAAATAGAGCCCCTATTCTGTCGGTCGGATCGACACCGCCATCCACTGGACCGGGTTGCAGAATAGAATCATTGAGTAGGGCTTGATTGGCATAGGCTAAGACGTGATTGTTCGAGACTATGTAATTCCCCGCTTTAAATCCGAACGTCCCTGCCGTGATATCGTGATGGCCGATCGAAACCCCCGGAGGGGCCGGGCGCTGCTTTTCTGTTCTATACGAGAATGCCTTGAAAGTCCCTTCAATGATGTCTGTCTTTACGTCTAAAATTTTAGATGGTATCTTTTGACCGGGCGGGAGGTCGTCAATCGGTAATTTCTTCTTGACGTAGACCTGTAGACAGATTTCGTCAGTTTTCTTCCCATCGACGAATTTATATCCAACACCCATGCCGGAAAAGTTATCTCCGAGCTTCTTTCTCAAGCCTTTCCGGTATAAACCTTTGATATCCTTGGCTCGTTCTATCATCCCGAATTAAACCCCAACCAGTAATTAGTACCTTTTATGATCGACGTAGATGGAAATTCGACTGTATTCCAGCCTGCAATTAGAGCTGTCTCGGTATTCAAAGCGTTCAACAAAATATCAGGCTCACCTGCGGAGTCTGAGTAGATGGCTAATTTGACACTGCATGAGTCTTCAGCTTTGATATAGATTCTCCTCACGATACCTGTGAAGCGTGCAGTGAACTGTGAAAGATGGAACGTATCGACGTCTATGGATGAATCCGCACTCACATCCCCTGAACCTATCAATCTTCCTTCACCGGCTAATCCCACAAAACCATCTGATAATGAAAGAGAAAGGGTTAGAGTATGAGAGGGAGAATCACCGGCTTTTAACCCTTCCAGAATAGAGAGGAATATTGATAGATTATTGATCGGAGAGTCGGAGAGTTTTAAACCCTCGGCAAGTATGGGAGAAGTTACCTTTTGTCCCGTCAAGGCTTCAGAGAGCTTCAATCCCTCGGCTAAAATATTCTGCAAATTAGCCTGGGTGATCGGCGTGTCTCCGAGTTTCAGCCCTTCGACCAAAGAGGGATTCGTTGCAAAAGTGTGAGAAAGCGCTTCGCTCAGTTTCAGCCCATCGGAAGCCAATAATTGATAAACCAGCCCGGCCAGGGCGGTGTCACCGATCTTGAATCCCTCGGAAACGAGTAATTGGTAGAGCAACCCCACGGCAGGCGAGTCACCGATCTTGAAACCCTCGGAGAGTGCTTTTTGAAAGATAGCCGTCGGAGTTGATGCGTCCCCGCCTTTTAAGCCGTCTGAGCACGAAACCCCAATTGACAATGAAGCCTTGACTGTCGGATCGCCGATTTTGAATCCGTCCGAACAGGAAACGTCATAGGTATTACTGGTAGTGTAATCAACTTCTATATAAAACTGTGAACAATATAAATTTGTATAATTTCCACCGCTCGGATAGTAGGCAATTCCTGTTATTCCGGCTAGCAAAGCATCGATGTCCGACCATTCCCATGCAGCACTATCGTCAGGATTAGTTGTCCATATTTGGGTATATATTGCCGGAGTGAGTGTAGGTGTTTGTTCATCCCCTTCTGTTCCAGATGTAACATTAAGGTGAAAATGAGGCTTTGTTGCAGTCCCCGTTTGGGCATACCAGCAACGAGCGTATATTTTTACTGAATTAATAGTCCCAACTTCTGATGTGTGGTTAGGGAAATTATAGTGATCTCTCTTTGTGCCCCCACCTGCACCAGGATATATTAAATCATCATCGGAGGCGACCGCTTCATCAATACAGGCATAGTTGGGGGTAGCCCCATACTGATTCCACTGTACTGAATTATCCCCATTTGGACGTAAAATTAAGATGGTCAAATTTTCAACCCCTGCAGACGGCTTATCAAAGTCCGTCAGGGCCGGAGTTTCCTCCGGCCCCCCCCTCCCTTAGACTCCGTCATCAGCGCCGCTGATACTATAAGTAAGATTCAAAACGTCATCGTCAACCACAATCCTTTCCGCTGCAAACTGAGCGCAGCAGAACAGAACATTATTCGCCCCGCCAGTGTGGTCTCCTTTGGTGGAGACAGAGGCCAGAAACGCCCCGTAGACTGTCTTTGACGCGGAGATCGTGAACACCGCTTTATTCGCGGAGTTCGTGACGGACTGCGATGAGCTCGCAGCCTCGTTGTATTCCGGGCGCGTAGCCTCGTCGTAGGACGTGCATTCTGTGAACACCGGAACGTCGTAGGTTTCTGAGCCGTCAACTGCAGTGTCCGACTCGAAGAGTCCGCAATACCAGGGTGATGTCTGTGTGGTGCCATGCAGCATCACGTTGAGTATTCGGTCTAATCCCTCGTCCGTGATGATGTTGTGATCGAGTGACATTTTCCCGACCGAGTACCTTGGGAGGGCTTGGTATTCCGGAGAATCGGAGCCTAAAGTCTGTCTGATCCAGGCCGCCTCCCACTGGTCATAGGGCCGTGTCTGGTCGACATAGAATCTTCCGCCAAACCGTGCTCTGAAAAACAGCTTTATTACGCTCGTGGGAAAGCATAACCTGATGAGAAATAAGAGTAGCCTCGCAATGTTTCTGTCCATGAATTACCTCCGTTTTTTGGTAATAAAAAAGGCGCCCGAAGGCGCCCTGGTTCGCTATCTTGTTTCCGGCGGACCGGTCATCGCTGTCTCCCCGATGAGCTCAGCTTTTCCCTCCTGGACCAGTTTTAAAGCCTGATCCCCACGGAGAGTTTCAACCCGGCCATCCGTGTGCCTGATGGTGATCATTTTTCCCTTGGCCCGGAAACGCTGGACCCGAAATGCCGCTTTCTGTTTCTTGTCCGTTACATTCTTTCCCCCTGTAACGCTGTCTCCTGTATTTGTAACGGGTGTAACACCCGCCTTATCTTCATCTTTATGTGTAACGCCCGTTACTTCCGCCAGCCCTGATTTGATCCACTTTTGGGCCACATCATCCGGAATCTCCGTGATATCTCCTTCGCTAAATTGACCATACGGAGTTGCACATTGTCTGAGAATTTTGATCTGCATATTCCACCTTTAGAAAGAGCCGGGGGATTAGCCCCCGGCTCTTTTTCGCTTGATTCTTTCGTTTACTGCTCTACTGCGTCGACGCAGGCAGTGTGAACATTCGGATTCGCGTCTGTCTCATACCAGCACGCTATGAGGTTGTAGACGTTCGAGGCATTGACAGTCAGCCCGCTTGTCAGGATGCCGCATTTGGTCAGGGTTATTTCCATGACCACCGCTCCGGTGACCGTAAGGCCGCCGATGAGCCGGTAATTGTCGAACCGCACCCGGTCATCAGTGGATTCAGTGATGTAATCCACCAGGCCCTCGATGGTGCTCTGGTTGCCTGAAGTGGCATATAGCCGGATGGCATCCGAGGCGGACCCGGACCGGTTGACATCGATGGCATGATCAGCCGAAGTTTCGGATTCGATGTCCACGTCCCGCAGGTAGATGTTCATCCTCTTGCCCACAGAGGTATTGTTGATCTGCAGGCCGACCAGCCCATCACCATGCGACAGGTTTACCCCGAGTGTTGCGCTCCATGTCGCGGAGGCAGCTGCCGGGTCGATCTTGACCGCAAAGGCTGTCACAGCCTCAATAACCACGGTATCCGGGATGCGCGGGAGCAGGGCTACGCCGCTGGCGTCGGACCAGGTCACATCCTCAGTATAGGTGCCGGGACCGACGAGTATGAGGTCATTTGCCACAGCGGCATTCATGGCCGCCTGGATAGTGGCGTATTTCGCGCCATTGATGGTGATATCCAGCGAATCTTCCCCTGAGGAATCAAAGTAATCACCGATGGCGGGATCGTAACGTCTGCGTGTTTTTATCATTGTTTTACCTCGCTTAAATTATTTCAGGGAGGGGGTTTTCCCCCCTCCCTCGAATTTAGGTGTTATTCTTCAGCGCTCTGAAGGCATCGGCAACCACCACGCCGCCACCGACCCTGAAGTAGGCTATGAAGCCCACAAGTCCCGCCTCGGCGTAGAGCTCGTCGAGCCTGAGTATAGACATGCCGCTGCGGTCCAGCACCCGGTACCCGGCCTTGAAGTCGCCGAAGACTATGACGTTCTTCAGGAGGGTATCCGCCGGGTAATTCATGTCGTCCTGGTTGGCGATGGGATGGCCGTCGAAGTTGTTCGGCGTGCCGACCTGCAGGGAAGGCTGCCAGAGATACTGTCCGTCGACGGTGGATTTCAGCAGCCTGATGGCCAGTTCTGTCTGGCTGTTCATCAGGAAAGTGCCGTTCCTGCGGTACTGTGCCGGCAGTGCATATTTCAGTTTGAGGAGATCATTGGTTTCGATCACGTCGTCCGTGATCAGGTCGATGGTGGTTATATCGGTGTCCACGGCAACGCCTTCGGGCTGCTTGAGGGTATGCCCCGTGCCTATGGTAAATCCGGTATCTTCGGTCTCCCCTTTTGCCCTCGCGAATGAGTCGGCCAGGAACGCTATCAGGTTGACGTCCGAGTCCTGCAGCTCGTCGCGGCCGATCTTGGCCAGGCCAGAGAGGTCCTCGACGTACAGGAATTCTTCGCTGGGGACCGGGGTGGATTCTGTGATGCCGGTCCCTGTCTCGAGTTTACCCCACCCCATAGTGACCTCGGTCAGACTGCGTTTGCGGATCCGGTCGCGCGTGGTGGGCCTGACGGTGGCCAGGTTGCGCATGACGGTGATCTTACCCAGTGTGCGGGTGATCTCGGCATCGAGATCTTCAGGTACCACTATCTGCCCCGTGGTATCCTCCACAAGAGCGCGCTCTTCGGCAGTCATCATCGCGCGGCCCTGGCGGACATATTTCAGGAAGGCAGTTCTCTTCTCCACTCTCTGGTCCGGAGAAGGCGATGCCTGGGGTGCCTCAGCCATTGCATGCTTCTGCAGGCGTTCCTCCAGGCGGATGTCCTCCTCGATCTTGCCGACATCGTCGAGGATCTTGTTCGCTGAGGTTCTTTCCTCGGCCGTCATCTCGCGCTTTTCCGCGTCGGCCTTATCGCTGATGGTCCTGGCCTCGCTCACCAGAGCAAAGGCCCTTTGTTTCATCTCCATGATGTTCTTCATGTATCTCTCCCTTGGCTTTCGCCTAAATTAATTTTTCCGTTGTATCTAAAATCCGCTTGCGGACCAGACGGTCAGGAGACCCCTTTTCAAAAAGAGCATCCCGATCTTCCAGTTCAGCGGACAAAGCATTCAAATGATCCCGAACTTTGACTGAGGTCTGCGGATAAGCCGGGAAGGTCACCGGGGAAATATCCCTTAAAATAGTCTCGATCAGCGTTCGGATGACGTCTTTCGGTTTCGAGTTGTCCCACTCATCCTTGAGTGTCTGAAACCCGAATGACATCTGGTCGATATCCTTTCTGTTAATCGAGATCATCAGGTCCCGGGCCCATTGCGTCTCCGGCGGGTCAATTTCGATCGCCAGACCTTTCTCGTCCTCCTTCAATCGGAGTGTATCGTTGGAAGTGCGGCCCAGCACGTAATTTGGGTCGTGGTTGAATAGGGCCCTGATATCATCTTTGACGATCGTATTCTTGAAGGCACCGGGGGAGATCTTCTCGCGAAAGCCCCCCAGGTCTTCGGAGAGTTTGTTGAAGACGGCCGCGTAACCCTTGATCACTGGCTTCTTACCTTCTTCCTGGTCCACCCGCAGCTCCGTAATCTGATAAGATCTCCTCTCGAAATCTCCCGATGATTTCTTCTCATCCCATTTTGAATGACAAACGGCTAATCTCTGCTTCTCGTCGGGGAATTCTTTGAGCATCTCGTCATCGCCCATGCAGCGGTCGATGAATTCCTTTTGAGTCTCACCTTTCTTCGGTTTGGGCATAATCACCTCCAAATAAAAAACCCGCCTTTTAAGCGAGTCCGGGGAATTTATAACTTAAGAAATTATTCGGGTACTATCTGGCATTCGCATCCCTCATGAATAGGAGGATGCCCGGCCGCGGATAATCCGGATGTGGAGAACTTACTCTCGATTCCCACGACCTGCCCATCGATGCTTTCGCAAAAATCACAGGACTTGCTCCCCAGGCTGGCCCAGACCAATTTCGTGATGCCGGCGGCCACAAAAACCGTCTTGGCCACAGCGTTGGCCAACCTCACTGTCTCATTCAACGCCACCTTACCTGGGCGTTTAAGCTCCCATTCGTCCAGTCTGCCCTCAATATCGATTAGAGGATCTGTATTTTTAAGACCTGCATCCCGGACTATCGCCTCGAGCTGGCCCTTTGACGAGTCTGAATAAATCGCTCCGAAGTTCTCGTTGTATGCCTTGACAAAATTATCCACCGAAGGTTCTTTGATATTAACCTCGTTGGCTGCGATGAATTTGATCGCATCGGCTAACGACATGAAAGCTGCGCCCATTTTTGCTTTAATCACATGGGCAGGGAAGTCTCTGTAGAAATCCTCCAGCCAGATCTGCCACTGATCAATGGACCTCTCGGAGAAATACTTCCTGGCTGCCCTGCGCACGGCGCTTACCTCAGTTTTGACCACCTGTGCTGCGGCCGCCTCAAAGACGGATCTATAGGACTGCGCAACCCGTCTACGATGGACCGCGGCACCTTTCTTAGCCCTGATTTCAGGGATACCCAGCGCATTCGCCCCGGAGCTCAAACCCAATCCAGCGTCCTTTAAAGGAACCATATTCAATTGGACGTAACAATCATCCCCTCCTTCCACCGGATTTTCGTTTTCCTTCTCGCGGATATCGTTAGGTGAAATCGAACCCATATTAAACCGCGCTTGATAATAAGCGGATCGCGCCGCCGAGTCGCCCCGTAAAAGCCCGTCGACTATGAACTCGTTAAAATACCCACTATCCAGCCCAAAGAGTTTAAAATTAGTTTCCTGCTCGCAGTTCACGTACCAGGGATTCATCGTGTAGACGACGAACTCAATCCCTTGATGCTCGATATTATTGTTGGTCGACCTCAGTAAGTGTCCGATCATATGTAACGGGACGCGGAACATCCTCGCAATATCCTCAATCTGGAATTGCCTGGATTCAATAAACTGTGAATCGTTGGGAGGGATACCCACCTTCTGGTAATGCATCCCCTCCTCAAGTAACATTAACCTATTGGCCGAACCCAGGCCAGCGTATTTATCGTTCAAGCGGGAATACAATCTGTCCGATGCCGGCCCTGTCATATGACTCGGATGCTCGACTACCCCCCCGACATTGGCGCCCTGGGAGAAATACGTCGCCCCGAATTTCTCAGTGGCGATCGCCAGCCCGATGGGTTCCCGGGCCTGCTGGATGACAGAAAGCCCGGAATCCCCGTCTGTGATCAATCCTGACAAACGCCAGACCTGATATGGGGGCAGATTCTGAGGGCTGCCATCCGGCAAAGTTACCCGATAAAATAATTCTTTCTCTTGTGTGCGTAACGGAGTAACCCGCCAGGCTGGTAACGGCCACAGCGCTGTCGGCAATCCCCTGTTGTCAAACTCGATTTCGGCGTAAGCGTTACCGTACAACAGCGCTTGAGCCATGGCCGTCGATCTGAATGTGAAAGAATTCTGCTCCGGGTTCGGCCGGTCATGCAGTACCTTATATAGCCTGTGGTCTGTCGCCGGCTCTTTGCCCCTCTTTAACCTCCGAAAGGTTTTCCAGGGGACATACGCGAAGGTGCTCGCTAAGACGTTCACACAAGCAAAGACAGCAGAGACACGCATAGCAGTATTGACCGTTACAGACACTCCCGCGTTAGACTTATTGCCGAATAAACCTAACCAGTAACGCGGGTCAGTAGCTTTGAATTCCGATCGCTTCTCTATGGAGCTTTTTATAAATCCCATATCTAACCTTCAATAAATAATCCCCAACCGATGAGCGCCAGGCCGGCCAGGATCACCGAAACTGGGATATAGATTAGCCATACCCCAACCAGGATTCCGATCACCCCCAGCAAAATAAACACGTCTGATCGATCGAATTTATGTTTCTTCATTAAAATGTTTTTACATCGTAGCCTTCATCCTCGAAGGCTGACTTCTCTTCCGGAGCATGCCTCGTGGCCCGGTCCAGCGCCATGATCAGGGCGACAATTCCATCAATTCTCATGGCGCTTTTAGGTTTTATTGGCTTTATATTCCCCAGGTTGTCTTGCATTACAATTGTATTATCTGCGTTCCATCGTAAAACCGGTTGGCCGCCATGCCGCAGTTTCTTGCTCAGGACCTGGTTCATTAATTCCTTTGTGGGAGGTGACATCGGCCCGTACCACCCTGTCCTGAGAGGAATAAGGGGGATTCCTTCAATTTTTGGGTCTATCGTGAAGCCATCTTTTGCAAGTTCTTGAACCAGTTGTAACGCGTTCCATGGATCATAGGCCAATTCTCTTAGGTTATAAATCTGGCGGACCGCATTAATTTCTTGGTGGACATATTCGTAATCAATCCGATTGCCTTCAGTGAGGATAATAGCCTCATCCCTTTCCCATTGGCGGTAAGGTACTTGGTCGTGCTTCTCCCTGTCTGCCGCCGTATCGCTCGGTGTCCAATATCTCATCACCACATCGAAACCCCCATCTCTGGGGAAAATTAAAGCCAGGGCGGAAAGATCTGTCGTGCTGGATAGATCCAGGCCACCATAACAATCCATTCCTTCGAGATTCTCAGCTGGCTCCTCGCAGGCATCCCAGTCAGACATCCTCATCCAGCGCACAGAACTTTTCACCCAGATATTGAGTCTGAGTTGCTTAAAAAGGTTCTCTTCCGCGAGATTACGCTGCGCATCCTCGAAGGCTTTGCGGAACTCATCTATATTTAAAATCTGCCCCAGGGCAGGATTCGCTTTATACCAGTTTTTCTCCAGGGTCCAGCTCTCGATCTTCTTCCCAGGTTTGCCGGCCGTTTTCTCATCATCCCGCAACCCATAGATCACCGCGTAGAAAGACGGATCATTGAGCGGGGCCCCTTGTACCCAGGCGTATTCCTTTGGATGTCTGAATTTCAATATTCTAAGTGCCCGCTCATGCATCTCCCAGCAGATCGAGTTCCGGTCCGTGCCGGCCGTGGTGATAAAGATAAATAACGGTTGGCGCCGGGCCGCGCCGGATCCTTTGGTCAGGACATCGATGAGTCCTCTGTCCTTATGGGCATGGACCTCGTCGACCACGAGCCCGGAGATGTTGTAGCCGTGTTTTGAGTACGTCTCAGAGGAGAGCACCCGATAAAATGAATTCGTCCGGGGGACGATGATCCGCTTTGTCCCATCCAGGACATTACATCTTGAAGAAAGCTCAGGGCTCTCCTCGACCATGATCCTGGCCGCCCGGTAGACGATCCCCGCCTGGTCCCGGTCCGTTGCCGCGGAGTAAACCTCGGCTCCCGGCTCGCCGTCAGCAGTTAAAAGATAGAGCGCCAGGCCGGAGGCGAATTCCGACTTCCCGTTCTTCTTCGGGATCTCGATATAGACATTCTTATATTGCCGGGTTCCATCAGGCCTGAGTGTCCCAAATATCTCGATTAAGGCTTTATGCTGCCAGTCCAGCAAGTGAAAGGGCTCGCCGGCCCACTGACCAGTGGTATGCCGTAATCCCTTGAAGAAGGCGATCGCCTGGTTGGCAGCTTCCGGATTGATTTTAGTCTTCATCGCGGTTTATGTTCCGCTGCCCGTAACGCCTTCTCAAGTGGAGTCAACCCGTCTTCAGGAGGTTCCTGCGGACCCTTTGTAACGGTGATGCCCAGCTCAACGGCGAAAGTCTTGACCTGGGCCCAGGCCTTCTCAGCGATGGCCACCTCTGTTTTCTTTTTCATAACCGTGTACGGATCGCCAGTCTTTGTAAAGAACTCCACCGCGATCTCAAATCCGTCTTTCAGCGCGAGCTCCGCCCGCACAGCCCTGGAGTAAGCTGCGCAATACCCTTCGAGGGTGGCGTGGTTGACGTCCTGCAGCGTGCCCAGGTCATGTAATACCCGGCAGACCCGCCGGAACTCAGCTTTACCGTACTCATCAAACCATTCAGGGCAGGTGATAGGGGTTTCTATCTGCTCAACCTTGCCCTGCTTTAACCCATCTTTTGCTGACATACTATGATGTTTTGCTGACAAAGGCGCTTTGCTTGATTTCCCTGGCGCTTTCGCAATCGCAACCTTCGTTCGAACAGGGCGCTTCTTTAATCCATCTTTTGCTGCCAACCTCACAGGAAGAGGTCCATGCCGGTCTACCCGGTACGTTCCACTCTGTATGTGCAGCTCTATGGACTTTTTATTCGATCCACCGCTACCTTTCCCTCCCATTTAACTGTTCCCACTCATGAATATCCTTATTTACCAGGTATATATAAATATTTCTTTTGCTGACATTTTTCACACGGACT
>JALOBN010000026.1 GCA_023228245.1 Candidatus Pacearchaeota archaeon
GTTCGTTCCTTGAGTTCCCCTTGCATCATGGTCATCCCAGAAGAGCACTAAATTGATTTGCGCTGCATTATCAACTTGCTCTTGAATAACACTTGCAATATCTGTGGACTGATAGGTTGTATCTACCACGAAGGCAACGATGTTATCCCATGCAACTTGCGTTGTCGTAATGTAATCGTCTGAAGCCCCACCGACTACAACGCCACGCCGCCCTTGATAGTTGGCAAGACTAGAGAACGTCCCCCCATCTGTTAACTCTCCTGTTATATATGTTTTAACTGCATTTAGAGCATGAGCTTCTGCTGCGGTAACCGTTAGATATGAAGGACAAATATGAGAATCTTTAGGAAGATTCGCGTTTAGAAATCTCATACCTCCGCCATATTTTTTTAGCGTATTTGTTATATATCCCACTACTTGTACGGTGACGGCTATATTATCAAAAATCCAATTTACGTTATTAAAATAAACAAGACAATCATCCGCACTTGCCGCCACTCTTGCGCTGTACGTTTCATGATAATCTTCGTAGTCGGCAAAGTCGTTGGCCTCTGCCCCGCCTGCATCGTCATATTCCATCCGCAGGTAGGTCTTAGCCGTAGCAGATGAAGGCGACTTGACATACAACTTCATTGTCTTTGCGCCTGTGTTTATAGCTACTAGCTGGCGGGGGAGTTTATTTCCAGCGTTATCATAGATAATTATATCTGCGCCCGTAGCCAGCACGTTGTCCCAGAACACGTCAGGGAAGCCATCTCCAGTAAACAGGACGGCTATGTTAGCGTGCGCCACAGATGGGGGAACTTCTATCCATAGGTTCTTACTTCCAGCCATTTATCGCTCCTATGCTGCTACTAATGTTGCTCCAGGGGTTTGTGGAATCCAAAGTATCTCCCACACTATCACGCCACTATTGTCTGCTGACGGATTAAACACTGTGCTTATCTTTCCGCTCGTCACACAGGTTGCAGTTATCATCGAAGCCTGAGATACCGCGCATCCTTCACCATCAGTTGCCACAAGAGCATCTGTAAAGGTTCCTGTGATTGAAAGCAACGTCCCTGCAACGAAGTCCTGTATATCCTTCACCGCACAGATGTCCTTAGCCGAAAGAGCATCTGGCGTTATCGTGAGTTTGACCGTCACAGACACATCCTCTATGTCAGTTGTAATCCTGCCGATAATACTGATTATTCCTACAGAGCCTGTGTAAGAGAACAGGTCGCCCGATGTAAGGTCGGCGGTAGAGGTCTTGGTAGCGAACTTTGTGCCTGGAAGTATGAGGTCGGTCTTTGCTTCTATTCCATCCACAACGGTCTGTACATCACCTATTAGCCCGTCTGTAGTTGCATGAAGTCCGGCAGCAGTTCCAGCAGCATCGGGATTATTCCGTCCTACGAGGGTAGCGATGTCTGTTCCCAAGTCGCCCGAACTATCCCAACGCGAACCAAGTATTAAATCTATCGTTCTTGCTATGTCGCCTATCTTGGTGTTCGGAGTCTTGAGGGTGTGACCTGCGGTGTATATCTCTGCATCAAGAGCGGCCAACGCTGCGTCTATGTCTGCCCGTGTTGACCCGCCGATTGACGGGGCGAAGGCAGCACCGGCGGCCTTGATGTATGAAGCAAGTCCAGTTACCATTGCCTCAATATCTGCCCGTGACGATCCGTTGACCGTGGCAGCGAAGGCATTAGCCGAGAAACGCAGGAGTAACCTGCCGAGCTTGGCGTGTACTGAGGTAGAGGCTATGTCGGAGAGGTCATCCGCGGTAGCGGTGTCGCTCATCTCTCCGACTTCTACTATTACATCGCCCATGATAGCAGGATGGACAATAAGAACCTTATCCCCCACAGCCAACGGTGCTGTCAATGCTGCGATGGTAAACTGGCCAGTGGATGAAACGTAGTCCGTGATTATCTTCTTCTCGCTTTGTGGTGCAGCCCCAGCGCCGCCTGCGTCCCACACCACATACGCCCAATAGCCGAGAAAGTAATCATTACCGTAGCCGGTTAGATTGGAACATTCAAACTTGGGAGCAGATGCGATCCCCGATACCGTGCCTTCAAACGACATGCCGTAGTCGAAGGCTCCATATGCTGTCTTTGCAATAACCCTCATGTCGTGGATATTAGAGTCGATGATACCCACTGCGCCAGCGCCCACCCACACCTCGGCAAGCAGCGTTTCGTCAGATGGCAGTGCGGGCGGGACCGGCGTAAACGTTGTCGGGCCAGTGTCACCGGATGGATCGGCTGCGGCGGGTGTACCCTCTGTGACCTGAATAGCCCCAGCAGAGTCGATTGATATTAAATCCTTGCGCGGGTAGGAAGCGTCAGCCGCGTTTATGTTCGCGCTTCCACCAGCATAAGGCACCTCCACACCGTTCACCCACACAAAGCCCGCAGCGATATCCACAGTCATGGAGGCCGCACCGCCGCCCGTGACAGCCATGCCAGACTTCACGCCGTAGCCTTTGATGGCCATATCGATCCGGTAAAGCTGGTTGCTAAAAACTACATCGCCATTTTGATTTGGTGTTTCTGCTGCCATCGTTATCTCCTAAAACAAAGCTACTGCCCTGCGATAAACCTGGGCGGTTACGACCACATGCAATACTGTGCTCTCGCCGTTCTTGTTCTCGAAATTGATGGTGTGCTGAGTGCCGAGGATTGGGGTTGTCAGATGTGCGGTAATATCGAGATCGGTTACACCATTTATAGCGTCTTCATATGTGTATCCGTCTACGGTCAAATATACGTCAACATCGGCAGACGGGTAGATTACTCCCGTATCATCCGTCTCTGAGAAACTGAGTGACACTGCATTGCACCGGATGTACTTATCCGAAATGAGAAAGTTGAAGTTCTTTTCGTCGGCTATAAACGGGCCGAGAATAAGAGCCCCGGAAAACAGTATTGACGCAGATATTCCAGACAAGGGCTCTTCTTCTAATGCCTGTAACCGCTTCTCTTGTTCTGCCAATATGGACTCTAGATTAATCGGATAATTGGAGAATACATACTCTATATCTTCAGGAGTGAGAAGATTCTGCTTGCGCTCCTGTACGGACACGTCAACATCTATATTGATCGATTCAATTATCGCGGAGACTATACCCCCTATATCGTATCTCTCCCATTCCCGTCCAGTGAGTCGCGACAAATCGATAGCCGATATTTTATAGGCTACCTGCGGGTATTGCCTTACCGCGAGTTCATTTCGCGCGGCAATCGCCAGTGTGATGGCATCTGTTACTGATTTATCGGTATACGGTTGCGTGATTCGACCGTAGGGCGCAGTGCCGTCATACGCCGTGTCTCCTATCATGTAATAGTCATGCTGATAGGAGACGGTGTATACCGCTTCGGCACTATAGTTGCCAACCGCACACCGCAGTATGCGGGGATCGCTGCCTTGCAGCCAATTCGACGTATCATCAACTGTATCCTTCTTGACAGTTACATGAGACGGTAGAGCATCGCCTTCCGCCGTCCAACCCTTATAGCATCGGTACTCTGTCTTTGCAGCAGCCGTCCCTAAACGTATATATCCATACGTGTCGTCAGGCGTTAAATGCGTAGCCGTTTCATCGGCGGGCGAGTACATAGATAGGTTAAGTTGGTCAATGCCCGTTCCGTCGCCATAGGGCACCATCCTAGTACATAGTTTTGACATATCGGCGGAGACGGTTATCGACTTCAGGTTCTTCTTTAAGCGCACTTCTTTGCCTGAGTTGACGCTGAGTTCCTCCAGGTAGATGTATCTCAATGCCGGATTGTTCGGATCGTGCCTACAGGACAGATATCCACCGACTACAGATAGTACCTGCTGGAAACATTTCATGAGGGACTTATTTGAGAATGTCATAGATAGCGTTTGGTCAAGCGCAGTATCGATCCCGCCAAGCAGCAGTGTTCCCGACTGATGAGCCCAGCAGAAATCAAGTAGCATCTCAAATATGTTCGTTACGGTGTCCGTGATCTCCTGAGTTTGAACAAGGTAATCATCGTTTAGGACGGTCAGAAAGCCTTCAAAATCGCCACCGTAGATTGCGCCGACAGGATATGTTTCCGAGTACGTGGGAGGCACGTAGTCAGTGTCGAATGTAACTGTCCACCCAATCTCCTCCAAACTGTCAATGTATTCCGTATACGATATATCGGAGAGAGGATTTCCCGTCACATCCAGCAGCATTCCCTCTGCTGGTGGATTAGTATTATCAGCCAATGGTTTGAGATCAGTGATATAATTATCACTTAAATCTACACGGATACCATATCCATAGTCTATATCTTCAAATGCAGTTATGTCCGAAATAAGGTTGTGCTGAACATATACAACCAAGAGAGCCTCGTGCTCCCCCGCCGAATCAACTATCTGCGAGATATCAGTCAGTAAATTATTGTTGAAACCCAATAGGTTTAAACCCATGTAGGCTCCGAGGGGCGGTAAGTCTGGCAACCCCGATAGAGTTGTAAGTTTGTTCCAGCCTAGATTAATTATTCCTAATTTTGTCAACCCTTCGAGCGGAGAGAGGTCGGATACTTGATTATGCGGCATACTGAGATAGAAGAGATTTGTACAATATTCCATCCCTGTCAGGTCGGATATGCCAGCATTTTCTGTTCCATCTTCTTCGATCAGGGTAAGTATCGTCTCGCACAATTCGGATGTGATTTCATCCGGCGCCACTCCGAGCTTCGCCGCGATTATACTTGCTAATGCGGTGTCGGGAAATTCAACAATGCTCATTTCAATTCCTGCTTCAGACTGCGATTGACATACACTCCACGCACACGCCCGTGCTCGATAAGCAAAATTTCTCTACCAAATGTTAGTTCAGTAGCCGCCGGATCGCTGGCGTCAATGTTAATACTGAGGGTGCCAGCTTTGTTAGCCGAGTCCACGACTTTGCCTCCAGTCAAATTCTTAGGCATGGCCAGCAGATCACCAATCACACCCGCAGACGCAGGTTCCCTGACCTCGATGTTGAAGGACGGCGTGCGGTCATATTTCGTGGGCGGCTGGCCCAGACGGAATTGTCCTAGTCTGCAATAGCCCAGCCATGCGCCGTCAGCCGTGACAGCCATTATTGCCACCTCTCGCGGTAGGTTATACGCAGAGTGCCCAGCGCCATTCCGGTAACACGGATAACGTTAGTCACCCCACCGACCAGCAGGGGCCATCCTGACGCCGGCTGTATGGTGGCAATGCTGCGGACACCATTGATGTATACGCAGTAATTGGCGGAATCGATTCGCACCACATCAGCAGACGTGATGTCGCTCGGTGCCCGCCATGTCATCTTCTGGTTCGATGTGAAGTTTTGAATGATGATGTCTGTTCCTGATGCAATCGTTGTCGTGGGGATAATCTCCCATACCGGTTCGCTATCGGCAGTTCCGCCTGGCGTTTCGGTGATTTGCTGAGGGGTAGAGGTTATCGCTTTATCTGATATAGTCTGTGTGGCTGAGAACCAATACGGATCGGCGCAGACGAATGGGAGCGTGAACCTGGCCATATTGCCGAGTTTGGGCCATGTAAAGCCCTTCTCCACCATTGCCATGAGATACTTGCCCGTCACGCAATCTAGGGTCAATATCTGTTCGCCGAGTAGAGGTGATAAATCCCGAGCACATAACAACGCATTGGCATAGAACGTAGCCGAGTCCGGGGCAGCAATGCGGCAAGGGAGAGACAATTTACGCTCTCCTGCTGTGGCCCCGAAGTTATAAGCGCCGCGCCTGCCGACTATGCTTTTGATCTTAACATCATGGTCGGTCAGGACAGGCACACTGAACGGCTGAACGATAGAGATATATCGTGCGCCGTAATCAATACCGCCTAAGCTAAAGGAATTATTGCTCATTACACAAACCTCGCTTTAAGGTTGACCTGCCCAGCGATCTTTGAAGATATCTTGTCTGTCAGCTTATCTAGATATGATTCGTCTGGGATGTTGAATTCGCTACCCTCCATGTGGATATGCAACTCCATCTTGCTTGAGGTGGTAGTCTCATTATTTTCTGTCTTAGTTACTTTCTCTGTCCCGTGAAGAATTACAGGATAACCTGTTTCTGGTCCAGAGAATATCCCCCCGCCTGCGGCTTGCGGTAATTCCTCTGCCGTGCTAGTGTTCACAGTGTCTATCGCTGCACCAGTTGCACCAGTCGCCGCCTCGGTCACGTCCGAACCTTCCCCGCTTTCACTGCCACCCAACGCTTTAGTAATCCCCCACGCCGCCGCACCAACAGCCCCAATCGTCGCGAGAAACGAAACAGTTCCCACCGGCCAATTTGTAGCCCATGCAAGGGCCTGCGCCGCGATAAGAGGGACGAGTTTTGCGATATAAAGAATGAACTTACCAGCCCCTTTTAGGAGGTCAGCGCCCATATCGATAACCTTCTTGCCAGTGGATACGGCCCCACCTGCAAAAGTATTTAGCGCACTAAATCCTAGTTTTAGATTATCGAGGAGCCCAGGGAACTTCGTCACGGCTAACCCAACTCCACTAGCTACGGTTAGTATCCCACCTGCTGCGAGTCCTGCTCCTGTTGCAATATTCTTTAATGGAGCAGGGATTAAGTCCATGACCTTCTTTGCATCACTCATGGCCTTACTCATTACGTCAAATATCGGCTTTACTACAGGCGCAACAGTAGCCCCGAGAGTGTTTGCAAAACCCTCAGCGCTGGCTTTCATGTCCTTCCATGAGGTATCAAGGTCTGTTAGTGTCGTGAGCTGATCTTCACTGAGAGTTATCCCTAATTCTTGGAATCTATCTCTAAGCGCCTGAACGCCGGCCTGTCCATCGGCTAACATCGGCAACAAAGATTGTCCCACGGTAGAGCCCCATATATCTGTAGCCGCCTGTGTTTGCTCTTGTACCGACCCTAGATTCCCGATAGCATCAGCGATTGCCCAAAACTGCTGTTCGGGATTCAAACCTTGTAATTGCTGGTAGGAGAGTCCCAATTTATTTAGGCTATCAATCGCTGGCTCACTCCCATCCGCGAGCTGTGAAAGAAAATCGATCTGCCCCCTGATAGCCTCACCCATTGATGATATATCAAGATCAAATTGATTAGCCACATAGGATAGCTCCTGGACGGCATCGGTGGAAATACCTAGTTTAATAGACCAATCCACAATATCATTCGCATTGCTAGCAGCCGCAACGCCCACGCCCGTGATCGCCGCCGTTAATGCCGCGCCCGCAATCCCCATTTGTGTATAGGCTTTGGTTAAATCACGGTTAATATTTTGCGCAGCCTTTGCGATATTCTTCTCAAGCTGGTCAAAATCCTTCTCTACCTGAGCAGTATTTTTATCAAACTCGGATGCCATCTCTTGAGACGATTCACCCATATTTTGGGTAGATTCATCAACAGCATCGGCAGACTTTTGCAGCACAGGTGATAATTGATCGTCGCCGCTTAGTGTTATTTTTACTTCATTATCGTTTGACATCAATTTTCCCCTTGCCCCTCATTATCCTGCTTAATTTCAGTACGTTTTGGTATTGCTCATATTCCATCGCTACAGGCCCCTTTATCTTTTGAGGGGGCTTAGAGGATGAGGAAAATGGTAGGCGTAACCCATCTTGAGTCATCCACTCAAATTCCCATCCCCACGATTTAGCTAATGCCCTAACGCTATTAATAAGCGGAAGCGCAACGCAAGCAGCACGATAATCCAGTAGCTTCTGTTCAGTGTTGTACGCCCTGACTAATGCGTTATATTCTGGTGTGGTCATGTTCTCAAATTCGTCAGTAGATAGCTTTAAAACATATCGCGCGAAAGCCCAACGTTCTATGTAGTCGTCGGGCTCTCCGGTAAAGGGTCGGCGCTCTGCGTGCATTTGATGTATGCGGTGCAAAGGGCCGCCTCATTGTCGAAGTCTACTATAGCCATCATGTCATCGAGGGTTAAATTTCTATCTTCCCAGATCAGACATGCCCACGAAATCTTGCTTAAGAGAGACATATATTCATCCCAGAGATCAGCGTTCTCTGGGATTGATGCGTCAAATGTACCAGCATTTTGGGATTTTTTTTCAGTGATTCTTCCCCCAAGTTCAGCCAATCGATGTGACCCAGTAACAATGCTTTGCCCTGTTTGCTGCCGATATCTCTCTCTACCAAGTTGCGTGAGCCTCATATTCCGCTCTTTACCGTCACGCAAAGTAATCGTAACTGTGCCCATACAACACCCCCTTAAAAGATAAAGGGCGGTGGTTATCTACCGCCCGCCCCATTCCGGTTCTTCTGTGAGTTATGCGGCCTCACCGACATGTAGTGTGTACTTTACGGCAACCTTGCCAGATTCCTTCACGTACAGGTATACGTTGTGCATAGTGCTGTCAGGAGCCGTAAGTGTGGTGGAGTCCTCTCCCGTCAAAATCGTTTGCTCTGCGCCGGTAGCATCGACCAGCGTTATCGTGCCAGCCGTTGCGGTTGGAGTTACTACATAGGTTGCGGCGCCGCTGTTGAGGGTGACGTTATACTCATACTCATCATTAGCCGCAGCCGGTGTTATAGCCGCCGAGCCCACGTTATCAGTGACGGTCAGGAACGGCGTTGTGAGCCCTGTCGAGGCGTCGTCGGCCAGGTCGTCAAGGCTATCGACTTGGATTGTCAGCTTCACGCCGTAGGTGTCGCTGGTCTTGTCGCCGGTGAACTCGTAACTCTTGGCATAACCATAGCCTGTTTGCTCCCACGAGCCATCAGGAGCCGCATAGATAAAGGCTCGGCGCGGCGTGGGTAACGTCTCGGCATCCGTAATAAAAGCTGAAATGCCTTCGTCGGAAAGGACAAGCGCGCCTTCCAATTCAAAGTGTTTCTTAATCTTCCTGTCGGTTGGTGTGGACTCGGGCAGTCCGTCTGACGCATCGTGGAACGTGTCCTCGGCGAATTGGTTCTCGACGGCAGCCGTCCCGATGACCTTCATGCGCCCAATAGGATGGCTATTCCATGTGAACGTTGCTCCAATAACTGCTGTTGGTTTAGTTACCATTTTTATATCCTCCTATTAATATGTTTCCATTGCTGATAGTTCTATCGGTATTACAATTCCTTGTAAGTTCTGCCCAAGATCGGGGGACTTCCTGACCTGCCCCGCGTACTGATATTCGTAGGAGAACGATGTTGCTACTGCCGCTTCCATCAGTGTCGCTATCGCTTGCACATATCTGTCTAACCTCCTGAATCGCTCCTGTTCATCGGCACACGCGACGAACACGATTATATCTATTCGATACTTACAATCGAGATTTGATGTTTTCATGTTGCGAGTAGGGGTTAGTGGCTGCGCGTCCAGGGAGATGGACGGCCATTCGGGAAAAGCGGAAGGTGCATTGCCGAGGTACCACTTCTTGATATCCTCCAGCGTGATACTGTCCGCATGGTAAGCGTCAACAGCGTCCAGCGCGGCGGCAAGGTTTGCATTGAAATATGTGTACAGCGCATCGATTGCGCCTTCGAGTAATTCCAAAGCCATGTCACATTCCCCCTTTATATAGGGCATATCCACTAGCATTCGTGAAGCCCGCGAGCTTGGCGCGTTCCACGAGGAAACGTTGGATGATCTTGACCCAGCGCGTCTTGTCATCCTCGGTCAAGTCGATTGGTCTGCGCTTTGGCATCTTGCTTGTGCCTGTTTGATGATACTTTGCATAGGGCAGGTCTGTTCCTAAAACCATCTTCATCGGCTCGACTTCCCTAATATGGTAGGTATCACCGAACTGAGTCAGTGAATCGCGCAGGTTCCCCCAGCGGACAAGTATCGAAGCGCCCGGGAAGTGCGCTGCTTTCCAGTCCGCATATCCAACAATCTTCTTGCCGGTCGAGGGTGACGTCTTTGTATTACTGAGATTCGCCCATCCGCCCGAACCATACCCTCCCTCAGAGTCAAACTGCTTTCGCTCGATTTCTAGGAAGTCATTCGCTATCTCATTAAACGGCTGTGTGAGGTCTTGCACATCCTCGGCAAAGCGCGTAAAACTGCGCAATACCTGCTGGTCGCCTTCGATCTTGACGCTGATATGGATGGGCATTTAGAAGTCCTTGTCATTCGCGCTGATTCTAAATATAGGCTCAGGGTAAGCATCTCCCTTGTTATCGCCATCGAGGTACGCGCCGCCGACACTCTCCCCCTCTGCATCCGCTGCCATCGATGCTGGTATAGCGCCACCGTCGATTAGTAGTTTCATCCATGCGTCGTATTTCGTCTGCAACATCTTCCAGTGGGGAGTGCTGCCAGCCTCGGATGTTTCGGGGAACATAGCAGCCTCAGCTAGAGCGCCAGCGCCGTAAGCATTCACGGTTTTCAAGAAGGTGACAAAGGTTGTCGGCGTGGTCACTGGTATGGTGTAGCCCTTCGCAGCCAGCACAGCGTCAATTTCCGACGCTATCCGGTCGATTAAGGCCGTGACCTGCGTGGTGGTCGGCGTGGTAGTTGTGCTGTACGTGCGCTTCGGGTTAAGCGCCTGTACGTCAGTTATCGTGCAATAGGCCATGATTACACCTTCTTTGCGCGGCGATGTGTCCGGCGCTTCTTTGATGCTTTCTTGATGGGTCCTTCCTGAAGAAGCGGATCGCTTTGTCTTGGAGGAACTGGTACATCGCTACCTTCAACAAAGACGGCTACCCCAGTCTTGATGTCCTTACCGTGCCGATGAAGGATGGTTGCCAGCTCTTCCATGTTCTGCGCCCTGACGCTCTTGAGGTCGTCGTCTGCGATTGTAACCTTGCCCGTGATCGTGATTACTACGTCCATAAACCCTCCAAATAAAAAGACCCTCGTTTTGAGGGTCTTTAGTTTGACCAGTGAAATTATTTAATTTTAGCTACGTGTCTATCTAAGTTTTTGCATCTCGGTCTCAGTCATCCTTTCGCCAGCCTTATTAAACCAAGCAGGTTTAATTTTGGTGATAGGATTATTTTTTCGCGCCTCCTCTAAGAGTCTTCGCCGATGCAATCTCGTGTAGATTTTGAGATAGAGATATTCAAATTCTTCTCTCGCTTTCATATCCACCCTCCACTGCTTATTATATACCACTATTATCCTCTTGGAAATAGGGCGAGAGTTACCCCTCGCCCTACGATTCAAGGTGATAAGGTTAGGCGCTATCGATCATGATAGCCGTGCGTGGATCGCCGAAGCCGTAGCCGAACCGTGCATCCGCGCCGTAGAGGAACTTCTTGCTGGAGAACGCGGCGGGAGAGGTCGGGAGGTCAAGGCTGGTGAACTCGGGTTTTTTCCTGTCGCCCATGATCAGCGGCTTGATAGCCTCTTTGGTGCACAGGACGAACCAGTCCTTCGCGCTGCCCGATGTGATATTGGGGTCTTGTATGATGTTCTCGACATAGGCTTTCTCAGGGCGCTCTGTCCCGGCGACTCCGGGGAGCCAGAGGGCGGTCGTTATCGGAATCATCATGTCAGGGGAGCAGACTATGGTGTCGGGAACCAGGCCCAGCGGATCGCCCCAGTCATCCTCGAAAGCTCCCATCGCGGTGACAGCCGCAGCAAGCGCGTCCCTGATGTGGGCTTCAGTGTCGTGGTAGGTGCCGGCGATGAGGTTATCGATGTTGGATGACTTGCCGATGGTGCGCGTGTTGGCGAACATGTAGCCGCCGTCGTAGGCTTTGTACGTCGTTGCCCCACCGTTGAGCAGGCCGAAGAATGTTTTGCGTAGCAGCTTGTAATAGGCGGTTGCCA
Source organism: Candidatus Pacearchaeota archaeon (assembly GCA_023228245.1). The sequence continues at coordinate 11,719 of JALOBN010000026.1, forward strand.
TCGCTGCGATACGGGCCGGGTACTGCCCCAGCTTGTCATCATCGATGTCGGTGCGCAGGAGTTCCAGGCCGTTCGCCCAATCCTTGATGTCGATGGTGTATTCATAGGGCGGCAGCTTGCTCATCTTGCGTTCGTCTTTCCACTCTTCCATCGGGGGAACGACGCCGAACCAGGACAGCACGACCTTGTTTGCCTTATCCACCGGCAATACGGTCATGATCTTATTGAGTTCGGTTATTGTATTTGCTTTTTCTCCCAAAGCCTGGGTGAAGATGGCCAGGAAGTTGGTTTTGATTGCTTCAAGTACCTTCAGGTCTACAGACATTGTGTATTACCTCCGTTTCTTTCTTAATTACTATTGATTAACTCGTGGCCGTCTGTGCTACCTCGTCAGGGATAGCGGTGTAGACGTTCGGGTTGGCATCCGTCTCTGACACACATGCGATGAGGTTGTGTGTGGCAGCCGCAGGGAATGCCCTCCCGCCGGTCAAGATATTGCAGTTCTGGAGTGTGATCTCGGCGTTGGCTATCTCACCGGTGACGGCAATACCGCCGATAAGACGGTAGTTATCGAATCGCACGCGGTCGTCTGCTGACTCAAGATCGATATTGACCGCACCCTCGATCAAAGCTTTCCTTGCTGCATTTGCATAGATGCGTATAGCGTTGGAAGATGCGCCGCTGCGCGTTACTTCGATAGAAGCGTCAGTTGCGGTTTCGGCTTCGATTTCTCCTTCGAGCAGGTAGATGTTGATCCGCTTGCCAACATTGGTATTGTTGACCTTCAGCCCCTTCAGCCCGTCGGCATGTGACAGCGCGACACCGAGCGTCGCCGACCATGTGGCGGAAGCGGCAGCGGGGTCGATGCTGATTGCGAACGCGGTCACAGCCTCAACGGTTACGGTGCCAGGGACACGCGGCAACAGAGATATGCCGCTGTAATCTGACCACGTGACGTCCTCCTGGTAGGTGCCGGGGTCAACGATCAAAGTGTCGTTGGCGACAGCAGCCGCCATAGCAGCTTGTATGGTGCCATACCGCGCCTTGCCGACGAGCTCGACGGGAAGCTCACCCTCAACCTCTCCTGCGGTCTTGCCTTCCTTCAGGGTGTTGACCCAGCCGGAAGTTGCCGAGACGTACTCATCGAGCACGCCGACCTCGACTTTATTGGTGACACCAGCGATATCATCTATCGTGGCATCGTCAACCAGATACATCTTCGACCCGACCATCGGAAGGGTGATGCTGGTTGCGGGGAGCAGGAAGCGCCCCTGGTCTACCAGGACGCTTTTCCCGCCCGCAGCGTGTCCGGTGAGGGTGTTGTCGCACTCCTCCCACGCAACACCGACGAACTTGTATCCGGCAGTGTCGGCTCCTGGGCAAGCATAGCCCGATGTGTCAACACATACCAATGCGCCTTTGTAGATATGCACGTTATCCGCTACAGGGTAGGACTGCATAACTCCATCCTTGCGGGCAATTACAGCATTTGCAGAAAGTGCCATTGTAAGTACCTCCGTTTCGTTAAGTTATTTCTTGGACTTCGCGGCCTCTGCCGCCTTCGATGCCTTGAGTTTGGCAAGATCAACGCCTGTCTTGTGAGCGATATCGATCTCCTCTTCACTGAGTTGTATCTCGTTGGGATCGCCGCCCTCGGCGCCCTTCTCTCCGAGCTGAATAGCCTTCGGTGCAGCCACTATGAACGCGTCGAATCCAGCGGGATCGGTCAGCGCGTAGTTATCGGCCCATGCCTTTTGCGCCGGCACGATCTTGCCGTCCTTCATCGCCTTCGACACGCGCCCGTCACGCTCCATCTCAGCGAGTTTCGTTGTCGCGGCCTTTTCTTTGGTGACGGCCTCGGACAACTTCGTCTCGGTCTCAGTGAGCTTCGTCTGTATAGACGCTTTCTCGGTAAGGGAAGTGAGTTCCGCGTCGGCCTTCTTTTTAAGGGCTGTTGCTGCCGCTAGGACGTCGCCCTTGTCATCGAGGCCAAGCAGTGTTCTTAGTTGCTTTTCCATTTCGACCTCCGTTCCTTTTATGGTTTTATCATCGGCTACCGCTGTCGCTGGGTCCTCGGTTGCCTTATCCGTAGCGTTGGAAGTCGCTGGGGCCTCCACCGCCTTCGGTTGATACACTTGTTCAACTTTGATTGCCTTATCGATATTGAAATGAATGCCCGTATCGTCCTGTGTGTACGGTATCTGCCAGAGTTCTCCGCCGCGTTCCACGATGAGATTATCGGCAAAAATGTCGCGCACGTACTCGGAAGGCGATGGCATTACCGCTGTCTCTTTTCTCTGAAAGGCGGCATAATAAGCATCTCTGATCGCCTGTGCTTGTCTATCGAGCGAAGGCTCGTACAGCACGATAATGGATGCGTCGGCCTCTGCCGCGTACAGCGCCTGAATATCAGATGTGGACTTGCACGCGGGTATGTCCGCGCCGAGGATGGATACCGCACGTATTACCCACGGATATGTTTTTCCGCCACTAACATAGTTCTGTCGCAGCTCCGGGGATTTCTTCTTATATCCACCCGCGTTGATAATCTCTCCCAATTTGGCAGGAACCTGTTTGAAGTCGCACAGTATCTTATCCCCTACCTTGCGGATATTATGTACCCATCCGGCAGCGGGAAACCCATCAGCCTGCAGGAGCTTCTGCCCATCGTCATGGCCGAGCTTAATAGGCGGTTCATAGTTCGATGTCGCCGTTAATTCCGCCGCCGCTGTCACGAGGTCAGTGAGCATCGCCTCGGTGACTTTGATCGGCGCTGGGCTCGCGGGCCATGTGCCAACGCCGAGTATCTCCTGGTCGGGTATGTCGATAGTGGGCAGCTCGTTCATCTTCGGCGCCTTCTTAACCCACTTACCGTCCTTGTCCTGTTCCCACGAGGCTTTGATGGCGCCCCATGCCTGCTTGATGGCCGACTCCTCCGGCTCTTTCTTATCGAGCAGGTCGTTGATGACAGCCATCGCCTGCCGCTTTGCTTCGTCCGGCAGGTTGTTAAACGTCTCTGGTAACTCTGCTATGGTTTTGTATGGCATGTTTCACCCCTTAATTCTCAAGATGTGTTTTCTAACCCAATCATAAAATGGAGGGGCATCAATCGACTGCCTTTCCTCAAGCGTCGCAGGCGGTGGGTCTTCTATTATCTTTTCTGGCATGATGCCCTCCTACTTGAAATTTCTGCGCTCTGCCTTTGATATGTAAACCAATATGCAGCGGCACCGCCATTTGCCTTTACAGTTCGGGTTGCCGTTCGCATACAACTCAGTGCGCGGATCGTCGTAATCCCATTCCTGTCCGTCTAAGGGTTCACAGTTGGCGCAGGTGCCATCATCGAGCAACGCCGAATACTGCACTCTGGCTATATCATCCGCCGCCTGCGCCTCAGATGAGCGCCCAAAGTTGAATGCCTCGTTGACGCTGTGCTCAGCCGCCTGTTGCAGTTCCTTGTCGGACAACGCCGTCATTGCGGCTTCCAGGGATTGCTTATCGACAACACCCGCCTTTATCTGGTCGAGCGCACCGAACGTCACTGAGCTTTTTAGCTTCGTTGCTAGTACGTTGGCGTTCGCCTTGGCGCGAGTCTTAATGAATTCCCTTATTAGGGCGGCGTCCGCTTCCGTCAGCGGATCGGGCCAGGGCTCGGCAAGTTTCGCGCCTGTCTGCTTTGCGAGTTCCTGCTTGACCTGTTGCCGCCCGTATGTATAGAGGTCAGCCAGCACGCCCTCGATAGCCGCTGCCATCTCAGCGCGGAAAGGAACGTCGATGTCCTCCAGTTTCTTGAAGTCTTTGGCCGCAACCGCCTTTGCCGCAAGGTCGGCGAGCTTGGCTATCTGCTTCGCCTGTACGCCCGCAACCGCGCGCGTCATGGCGTCGACCGCGCCGGTGAGCTTGCCGTCGATCTCCCCAAAGTTGACCGATTGCTCGGCGAGGGTCAGCGCGCGGCGGTACTGCTCTTTCAGGTCGATGCCTTCAGGTAGCTCTTTGGGCCTAACCCCCTTCGCTTGAGCCACCATGCGCTCCACCTGCGGTCTATCGATGCCGACTGCCACAAGCAACTCCACCGCCACATTAACAGGCACCTGGTTATAGATGAGGCTCTTGATAACTTGTAACGCCGCTTGTATCTGTATGCCGTTCAGCTTCTCGCCGGTAGCGATGTTAGCTGCCGCTTCGTCAACGCCCGCCTGCTTGACCGGCGCGGCATCGGATACAGGCGCATTGGTTGTCGGGACAGCCTTCGCCTCTTCCTTGGCCAGCTCAGGAAGCTCCATTAGATCACGCATGGTGGTCTCGATACCCTCGTCCTTCGTCAGCCCACCCGATGTCAGTAGTTGCGACACGGCGTTAGCCAGCGCCACGACGTCGCGGGTGTCGAGCTTGGAGCACTTCATCTTGGGATAGTCAGTGACTCCCGCGTAATTGAAATTAACCCACTGCGGTATGAGATAGGTATTCATAGTGTCCATGATATTTGTAGCTACGGACTTGAGCGACATGAGGAAGAACGAGGACTTATCTTTCGACAGCGCCCAGCCTCCGGCGTTCCCGCCGCTGGCCACGTCCACAAAATCGGCCAGCACAGACTCTACGATCTTCTTGTCGTGGTGCTGGATGCTCGGCATGATGTCGCGCACGCTGCCTGCGAGTCCTTTGATGTCGAACTCATAGCCTTCACCCAGTCGAACGTATGCGGACTCGTTGGCATATAACCGCTGGCCGAGCTGATCGATACGGTCTTTATCTTCCTTGCTGGCTGTCGATGGATGTTTAAATAGTGGAACGCCAGTAGCGTGCCTCTCAGCCGCTATGCCATCGATGCGGTAGAGGTTATCCTTGTAGTACCAGTGCTTGTATGCTGTGCGCAGGATCGATACGCCCTCAAAGTTCGATCCCTCTTTGTCGTTGGTGAACACGAGCATTTTCTCAGCCTCGATGGGGATCACCTTATATTGCAGCCCGACGAAGACCTGCTGCTCTATGCCAAGAAAGCCGCCTGTATCATCGAGGTTCCACTTGTAGAGTGTCTGCGGCAGACGAGGTGCCAGCTTGCGCAAGCGCACGCCGTCGTCGGCAACCTCCCACACCTTCTCGAACATCGAGAAGCCGAACGGCAGCATAAGAAGAACATGGTGAAGGTACGAATCCCAGGTGATTGACATATTTTTAAGGTTGGCTTCAATCGCCGCGGCGATATCCACGTCCTGTTGGTCGTCGCTGGCCGGCTCTACCGTCCATGTCGCAGCACGGAGCGGCAGCTCGCAAACCGAGAGAGCGAACTTCACGCGAGCATCTGATCGGCGCATCTTGTCGTATATCGCTATGCCAAGAGCGCCGCGCAGGTCGGCATTATATTCGTTTTGTGAAAGCTGCCCACTGAAAAGCGTGGTGCCGGTCGCGCCGATCTCGTCTTTATCGCCCTTCTTTAATGGCGTTCCGTTGGCAGCGAGAAGGATAGCGCCATTATGTCGCATGAAATAGCTTTCCGGTAAATCTCTAGCCATCTTAAAACGCCTTTCCTCTTATTCCCGATGGGTTTGTTTGCTTCTTGCCAACGTCGTCTACGGGTCCGGCTGGCGGGTTGGCCGCCTTGCCGACTACCGCATATCGCCGCGCGTCCATGCCGTGCGACCATGTATGCGTGGTCTTCTCTGTCAGCTTGCCGGTCTTGTCTGTGATATAGCGGAAGTTGCGCTGCTCCTTGATGCAGTTCAGGCTGCGCTTAGTCCAGAACTGCTTGTACTGTCTCATCTTCTGGTGCCCGAATTCTACCGAGTCGCTACCCTTTGGACACGGCTTGATATTCCAACCAAGCCGCGAAAGTTCCTCGATAGACTTAGGCTCTGCTGAGTCTGCGAATATCTCGTCGTATCGCTTCTTTAACCCGGCCTCTTCCATCTTCACTGAGAGGTCTTGGTTCGTCAGTCCGCGCTCATAAACCAGTTCATCGGAGTAGAGTTCCTTGTTGGTTATGATATTTTTCACCACGGCAGATGGATCGCCAGAGAATCCGAAGTCTAAACCGGTAAATGGGTCGCCCGCAGGCAGCGCGTCCACCTGGTCGAAGTAGGGATAGACAAGGCCCTCAACCTTGCCGAGCTTGCCGAGCCCGTACACGTTCCACCAGTTCGGATCGCTATCCTTATTCGATTCGATGTTCTTAATTACCGCGTCCGGCAACAGATCCCGGGCGTCCAGGTACGTGCTGTGGATATATGCGTTCTCGTCTCTACCGATCAGGCTTTCATGCGCCCAGAATTCGCTGACGGGGTTCCAGTCAAGGAATGTGAATAGCTCTGTCCGTATGTCCAGTTCCTTGAATCCGTCATACGCTACGTTGTTAGCTTCATTGAGGAATAATATCTGTCTCCTGCCGCCTCGGAGTTTTGACGGCTCATCTGCGCTGAAGAACTCTATCATGCCTTTGTCGAAGGTGTAGATGTGATTCGACTTTGACCATCGGCAGTCCTGCCAGGCATCGCCCAGGATGTTCTTGAAATCTCTTATGCAGCCCCTTGATAGGTGCGGGAAGCTCTCAGATACTACCGAGATTAACAACGGCCTGTCCGCCGTCTGCGCGAAGTATATCAGCAGTTGAAGAATTGACCATGTTTTGCTGCTGGACGTTCCGCCCTCGTTACACGCCCGGCGCTTGCCCGCATTGAACGCCGCAAGGTTCTTAATGAATATGCCTGTAGTTTGCGAATACACATTTACCCCAGCCTCTTCTTGGCTTCCTCTAGCGCGGCCTTGTCTGTGTCTGACTGCACCACGAGGTTGAACGTGAGCGGCCCGCCGCCCTCGCCCGTCACCGGCTGCGCTACCTTGCCCTCTACACGCTCCAATGCTTCCTTTAATGCGGTCATGTCGGCCTTCTGTGTCTTGCCGTACCACGCTATCGCTGCACGCTGGGCTCCGGTCAGCTTCCCTTTGGCCTGCCACTTCTTGATTACTGTCTCAGGATCGCCGGAGAGTAGCGCATACATAGCATCAGATAAGCAGCAGTCACGCGGCGGACGGCCTTTAGGATTGGCAGAGCTACCAGGCAAGAACGTACCATTAGCCGCTCTACCTCTCGCCACCTGTTTAACTGGCTTATCCTCACTCATCGCTTAACTCCGTGTTTATGTCTACTAACCCTGACAAAAACTTGTTAACTCTTATATTAATATCTACCCTTATATCTCTTGACATCATGATAATACTGATGCATAATAACTACAGAAAGAAAGAGGAGGTAAGAGAAATGGCATGGGAACCTACTGAATGGGCTTGCGGACATACCGGATCAATGCAACTCTACGGCAAGATGAGCGGTCGAGATGCGACGGTAGCTTATGAGGCTGGCCGACCTTGCATGGCCTGCTGGCTCATCGAGCAATGGCGCAAATCTGGCGATACCCGATATAATAATACCGAAAAGCGTTGGGATTGGGCTTGTGCAATCGCCGAAGGCAAAGGCAAGCGCATCCACGGCGCTGAGAAAGTCGAGGTAAAATAATGAACGCACAATGGAAATCACAACGGCTATACGAGCATCCCGCCGAGCACCAGGCGGGCCGGTACGGACACATCGAGCTATCAGAGGCAGGGGTTTATGTCCTCCGTGTGGGCTCCTGCCACATGTCCTGCCCGCAGGATTGGGCAGCTAAAATACACCACGATGAGACGGAGCCTGAGAATACTACCGATATCATTATTCGCAAGGTCCCTACTGAACTACATACACAGGTAAAGAGCCTTGCCGCGCTCAAAGGTACATCCATCCAGGAGTTAACGATATTGGCGCTCAGGCGTATCATTGAGGAAGCGCAGATGTTGGTGGGCTGAATGATTCTCGAAGAAGCTAAGCTGTTTATAGCCTCATCCAAGTGGATTTTTGCGAAGACGATGCCGCAAAATCCGCACTGGTATATCTTACGCTCTAAATGTGATGATGCCGAGTTTGTCGCATTCGTGCTATATATCAGGGCCAACGGGTGTGATGTCTCTTTCAAAGGCAGGCCCTACAAATGCCTTGATGTTGATGGCTGGAGGTATTGGACGATGGGAAATCATATCAGTGAAACGATCCTGATTAATCGCGCTAAGGTACATAATCCCGACGCATCTTAATCATCCGTCGTGTTTCCCACGACTTCTTGTACTCTATATCTTCAAAGAGCTTGGCGAATCCAGTTACGTACTTGAGGCGGATGAGTTCATCCGCCTCCATTCCTAACTCAGAGCATATAGATTCATCGGTCATGCCACCGTCAAGCATACGGAACACTATATCAGCCATGCCGTTGATGTTATGCTTGCCCCTTGCCCGATTATGACGCACTGTAGAGGCCATACGATCATTGATGGGCTTCTCAATAACCACTACCGGCAAAAGCCCGCCCCTGGGTTCGCTAATGTCTTTATGGTACTTCATTACCAGCCAGCGATGGAAGCCATCCACAATAACATATTTATCCCGATCTTTATCATAGATTGTGACAACCGGCTGCGTGTATCCGTCATGCTTGATGCTGATATATAGCAACCTTAGCTCATTTTTGGCTACGATATTGGGATTGTAATCGTTGGCTTCAACTTTATCTAAAGGTACAAATTGCACTTTCGATACCGGGTCAAGCATTTTGAGCCCTCTTTTTCCTGGCATCATAGACGTTAGGATCGCGCCATCGGTTCCCTAGTTTTATACCTTCCCAATCATTACAAAGTATGGCATTTACCATCCCATGCCACAACACAACAGGTATATTATCCTTACCTAATGCGTCATCAAACCTATTGAACCATAGACTGAACCCATCGCGCCACTCTGGTTTTTGAATGAGATTAGCAAGTAGATAGTCCCTATATTCACGCCAATCCTTGAACATAGGCGGTAAATTACTAACATAGTAGTCTTTATATCCCATTTTCCCCGCCATATCTATACCTGATATGCGGTTAACAATGCGCTCATAGGTATCTGGCTCTACTTCCTGAAGATAAAATAGGCTCTCAATTGATGTCTCATGGTGTACATTTGACACCCGCATTGATTTTATTGGCAATCCGTAGCGATATTGGGCATTATAGATGTCATTGTATGACCATTTATTATCCAATATCGCCTTCCAAATATCAGTATATGACCAATCGTAGAGAGGATAAAAGGTAAAGTGTTGATGCTTCTTACTGAGTATTTTGGCCCATGTAGCCTGTTTATATTTCAGGCGATACGTCAGTGCCATATACCGCGTCGGGCTTTCCTCACACCTAACGCCTGCGATATAGCACGTTTTCTGGCTAGGAAACTCCTTCACGCTTATAGCATCAAATAACTCATGGAAACGATCCGTGCCATACTTATTCTCTTTATAGCTGATATCCACTTGCGGATGCACCCAATCATCACGCCGGGATTCATCCCAGCAGTTTAACCAATGCTCGTTAGCTGACGTTGCGTTAAATAACTTGAAGGGAAACTGCATCCACATTGGCTCAACGTCCGGGTGATGCATCCATTCGCTTACCTGATCAACCGTTGCCTGCCACTCAGCTTCTTGGTCGAGCCAAAAAACCTTTAACGGCAATCTCCCTTTCTCGCGGGCAACCTGTAGACAGAGGTGGAAGATAACCGTTGAATCCTTACCACCACTAACGGAAGCGACCACGTTTGGGAACTCATCAAACAGCCACCGGATACGCTCCAAGGCTGCGTCATATACGTTTTGTGTTCTGTATATCTTCATAAATCAAGCCTGACGCTAGTATACTTCTGATATCGATTCGTAACTACAGCACCCAACTTTAACCAGTAAGGCAGGGCTGCCGGTGTACATGTGGCTGTAATTGTTTGCAGCCCGTGTCCTTTAACCATCTCTATCCTGAGCGCCATCATCCTCTTGAAATATCCGTTGCCCCTAAACTCAGGTAGGGTATAATCATCCTTGAATTTAGCGTGCGTCTTATACCAAACGATGCCACATACACCTACAATAACGCCATTATCAACAGCCTTGAATAACTTCGTATTCTTACTAAAGACAAGTCCCGATCTGGACATATCTCGTTTAAATGGGAGTATGTCTTTCTCAGTACACACAACCAGTTCTAACAAGATGAATCCTTCAGCAAGTCCTCGGCCTTCACGCTGTACTCATGTCCACATTCAGGGCATATCAACTGAATATGCTTCTGTAAGTCTTGTCTCATCTTCTCCGCGAACTGCTCTTTTAATTCAGCTTCCTTCTTATCTATAGCCTCTTGGAGTGGAGTTTTAACATCCCCGAAATTGGGCTCATGCAACTGCGTCATGAGGCTTTCGATACTCTCTGTGTCAAAGCCCGTCAAGTCCATGTCGAACGCGCCGGTGTCAAGCTCTGTCAGCAAGTCCTTCAACAGTGGCAGGTCAGGCTCGGCAAGTTCTGCTATCCGGTTATCCGCTATGCAGTCCGCCCACTCTACCGCCTCATTCTCATAATCTTGAAAATCAACGGGGCATTCCGTCAGGCCGAGTATCTTAGCGGCCTCAAGCCTTGCATGGCCTCTGACGATAAATCCTGAGCGGTTTGACACGGTTATGGGAGCCCGCCAGCCCTGCGCCTTGATTATCTTTGACAGCAGTTCGAGCTGCTTCTTGGGGTGCTTATTGGGGTTGCGCGGGTTGGGGATGATCTCCTCAACCGGAACCATCTTATCAAACGCGCATTCTACTTTCTGCCCGGGTGACTTCTTCTTCATAACCTATCCTCTACTGCCGTACGCAGTTTGTTTCCGGTGGGCGGGTTGGTGAGGCCCGCCCGAAAGGGAGGAGGGACTTAACGCCGCTTGCGAAACGGCATGTGGGAACTATTTCTTGAACATCTTGCCGACTCGCTTCTTTGCAGCCGGTACGCCCATCTTGTTTTTATACCAGGTAGTTAAGGCAGCTTTTATCACGCCGCCGTACTGCTTCCAAACCGCCAGCACAGCGGGGCCAGCAGCAGAGGCCAGCGCACGGATCGAGTACAATACCTTCTTTCCTGTGCTGAGTGTCTTATCTGTCCAAACGCTGACCCACTCCTCGTAGACAGCGCGGGAATAGACAGTCCATAGAAATACCAGTATCGGGATTATCCATGCTTGATTCTCGCTCCAAAATTCCTTCATGATTCCCTCCTTTAAACTCCTTGCGCCTTATTCAGAGCCTTTGCCAGCGCGAACAGGTCGCACCGCTTGGCTTTGTTCTTCGTGAAATACGCGCTCACCTCGGCGTCGTCCAACATCCTGATAGCCGTCAACGCGGACCTGGGGTCGTCGATGTTTAGCGCCGGCTTCCACTGACTGAAGGTGTAGCCGCGCTGAGCACCGCAGTCGATCTGAACCTTTTCGCCCGCCACATAGAGACCTGACCCGTATCCTCCGACCGCCACCTTCACTGTTAGGGCGAACTGCATCGGCGCTTCCGGCTCCGCGGCGTCGAAGTCGATGTCCCAGGCGTCGTATCCGCCGAAGTCAGCCTTGATAGTCTCGATATACTCGAACGGGAACTTGAAGCCGCAGCGGAACGGCCTCTCATTGACGAGGGCGGTTTCCCTGATGCCCCACTCGCCCCATGAGTTGAGACCGTAGAACATGCCCTCGTTCTCGTCCCACCCGTCCAGCAGTATGTTATGCCGTGAATCGCTGGACTCGCCCTTGATAGGCGGGAGCACGCCCGATCTGTACGAGCTGCCCCACTTGGAGAACCACGGAACGGCGAGCGAGACCACGCCGTCGGCCAGGGCCGCCAGCAGGCCCTCGACGCCGTTGTCGATACGAGCCTTGACCAGACCCGGATAACGTGACGCCCGCGCTTCCCATATAGCCGGGTCTTGCTTGTCCATCGCTATGTCACCGTATTCGTCCCTGACGCACGGCCAACAGTCGTATCTCAATATGCCATGATCACAAATGGCGGTCGCAGCGTCCTCCGGATAGCATCCGAAGTCGTCATTGAGCCAACCGCGGACGAACCTCGCCCAGTTGTAGACGTACCAAGGCGAGTAAAACAGCGGCTTGCCGACAGGGATGATGCCGAGCCTGGCCGCATCATTGGCCATCAGCTCGCAATCAGCTGCTCCGACACACATGCCGCGCCCGTCCTGATCGAACGGCCAGGGATTGTACTGCGCCCAACTGCCCACACGAGGCCGGGCGACGGCCTTCGGAACGTAGAACTTAACCAGCTCGTCGGGCTTGCGTTTGTCTTTGAGTGCGCCTGTCGGATGCTGCATAACGTCACCGCCTGGAGATTATTTCGCGTGGAATAAAAAAGCCCCGCGCTGGGGGCTGGAGATGATTGTTCTATCGTATTAGAAGATGCTACCACCACTATTGCGGTTTGTCAATACCCCGCTCTCTCTGCTCTCTCGTCTTTATGATTACAGCCTCTTGCTGGGTAATCTCCATTAGCCGTCGGATATAGATGTATATATCCTGTGATATCTTTGCCTATAAAGGTTTCTTGTCGGCTAATATCTACCACGCAACAATCTTTCGGGTTAACTCCATAGAGATTTATTAACTGTTGTGCTGTTATGTAGTGGCGGTCTCCATCAAAAGCACTGACATAGCCTGGATGTACTGCGTATTTCATTTCCCTCTCCTTTCTTACCATAGTCCGCCATGCCCTCTGAGGTTGAGATAGTGTATCTCTTGGCACTGCTCATATAACCAGGATGGCATTGCATCCACGCCGTCGGCGATCAGCGAGTCCTCGATATGCCTCTTAATGTTCTTGACCTTACGCTCTTGCTTCCGGTCAAAGATAGTTGCCAGTAATGCCTTGTGGCCAAGTTTCAGCGCCTTCGCCTGCCGAGCCTCGTCGCAGGGGTATTGTATCATTGCCAAGAAGTCTTTGTATTCGTCCGTGTGCTTGGTGTCGTATAAGCACCGCCTTAAATCCAGCACCAGCATCGAAATCGGCAGTATGTCCTCTGCCGACGAAGTTGTATGCATCTCGAACCTTACATCCGGCAGGTGCGCGGCGATCAGCACATCTTTGGCTTCGTTCCAGCCTCTTGCCATGCTACCCCTCCTTAACCACTAAGGATTAAACGTCACGATGCAACTGCCTCTAAGTCATGGCTGACTACTAAGACTTCGTTAGAGATTTTACTCTTGCTCATGCCATAAGTCCAATCAATATCAAGAATCTGGTAATCTTTGTAATACTCTCTGATAGTCTTGCAGTCATTATAAGATAGAATCCATCTACCACGCTTGGAAAGCATATCAGCTAATGTCTTGTGGTCAAAACCTTTGTGAGTGTCACCTTTCAACCCATAGAGCGTTTGCCCGTTTAGGTAAGGCGGGTCAAGGTATAGGAAAGCATCCGCGTTTTTGGCTATGGATTCGGTAAAATCAGCTTTTTTCACGTTGAAATTTGAAACATCAAAATCACGCAAACGCTGAATAGATGATAACGTAAAACGTGGATGATTTGGCGACATACCGCCTGAAAGCGTTGTACCCGAAAATGACGAACGATTAAGGACATAAAAGGCGGCCGCTCTATCCATTTGGTTTTCAAGGTTCATATATATTTTCTGCAAATTGTAGAACTTAGTCCGGGAAAGCGGATAATACCGCGTGACAGCATCGGCAAGTCTGTTAGGGTCACTCAATAGGACATTCCAAAAATCTACCAGTGGCCCGAATGCATCATACCCGCGTACTTCCATACGTGTACTACAAGCCAATTCTACCGATGCCCCACCGAAAAAAGGTGAACATAACACCTTCTCGTTTGCTGGGATACATTGGCAAATCGGTTTTACTGCTCTATTCTTGCCACCTGGATAACGCAAAGGTGAATGGGGATAGTGTTTAGGGAAAGGAATTAAAAAGCTATATTGTGCATCAGCTTGTGCTTCTTTAAGTTGCTTCGCTAATTCCTGTATAACTTCTATGGCTTCAATAGCAAACCAACTTTCTTTTATACTACAATCCTTGATTTTTCTGCACTTATGGATATCGCCTCTTCCTGTGCAATGTTTACATTGGTCGCTCACATTCCCTCCTTCTGTGCCTTAACAAAGTCTTGGCACATCTCAATACCATGTACTCTCTCAGCCACCTTGAATGTTTCAAAACCTGTTGGCTCTTTAAGTGATTCCATCCCCGCCGCTATGCGCTCCAACTCTGCATTGTGGGCGACGAGGATGGCCTCTATACACTCATCATCGGTTATATCGTCATGAGCGACTTTGATTAGTTCATCTACCTTCTCCGCAAACTCCCGCCTTACCTCTGCGTCGTGGGCAGGGAGCCAAGCCATGACTGCGTCTCGCTGCAAGGTAGCACCATGATAAAACCTAGATGTTTCGAACTTAGAATCTGCTTTTATCAGTGGCATCTCTGCTGGCTCTGCTATGCTTCCTATGTTGCAGGTTTCTTCTTCACAGTCGCAGGTCAAAGCACAAGTTCCAGCAGGCTTACCACAGTTTTTACACTCTGCTGTTGGGTCTAGTGGCTCTATACATTTGCCGTTCTTAAAGAATAGGCACTTTATATGCGGCTCCAGTTCTTCCTCAAGATGCAGATGCACACATTTACCATTGTCATCTGGGTAGTAATCAGGGCAAGCCCCTCTGCATAGCTCCGAATCTTCTTCCAACGGTATAGTGTGTCCTTCATTGCAGAACCTCAGAGTTGCTGGCTTCTTGGGTTGCTCTATGAGGGCTAGGATGGCCTTTAACTGTGGGTTTAAGCAATAAGTATCATTATCAAAGTGCCTGCAATCTTCCCATCCAAATGCACAACACGTTCCGCATAGTATCTTTTTTATCTCAGCTATCTTCTTCTTCATCTCTCTCCTCTCCTATAGATGGGTTTTTCTTCCATGATGCGCCGTATCTCTGTGGGCGATTCGATCACAATTATCTGAGTGAGTTTTAGTTCCTGCTCTGCCGCACGCTTTTTTGCTAGCTTTAGGTTATAAAGCGAGTCCTCAGAAATGATATCACTCAGTTGAAACCTGCCGGGCCCCGGCGTGTCGCTGGCAGTGCGTATGACTGGAACTCTAATCTTCATGCGTCCACCTTTCCTTTACTGTTGCACTTATCGCATTTACCCGCCGTAACGCTCTTGCCCTTGCATTGCGGGCAGGTAACGACTTCTCGGAAGTTTCTGATCTCTACCCCGTCCCATATCGAATAAGCATACGTTTTACCATACAGCCTTACTCCAGGTTTTGGCTCTTTTACCTTACCGAGTGTTAATAGAATCTCGTCCTTCCCGAATGGGTCAAGTAAGATTTCAACATCAGTAAAGTCTTTGGTAAATTGGCCGCCACGCCCCGCGCTGGCACCTTCCCCTTTTTGTTCTACTACTATAGATATTCCTCTGCCGGATGCTTTCTTGATCTCCTCGCAAACATGGCCTATGTCGTAGTGTTCTTTAAGATTTACCCAATCTATGATATTGATTCTGTCCTTGACAACATGGGAAGCATAATCATCCCTCACTGGTAAGAGTGTGAACTTATCCATCCCTTCATCGTCAACCCACTTCACCCAATCCATTTTATCTAGCCGATTCAAGAATCGAGAGTGTGGTTCAAACTCCTGTTTCTCTGAGTTCCATGTAGTGTACTCATTTCCCATTAGCACAGGTTTCTTGTCTATATTCTGAGCGCAAAACTCCAACGCCAGTAATGTCTTACCAAAGTTCGATACACCCGCTATGAATATAAAGTCACCCTCCCGTATAGTAATCTGATCGGCAAACCACATCTCTAATCCAGTAGCTTTTTCTTTAGGGAATATAAGCATATACGGTTGTCTGCGTTCCCTCCCTGGTGCAAACACCCTGACAGGCTTGACCTGTGTAATAACCCGATAACTACCGTCCTTTCTCCCTGTAGGTCTAATTAAAGGATTCTCCCCTTCAGATAACCGCAAGAGAATCATCCGCAATCCGTCCCACGCCGGAGATGCAGGGTCTATGTTCAAGTCCCGCCGGAGCTGCATCAGATCGATGTCCCTTCCTTGAATGGGGGCAAGGAACTGACGCACCTTATCAATTAACTTCGTCTCTACCATCTCCCCCTTCTTTCACTCGTGCTTGTGACGCTTCGTGACGCAAATGTTACGCTTGTGACGCTCTCGTAACTTGTAGCTATTTTCTTGTGACGCTGGCTTTTCATTTACTCGTAATCTCCCGTCACGTTGCTTTATATATAATTAATTAATACGTACCCCTCCCCACCCTACCCCAATTACGGGGCACTATCTTCTAAGGAATACGTACTGTATTTACTTACTTTCTTAGAATGGGTATGTCCCATCTTCATCAATCCGTTTACCCTGTTTTCCAAGACGTTCTGCCCCGCTCTCAGGTCATCCAACTTTGCCTTTAGACGTAGCATATCGGGTGGTAGTGGCGTTTTTACAGGGGCAGGGGTGTCGCCGTACCTTTCCTTGTCTCTAAGGGCGTATAATCCATGCGCCCACGCTTGCCGGTAGGTCATGGGCTGGTGGCGGATCGGTGTATGTGCTTTCCTTTCATAGTCTGTTATCATCTATATCCCCTCCATGTTCATTACTGTAAGTCTTTAAATTCAGGGTATTCAAAGTAAAATACCACAGCAGTATTTCTCTCTTGAATAATCCCGAAATCCTCAGCTAGACGAAAGCCAGCTTGCGTTCTTCTTAACCTCTCTACTTGCAACTCTATCTCTTTGCGGAACTGTTCAATCGAGTATGTCTGTTTCCAACGGTTGCACCTTTCGCATGATGGATTCAAATTAGCAACATCATCAACGTCAGAAAGATTGATGGTGTCTAAATTAAATATCTCTCTCATCGTTGGAGATTTGAGGTAACAAGCATTGCTTCGTGGAAAAATATGGTCAATATGAAATCGACTACCTAACTTTATCCCACAGTACGCACAGTGACCATTGTATTTGTTTTTAATTACTAACCTATCTTTTGGCTTCATAGTCCATCCTCATAATAGGGCTTCATGCCAGCACCTCAATAATCTTATCCCAATCCTTCGGTCTCCAAACGTACACCTCTGCCCCCGCCAACTCCCATTGGTTCAGCCATTCCTCTTGTGCTTCCGATAGCTTCCCCTTATCACTCTTTATCTCAGCTACTACCATCCGGCTAGGCTTTAGCATTACTAGATCGGGAAATCCCTCTCCGTCTGCTTGTACGGGCGTGGCGAAATATACCGAGCCATCCTTGCGCTGGATGCGTACCCCCCTGAAGTGTGCCACTAGCCAATGAT
Organism: Candidatus Pacearchaeota archaeon; assembly: GCA_023228245.1. The sequence continues at coordinate 28,969 of JALOBN010000026.1, forward strand.
GCAAATGTGCAACGTCTATAATTTGCTGCTGGAACTCTGATTCTTTCATCTGCTATACTCCTAACTCCATTGGTATCGGTATCTCTTGTAATCGCTCTCCTTTAGTATTGATAGATGAGATCTTAATGACACCAGGGAACGGTTTATCTTGATAGTAAGGTTTGAAGATGACAACCACGCTAGAAAGATTTGCCCGCGCGGATCTGCCGTTTAAACTAAAATGCAGTCGGTCAGCAACAAAGCGCCACTCACTTGCCTTCATCACGTAGTTGTGCCACATCTTTGAATCTGTGGATCTGGATTGGATGAGGCATACCACGGTAGCGCCTTTCTGCGCTTCGGTATACGCTTTCTTCATCCACTTGCTGATCTCGCCGTTGTAGGGTGGGTTCATCCAAACGATATCTTTGCTCCAGTCACGGTCAAGGGAATCCTCGTGCTTTGAATAGAACCTTTCACATTTGGCATTCTCCGCGCTGGCGCAAGCATCAAGCGTGAAGTGAAACTCTTTATTAAGCGTGTCAAAGAACTGCTGAGGCGTTCCGTATTCGGTGCTGCTGGTTTTCTTCACGCCTTCTCCCCCTTGAAGTCGCCCCAATGCACATAGAACATCTCTTCGTCTGGCACATGCCGTCCATAGATGCCGTCGATAACAGCTTGCAGTTCCTTCGGGTCTCTTGCGCCTTCCGGCTCGTACAGATAATTGACGATGATCCACCAGGGCAACCGCACGATACAGGTTACTCGCGGGTCTTTGCTGTACCGCTTGTGCCTCGATGTGCATATCTTCATGCCTAGACGTATGCGCTCTTGGCTCCATGTGGTGAATGGTATTAACTCGCTCATTTCTCCCTCCCACTAAAAAAACTCACTAAAGGATTACTCTCTAGACTGCCGCGAAAGATGCCGCTGTCCAGCATCCGCTCGTAATGCCGCTGAGTGTGGCATTTGATACACGGTCCAACCTCGTGTATCAGCAGCGGCTTTTCCGGCGTGGGTACTCTGGTTATGATCTCATGCCGTGTGTGTGGCTTGCCTTTACATATCGGGCTCATCTTTCCTCGCTTTCGTTTAATAGAGTGATACCATACTCTAAGATTCGCTTTTGTATCTCAGCGTCGTCAGCAACGTAGGCAGTGTCAGCAACGTAGGCGGCGCGGGCAGCGTCAGCAACGTAGGCAGCGTTAGCAACGCCGGCGGCGCGGGCAGCGTTAGCAGTGTAGGCAGCGTTAGCAGCGCAGACAGCAGCGTAGGCGGCGAGGGCAGCAGCGTAGGCGGCGCGGGCAGCGTTAGCAGCGTAGGCAGCGTTAGCAGCGCAGACAGCAGCGTTAGCGGCGCGGGCAGCGTCAGCAACGTAGGCGGCGTCAGCAGCCTTACAACCATTGTCAATCCAATCTCGCCATATCTTATATTCTTTTGGATAGCTATCTTTCCAGAGATATTCCACCTGTTTGGCTGCAAATACGGCATACTGGATATACTGTTTACGATCTATACGTCGCACGATGAGCCAGTTTGCCCAATCGTACTTACTCTCTTTAATGAGTGCTTGTAATATCTTTACTGCGTCTCTTGCTCTCTGGTGTATAAACCAGTCATATCCTTCAGCACACGCTCTTTGTTCTCTTAACCATTCTTTAGTTATCGTTTTCATACGCTCATCTCTCCTCGCTTTCGTTTATGGCTTCTTCCCTTCGGCCTCCGCAACTTAAAGGTAGTATTGCCCTGTTGATATATTCCTCAGTTCCGCAACGTGGGCAAATCCATTTCGTCAGCCATGAATCCATAGACCGTTCCGGCTTCCAGTTTTCATCCATGATTAGCCGTTCGCCACAGATAACCAGTTCTGCTTTAGATTCATAGTTTTCAGTCTTTGCCCGTACATATATTTTGATTCTGCGCTTCCCTCTTCTTGTGTAGTAACCAGCCCTGAGAACCTTTGACAGCATACGAGGGCTTTTCTTCTGGCAATAAGGTACGCCACTCATTACCTTCCATCCTAAGAATCGTGCTGTGTTCACTCTTTCACCTCGTTCCTATTGAAGTCCATTACCGCCTGATCTGCATGGTCATTACGATCTACAAATTCGTCATAAGGGATAGGGCTTGTATATATCAATCGTGAGTAGTAACGCATCATTTTTTTTAGCTCGTAATCTGTCCATCCAGGAGCGATATATTCATGTTTACGTTGTGCATCTAATGGTTGAAAGCGCATGGGATTTGGTAACACACCCCATGATCTAATTAACTCCAAACGCGCCCGCGCATCATCTGGCGTATCCTTATAACCAATCAGGCAATATACCTGTATGTCTTTAGTAGTTCGCTGGCGGCAGAGGTCGATCGCATCCTTCACGGCTTGCTCTGTTCCCCACCGATCGAAAGCAAAACGCACTCTACAATTTAATTCACCAAACATATCAGCTACCTCATGGGTGAAGCGTCTTGCTTCTAATCCTTGATTGAAGTCTACAAACGGGAAATATTTGAGATTGTCTACAACGCCGCGTATATGCCTATTAGTTGCAGCAAGTAGGTTGTTGTCGCATACTACAGGGGCGGGCCGATAACCAGGCAATTCTCTAAACTCCCCCTCAATCTTCGGCACTGCGCAGAAGCCGCATCGGTTTGGACAACCTCGCGTTGTAAATGTCGCTAATGGATTGTGGAACAAAATAGGTTCGTAGCCTTCAATCTCTGACGGCTTCATGATCCCGGGGCCACCGATATTGACAGTGCCTTTATAGGCGGCAGCAATCTTTTGAGCTTCATCCATTAACCACGTGAAAGGGACAGAGATATAGAGGGTCTTGCCAACTTCCCATGTCGCGATCCCGTTATGCCAATTCTTCAAAGTTCCGCAATCTCCTTTCGTTCATGCTATATGTACAACCTTGCCTGTTATCTCTTGATCGCTTATCCATCTTGCCAAGTCCTTCGCTGTGTCCCTCAAGCACTGCTCGTTGCACGTCGAGGGGGTGCAAGTATGCTCTGTGTTCTCGCAGTACCATTGCAGCCCCCTCCGTAGCGGCGAGTGGCGCAGGAAGTCCATTACCTGCTCTGGGGTAATCATAGTTCCTGTGTCCTTGCGAATTCTTCTGGGGTCTTAATCTGAATACCTAATTCTGCCGCATCCAAAAGAATGTCCTCTGTAAATCTGGAGCATCTATCTGTGGTCATCCGTGATGTCTTTTCTAGGAAGTGGATACCATGTTCGTCAACCTTCGATGCGTACTTCTGTTTATAGTGTAACTTGATTTCTTCCAATGTATGCCCTGTTTCCTCGGCTATCTTACCGAGAACATAATGTAGATAGCTGTTCTGGTTCGGTGATCTGATAGCTTTGTATTCCCGCAAGACAAGCTCAATCTTCTTACCCTTTAATTGATGTTTCCAAACCTCATACTTCTCAGGTAAGTACAGCCGGATATTGGTTCCCGCCTCGTTCACTTCACCAAACCATATAGGTATGTCCTTCAAGACTTCACGCTCCTTACACCATGCTGTAGTAGGTGGCAGGAATTACAGATCATGACTAGGTTCTCCGGCGTGTCCTTCCCGCCTTGACTGCGATGCAACTTATGGTGAGGGCTGAGTGCTTCACCCATACACCCACGCCCGCACATCTCACAGCGATTACCCGCCCTCTCCATAAGTTGCAATCTTAACTTGCGTGGTATCATTCCGGCAAAGCCTCACAGCGCATCATGTCGATAAGTTCTTGCTGCTTTTTATCTGAGCATTCATCGAAGGGTAGTTCTGTTCCTGTCTTTGCTATCCATGCTTTCACCGAATCGAGTCCTTGCTTTGTAGTGACACTGTATCCGGCCTTCTTGCAAGCCGCTAGAAATAGCTGCTTGTTGTTTTGGGGCTCTTCTTGTCTCGGCTGTTCGGCAAACAGGTCACGCGGTGCTTGGGCAGGGGCTTTCTGTGACACTGGCGCGGCGTTTGCGGGCTTTGTTGTGGGTTCCGGTATGCCGCCAACAATGTCCTCCATGTCCTGAGTGAATAAGTCTGAGAGCCGTCCGGCTGATAAAGCTGCGTCAACCAATGCCCGCTTCTTTGCCATCTTGAGGATTGTGTTAACCTGGGTGTATATGTCATCATTGGCGACCTTGCCCACTGTTTGCTCTGTGATGGATATATCGTTATCAGGGAACTTTGAACCGCACCCGCCTTGCCTCTTGAAGCATAGCCAGCCGCCGCCGAATTCCGCTTTGCCTTTCATGATGGCCTCAGCACCACAGTCAGGACATTTCCTTTTGGACTCCCGCCAACGGTATTTGGCTTCCATGCTGTTGCACTCGCCAAGCCCCTCAGATATAGTGACGTTACTGTTGACTGATATGAGAGAGCATTTGATGAGATACCGGAAGAAGCCCTTCTCCCAATCCTCAGCCTTGTCGAGTATCACGTAGAGGTCAGCGAGTCCGAGGAGCTTGGCTATCTTCTCGGCGCCTGGTTTTAAAAGCGTTGGTTTCTGTGTGCCTGGGATAATGCCGAAGTCATGCCCGTCCTGTAGGTTGCTTCTTACTATCTTCTGAAACTGGTTTATTGCTGCAATGTCTCTCCTGAAGTTCTGCTCATCCGGTAATGCTAATGCTGTCGATCTCATTTCGTCTTCCATGTTATTCATCCTCTCCTTATTTCAGCCCCGAAGATGTGTCCTGCGCGACCGGCGCGGTCATGTCCTTAACCTTGCTGTAGAGTAGATAGGCATCCGCTTCCACTAATGTCATATCATCCCCGTTTGCCTCCACCTTGAAGCCGTCCACGCCCTTTGTGCTAGCCGCACGCTCGATCACTATGCGGTAACGCTGGTTCACCTGTATGTGCTTTACTTCTTCGCTCATCTTGTCCCTCCTTATCCTTTCTTTACTTAATCTCGTAGCCGTCGCAAACCATAGCTACAATCTCACCCTCATTCTTGTCGTAAAACCTGTACTCTTTGAGCGTGACACCAGAGCAGATACCAGCCCCCATCTCCTTATGTTTACATGAGTACAGGGGGCAATTAGCCGATTGAAGTTTAGTTCTGCAATTAGGGCATATCTGGATAAGCACATCAGCCTCTTTATCGCACCTATCACACCTTGCCATGTTACTCACCTGCCTCTCTCTTATATTGCTCGGTAACGTCTTTGCCTGTAGCTACCTCTAATACCTGTAATATATCAATTATGTCGGCGCTGGCATTGCCATCAGTAGCCCACGGTTCGTTAATCTGTGCGCCTTCAGGTATGCGGATATGGGCTTCAAGTGGTCTATTGGGATAGTTCACCGCGCACCAAGAGCGGCTTCCGAAGTGGATTCCTGGATATGAACACATAACCTTATCGTCGGACGCGAACACTTCACCATCACGGAGCTTGTTCAGCCCTACATAGAACTGATAGTCGTTGTTATTTAGGCCAGTATTGAAGCGTTTCCAGTAGTAATTACCAGTCTCAACACCCATAGGTTTTATTAAATCCTTCGCACCGCTCAGGTTGGCACCGCTCAGGTATGCACCGCTCAGGTATGCACGGCTCAGGTTAGCAAAGCTCAGGTTGGCAAAGCTCAGGTTGGCACGGCTCAGGTTAGCATCTCTCAGGTTAGCATCTCTCAGGTTGGCAAAGCTCAGGTTGGCACGGCTCAGGTATGCACCGCCCAGGTATGCACGGCTCAGGTTGGCAAAGCTCAGGTTGGCACCGATCAGGTTGGCACGGCTCAGGTTAGCAAAGCTCAGGTTGGCACGGCTCAGGTTAGCATCTCTCAGGTTGGCAAAGCTCAGGTTGGCAAAGCTACCCCCCTCCTCTCCCCTTATCCATTTCCAATGCTTGTCGATTAATTCTTTTAACTCTGTCTCTGTAAATGTTTTGAGCGGCATGACACGCCTCCGATCTTGCTGCCGCAGTTGGGGCATAAAAACCCCTCGTTGCCTGACGGTGCTATGAAGCCTGACCACTCGCATTGTGCGCAAGCCTTCGGGTAAAGCCCGTCACTGGAGTACCTATCCTCCATTTGCTTTGCCCGGGTTCGATTGCACTCGGCGCACTGGTCGCCCGCTTCCCGCCGCGCCAAGCCGTGCGCGGGGCATATTATCGAGTTCACCCGGACTGTGCATTTTAGTGGATGGTTCGTGCTTCTTGAGCCTGCCGCCGCAGATGATGCAGGTTCCTGGCGGGTTCTGAGGATGCCCGCATTCTGTGCATATGTATTCGAATGACACATACTTACTCCTTTGCCTTCTTGAGTGCTTCATCCAGCTTGCGCTTTGCTTCCTCACCATCTTTGATTAGCTGCTCTAGCGCAATTGCCTCTGCGCTCTTTTGTTGGTCTGTGGGGCGGGAGAAAAAGGTGAAGTCTTTAGAGATAGTCCATCCTAATGCTAAACCGTCTTTGTCAGATGTAAGTAAGGTGTCTAAACATAATCCCCTTACTATACGTTTCTCATTCCACCTATTAAGTACCGTATCCCCCTCGCACAGCATCTTGCCGTTCTTGTCCGGGGCAAGGGAGCGGTAGGAAACGATGCGGGCTTTGTTGTGTACTAAGAGAAAACTTTCCCACACTATACCCGTACTGCCGTCACCGAGTTTCATTGTAACCACGCCGTCATCAAGGATTTTTAATACCTCTCTTTTGTCTTTGTCGCAGGTCATCTCAAACACACACCCCACCTTGAACTCGTTGCCTACTACATCAACTATTTTTGCCATTGCTTTCTCCTTCCTCTTCTCGCGGGCACGGATTATGAATGTAAATATCATTCATTTCCTCTAGCGTCCTCGGCTCATCGCCTTCGTAAATATGGCCGATCCTCATTGCTTCTCATTTAGAGCTGCATAAACAGTAGTAGATGTAACCTTGAATACCTTCGCTATGTCGTAGCCGGACATTTCAGGATGTTCCTCTTTATACTTCCTGATTTCGGCATAGCGTTTTTGAGCCTTCTCTTTTTCTTGCATCTGCCGCTTGTATTTCATTGCTTCACCTCCAATCCGCTTACGATTGTAAACCCATTTTGCAAGATTGTCAATACCCCTATTGCAAATCCATCTATTGACATTTCCCCATCTGCTGTGCTATCATCATGGCAGGAGGGGTGAAGTATGAAGTATTTAGTGTTAATAGCGATGGTATTGATCTGCGCCGGATGCTCTGCTCCTATCGTCGTTCCCCCGACGCCAACGCCAATATTACCCCCGATAGCCACACCAACAGCCGAGCCGGTGAGCTACACGCTATTGTCTGAAGCTGCCCTCGAATCACACGAGCTTGACTATTGGGACACGGATCATAACAACATCGTGCTATTAGAGAATGACGAAGCTGTAGATGTCTCTTATGATGAGCTTGTCAAGTTCCTTCTGTGGGATAATTCGTCAGACGAGCGTGAAGGCTGGACATGCGGGCAGCACTCGGAAGCCACGCACAACATCGCAGAGCGGGTGGGCATCAAGGCTTATTTCGTGGTTATCGAGTTTAGCCGTAATGCCAACATCAACACCCGCCACTTTCTATTAGCTTTCGATACTACAGACAGGGGCAGGGTGTTCATAGACTGTTATGGCGGGGATGGCGTAGGGACGGTGGAGATCGGGGAGCCATACATCGTGACAGACATTACAGACTCACGGTACAGCTATCAATGGGGCGATAGCACAGTCAAGAAGATTATAGTAATCTAAAAAGAAAAAACAGGCGGGCAATTAAGCCCGCCGTAAGAATCCCCGCGCCGCAAGGTCTAAGCCCTGCCAGCGTTAAATTAGCCCCCTCTGACAGCCAATCCGACTATCGCCGCCAGTATCAATAACAGCAATGGTAGAATAACCAGCTTGAACATTGTCTTTAAAATTCTAACCTCTGAATATAAGTGCGCTATATGGTTTGAACACAGATGCCGTATGATCCGCGCAAACGTCCTGTTTGAAAGGGGAAGCTCATCTCCCGCCTCGATCTCATCCAGTTCTTCAAGTAAGGATTTCTTTGGCATCGGCATCCCCTTTCATCTCGTCTTTCGAGTAGTATTCGTCAAGTATGTCGTATTGGTCATGCTCACATTTCGGGCATATGAAGTTAGTTCCGGCCCATTGGATGTAGACATGCCCGCAGTGGCTCGCCCTGCACTGGAGCTTGCGGGCTATGACTACCGCTATGTGTCCGTCTTCTTCGTGGCCGTAGTGTGACTTTCCATATCATTATCCATGCATCGCCATCATTATTCTTGCTATACGTGGGACATTAGTACGTGTAATAGGGTCGTTGGTATATACGCTGTATGCCAGCTTCGGTATATAATCAACGGTGAGCAGGGGGGCTTTGGCGGATGAACCGTTAAAGGAATAAGCACTTCTCCGTGTGTTGTTCGTTCCTTGAGTTCCCCTTGCATCATGGTCATCCCAGAAGAGCACTAAATTGATTTGCGCTGCATTATCAACTTGCTCTTGAATAACACTTGCAATATCTGTGGACTGATAGGTTGTATCTACC
>JALOBN010000081.1 GCA_023228245.1 Candidatus Pacearchaeota archaeon
CTCCCCGCGACCTGGGGCAACGCAATCACCGATGCCGCGCTGATAGCCGCGCTCTCCACTCTCGCCGCATGGTCCGACCTTACCAACATCACCATCTCCGGCGTCCACACCGGGGGGGCCGCACGTGCCTATTCCTCCACGACGGTCAAGGATTCCGACGTAGAGGTCGGCGGCGTGGTCACCCTTACACCCGAGGGTCCAACAAGGTCTATCGTCGTCTACGAGGACAACAGCTACGCCGACGAGATAGCCACCTACTCGCCTACCATTTGGGGCGGCGACACCTACGAGTTGACCGACACAAACTATCTCGACACGCTGAACATCCTCGCCGGGCATAACCCTGCTGACACCAACTTTCATGAGGTCATCAACGGCTCTCTCGTCTACCCCTCGACTTCTGGACTCACCCCGCGATTCCCCACGGGTACCACGAAGGTCAAGCGCACGATACGAAACGATGCCGCTGTTGCCTCCGCGATAACCATAGACGACCTGTGGTTCGGGTCTGTCGAGAGAATCAGCGACCACAGGGCCGAGGGGGCTATGGGACTACGCACGCTGTCGGGGGACGTGAAGGGGAACCTTGCGGCGCTGGCCGATGTGCATATCTCGGCGACGACGTTTAATTCCCTATGGACTGAAGTGTATCGGGATATCTGGGTGACATGGCGCGGGGTTTCCGCCTTCGACGCTACTCATGTATGGGCGGTTGGTCATAATTCCGCCGCAGGGGACGACGGGGCGATAGTATTCTATGATGGCCTTAACTGGACCCCGCAGGTTAGCGGTGTAAACTACACCCTTTATGACGTTTGCGCCATAAGTACAACTGTTGCATGGGCTGTTGGCAGTAACGGAACCATCCTCAAGACCACGGACGGCGGGGCGAATTGGGTTCCACAGGTGTCGGGAACCACGAAGATTTTACACGGCGTTGTTGCTTTTGATGTCAATACGGTCTATGTGGTGGGGGACACCGGAACCATCCTCAAGACCACGGACGGCGGGGCAAATTGGGTCGCGCAGGTGTCGGGAACCACTCAGCAACTGCTTGATGTTTCTCTTACCGACGCTACTCATGCTATCGCCATAGGAGACGCCGGAACCATCCTCAAGACCACGGACGGAACCAACTGGGCTGCTCCCGCCTCGGGTACTACGGATGACCTCTATGGGGTTTCCTATCTCGATGCCACTCATGCATGGGCGGTTGGCGATAATGGGACGATAGTGTTCTCAGGGGATGCCGGGGTGACGTGGGGACCACAGACGAGCAATACCACACAGACAATATCTGCCGTCTGGTCCGCTGACTCGACACACATCTGGGCGACATCTGGTGATGTGCTGTTCTCAAATGGTGTGACATGGACCGCGCAGACTGGCGTTGGTGCTGGTTATGGCATAGAGGGGATAAGCAATAGTTCCATATGGGTTGTCGGTGGTGCGATGATATTCCACGGCGTTGCCGCCGCCGCTCCCATGACCTGCACGGATGTCACCTTCGGCCAGAACAACAACTACTCCGAGAACTGGAACCCCGTTCTCGACGCCGTCGGAGCGACGCAGACCGCTTTGACCACACGCCGCCGGAGCTCATATCGACAGATGGTAGCCGCCGCAACAGAGACGTTCCTGTTCAACGTCAAAGCTCACCAGGGAACTCACATGATAACCGCAGGCGTTTCCTTGGGAGCCGCCGACGCGAAAGACACGTTTGACCTGACATTCAAGTTGCAGACCACGGGCGGGACCGACATCACAACGCAGACCACGACCGCATCTCTGCACCTGCTGTTCTCCGGGGCAGAGACGTACACGGCTACCGAATTCTTGGAGATATGCAAGATAGCGTTCCCGAGACTCGGGGGACTGACGATACCATCGGAAGGTCTATCCACAAACGCCGAGTGGGCGAACGTCAATCAGGTCGTCATCGTCACCGCAGATGCCGCACTTGCTACTACTCTGTGGCTCGACTACATCGCTCTGGTCCCGACGTGGGCGAAGGTCGAGGTCACCAGTTGGGCTTATAACACGATGATACTCGACTCGCGGAGTCTCAAGGCCGTCCTTGCCTCTCTTGACGGCTCACTGGACACCGCGCAGATATACGACTCGACGAAGGTTATCGGCATCCCGAAATTCACCGCCGACCCGAATGGTGGCAACTATACCATCGTGTGTGTAAACAACGTGGCGGGCGACGATCGGGCCACGTTCATTCCCGACGTGAAGCTGGTCTACAACCCGACTTACCTGCTGGTGGGGCCATGATCGACATACAGATATGGAACAAGGGGGGGACGCGCTGTCTCTCGACGCTCACCGAGGACGGGGAAGCCAACTATCGTCACGAGGACGCGGAGGTGACAAAGAACAGGCAGGGCGACGCAACGCTGACGTTCGAACTGCACCGCGACCCCGTGTCGGAATATTGGGAGGACTTAGAGGACTCGAACGTCATAAGAGGCTATATCGACGGCGAGTTTCGCTGGGAGGGCGACATAGAGGGTGTCGAGCGAACGATAGACAAAGAGTCGAGTTTCACCGTCGAGTGCTTGGGCTGGTCCGCGAAGCTGAAGGTGCAGGGAACGGACGCCGATGTTGCGCTGAATCTTGGGGCCGAGAAGGGCTCGACTTATATCACCGACCATATCGTCGGCCAGGGCGACCCGGTGTTGACCGCGGGATCGATAGACACGTCCGACCTGCTGTTCACCACGGGCATAGAGTTCTACCCCGGCAAGGACTTCTGGTACATCCTCGACGAGATATGCAAGTACCAACTCTACGACTGGTGGGTCGAGCGGAGCTTGGATCCCCGGTTGCCCCCGGCGCCGCGAATCTGCTTCGGGCCTCGCGAGACGGCGGTGAGCTATCAAGTCCTGCTCGGAGATTGCGAACAGTCGTCTCTTAACCGCAACCGGGAGGACCTGTGGAACTGGTCACAGTACGGGTACACGCCCGACGGCTCTATCTATGACTACGTCACCGCGCAGGACGCAAGCTCACAGGCAGCGCACGGGCTGAGAATGAACTGGGACTCGGTGAGTTACGCGATAGATCAGACCGAAGCGCAGGCACTCGCGGATACATTTATCGCCCTGCACAAAGACCTCAAGCCCAACTCGTCGATCACGACCGACATGGTGAAGGACGTACACAAGGTGCTGGTGCCGAAGGGCGATATCGAGCCGCGGAATGTCCTGCTGATACCCGACCTTCTGCCGACCGAGGAAACGATAGTCTCAGCGCAGAGCATCAATGAAATGCAGACGTGGAGTGTCAACGAAGTGAAGCTCAAGAATGGCATGATCGACCTCGCCCCCGGAGGCCTGCCGACGACGCTCGACGTCCTGCTCGCGAAGTACGACATGAGGGACCAGTATCTATGAGCCAGAAACGTAACGACCGGCTGAACGGGCCGCAGGTTGGAGTAGTACACAGGTTCCCCCCGGTGCAGAAGCTCGGACCCTACGCCCTGGCCGCGAACACCAACTGGCAGGACGTTACCGATATGAGTCTGAGCATAACGCTCACCGAAGTGTCGCACATTCAGATCATGGCCGAGGGCAAGTTTATCTGCACGGCGGCCGGCGCCGAGAACTTCATCACGTTTCTGAAGGTTGTTCGGAATCCGTTGGGCGCGGGCTATGCGGACCACGCCTACCGTCCCGATGCCGCCGAGACAATCGTGGCAACCGGGGCGGCCGACTGGTACACAGACATGTCGCATAGCGTCGAATGGACCGATTGCGCTGTAGGAGTCCACCTGTTCAAGATGCAGGCTTGCGAGATTCTTCAGACGGCGAGGACAAGGAAGTTGTATCACACGGTAATGATACCCCACATCATAAAGGCGTAACCATGGGACTTATGACTGAGGAGAACTTCGACCGCTACGTTGCACAGCACGACAAGGCCGAGGCGCGGTTCATGCGCGAACATAACGGCTGTCTGCACCGGCTGGAGCAAGGGCAGAACGAGATCAGGGAATTGCTCGAAAAGCAACACGCCGAGGTGACCGAGCGGCTGACCTGCCTGGAGACGAAAGAGATCGATAGGGGCGCTCAGAAAAAGGTTGTCTCGTCGTGGAAGTCGAACGCGGCGTGGTTCCTCGGCATCGTACTGACCCTGATAACCATCACGTCCCTGGTCATCGCCCTGGTGAAATGAAGACATACCGCCGCTGGAAGCGCCGCCTCATCAGGCGGCTTTTTTATATGCTCATGCAGTACTGGTTGGAGGATGAATGACAACTGCTCAAGACGTACTCGCCCTCGCCCGCGCAGAAATAGGCGCACCCGGTTCTGTCGAGTCTCCCCTTGGCTCCAACTCCGGTACGAAGTACCACGCCTGGTATGGAGGGGTACAAGGCTACCAGTGGTGCGCGATATTCCAGAGCTGGTTGTTCCGCGACTTCGGATTCAGGTCCTACTACACGGGCGACTGGATCAACTGGGGTGTCCGCAACGGCCTCATGGTGCTGGCCCCACAGCCGGGCGCTATCTGCGTCATGGACCGCTACCCGTATCTGGAGCAAGGCGGGATAAGCGACCACGTCGGGATAATCGAATCTGTCAACGGCGCGGCCCGGACAATGACCTTGATCGAGGGGAACTACAACGACCGGGTTGCCAGAGTAACCAGACCCCTCGACGGCTCGACGAAGTACTACTTTATCCTGCCGAGATATTCGCAGGCACAACCCAAAACACAGGAGGCGGAAGTGTCAACACAATCAAGTGCGGGCCGGGTTACATCTTTTCCGGGAATCTACTACATCGGCATCATGGACGGGCGCCCATGGGACGTATGGGCGAAGGCGCAGAACCCCACGCCGAACCCCATCTCAGCAAGGGTTGTGGCGGTGACGAACGACGTGCCGCGCGATCCGAAAACCGTGGCGATCGGCCCCAACCAGATCGTCCAGGTGCAGGTGGGCAAAGAGATGGGGTGCAAGGGGAATACCCTCGTCACCATCGAACCCTCTGTCCCGGCGGTCTGCACGTTTGACCATCGACCAACCGGATAATAACTCAATCAACTGCGTAATTTTAGGAGGTGACAACATGGATACAATCACCAAGATCATCCTCGGCGCATTGGCGGCCGTCTTCAGTGCGTGCGCCACGATCATCTATATCGTGACCCGCGACGGCGCGATCACCATGGCCTTTGCTGGAATGGCGACCAGTTGCGTGACCGGGCTTGCGGGCATCTCGTACGGCTCGCGATTATCGGCAATCTCTGGTGAGCTCATCACGAACACGGCGGTTGCTGGAAAGTCCCCGATCGAAACCCCGCCGCCCGCGACGACTCCCCCGGCCTAAACATCACAACCCCGGAGGTCCCCAGTGGACAAGTTCAGCCGACGATACAAGCGCCACCTGCGTAAGGCATTACGCCATTCGTTCAAGGGCCAGTACCACACCTACATGGCGAAGCTGGTCTATGCGCTCGACAAGGTGCCCGAGTTTGAGATTGCGGTAGAGGAGATCCAGGAGCAGATCGAAGACCTCGCCGACGTGGACACCGACTTCATGCCCCTGGCGCGCTTCGTCAAGAACGAGGTTGTCTGCGACCCGGAGGATGCCAATGGCGAAGAATGACGGCAAATACGGAACGGGAACGTGCGCCCACTGCAAGAAGAAATTCCCGAAGAACAATCCGGGGCAGAAGTTCTGCCCGCTCCCCGCCGAATGTCGGAAACTTGCCTATAACGAATCCCGGCGTAAGGACCTGGGGAAGGGGATATGTCGATTCTGTGGGAACGAGTTTCAAAAGGCAGCCAGCTCACAGATGTACTGCCCTCGACCCGCCACCTGCAAGGGAGACTATGAGCAGGCGCAACGAAGGCTCGAGACGGTGAAACAATGCCGTCAGTGCGGCGCCGACTTCACGGTCGATATCGACCACAAGGTCTACTGCCCTGATTGCAAGGATAACGTGGACCCCATTGCAGAGGCGCGCGCGAAGCAGGAGCGGGAGCGCAAAAAGCAGGACATGACCGCGGCGCTCTTGGACGAACGGAACCGGACGCAGGTCCTCGACGAACTGCTGGCGGCGAACGCTCGGGTTGCCGGTTGGACTCCGAAGCGGTTCAACGTCTCCCGCAAGAAAAGGTATCCGGTCGAGCAGGCGAACATCGTCTATAGCGACTGGCATACGGGCGAGAAGTTGACGCTGGAGGAGTCGGGCGGCCTCGCCGAGTACAACCTTGCCATTCAACGCCAGCGCGTCGAGCGGAGCGTCCAGGGACAGGCTGAGATAGTCGGGATACAGCAGGACGGTGGAGTGCCGATCAACCACTGTAACGTCCACCTTCTCGGCGATATCGTCACTCAGGAGAAAATCTACAAGGGCCAGCATGCCTATATCGAGGCCTACACCGCCGACCAACTCGTCTACGCGAAGAATCTTCTCGCCGAAACCCTGCTCAATATGCTCTCCATCTACCACACCATTGACTGTTACTGCGTCCCCGGCAACCACGGGCGAATGGGTGAGAAGGGCGAGGGTCCGACGTGGAACAACTTTGACTACCTTCTCTACCACTGGACCCGCGATCTGCTTCAAAAGTACCCTCAGATACGCTGGTGCATACCCCGCTCCTGGTTCTATACGACCGTCATTCTCGGCTGGCGATTCTGCGGCTCCCACGGTGACGACATACAGATGTACAAGCGCATCCCGTTCTACGGGCTCGAACGCGACGTGAACGACATGAGCGCGATGCTCTGGAACATCGACGAGACTCCCCCGAACTACTGGCTCTACGCGCACTTCCACACACATGAGGAAGCCGAGTTGGTTCACGGTGAGCGCTTCATGAACGGGTCGGTCGTCGGCGGCTCGATGCTCTCGACAAAGAAGCTCAAGAGGGTCAGCCGGCCGAACCAGACTTTCTTCGGGCTCTCGGAATCCCGCGGCGTGACCTGGCGCTATCCGCTTTGGCTGGACGAGCCGAAGAAGAAGGCAGCCTGACCTTTACAGATATTCCCCCAGCGCCCGCCGCACGACCTCGCTTTTGGAGACCCGCTCTGCGTGCGCTCTCTCTCGGATCTGCTCTTGGACATCTCGCGGGAGTTGGAAGGTGTCTCTTACCATTGGTCGTTCCGCCCCCGCCGTAGTCAGTGTGATGATCGCGCCGCCGTCCCTGTCGAAGTCATAGTCCACGGTCCAACCGTCGTCCTGCTCCCCGCGATGAAGTAGCGGACCCTGCCCGCAGGTGCACTCGTCACCCGGGCACAGTTCGCGCCGAACCCGCCGCACGACCGCCGGTGATATGCGTCCGTCGGCTGGCACTCGGATATGGGTGGAGGTGTTGTGGAAATCGTTTCGGACTGTGATGGTCATGACATGCCCCTTTCGCTCTCGCCTCTTGATAATGTAAACATATCATCATGATGATAGCGTGTCAAGGGTTCGGGGAAAAGCAATCCCGTCCCATTCCCGTGACTTTTCCCCGTGCCGTGTTAACTACTGTGACTTCTGCACCTTGAAAAAGCCCACCGTTGCGCCATTTGTTCACATCGGGTAACGCCGTGTTAACTACTGTTACGGGTGGCGAACCGCACTTGTAATGCGCAGGTCGTAGGTTCGAATCCTATCGCCGGCTCCACATTATCAGCGGTCTAAAGCCATTCTAGCGAGGCAAGTAGGGATAATGCGTTCCCGCCCCGTTCCCGTCACTTTCCGAAAAGGCGATCATCCAGCCTGCCTTCGATGCCCTCGTCCACCTCGGGGAACAGGTGCCCGTAGGTGTCGTATGTCACCTTGATCGACTTGTGCCCGAGTTGCTTCTGTAGAAACTTGATATTCACCCCGAGGGCTATCATCATGCTCGCGTAGGTATGTCTCAGGTCGTGGAAGCGCACCCTGCGGACCCCAGCTTCTTTGAGCGCGGGGAGGAACTTCGAGCGCACCATGCCCGTCGGTTCCTGCGGTTCACCGTCACCGTTGGGGAAGACCAGTTCGTCGGGGTCCCGGCCGGCGCACTGGATTCTCAGTATCCTGGCGAGTCCGGCGCCGATCCTTACGCTTCGCTGTTGGCGGTTCTTCGGCAGGTCATATCCATACTTCGGATGCCAGGTGCGCCTGACCATCACCGAATCGTCCGAGACATCCCCCACTCTGAGGGCCAGCAGTTCCCCCTGTCTCATGCCCGTTAGTACCGCGGCGGCGACAATCGGGTCACAGACGGCGAGTAGTTTCCGCGTCTCGCCCCAGCTCAAATAGGACATCTCCCGGTATTCCTGTCTCGGCGGACGGGTGAATGAAGCGGGGTTGGAGGTGATATAGCCGCGGGCCTCTGCCTGCTTGAAAATCATGCGGAGCACTATGAGTATCTTGCGCACGCGCGCGGGCGATAGTTCCTCCTCGAGCTCGGAGACGAGGGTATCAACGTCCCCGGGGTGTATGTCACTCAAGCGAAGGTGGCCGAACCTTGACGCGAGGTGCAGTCGGACGATCTGCTCATAGTCCGCCTGGGTGCGCGGGGAGACTTTGACAACGGTCTTCAGCCACCTGTCAGACCATTCCCCAAAACCGAGACTCGTCTTTCTCCCCGCCGCC
>JALOBN010000027.1 GCA_023228245.1 Candidatus Pacearchaeota archaeon
CATGTACTCGATGGTCTGGTCCTCTGCGGCGTTCGCCTTGGCAAGCCAGGCATCCACCTTATCGCGCTCCCGCTGTAGGCGCGCGTATTCCACCTGCGCAAGCTCCCGGTTGCGCTCCATCTGCCGCCGTGCGTCCCGGATCTTGCGGACACACCAGGACGCGGAGGACATCTCCGTGACCTGGAATTCCGGCTTGCGGATCTCGTCCTCGTCGTCGCCGAACTCGATGATTGGATCTGCCATCAGTCGTCCCTCCTCTCTCGTGTGGTCGTGGGCCTCGAGGCCCCGCCGTAGACCATGCCGATGTTGCGCAGGATGTCCGCGAAAATGGGGTGAACCCCCGCCGCCTCGCGGTCCCGGTCGTCGTCGGCATCCCGGCGCGCGTCGATGGCGTGGCTGGCCGCAGACTCCACGGCCTGCGGCTCCGGCACGTTGTCCTCGGCCTGCCGGTACAGCGCGTTTTTGGCGTCGTCATCGAGGTAGGGGAGTACGTCGGCGGTCCCGGGCTTGTCCGTGGCCTGCGGCTCCGCGTCGGCGTAGGGGTGCGCGGCGGTTACCTCGACCTCCGCCGCGTGGTCCGCGTCCGCCTTATGCAGCACGCAGTCCAACCAAAAAGCCGCGTGGTCAAGGTAGGCGTAACAGTGGTACGTCATGACGCGGCCTCTTGTATTTCGGATAGCTCGGCTATCTGCTCTGCAAGCCGTTCGGTCTCTGCAATGCATCGATCCTCGGTCCAGTTTTCCGGCGTATCGCCTGCATGTGCGCAGTCAAATCCGAAAAACCAGAGATCTTTTTCATCGGTTGGGTATTTTCCTCCCTGGCCGGAAAATGTAATTCCTCCGTGCACATCGAAAAATAATTCAGGAGTCAATGCCCCGTGATCTGTATGCATGCTAGCGCAGAGAATAGAAACGATACCCCTGTCTCCCACGGTTTGTTTTTTCCATTCCTCAAAAAACCTATTCAACGCGGGAGTTTCGGATGAATAATCGACACCGTACAAAGGATGATCGGATGTAATTCCGACATAACCGCAAAGGTGCCCCATATCCGTCCTTATGACCACGCACCGGATTCCTTTTATGGCCCACCGTTTGATTTCGCTCATACCCCTGCCTCCGGGTCGAACTGGACCCCGTCCATCTGCGGCGAAAACACCAGCTCATGCAGGATGCCGCGCTCCCTGAGCTCTCGCAGGCACGCCCTAATCCCGCGCATGGTTCCGTAGACCCTGAAGCCCTCGACGCGGTCGTAGCGAAAAGCCTGGTTGCGCTTGATCAGCGCGACTGCCGCGTCCGATGCGTGGCGCCCTCGTCCCTCGACCCGCAGGCCGAAGGTCTCCACGCTGTCGCGCAGGACCGTGACGCGCGCCGGATGATCTGTTATCATGCCGCTCTCCTTTCCTCTGATAGGCGACCGGCGCGGACTGTGCGCCACACCGGCCGCTCGACAATTGCTTCCGGCTCATGGCGAGCCTGTCCACGGGCCTTTTCCGTGCGCTCTTCCTTGGCCGTGCGCGAGCCGTCCAGGAGCTCCAGTCCTGCGCCCGCATCGTAGTTGACCATAATCCGCGGATCCCCTCCCGAACGCCGCGGCGTGATTTGCCCCTGCGCGCGGACGACCACCACGATCGACCACACGGCATCCGCGTACGCCAGGCCCTGAGCGTCCAGGTTCCAGCGGTGATACATCGCAAGGCCGAGGCGCGGATCCCCGGCTGCGCGGGCGTTGCAAAGCGCCTGGAAGCGCTCCATGGCCACGACGTGGGCCCGGAGGTCGTCGCGATGCTGGTCGTGGTAGACGCTGTTGAATTGCGCAAAGCCCCAATCGGTTGATCCATCCCAGGCGTTAAAGCGCTCCGCCGTCGGATCGAAGCTGGCCTCCCACTCCACACGCGAGACGGCGACGGCGGGGTCAGTACCGGCGGCGAGGGCGGCATGCACCACCAGCTCGACGTGAGGGGCGGGCGCGGAGAAAAGACGGGCGACCAGGATGACAACGGGGATCATTGGTCGCCCCCAATCCGAGGACGCGCTACGGGCAGGTTCCGCTCCGCCTCAGCGCGTCGCAGCACGGAGCGGCGGAGCGCCACGGCAAGGGCGATGATGCCGCCGGAGACCAGCAGCGCAACCACGGCGCATAGCCAGCGGGGGATCATTCGCGCACCAACCTTTCCGCCTTTTCCATGGCAAGTTCCAGGCTGCGGCGCGTGTAGTGGCAATGCTCAGAGTCGTACGCCTTAAACGCCTCTATGAGCTCTTCCGTTGCTTTGCGTAGCATCTCGAGGCGCTGTCCGTCTGACCCAGGTATAGCGCACATCAATAGTCGTCCAATTCGCGCTGTATCATGGCCTCACCCTCGCTGTCCTCGCACTCTCGTGGCGGCATATGCTCCTCGCAATGTTTGACGATGGTTCCGTCGTAGACGTACTGCTTGCAACCACACGGGAGCGTTTTGATCGGGTCAGCCATGCTGCCCTTGCGAAATCTCCATGCCAGCTTGTGTTTCATGCGCGCCTCCAGCTTATTTGCAGTTGTCCGGTCATCTGCCCGGACAGCGGAGCCAGGTTGTCGCGCACATACTCGGCGGTCTCCTTGTCTCCGCAGCAAACAAGGAACGGCATGTCGAAGCAGTGCCACTTCCCGGCTGGAGTGTCCGATGCGTTCATTTCGCGCCGCATCTCCATGTCGGCCCTAAAGGGCTCAGGGAAGCTGATGCCGAGCCTCCGCTCCATGTCTGCGATCGACAGGTTTCCAAGCATGATTGAGTTCATGCGCGCCTCCGGGGCAGCAGGCTGGGCAGCAGGATCAGCGGGTCGGCAAGGAGCGCGATGAGAAAGAGGATTGCGAAGGTCATGTGGGCCTCCTGCGCTGTTTACCTGCGGCGTTGGCGAAGTGCTCCTCCAGCGCCCTGCGGACTATGTCCCCTGCGGACCTCCCAGCGTCCTTTGCCTCAGAGAGGATCTTCGCCCGGAGGAGCGGGGGGAGGATAAAGGTGAATCGCGTTTCGTTGTCCATAGCGACCATAATAGGATATGATAGGAGGTATGTCAACAACTATTTTCAACAATCGGCTACGAACACGTGTTAGGCGATCGGTCACCTTTTCGCCTCGGCGGAGGATAGGGCGTCCAGGTGCGCCGCCATGATTTTCAGCTTCTTGATCAGGTTGTGCGCCGCCTCCAGTTTCCGGGCCGTCGTGTCAAATGAGTTGACGTAGTGCTCGATGGCCACGAAGATGCCTTTCTGCGTGTAGTTCTCGATGCCGGTCATGGCGAGGTGGGCGTTGGCTTTTTCCTGTTCGACGTATTCTTTGGCTTCTTCAATTAGCGCATCGACCTTGCGAGGGTCGTATGTCCTGGCGTCCTTTAATTCGGCATCCTCCGACTCGATCTTCTCCATACGCTCAGTGAAGGCATCCGCGTCACGCTTTTTCTTCAACTCGTAATCATCGGCCCGAGTCCAGTCCGCAGGCTTCTCCCCGGTCTCGACTACGTGTTTGATCCGTTTCTCGCGTGCCTTTGCCTCCGCCTGCTTCTCCTTGGTTTCGATGGAGGCTATAACCTGATAGGCTTCCTGCAAATTCCCACACCGCGTGCGAATTTGTTCCTGCCATTTTGCAATTTTGATATAGTTGTCAGCCGCACTATGACTGAATGAACATGAAGCTTTGATCCACGCGCCAAAGCTACCATGGCCAACACGCTCCTTTGTTTCCACGAGATAATTTCCTATAAGAATCGCTTTTTCTATTGTGCCTGTTAGCGCGTCTTTTATTTCCTGGTGGAGTTTATTTACCTTTTCGGCAATGGTTATATCGGGATGCATGTGAATACCCTCCATTCAATACCAAGTGTTTCGAGAACTTTCTGCATCTTTGCAGACGGATTTCCCGTGATTACGATCACGCGACTATGGAATGGGTAGAAGGTTCCATAGTAGGCAAGTTGCCCTATGGCCTGATAAATAACCGCGTCCTGATTTCCGTATTTAATTTCGATTACACAAGCGGATGTTAGAACGTCTATTCTGCCGCTTTCCACGACAACCTGTTCCTGATGGTCTATTCCTTCGGCCCTCAAATGTTCGCAGAATTTGAACTGTACAAGAGCCTCCCTATCGCGTAACTTGTAATGTTTCGATACCAATGAATTGTATTCCCGTCGCAAAACGCGCGCCCTCTTCTGTTCAAAGGCTATTTTTTCATGGAGCTTTAGGATCTCGGAAACGACAGGATCAGCCTCCAATGAGCCCATAGATCGCTCCTTCCTCGATTGCCTTCGTGATTTTCTCTCTGATGTAGACTAGGCCTTTGGGCGTGATGATGGTCATGCGGTTGACTATCATGCTCCCGTCCTCCGTTTCCGCGTTGGACATCCGTTCCTCCAGCTTCATCCGGCCCGCGTCAACATGCTCCTGTTTCGGGGCGTGGTAGTCCCAGTGAGTTCTCGGGTCACGCCGCTTCATTATCATCCAGGTGGAGCGTAGGAAGGCGTACAACTGGGAAGGGCCAAGGTATTTTCCCGGAGCGATCTGGATCGAGAGCTCCTTGGCCGCCTCCCGGACCTCGTAGACCTTACCGCTCGAAACGATTGCGGCGCCAAGGTCTGCATTGGGTTTCATCGCGGCGATGGCGCCTTTCAACGCTTCGATAACGCGGCCACTTTGGGCAAGCGCGTTCTGCGCGTCCTCAAGGATGGATAGGTGGTTGTCGCTCATTGCGCCTCCAACAAAAAAAGTCGGGCCACAGGACTGCGGGGGATGAATCCCGCGGGCGTTGGAGGTCGCCCTGTCCTATGGCCCGATCTCCTCCAATGTTGCCGGGCATCACTCCGGCACGTTGAATATACTTCCTTTGGGTTCCGGTGTCAACCCGCCAGCGCCCCTATGGTATCGCGTGCCCCAGGAGCCCGGCTCCGACAGCCACGCCGATAACGGCCAGGATGGCGACAAGGCGGGTCACCACGAGCTCCGCGTCACGGTCCTGCACATTTTTACGCTCCACACGCAGAGCGGCCTCCCCAGCCTCGGCCTTGGCCTTCCAGCCGTCGCGCTCCGCCCGGATGCCCGCCAGGTCCGCCAGGAGCGGGGCCACGGCGGCCTTGACGGCCTCGTCAGCCGCCTCCGTTGCCGTCCGGTCCACCTCCGCCTGGATCTCCTCGGCCATCCGCGCCCACTCGGTACCGGTTAAGCAGATCAGCGATTCGGGCTTTCCCGCGCTCGATGGCGCCGTCTCGGACTCCGCGCACCTCCCCGGCATTGGGCAGAGCATCCACCACAGCATCAGCAGGCAGAGCAGCCACGCGGGCCGCCTCGGAATCATGGGCATCCTTGGCCTCCTTTTTGATCTTATCAGCGGTAGCCGGCGCGTCCTTGCCCTCCACCTTGTCCCGCGCCACCAGGAGCAGGACCCCGAGCAGCGCCATCCCGGCCAGGATCGAGAGCGCCACGACGGCTACCCAGCCCAGGACCTTGGCCAGCGGACCATGGGTTGCGGACCAGGCGCGGAGGGCGGCGATACGGGCGGCGAGCCAGGCAAAGGCACGGGTCATCCCGGCATCCCCTCCAGGGGATTCGCCTTCGCGGGTGGCGCGGGCGCTGCTGGGGTCCAGTGGAACACCTTCTCCGCGAGGAGATTCAGGTCCACGGTGACGAACACGACGGCGACGAACGCGGATAACTTCAGCACGTCGTCCACCTTGATATCCGGCAACCACCCGCGACCCACGGCGAAGCTGCCGCCGATGGCGATCAGAGCGGCAAGGATTTTGGCCCACAGGCTGGCATCTTTCGCTTTCATGTTTTGACCTCCAAGGTTATTTTGCGTTTACAGATCATGCCGCGTGCTCCACTTCCGCCGCGACGGTCGCCTTGAACGCGGCCCACTCGTCCTGATTTTCGTAGAACCATTTATGGCACGGTCCCTCATGTGTCTGGATCCCCCACGGCGTCCCCTTGCCGGTGACGTGGGAGTGCAACCATATCCTCTCTAGCGGGTCCCAGTTGTGTTCCCGGCAAAGCGAGACGCACACCTCGATGGCTGACATCATAGTGTCCCCGGTCGGTCGTCCCGTGGAGTCGGGATGGCAAAGCTCGATCCCCACCGTTCCCCTGTTTGGGTTCGGTCCGAAAAGCCGGATGGCCTCATGGGCGAAGTTGGGGTAGTTGTCCCCGGCGTGGAACGCCTCGCGGTCCCACGGGATGGTGCGGTAGACATCGACGCCGTCGACGATGGCGTTGGCGGACCCGTAGCCCCGACGCGGTGCGATCTTGCCTTCGCGGAGGATCTGCAGAAGCAAGGCCTCGCGCTCAGCCGGCCCCATAGCGTCCCATGCAAAGCCTGGGAACTGGATATTCAAGTCCCCGCGCTCCTGCCAATACTCGATGATTGCCGGGGGGCGCTGGCCAGCCACGCCGGGCCAGTGGATCACGATCCCGCGCGGGACTATGGGGACCATGGAGCAGGAGCCGAAGTTGGGCGTCAGGTAGGCATCGACGTACCTCACGACGCCCTTCCCTCTTTGGCGTCGCGGAGGCCCTTGATCTCCTCGCGCATCGTGCGGCCAAGATCGTCGACGCCCTTGGAAATGAAATCGAGTCGCACCTCAATCTTGCCGTACTGGACCGCCCGCTCCTGTTCCCCGTTGGCGATGACCTCGATCTTGCTCCATGCGCGTTCGACGCTGCCGCAAAGCTCGTCCATCTTTGCCTCCTGCTTTCCGATCTCGATCGCGGCCTTGCGCCGGTTGGAAAAGAAGATCACAACGGAACAGATCCCAGCGGCCCCGCCGATGAGCGGGAGAATCTCGGTTATCGTCATGCTGTCTCCTTTGGGTGCTTGGCTTTGATCTCTGCGATGGCCTTTCGGTAGGCCAGGTACTCGGCGTCCGTCGGGTCCGCTATACCCAGCGCCATAAGCTTCAGCTCGTCGTCCTGCGTGTAGGCGGCGTGGATCTCCGCCTTGATCGCGGCGATGCGTGCGGCCTCCACCTCGGCGGCGGTTGGCGGGTCCGGATGGCGGGACACGATGATGCGGCGGCGGGTGTCACGGATGTCCTCGTACTGGAGGGTAGCGGCGCCCTTGTCCATGGATACTCCGCCCACTGGACGCTGCCCAATCACCTTGCCGAAGTCGGGATTGTCGATTAGACGCTTGATGCACTTGCCGTCGGCGTTCACGATCTGCCCAGGGTTGCCGACAACCTCGTCAGGCCCGCACTCGCGGTCCCGCTCGGAGACCATCCGGTAACCGGTGATAGTGCCGTCAGGGAGTGTTTCGAGTTTGTAGATCATGCGTATATTCCTATCTGTTCTATTTGCAGAATGACGGATGACGATGTCGGCGCAAGTAGATAGACGTTGTAGTCAAATTGGTCTCCCGAAACAGGAACGTCTATCATGCCAACGCGCTCGATGATTGAAGTCGATGGACCTCCAAGATAGATACCGTCCATCGGCGTCATGTCATCATAGTTTATGTCCCACGTAGTTCCAGTGGGCCTGAAACAGATAAAAGCGCAGGGCGTAATAGATGGTCCACCCTGTCCGTGCATCCTGTATTTCAGCTTCACACCGCGAACATTTGTATATCCATTGTTGATTATGCCTTGCGTGTACCATGTATTCAGAGTAAACGACGTTACGCTAACAAGCTGGTAGACTGCATTGGCGTACTTCTCCCCGAAGTATTGCCCCATCGGATAGCTGCCTTCGACAAGCGCCGCGTTCGGCGTTTGAAACAGGATCTTCCCCGTGGCGTCCTTGACCTGGAATCCTTCTGCCGCGTCCACGCTCGCCTCGCGCCCGTAGCTGTCCGTCCACACCGACGGGCTGTTGTAGTTGCGGCTACCCTGCGCGCTGAGGCGGATGTTCCGCGCCGCCGTCATCACCTCGTGCGGGTCGTAGTAGGGGCGGCCGGTGAGGTAGTGCGCCGTTGTCAAGGTCCGCGACGGGTCGAGTACGAAATCGCCCATGGCGCTGTCGGCCTCCGATCCTGCGCCGCCGTAATCATATCCAAAATAGATATTCCCCGAGATGTTTACGCCGGAACAATCTCCGCCAGCCATCCCCTCTGCGCATTCCACTCCATTAAGATATAAAGCGACTGATCCTGCCGTCGTGTTTGGTTTGCAGAGTATGCTATGCTTTACCTGTAGCGCCGCATTGGTTGTAAATGCAGGCGTTATCTTTTTAAAATATACACCAGCAGTCTTATACAGGTTGGCAACAATCCTATCAGTGGATTGATCGTAGTAGATCATCAAGCCACCGGTGGGACCTATAGCGTTGAAGAATATCCGTTTATTGCCAACCTCGGCGCAATCAAAGGTAAATCCGGGGCGAACAGAGAATGCTATATCGTCGTCAAATGGATACGCAAAGTCCAGGCTCCCCGCCGCACGGGTCGAAGGCGTGAAGGGCGTGGCGTAGGGGGAGTTTTCAAGCTGTCCGTCGAGTATCCAGCATACACCAGCTACGTTTGATAGTAGCGTAAAATACCTTGCAGTATGGGCATCTGTGGTTCCGGATGTGGAAATATAATTTAGTCCGGGAGCTAGTGTCCACGAAGTATTTAGTCCCTGGTCTATAAAATCGCTCATTTCGATGCTTACAGCAAAGCCCGTTTCGCAATAAACCCACATGCTTCCCGAATAGGCCGTTGACGCGGAGAGGGATATTGATCTATGGACGGCTCCGCTTGCAGCACCGCTAAATGTTACTCTTGTCGCTGTTCTCCCGAGGGAAGCTACATATTCCAGGACTGCCGTAGCCCCGTTGATACAAGTTTTCCCTCCGGTTGCCGTTGACCAATCGGATGGGTATAGCGCCGCCAGCAGGTTCGTCGTCGCCTTCCACACGCCGACGGCTCCGCGCCCTGGCCACAGGCAACGCGGGTTCAGCACCGACCCGATGTATGGCGGCTCAAACACGGTGCGCTTGCCGGGCAGGAGCTTAGGCATCAAGGTCCCAAAGCTCCCGTGCCAGGATAGCTCCGGCGTCTGGCAGTCAAGGAGGGCGTCGCCGTCAGGGAGGCGGTCGTCGTCGGTCGCGTCGTCGGCCTCGAACGACAGCTGTACGGAGCGGTTACCGATGAACTGGAATTGTTCCGCGAGGTTCGTGGAAATGCTGTCCCATGGCCCCGTGGTATTGTTGCAGTAGGCGGACCCGACGTACTTCAAGCACATTTTGAACGACGCCGTTGACCATGCCTCGTCATAGACAAGCACGGCACGGCGCTTGCGGTCGTAGTCGGTATTGTAGGCGTAGAGAGACAGCGCCGCCTTGGTGGGCCATGCGTCTCCCTCGTGGACCACGCAGATATCAAACAGGGCATTGGTGAAGTACGCTTCCGGGACTGCGCACCCAGGGTTCCCCACGACGGGGTAAAGCCTTGCTTGCCGCGCATAGGAGTAGATCGCTTGGTAGTAGGCCTTGGTTGCATCAGATAGGGACGCCTCGTACTTCACTTCATCGACAAACAATCCGTCAACGCCAGGATACAGCGAAACCCACGATGCAATCTCATCCTTGACGTTTTGCAGTGACTTGGCGGCGAACGTGGATGCGACGTATCCCAGGACCTTCACGCCAGCGCCCTGCATCTTCTTGATGGCGTCGGTGTAGTTGCCGTCCGTCGATGTACCTGGCCCGCTCGACGGGTTGGCGACCACGTAGCACTGGATGCCCTGATGTTCCCGCGCCTGGAGGATGATCTGCGCCCAGTTGGCCTCAATGCCTCCGCCGGTCGGGTAGATGTAGAGCGGGATGAGCAAGGACGCTTCCGGGAGGACTACGGTTGCAGCCTGCGGGTCAACATAGGACCCGGACCCGGCCGCAAGGTTCGCGTTGCGAGTCCCGACCGGTTCGCCTTGCGTTGTGACGGCGTTTGCCGAATACGCCTCGATGCCCTCCAGGACATACTCGTAGATCGCGTCCCATGGGCGCTCGGTTACTTCGACAACCACGCACTTGTTGGACTGCCCAAGGAATGCAGCCTCGGTCTGGAGTACGATCGTGCCAAGGGCAACCGCTGTTCTAGATTCGAGGCGGTAGGTAAACGGAGCGTATTGATAATGCCGTTTGAGGCCGGAGGAAAGCCGCGTGGCATCCGCTTCCGTGGTCAAGTATCCGGCGTCCAGTTTCAAAAGCAGATCGTTGGACACAGTCTGCCGCGTGCGGTGTATCGTGCTTTTGACTATGGCGTTTCCACGGATATCAAGCCGCTTGATGTACTCAGTAACTGCGCCGCCGTTGTAGAACTTAACCGGGAATCTTTTAGTCTCCGCTGTTCCGGACAAGTTGACAACGTCATAATCAGACAGCTCGTCGATGACCGCGTCTGTTACCGCCAACACCTCGTATCCGTCGATTGCGAAGTCGGCGAACATGCTCTCGACGTTCGACGAGGTTGGATAGTAACCGCCTGCCGCTATCGGGATGAGGCACTTGTATACCTCAGTGGCACCTTGCGTCTCGGAAAACACGATTTGATCCGCGAGGACCTGGTGCTCGTACCAGTCAACTTCCACGTCCTTGTACTGACGCTCTGCTTTCCGGGTGGAGAGCGGCCCAAGGCAGTTACCCGAAACACCCGTGGAGAACGTGAAGGATGCCGTTGCTGTTGCCGGGTACACGTCGAACAGCGCGAGAACACCGGCAGCCGTGAAGTAAAAGACGTAGCCGAATTGGAATTGAAGCTCGTCCAGGAAGTCCCAGTATTTATTATCCAGGTCGTCGTTGGAAAAGTAGTCGATGGTCTTTGATATCGTGGCGATCCCGGCAAGGTCTCCGGCTGAGAATCCGGCCATGTACGCAAGCTGGTGCACGATGGAGTGCGCAGTATCGGCAGGATTGCAGACCGAATACCCTGCCCAGGTGAAGTATTCGTTGATGCGATGGCGCAAGAGTTGCCCCATGTCGGTGGCTTCGATGGCGAACGACTTCGGGCGTGCGTCCATCTCATGCGAAAGCTGCGGGGTCAGGATTCCCTTGAACCACGCGGACCCGTCCTTTGTTATCGTGATCGCGATGTCTCCGGTATCCGCCACGATCTTGTTGAACGTAGCCGACGACCATCGCATCTCCAGTGTCAGGCGGTCGCCTTTAGCGCGCATGTCGTTCCACAGGCAACGCCTCAACGACACAGTTTTTTGCAGGACAAGGGACGTGATATCAGCCGTGGATGCGTCGGAGTAGGTCAGCGTGTAAACCCAAGTGCTCAATTGTTTATCGCCTCCGCCGCCTTGATCTCATCGCGAATCAGGAGCGCGAAGTCCCGAAGATCCGAGATGTAGGCGCCCTGCGCGTTGACCGCCACGTTGATCGTCGTAGCGTGGTACGTTGCGGTCCCTGCCGTCGAAGTCGATCCGCCGGTGTTCGCCACGTACTGCTCACCGGACGCAGTCAGGTCCCCGAAGTCGATGGGTTCGAGGTATGTGGGGGTTGCGGTAGCCGCCGCAGTAGCCGCCGCTATGACTGCCGCGAGCTGCGCCGCAAGGTCCCCGGCGGTATCGCGGGATTTGTCTAATATGCCTTTTTGGAAAGTGTTGTAAACCCAGTCATTGACAACCTTGGAACTCCATACCAGGATCGTTCCAAGAAGCTGGAAAGGAAGGATGGCCGCCCTGATCGCCTTGCCTATTCCGTCGAACACGAAAATGATTGCATTGAAAACCGGCAACAGGAAGTTGTACGCCGATGCGAACAGATCGCAGAGGTAGCGGATGACGGGTCCGAACGCTTCAAGGATCGGCATTATGAACGCTCCAAGTGTCTGCCCGATGATGGACAGAGCGCCTATCAGCGGGGTAAGCAGGCTGTCTATCGTCGGCTCCAGCGTGGCGACAAACGAGCGCAGGATGACTCCCAGTGGGTCCATGATGATGCGCACAGTGTCGATGGAGGTTATGAGGCTGAGGAGGCTTGATCCGACGGATGAGATAATGCCTATGATCCTGGACAGATCCTGCGTGCCTTGCGACTGGTAGCCCTGCGATCCTGCGGAGGTCCCCCCGGCAAAGTCTTCGAGTCCTTCCTGGATGCTGTCCCCTATGCCGGTCAACAGGCTTTCAATCTGGTACTCTGGTCCTCCTCCTGCGTATCCCATCCAGCCCTGGTCGGTACCATCTACTGTTTCGCCTGCCACTCCTGATCTAGACGTACCGGATACACCTCCGGCAACTGCCGTGCTGTTCCTGTTTATGAAGTTCTGAATCGTTTCAATCGCGGATTCGGTGCGCTGGATTATTTCGGTATTCGCTGCCGACAGCTTCCGCGCTTCATCGTATGCCCCCTGCGCCATCTGCATGGGGTATAGGTATGATGGTTGGTTTCCAGATTTTGTGTAGGCCTGCGATGCTTCATAGGCAAGCTGGCCCTTTGCGGCCTCGGAGGCTGATAACGCGCTGACCTTGGCCCTCGCGTCGGCAAGATCATTTTGTTTTGCCGTAAGTGTTTCGGTAGCCTCGGCTAGGTCCTTCGTTCGCTTGATCTCTGTAAGCTGTTCCGTACTCGCATACTTGATCATTAGGGCGTCGAACTCGCGTCCAAACTCTACGAGTTTTTTGGTGGCGAGATCGGTCGGACTTATCAGGTCGATAAAGAAGGACCTGAACGGATCCAGCGCGGTCGCTATCGCTCCACCAATGCTTGCCTTCAGACTGTCAACCGCGCGCTGAAAGTTGGCCGCAGAACCCGGTGTCTTCGCCATCTCGGGATTCAGCTTGATAAAAGCGTCTTCACACTCCGCGGCTCCCTGGTAGACCTTGAGCAGCGCCATGGTTACGCCCGCGAGCGCGCCCGCGCCCATCATCGTGGACGCGAGCTTGTTGACACCCTCCATGCCCTTGGTGAGGTCCTTCATCTTGCCGGTCAGACCTTCGGCGTTGGCTTTGGCCGAGTCTATCCCGGCCTTGCTTTCATCTTTTGAGCGGATTCTGTAATCAAGTACGGGCGTTGCCATGCTTTTGACTCTCCGCTTCTATCTTCTCGCCGAACACTCCGCGCGTGATGGATACGACTTCCATCGTGCGGACCGGCTGGTCCATGAACCCACCGCCGAACGGCAGGTGGTGCAGCGCCCCGGTCATGCCGTCCAGGCTTTCCAAGGCCCCGTGGACGATGGCGCCGTATTCCTGATTCGCCTCCTCTATGTCACGGGTAGGGAAGCGCCCGCCCCAGCAGTAGACGAGAGCAACTTGGCGGACTCTCCATTGCTCCGTCGCACTAAAGGGGTAGACTTCACCCACGTTTCGACAACGTAGCGATACAGCGTCAAGGAGGTCTTGATTAGGTCCCATACCTCCTTAGACGAGACCTTGCCCTCACTCGACTGATGGGTGAATGTGTGGTCTTCGATGCAGGCCTGGGCAACGTCGTCAACGCCGGTGGGGTCCTTGTCGTTCATGCGCATCGACTCGGCCTTTGTGGGTTCCCGCATGATGATCCATTCGTCCTTATACATGGCGATGAGCGGACCATCGGCAGGGTCCACCTTGTCCGGGTCTGATTCCCATGCCTTCGCCAACATGATTTTGGTGCGGAAAATTCCCTTCGCTCGCGCTTCCTCGATGATCATTTCTTCACTGCCCCTTTCTTTTCCCTGCGGTATTCTTCCTGGATGATCGTGATGATCTCCATCGCCTTTTCCGGTTGCTCGAACGCCCCGCCCGCGATGGGCAGGTGCAGCATGTCCCCGGACTCGCGCGCGCACGAGGCGCGGAACGCTGCGATCTCAAAGCCGAAACGAGGCTTCAGGATGCGCTGCCCGTCGAACGTCGCACGCGCTTCATCGCGCAGTTGCTTGCGGTCTGCGTCCGTCAGCTTGTCGGGCTTCTTCCACTCCATGTCCCCTCCTACAGGTAGGCGGTCGCCCGCGCATCGCGCAGCGTGATCGTGCATAGGTTGTCGTCCGCGTCCTCCTCGGCCTCGAAGGTCAGCGGGAGGTTCGGGCGCTCCGGTCCCGACACGTTGGCGTTGCCGTCGGTGACGAATGCCAGCGGGATGCTGATGGTCAGCGTGTAGTATTTGCCGGTGAGGATCGCCTCGGTGCTCGTGAAGACGAACACGAGTGCGGTGCTTGCCCCTGCGGCGAACGTCGCGTCACGTGTGGCCGCGGAAGTGGTGTCCCACAGCACGTCGATGCTCCCCGACACGGACCTGGCCTGCGGCTCCGGTTCCGCCATGTAGCCTCCCGCCGCGTAGGCCGTGAAGAGGTCGTTCTCCAGGTTGTTTTTGTAGCTGATCTTCCCGCTCTTGATGTGGTAGGCGGCGCCGCCCACGGTGAACGCGGCGTGGACGAAGTTGAACGGTACCTTGGTGGACGGGGTGAGCGCGTCCATCGTGTCCGTCTCCTCGTGCCTCCCCACGACATTGAATGTGGCCCGAAGGTAGTCGCCGCCCTTGAACTCCAGGTCCATGGAGTCCAGCTTGACTGCATAGCCCTTGATCGCAGCCACGCGGTCGATGGCGATGGTCAGCTCCGGCAGCGAAGAGGCCGCCACGGAGGACATCGGGGTGAACACGTGGTCATAGACCGCGCTCGAGTCGACGGCAGCCGGGGCGACCTCTGCGCCCATGACTGCGGCGATGAGGAGCCCGATCTCGTCCGGGTAGCACTTGCCGCCGAACGACCCGCCAACCTTCGTCCCGAGGATGTGGTGCGCCCCGGTGCCCTTGCGGGCTACCAGCCTGTCAGCGTTGCCGATCACCGGCTGGAGCTTGATGTCCTCCTTGTCGAAGGAGAACGCGACCGTCTGAGCAACCAGCGTCGACCAGTTGGCCTGTTTGCCGATCTGGAGTTTCGCGCCTACGCCTGCATACATATCGTGCCCCCTAGTACCTGTCCAAGAGTTTGCGGATGTCGACCCCGATGGTTGCTATCCGGATGCCCGCACTGTCCGGATCGGTCGGGTAGTAGATCATGCGAGTGGTGGATATCAGATCGACCTGCGCCGTCATGGTGCGGTCGTCCCTGATGGTCTCGCGGATTGCCTCGATGTAGCGGAGGATGCGCTTCGTCCCCTCTGACGGAGACCCGTCGGAGATGGCGACAAGGATCTCCGCTGCAAGCTGGATCTCGTCGTGTCCCGAGTCGGCGTCAGAGAGGACAGGCGCCTCGGTCGGGTAGATGAGGACCACGGGATACGTCGCATGCCCCCACGGGTCCGCGTCGGAGACCTCGTAGAGCACGGGGTCGGCCAACACCATGCCGTCGGCGCGTTCCGTCTCGATGGCGCGCAAATTGGTTGGCACCTTGGAGGCGAGCCATGCCTTGAGGTCGTAGAGGATGTCCTCGACGGGGCTATCAGCCGCCATTCCCGGCCTCCCAGTATTTCTTGATGTGCTCCGCCAGGGCCAGCTCGGCGAGTTTCGAGGACTGCCCAGAGAACACGGTGTAGTCGATGGCGGCCCCGATGAAGGACCGGCGCGGCATGACTACAGAATGCGCCCGCACACGCTTGGCGAAAAACACGCGACCACCAGGGCCTACCCACCGCATGGCCTTCTTGTTCACGGGTCGGATTTCTGGGATCTGAATTGTTCCGCCAAACTCATGGATGCGCGCATAAACCACGTTGGTGCCGATGCCGTACTCAAAGTCCGAAACGCGGCGCGCCATGATCGAAGAACGCAGGCGCCCGGTGCGAACCTTGAGGGCTTGGCCTGTAAGAAAATGCTGTTGCGAATTTGCCGCCATGCGCTGGGTCACACGTGCCAGGACAAGGTTGTGCAGGCCTGGGATGTGTTGTTCCCAGCGCTTGAACGCCGCATTAACCTGCTTGTCGTCCACGTCGAGGCGGTAGGTGATCACAGACCCCTCCGATGCGACCGGTAGCCGTCGAGCACGTGGCGGACGGTTTTCGGCGCCCACTCGTCAAGGAACGTGACACCGCCCTGCGTGACATTCAGGCCCGTCAACTCCCACTGCTTGCCGGTCTTGCGCTTCCACAGAAACCCGATGAACTCGAAGCAGGCGCCTACCAGGTCGAACGGGACCAGTGTGGTACCTGCCCCATAGCCGCCAGTGTAGACCACCTTGACGTTCTGTACGCCCTCAGAAAACACGTCGTCGATGAGGTGGATGACGCCATTGTCCCCGTCGATGCGCAGGCTCGTGGCGTTGATCTTGGTGTCTGCGCCAAACACCCCGTCGTCGTCGACATAGACCGCGATCTCGGATGCGCTGGAGGTGATGGGATAATTCTTGGTGTAGAGCACATCGCGGCCGTTGCCGTTGTAGATCTCCGTGAGGCTGCGGCTTTTCAGCTTCCGCCCCGTGTAGCGCTCCATCCAGTAGGTGACGACCGTAGCGATGGAGCACAGCACGCCGTCCGACGCCACGTCCCCGGAGGTGATCCCCAGGTATTCCTTGATGTCGGCGAGGGCCGGGAGGAAGTAGGTGGACTCGTACGTCATGCTTCCCTCATTTCAGGTAGACGATCTTCCCGTCGATCGGCGTGTTGAAGTCGCACTTCTCGCAGGCGCCCGAGTAGATCCCTTTCGCCTCCTCGGCCTGTAGGCGCAGGCGCGTCGGGTGGTTCATAAGCTCCGTCAGGCTGTTCTCGAACACGTTGCCGTAGGTCTGCGGGTCCTTCAGGTCCGTGGAGATCCCGCACGTGCAGATCTGGCAGGTACCGTCCGGGAAGACGGTGATATTGCTTAGGTTCTCACAGAACACGCGGACCGGCGCGGTCTGCTTTTCGTCTTCGCTTGCCCACCGCTCGGGAATGTTCGTCCTGCGGTAATTCAACCGCACGTGCCCAGGGAAGTCCTTCCACAGCTCGCCGAACTGCTGTTCTGTTCCGCGGTTTCCGCTCCAGACCACCATGTGAACCTGCGCGTCACGGACCTTAGCCTTGAAGTCGTCATAGTGCGCGCGGATGTTGGCCTGGACTTCCTCGAAGTTGAGGCCCGTGGTGAACTCGTAGGCCTCCTTCGTGCCGCCGTTGAACGAACAGATATAGGCCTCGACGTGCGGGACGAATGGAATGCGCTTGGCGTTCGTAGTGAAAACGACGGGGCGTTTGTGGTACTCGTCCATGATGTGCAGATACTCCTCGGCGTTGTCCAGCGTATTGATGTCGCCGAGCGTGTTCATCACGAGTCGCTCCACTTCCGGCTCGTCGTTCAGCCGTTTCCACAGATCGCGGAACCGATCGACGGGCATGGTGCCGTGGAACATCCACGTCTTGCAGGTCTTGCATGCGGTGCCACAGGAGAACGTAGGGACAAGCATGATATCCATCAGCGTTTCTCCATGAGCCACTCGATGTTCCCGTGAACATCCGGGGCACAGCGCAGGATTTTGAACTTGCGCGCAGTGTAGTAGCCGTACCGCTTGCCGATGTCCGTGTCTGGGTCGAAGTAGTCCAAGGACTTGCGGTGAAGATGGTGCAGGTGCGTCAGGTCGATCCATGAGTTTTCATGCTGGAACGACGGCGTCCTGATCTTCAGTAAACCGCCGACGGTAAGGATGCGCCATGCCTCCTCGACGGCTCTGATGGGCTTCGCCAGGTGCTCGATCACGTCGTACATGATCGCGGTGTCGAAAGCCCCGTCGTCGAACGGCCACGGTATGACATCGAGGTCGTGGACGATATCGGGTTTCGCCTCAGGGTTGAAGTCGACGTTGACCGCGCCTTTGGTTTTCTCCCACCCGCTTCCAAGGTTGACCGTCCTGGAAAGGGCCCTCTCCGATTCCGTCATGCAGCCGCCTCCTTGAGCCAGATGTTTTGATTGATCAGCGCCATGAAGCTGCGCGCCGATTTGTCCCACGTGATGTCCCTGCGGATACGTGCCGCTGCCGCGCGCCCCCTGCGAAGCGCCTCGTCGTAGTCGGAGTAGACCTGCGCCATCCGGCGCGCCAGGTGCTCCGGGTCAGGGGATACGGCAGGCGTGGAGTGGTAGATGGACCTAGACCCGTCGTCGTTCAGTTTGACGGTACGCACGTCCTTCATGGAGAACTTGAGCGTGTAGCCCTCGCGCTCGGAAATGAAGTCGTTCGGCCCGCTCCATGGGGTGTAGATGCAAGGAAGCCCCGTTGCCATGGCCTCGGCCAGCGTCAGGCCGAACCCCTCCCCCATCGTAGGGAAGAGGAATGCGTGGGAAATGCCGTAGAGCGCCACGAGGTTCTCCGTGCTGTAGTCCCGTGTGTCCACGTAGACATGGTGTTCGGCGAACGGTACGACGCGCTCCTCCTTCGTCTGCTGCGTGGTCTTCATCACGAGGACGGAGCGCTTCCACTCGGCGCGGTACTTGTGCTCGAAAATCTGCCACCCAAGGGCCACGTGCTCGTATCCCTTGCGGGGATTGGATGCCCCGACCCACAGGTAGCGGAACGGCTCTCCCTTGGGGAACGTGCGCGTCACGTAGGCGAAGCGCTCCACGTCCACGCCTTCCCAGCACACGACCACGGGCTTGTCGGTGTACTTCTCAAACACGTGTTTGTTGTGGCGGCAGGGAACCACAATCAGGTCAGCAAGTTGTAGCGGCGGCACCCACTCCGGCGGGAGCGTCTCGCCCTCGTACATCGTATACAGCACGTTGTACTTGCCGAAGATCGGGAGGAACCCGGTAGGGACGACGATGTGGACGGCGATGTCGGCGGCGTCGCTGATCTCCACGCCCTGAGCTTCCAGGGCCGCGCGGAGCATGCGCTGGTGCGTGCTGTACCCGTAGCCGTTGCCCTTCATGTTGTAGTTGGCCGTCCACTGGAGTTTCACTTCGCCACCTTCAAGATGACGCGGGGGTCTTTCGGCCCCCACGTCCGCGTGTCCTTCGGCTCCGTGCGCCCGCCACACCGTGTGCATTCTAGCGCGACGATTGCCGTAAAGACGATTCCACAGTGCGGGCAGACCCGCACGATCCGGCTCATGTCTACGCCGCCGTCACGATCCGACCGTACATGTTGGCCATGTGCTGCGCGAAGGCGTAGCGATTGAACAAGGCGAAGATCACCTCGTGCGAGAGGCCGCGGGTGAACGGGTCCACGAAGAAGCTGGTGCTCCTCGCGCGTTCGCCGATGATGAAGCCCTTGAGATCGCCGAACAGGATGAAGCCGGTGCTCGCGGCGCTCGTGCTGGGCCCCTTCGGAACCTCAGAGATGGGCCACCCGTGAACCGTCTGCGGGCCTCCTGCGGCCAGGGACGGGATGAACAGCGGCCGCCCCGTGGTGTCCTTGAGGCCGTAGATGTAGTTCCACAGGATGGTCCGGTGCGCGAAGAAGCGGGGATTGGGGGCGTGCAGCACCTTGGCGATAAGGCCGCGGATGTCACTCTCCAGCAGCTCGGAGAAGTTGCTGGACCCCGTGTCGAACGTCTGGCTGTATCCGGCGCTCTTGAACACGCCGGAGCACGGGTCACCGGCACCGATGAACACGGCGCTGTCGATGGTCTGACCGTTGGCTTCGGAGAACTGGTCCATAAGCTGGTTGACGAGGCCGCCTCGGACCTGCGCGTCTTCCATGTCTTCCACGGTAATCCGCGTATACCCGTCCAGCCTTTTGGCCGTCAGGGTCGTGCGCGCCACGGTCGGGTTGACCTCTGTCGCCGCCGTCGCCTCGTTGGTGATGATCACGCCGCCCAGGCTGTTCACGGTCGCGTCTTCCTTGTTGACGTACTTGACGTCCGAGAGCATGCGCTCGATGCGGCAGAACTGGAGGGCCACGGAATCGTCCCGCGTGTAGCTGGACCACTCGTCGGAGAACTCGTCCGGGGTGAGCCATCCGCCCGCTGTCGTGGTCCCCTCGTTCATCCCGGCCTTGATGATGGCCTGTTCCTGCCCAGGGTTTTTCTTGGCCATTTCGTACATGTCCAGGAAGGTCTTGACGAAAGCCTCGGCGCGCTGCGGGTTGGCCTGCATGTTCGCACGGAACATGGCGTGGTCAGCTCCCTTTCCTTTGAGACCGAGGTTGGCCATCTCGGCCTTGAACCTGTAGCCCTTGTACATCCCTGGGGCTCCGGCGGTGATGCCAAGACCCACGGACTTGCCGTCGGACGCGACTTCGGAAGCCATCCCGCCGAACTGGCTGCGCAACTTCGCGGCTTCCGCGGACAGGGCGTCCATGGCGGCCTTGTTCTTCGCCTCTGCCTTGGCGTCGGCTTTTTCCTGCGCGTCTTTCTCGATGGCCTTGATGAGCTGTTCCTCGTACTCGGCCTTCTTGACAGGGTCGGCTTCCTTCGCGATCAATGCGCGAAGCAGTTTGATTTCGTTCATATCGAACTCCTGGTTGAGATGTATGTGTCCGCGATGTCCACGCGCTTGGACTCGCTTTGATTCTGCGTGATGGCTTCGGGGTCGCGCGCAGGGGCAGCGCCCTTTGTGCCTTCCGCTTCCTCATGCGAGGCCAGCATCTTGGCGATGGCGGAGAGGGGCGCGCCTCTACGAGACGCGGCATCCCTGAGAATCGTTGCCGAAGCGTTGGCGGGCACGGGCACGGCGGAAACCTCCAGGAGCTCCCAGGCCTTGTACGTGCGCACGCCGTCTATGATGTCGATCTTCTCCATCTCGGGAAGGAACCCTATGGAGAACGAGGAGGCGAAACCCTCGTCGAACAGGTATTTGATTTCCTGTCCCAGTTGAGTATCCGCGAACTGTATGTCAAGCAACAGCGCCTTGTCAGACGATTTCGCGCTCAGGGGCTTGCCAATGATGGCGCGGACGCTCCAGTCGTGGTCCGCCAGGATCGATCCGTATTTCAGGAAGTGGTCCAGATTGGTGACTCCGCCGGGTAGGACGCGCTCACCCTGCCGGTCAAGGTCGTCAGTGGTGGCCGCAATGGTGTATCGGTTTTCCTTGGCGTCCTTTTTAACCATGACGCCAGATAGGTATTTGTTCATGGGTTTTCCCCCTCGTAGATGGGTACGTGTATGCAGCGGCAGTTGATGACTTCCTCGGGAGCCCCGGCAGGGTCCAGCGGGAACGCGCACCCGTTGGAGAACGTCGCGCCGAATGGGACCACCTTGCCGTCCAGCGCCCGATGGGAGTCGCGGACATTCGCATTCCTTGCGCTGATCCACTTTTTCGCAACGGGGAACGTGCTCGCCATGCTCTTGTCCCTGGCCTCGCTGTAGGCGCCATGGACCTCGGTGCGCGCGATGGTCCTGGCGTGGTGGGACATTTCGCCCATGACGCCGTTGCAGTTCTTGACCAGCAGGTCCGCGGCGTCGATCTCGGAAAGCCCCTGTTCGGTGGCCTGCTTCATGGTCTCGCGGATCTTCTCGACAAGGCGCTTGCGGGCGTTCTCATTGATCTCGACAACCTTCGACGTATGCAACGCAATGGAGGCAAGTGCCTCTTCCGACGCAACGTCGAATGTCCCGCCCACGATGGTCCCGGCGCCCGTTCCCAGGGCCATCTCGATCCACTTGGATAGAATGCGTTTCATCTTGTCGTCGTCGAACAACTGTTCGATCTCAGTCGATGACACGGGGTCCTGCGACATTTTCAACACGGATCCATCGGCGCCGTATCCCTTCAGGAGCTTTCCAAAAAGTTTGGCCTCGATGTCGGCAAAGTATTTTTTCAGGTCGCGGTCACATCCGTTGGCTTTCGGTCCTATGACGCGCATGACTTCGCGCCACTTGTCGGAGCGTACCGCTTCCAGTTTGGCGTCCTCGATCTCCCGCACCTTGGCGCTGTGCGTGACCACGGTCTCCCCGCGGACCTGCTTCGGCTCCGTGGGGGCAGGGGCAAGGTACGCGGCGGGTGCGCTCATGGGCTCGTCGCGCCACGGCTGCGGCTGAAAGCCTAGATCGAATCGCTCGTTGATCTCGTTGGCGGTGAAGCCGATGGCGTAGAGCTTCGTAGCCGCGTCCACCTTTTGCAGGAAGGCGTTGTTGATGGCGTCCACCTTGCGCAGGTTGAACTTGCCCGTGTAGCCCAGGGGATTTAACATCGAGGCGTTGAACTTGTCCTCGACGCGCGTCATGATCGGGACCAGGGAGCGAATCCAGAACGACAAGTCTGCGCTCTGTGCGGTGGCGTAGTTGGTGTCCTCGTAGAGGCTGATGACGCTCTTGGGGACCTGGAAGATCATGCACATTTCGTCACGGCCGTTTTTCAGCTGGCCCAGGAACTCCATGTCGCGCTGATTGATGCCGAGCTTTTCGACCGATGCCCCGCCGTCCATAATCAACGCCGAGTGCGCGTTCTCCACGCCTTTGCGCGATCTGATCAGGCGCTCATTCTCGGCCTTGAACTCGGGATCGGAAAGCATCTCCGGAAACTTGAAGACCACGGGGGGCGTGGCGTCGTTCTTGAAGAAGTTGCGGTTGTACCGAAGCGCGTCATATCCGCTCTCGGCGGTGAGGCGCGCGGCACGCAAGGGGGCGAGCCCGCGGATGGGGTCCTTGGGGTTCCAATACTTGTCGAAGAGCAAACGTTCCCGCTCGATAAATTCCCGCTTGTTCTTCACCATGTGCCACCAGCCGACAGTCGCGCCGTTTGACGCCACTGCCGGCCTCATGTCGTCGCTGTTCCATACCCACAGGTACGCCGGGACCCCGTCGCGCGCCGTCTCCTTATCCATGGCTACGTGCCACTCCCCGGAGGTCTCCAGGCTGATGATGACGGCCTCGAACAGCTGCGTGTTGGACATCCACGGGTTCGGGTTGCGGAACAGGTCTACGATGGTCCCGGAGGTGAGCGGCTTCTCTGACCCGGTTTTGTAGATGTCGAACGGCACGGCGGCGATGTTGCGCGCCTTGGCGTTGACGCAGGCGTAGACGGCCGCGAGCTGGGCGTAGGGGTCGGTCAGCGAGGAGTCGTCCTCGATGTGGAAGATTTTCTTGAGGATCGGGTCGGTCAGCTTGTAGGTCCTCGTGCTCGTCTTAGTGACGGCCCAGGAGAACATGCGGCGGGAGACCACGGCGGCGATGTCACGCATAACACCCATCAGGCGGCCCCCACGTAGGCGACATGCGGGACACGGCGACGGGCAGCCATCTCCCACGCCCCGGACATCGCGTCAACCTGGTCATCGTGCGACCCGGACGGGAACTCACTGCACTCCTGGAGGAAAGCCTGATTCCACTCGCCGAGGAGTAGGTGGACATTGCCAGCCTCGAAGATCGGCTCCAAAGGCGAAACGCGCACCAGCTTGTCCCCGGCTGGTACGATGGCCTCGACGCTGCGGATGCCTGCCAGGATCTCCTTGATGCGGGTGTGCGTGTCCTTGTAGCCGGCAACGGACTCGGTACCGACGCGCACTCCGGGGCCGTCCATCTGCGCAAGCTGCACGATGCGGCGGTCCCTCTCGGGGGCCTCCCAGCGCCCGCGCACCACGTCCTTGATCCAAACGTGCGGTACGTGGTCGCGGTACTCGACGGCCATCAGACACCCTGCGGTGTAGTCAGGATCGCTCTTGATGACCTCCTTGACCGTGGAGGCCAGGTCCCAGGCGCGGACCCATCGCAGACCGTCAGGGGCCGTGGCTTCGATCTGCACCTTGTCGGTTTTCAGCATGTTACCGGACCGCGGCTGCGGGTCGCACTGAAGAAGGGATGCCGTCCCGTAGGTTCCCAAGGAGGCCCTCTGTGCGTCGTACCACGCGCGGTCGAAGCGCTCCGGGAAAAGGGTGCCGGTCTGATATGCGTCGTCGAACGCCGGAAAGCGGATCACCTCGAACTGCGGGAATAACGGATTGGAGGCCTTCGCCTTGATGGCACGGCCTATCAGGTCGTCAGTGTGCCAAGGGGTGGCAAGCACGATGGAAATGGACTCCGGAGCCCGGCGGGTTAGGAAGTCGTTGGTAAACGAGTCCCAGATCCGGTCACGGATCACCTTGGACTCGGCGTCCTGCCGGTTCTTAAGGTAGTCGTCCACGATGCCAAGGGAGTAACCTCTCCCCGTCATGGCCCCGCCAAGTCCGATGGCCGCCATGCCCCCGGTGTGCCCAGCGATGCCCCAGCGCGATACCGCGGCACTGTCCCCGGCAAGTCCGATCCCAGGGAACACGCCCTGATACTCGGGGCT
The DNA here is from genome assembly GCA_023228245.1 of Candidatus Pacearchaeota archaeon. The sequence goes on from JALOBN010000027.1 coordinate 23,973, forward strand.
CTGCACGATGCGGCGAGCGAAGCGGGATAGGTCGTCGGCAAGGTCGGCGGCGTAGGTGGCAAGCATCACGTCCGAGTCGGGGAACTCGCCCAGGAACTTCGGCGGAAGGTACCGGGATATCAGGTCGCTCTTGCCATGACGGAACGGGACAGCCGTGATGAGGAACGTGGACTCTCCTCTGCGGTAGGCGGCAATGGCGGCGTCGATGCGTTCGCAGATAGCGCGTGTATGGCGTCCGACGATGAACGGGTCCGAACGCTGCCAAGTGAGTTGCATAAACTCCAGGTGATGGCGGCGGGCCATCTCGTGGTTGATCTCGGCGAGTGACGGATAGGTGCTAGTTGCGGCTTGCAAGCTGCGCCTCCGTCTTTGCGGCCAGGGCCCGGAAGGTGACAAGCTCGTCGTCTGTCAGCTTGGAAAGATCATGTTGCACCGTGAGCCGGATCTCCAGCGACTTCTGGTAAAGGCCCTCCAGCTCCAGGAGGCGGGTGCGGTAGTCAAGAGCCTGTTTGGCGATTGATGCAATATCGGAGGACCGCACTCGGCGGCGCACCTTCGCAAGCTCCCCGTTGACTTCGACCTCTTCCAGAGGACCGGTCAGGTCGCCGTCGAGGCGCTTCTCCAGGCGTTCGGTGATCTTGCGCAGGGTGGCAATGTGCATCTCCAGGGAGCCGGGGGTGCCGATGCGCCAACGGTCGCCAATGAGGCCTTGCTTGCGGCCCCAGGTGAGCGCGTTTTGGATCATGCGGTCCGAATGCCCCAGGCGGGCCGTTAGCGCCTCGCGCCCCTCCCCGGTAGCCTTGTGCTCCGCGCAGATGTCGAGCATGGTCAGCTCGCGTGGCGTCAGCATGCGGGCCCCGCAGACAAAGAGCCCCCGAGGTGGAGGATGACCCCAGGGGCAGGCGGCAGTACGGTAAAGGAGTGGTAGAGCAGCATCTACACCCTATCCGTGCCATCAGTCCATTTTCTCTAATTACTCTATTGGTATCCCGGTATTGCAGTCATGGCGGTAGAGGGACCTGATGGCGGCCTTGACCACGTCGCAGAGCTGCGCGAAACCCATCCCCGGGGGCAGCCGGCAGAGCCAGGCGTAGGCCTCCTGTTCCGCGTCTTCGCGGTCCTCGCGGCCCGAGAACAGGCGGCGGGCTTCGGATCTGATGTAGTGGCGCAGCTCGTCGTCAGCCCATAGCTGCGCCCAGGTTGTGGCGTCCGTGTTCCCCTCCCAGGTTTGCGGAGCTACATTCCGCCGAGAGCTTTTATCAGCGCATCAAGCTTTCTCTCGACATCGGATATCCTGCCTTGATCCGTTTTGAATTGCCCGTGTATCTTGGGAAATTCGTTTTCGACGGACTGTAGCCGGTTGTAAACACCGATCAGAGATCCAAACTCAGACCCGATATCCTGGAGTTTGTCCACCCTGGATTCAAGCCTATGTAGATCGGCGTCAAACGCCTGCACGTCTGTCATTTTCCGCAGTTCGGTTGCGGTTATAGGGCTCGCCACTTCCCTTCCTCGCCCATATTTATTTGACGTCGGTTCCTTATATGGCCTTGGATTTCTATTTGCCATATCTGTTTTAATTTTAGATATCATCACTTGTGTCTTTTTCTCATTCTTGAGTTTATCAATAGATTCAATGCGCCACATAAAATGGCTTATCTTGCCGGATTTTAATTCGATAAATTCTATACCTGCGTCCGATAGGCCCCTCACAAATCTTTTATAATCATTACCGCTTCGTACGTGATCTGGTTCCATTCCTAAATATCTAGCGACGTCAACGGTGGCCATATAACCGGCTTTTTTAAGATTATCCCATTGCCTATTTCGACCTATCGCCATCTTCCCCTCCCTCTCTCCGTCTTACAGCCGTTCAACGAACGGCGCGAATGCCTACGGCTTCGTCACCTTCCCCAGCCAGTCCTTGTGACACCAACAGTCACAGGTCTGGAAGTTGTGCGTCGGTTCACGTTGGCACGTCAGGCATACCCCGTGCTCCTGCGCGTATCGGTGGTCGTAGGCCCAGCTTACGAACTCATCTTTCAGTTGACGCTTGTGCATACGTCTCCATGATGCATCGCGTAACAGACGTTTGATGATATTCATGGCGTTGCCCTCCTCCTCTCGTACTCATCGATGACCATCGCCTCCGTCACCCCGGCAGCCGCGTCCCACGGGTAGTAGCGCCTGCTTTCGATCCACGTAGTGGCGCGCCTCTTGATGTCCTTGATCCGCTGCTCGCGGCACTCGTGATTCCTTGCGCCTGCTACATACGGGCTCCCTGTCGCATCCTTCATCGCCTGGTCGAGCACATGCAGCGCGAGAAGGCGATACGGCGCCATACTGGAGTCACGCGACTCCGGGACGGCGAAAACCGGCATATTCGACACTCCGGGCATCGTGATGTGGACGCTCATATTTTCTCTACGTCCTTGGCGCTGCGGGCCAGGATGCACCGGACCCCGCGTTCCGTCATGTCGGCAAAGAACTCCGCCTGCTTTTCGGACAACTTGTCCTTTCCTGCCTTCACCTCGACCCACAGGGGGACCGTGGAAGACCTGGGGTAACAAAGCAGATCCGGGATCCCGCTTTCGCGCGGACGGTTGAGCGGCCCGTGGGTGTGAATCACCCGGAAGCCACGGAAGCGAAGAAGCTCGTCACAATCGCGCTCTATGTCGTTGTGCGTAGGCTCCGGCATGATGCTTGATAAATCGTTGTTCATCTGTCTACCCCTTGCGCAACACTGCGCTCGTGATACGGTTTTGGCGTGTACTCTTTTTCCGAATTCTCAAAGCGCACGTACTCCTTGAGAAACGTCAGGTCAAATATCGCCGTTGGCCCTGTCCTGTTTTTTGCGATGTTGCAATGCACAGTGCATCCAGTCTCCGTGTCGTCGCTCTTGTGCATAAGGATTACTACGTCAGCGTCCTCCTCAATCTCCCCGGACTGCCTCATGTCGGCAAGGCAAGGGGCGCCCTCGCTGTTGTTGCGGTTGACCTGGGAAAGCACGACGATGGGAATGTGCAGCTCGCGGGCCAGTCCTTTGAGCATCTTGGATATCTCGCCCACGCGCTCCCATTTAGGTTGCCGTGATTCCCCGTGTTTCAGGAGCGTCAGGTAGTCCACGTAGATTATGGACGCCCCTAGGCGGCGCATTTTGCGAGCCCGTGACATCATGATACCCACTGGGATGTTTGGCGTATCGTCGATCCATAGCGGGGTTTCACGCAGGCGTTCTCCAGATTCGAGGAGACGGCTCATGTCGGTTGCCTTCATGTATCCGTTCATCATCGCCATAGTGTTGACCGATCCGACGGACCCGAGGGCTCGTACCGTCATAAGCTCCCCGGACATTTCGGCGGAAAAGAAACCTACACTGTTACCGTCGGCAGCCTGTTTGATTGCCATAGTCAAGGCGAATGCTGTCTTTCCAACCGATGGCCTGGCGCCTATAATAATAAGCTGCTCCGGTTGGAATCCTCCTGTTGCGTTGTCCAGTGCCGAAAATCCGGTGGCAACCCCGGAAAGTTTTCCGCGTGCCGAAACTCTGGCCTCAATAAGTTTGAGAGTCGGTATGAGGAGCTCGCCTATAGACCTTATTCCTGTATCCCGGTTCATCACCATTCCCGTTAGGCGCTGCTCGATCTCTCCTACAAGGTCGTCCGCTGTTTTGGTCGCATCGTCCAGTAAGCCCTTGACCTCATGCATCATGCGCACCACCTGGCGCTTGCGCGATAGATCGCGTACCTTACCGGCGTAATACGCTATGTTCGCCGATGTCCATGAGTCCATGGTTGATACCATGACGGACTCTTCCGAGGCTCCGGAGTCCATGAGTTTTGACGCTATAGTCTTCGCGTCGGCCTTAACTCCTTGGCTTATGGTGTTGGATATTACGGCAAATATGGCCGCATTCCTGGTGTTATCGAAGTCGGAAGTGGAAAGGTCCAGGCCGTCAAGCGCATCGTTATCGCATATTAACATCTCGAGCGTGCGCCATTCGGCCTCGTGATCTGACAACTTCATGATGCCTCCTTGGGCCTGGGTGGGGACCACGGGTATCCGCATTTCGGGCAAATGCTCGTGGCGTCCTGGAAATCGGTGTCGCAGTTTTCGCAGTGCTTGACGCGCGTGTCGGTTTTGGGCTTCTTGGGAGATAAAGGCATGTCGCGTTGAATCCAGTTTCGGATCGTCTTGTAATGGTCCTTGTATTTTGTAGCAGGGAATTTATTTCCTACTCCGTTGGAAAATTCATCTCGCTTTTTGGTGTACGCTTCTTCCCCAAAGTCGGCAATAAGTTTGTCTCGCTGGGCCTCTGTTAAAAACGTATCCGGTGCTACTTCTATTTTTTGAGGTTTTGGTTTTGGTTGTATACCGACTTCCGTTCCATTCAATTCAATTCCATTCAATTCAATTCTATTAGGCGTTACTGGTATTGTAATTGTATTGTACTCGTCCGGTACTGGTAATTTTGACGGCTTCGGCTTCTGGATATACTGATATATATTCCAATTCGGGTGATGCATAAACCATTCCCCGTCAACAAAATACGAACGCATTAGCCCGCACGAGTTTAATTTTTCAAGATCGGCCTTGAATGTCTCGGCTTTGTAATTATTTAGCGGATGAACCCTTGCTTTGAATAAAGATACAGATACTTTACACCTACCGGAATCGTCCGATTGCGTTATCATATATACATACAATTTGAATTGAGCCGGAGTAAGCGACTGCACTTGCTCGCTGTCCCATATGCCAGGATCAATCATGCGCTTACGTGCCATGCCGCCTCCAAAAAAAGAGACGGGCCATTGAGCGTGAAGGTGGTATTCCTTCGGCGTGCACGGTCGCCTGCTCAATAGCCCGTTTCCTTCCGTGCATAACTCGCCCGGCTACCACCCCGGGCGTCTTAAGTATACCACTACCACTTAGGCAAGTCAAGCTCTGCCTCCTGGATCATCCGCCGCAGCGTGTCGCGCCTCTCGCACAGCCCCGCCGCACGCGCGTTGTACGTCGTGGTCTGCGCACGCGTGACGCCATGGGTCTGCATCGTGTGCAGGTAGCGTGCACGCAGCGAGTCGAGGCGTGCCTCCGTGTCGGCCAGGTCGTCATGCAACCGCTTGCTTTCGGCGTTTTTCACAGCTTCGCCTCCATGCCTTCAAGCTCCATCTGCTTCGCCTGCGGCTTCTGGTCGTCGAACAGGCGCGGCTGTGCGTATGCGTCCTTGATCCGCTTGCAGGCAATGTCGAAGTACCGTTCCTCGATCTCGATGCCGATGAAGCGGCGGCCCAGGTTGGCGCAGGCTACTCCGGTTGTGCCGGAGCCCATAAAGGGGTCGAGGATAAACTTCGCGTCCGGCATAAATCCAATGCACCATTGCATAACCTCTGCGGGTTTCTGCGTTGGGTGGAACCTTTCCTCAGGCTTGTCTTTTCGGAATCCTGCCCATAAGTAATGCATTATCTCGATGTGGCCAAGAAAGGATGTCCATGCAATTTCGCACTTTGAAAGCGTAGTCATGGTCACCATCTTGTCCCACACAAGCCAGCCGCCCGTAGCCGGGAACCCGAAATAATTACCGCCCCATATTATTTGATCGGAGCTGGCGGAAAATATCGCATCGAAAATAGATTGATCGGGCTTTACGTCCCAATCCTTGGCCTCGTAGCCCTTCGGCCTCGCACCTGCCCATGCTTTGTATTTGCGCTGGCTTCCGTCTTTTCTCATCCCGCAGGACATGGAAACATTTTCATGGTCAACCCCAATCCCATACGGCGGGTCCGTAATCACCGCATCCACCTTGCCGAGCGTCGGCAGGATCTCCAGGCAGTCCCCCAGGTACAGCACCGCGTCACCGATCTCCACGCGCTTCCGCCATGGGTCATGCAACCGCTTGCTTTCGGCGTTTTCAGCGGTCATACGTCCTCCACGTCTCTGCAATCGCCTTGAAAATCGGGTAGGCCTGCTGCGGGACAACCGCATTTCCCAAGGCCCTCACTCGGTCCACCCTTCCGGGAAACCCATGTACCACTCGCACCACGTCGGGTTCAGCTGCCCACCAATCTGCACCACGAGCGGCTCCGTACATTGCGCTCCCGGCATCCGAGCTCCGCCCTTCGCGGATTGGCAGTCCCTCGATAGCAACGTCGGGAACATCTCCGGCTTCAGGGCTATCGCCCGAAGTTGCCTTCCCCTCTTTATTCCGTCCGTTGACGCCGCCCCGTTCGCATCGCTTGTTTTCATTGTGGGCCACAATGAAAATTCTGTTTCTCCGGTGCCACGCCCCGACGGAGCAAGCTGGAACAAGGAGCGGCACGACCTCGTATCCCGCAGCTTCCAGGTCAGTGCAAACGCGCTCGAATACCATTCCCTGCTCGATAGACAGGAGGCCAGGAACGTTCTCAGCGACAACCCAGGCCGGCGCAAGCGCACGTACGACTCTAAGCATCTGCGGCCATAGGTGGCGGTCGTCCTGCGTGCCTCCTCTCTTTCCTGCGACGGAAAACGGCTGGCACGGGAATCCGCCGGAAACAAGGTCAACTGGACCGAGGTCGGCGTCGGGGAAGTCCTTGATGTCTGCGCACCTGTGGACTCCCGGCCAGTGCTTGGCCAGGACTCGGCGGCAGTAGTCGCTCCGTTCGACCTGGGCGATGGTGCGGAAACCTGCCCACTCAGCGGCAAGGTCAAGCCCTCCGATACCTGAGAACAACGAAACATGAGTCACCACCTTCTCCCGAACGTCTCGCGGTTCCACGCCCTCATCCTGCGCTCCCAGTCCGCGTCCTCCGCCTCGCGCTCCACCCTGCGGCGCCGGATCGCTTCGATGGCTGCGGCGCGGGTCATGGTTTGCGCTCCCACACGTGGTATAAACCGCATCGCTTGCATGCGCGTTGCCTCCATCCGTTTCGCTCCATACTCTCGGCCCATCGGTGCCAGTCGCCGTATCGTCGCGGTTCGTCGGCTCGATGTCGGCATGTGTGCGCCTTGTCGAAACCACCATGCACAGGGCAGGACATTGGGTTGATATCGCAACGGCACTTATGGGTAAGGAGTGTATCAACGCGGGTCACTGGGCACGCTCCGGTTTCTGCCACCTGTAGACGTATCCGCCGCCTCCATGCTTCGGAAGCATCGACCCGAGGGCTCCGCAGACCGAGCACCACCCGCGCGGATAGATGGATGTCTGAGGATAAAACCATGTAACCTTGCCGTCTGGATGCCTGCATCGCTTGCTCATTTGCCGTCGTCTCCTTGTTTTGCGATGCGGTCCTTGATCTCGTCCGCCATGATGGAGCTGAGGTTGTCGTATGCCCTTGTCAGCGTCTTGACGCCGTTAGCCAGGCCTCCCAGTTCGCTTCGGTACGTGGGCAGGTGCAACGTGATGCGCTCCAGCTCATCGATGCGCCGGTCCATGTCGTTCATCCGCGCCCAGTGGCTTTTCTCCTTGCGCTCCAGCTCTGCCACGCGGTCCTCCAGCGTTGGGTTGTCCAGCGCGGGGTCCTCGCGCGTGGCGTCCGTGGGGGTGGGATCTGGGTAGCGTGAGCTAGCCCTTTCGACCGCGCTTTCCTTGCGAATGGGAGTCCAGCTATCTCCTGTCCAGCATTCGTGTACCCCAGCAACAAACGCCTCCAGCTCTCGCCTGCGGGTCATGGCCTCCCACTCTGCAACGCGCTCTCTTTCAGAGGCCCATGTGCGGAATATGCCGGGCTCCGCAGGCTCGGCGGGGACGGGCTCGGGACGGTAGCAGGCGTACCTGGGTTCTGCACTGGTTTTATGTTTTTTATTCCACCGGCAACCGCCTTCTATGCATCCGAAGGTATTGTACGATCCTCGATTCCCGCACCTCACCATCTGCCCGGCGTCGGGAGCATGGTCCAGGGCGCGGATGGCGTTATGTAATCGTGTTTCAGGATGCTCCCCCTTGTGGGATTCGTCGCCTTGGCGGGTCCATACTTCCCATAACTTCGCCGCCTCGATGACGGCCTGCTCTTCGCGTGTTGAGCTCATTTCGCTTTTCCTTTCTTCTCGGGGACACAGGCGGGACATGCATCGTAGTTCAACGCGCAGTTCCGATCCTTCTCATGTAGGCTTCGATGTCTGCAACGCTCATGGCATGTCTTCCGCTTCGCGCACGGCTTCATCCACTGCGCTTTCATGCTTTGCCTCCGTGCAGTGCATCCAAAAGATCGTCAAACTCCCTGACGTACTTTGGCCCCTGGTAGCCCTGGGGCGCATGGTTTGCGTATAGCTCCCATACTGCTTTGTATTCTGGATCTTCGTGGATCGCCGCCAGACGATCCGCGAATACCTGAGCCGCCTCCCTCAGCTTCGCTCCCATGGCGAGGAGCGGGTCGATGTCCTCCACAAGGTATATCCGATCCTGAGATAGGGACCGAATACGCACTACGTCACCATGACCAGACGTAAGGCGAACGGCATCCATTGGTGTGTACTTCACCGGCTCATTCATGGGGCGCTCCTTTCTTACATGCTCCACGGATCTTTTCGATCTCGGTAACGGTAGGAACAACCTTGCTGTTTTCTATTTCCGAGATGCGCAAAGTAGACATACCGATTTTCACTCCTATCTCTCGCATGGTCTGACCGGTATGTACTCGAAGCAAATGTAGAGAGTCTCCGATGGTCATGCCCCGCTCCTGTATGACGGCCCGTCCGGCGCCTTCGGTGCGGGATGCGCGGCAAAGTAAGCGCGGGCCAGTTTGACAATCGCTTCGTAGCCATATTCAAAATCTCCGCCCTCCGTCTCCTCATTGCCGTCCTCATATTCCGGCGCCAATTTCTGCCTGGCAATCTGTCGCAAGGTATCCACCGCCTCCGCCAGCTCCGCACGCATCTCGGCAAGCTTGGCGTCCATGAAGGCGAGTTCATCACGCAGGGTTGCCTCGATTTTGGCAACTTCCCTCTGCTTCATTTGGTCGAACTTGGCCTTCATCTTGTCGAAGTTATCACTCATCTCTTCCCCCTTTCGAGCATCTCGCTCCAGCTCCGAGATCCGCTCCGCCTGCGCCTTGTTCGCTGCCGCAAGCGTGGAGATATCGGGATGCGCGCGGTTCCAGGCGGCGGAGGCTCCATCGCGGGTTTCGGTCAGCGGACCCGATGCCCCGCAAGTGCAAATGCAGTGATAGTAGTCAACGGTCCCGATTTGCATATAATGGTGCACTCCCGCCACCCCTCCGCATCCGCATGGGTTCAGGGTCATGGCGTGGCACCCCTGCGTATCGTCGGACTGCCAATCGACGCCCAGGCTGATTCTATAGGCGCCTCCTTTCGCAACCTGGCCATATATTCATCGATGGCTTTTGCGGCGCGGTTGTAGGCATTCAAGGCGGCGCATTTGTTTCTCGAAGCCTCATCCTCTCGCTGTCTTGCGTCTGCAATAGCCTGTTCGCATTTGAGCAGTTCTTTTTCCAGGTCTGCGAGCGGAACCACCGGCCTGTCGTCGATATCCATCTTGGCTTCCATCATGTCCCTGCCTCCTTGCGTGCGTCGATGACGGCGGAGTCGATACTACGCGCTTCGATGGCGCCTTTTCGCCATTGCCCAAGGGTAAACCCCGCAACCGTCGTACTGTCCGGGTCGTGCTCGAACAACAGTAGGTAGTCTGCCGCCAGCACAATAGCCGCCTTTCGGAATCGCTCCGCCGCATCCGCCAGCTCGCGCAGGGCCTTGTCCTTGCGGTCGATGGCGGTGTCCTGTTTCTTGATGCGACTGATTGCGTCGGTATAGTCCTCCTCAAAGTGGAACAACGTCTTTTTACCCATCTTCTCCTCCTCCAAGCCGCCGCGCCGATTTGAACGGCGGACCTCGTGATCACAAATCTAGCGCTCTACCAACTGAGCTACGGCGGCAAATAACGCGCATCACCTGGACACCTTTGGCTCCTTTTTACGTTCTTTGTATTGGTCACAGTTATGAGTTCTGTATATGTAGACAGCATGGATATTGGTGCATGATCCCTGATTTATATTGCTTTTGGGATTCGCCTTGCACCAAACACAGTTAGTACATTTCACCGTGTCGTCTCCTTTCAAAAGGCGGATTGATTCGGCGCCGAAGTGGCTCTCGTTGCCCTAACTCGGCGTTCCCGGATAGACTCCGGTCCGATCTTGCTTCTTCCGAATCAATCCGCATATGGAGCGTACCGGAGTCGAACCGGTTTTTTCGCGCCCAGGCTCCGCCCTGCCACGCCCCCAAAGTGGCGGACCGGGATTCCTCCGATCCGCCGACGCAAGTTGGACTAAAAGAGCAATCCCGCAGTTACAGCGCGGTCCTGTCGCATTGGGTGTCACGGCGCTCACTCCGTCCCCAAAGCTGTTGACCAGAAATCCAGAAGCTCCCCCTCCTCGACCCGGCGCATGGCCTGGGAGTGATGTGAAACCCGCACAACGTGCGTTAGACACGGCTCGCCTCGATGGCGGCCAATATCTTGCTCTGTAAGCACACCCATGCCCGCGAGCACGTACGCACCCCCATGGAATGGATCATACCGTGGTGCTCCGCACAGAGGGCCAGGAGGTTGCTCGCCTTGTCCGTTCCTCCGGCGCCGCGCGTTCGAATGTGGTGCGGCCATTTCATGGAAGGCTTTTCGCAAACTTCGCAAAACGGATGTGCAGTCCTATATGCGAGGTACTCCTTAGAGTATGTCATACGACTCCACCAGCTTGATATTATATTCAGCCGCCCTGACATGACACCACTCGATAGCCGCCGCTTCCACTACCGAAGTTGCGTCCGCCTCGCTTATAGGGACAGATTTCCCGAGTATCATTACACGCGGCCATTCCGGGCAGTCCTCTTTCATCGCGGCCTTCATTTCGCTCATGTGATACCCGAGTGATGCGGCTATCGTGGCAAGATGCCCATGGAGATGATGGGACGCTGAGAACGGTCCCGTGCTCCTTGGCTTGCTTTGATAGCCGCACTTCGGGCAAATCATCTTGCCGACTCCGCGGGATCGTCGTCCTTGAATCCCTTGTCCGCATCGGCCGAAAGACCATCCCTCTCCTTGGCGGTTTTCATCCGATCAGTCACCAGCTTTTCCAGGTCGGCGCACTCGGACGAGAAACGTGGAACTTCCCATCCCTTGGTATGTATCGTTCCGCGCTTCTCCTCGATCAGCCCCGTGTCGAAGGCGGCCTGGATGCGGGCGATGTATGGCGCGAATGGATCGGCTTTCGACCCTTCCGGCTCGGAGTGTCCCATCGGCTCCTCTTCCTCTGGGTCAGCGATGTCCTGCGTGAAGATATCGGACGCGGCGCACGCCGTGATCGTCGCATCCACGACGGCGCGCTTCTTCGCCATCTTCAGCACGGTATTGTACGTGTCGGCGATGTCGGGATTTTCCTGCCTGGAAGAATCCTTGTACTTGACCCAGCACCATGCCCCGTCGATCTTTTTCATCCCGTAGCCCTGCTTGCGGTATTCCTGTTTTTTCTCCTTGGAGTCCGCCGGGATAGGGTCTCCAGTGTCCTCGAAATCAGCGATGTTACGGTAGCGGTACTTGCTTTCCATCGTCGAACAGTTGCCGACGCCCTGCCCAGCGAAAGCCCCGCCCTGGTGCCACAGGTCACACGTGACCTCGTACTCCCGATGCCCACCTGGAAGATCGTTCCGCGTAACGGTGAACTTCGGGAGAAGGCGGAAAGTGAAGCCGAGTTTTTCCGCCCCCGCTTTCAGCAAGGAAACTTTGTCGGTCCCTGGGATCTTGCCGTAGTGGGTTCCGGGTTGCATGACGGATTTCATCAAGGCTTGGATCTTGTCCACCTGAGCCTTGACTTCCGTCACCTCCATGCCCATCTCGGACGGCCGTACCATGATATCGCCCATCCCTATTCCTCCTTCGTTTCGACGTAGAACTTGTCCTCGCCGTCGATCAGCTCGACGCAGTCGGGGACCTCTCCGGTGGCCTCGATGAGTTTCTTCATCGCGGCCTTGGGTACGCTCTTCTTGATCTCCACGATGCTGGGGGTCCTCGCCTCGGCGTACGCGACCACGGCGACGGCGTCCTTGTACTCCATGCGCCCAGGGGTGGCCTTGAACCCGGCGCGGCCGAAGGGCAGGTCGATGCTCCGCTTCTTCCGCCCCTCGATGGCGGTCTTGATCCACGGCTCCAGCTTGGCGCTCATGTACTCGATGGTCTGGTCCTCTGCGGCGTTCGCCTTGGCAAGCCAGGCATCCACCTTATCGCGCTCCCGCTGTAGGCGCGCGTATTCCACCTGCGCAAGCTCCCGGTTGCGCTCCATCTGCCGC
>JALOBN010000028.1 GCA_023228245.1 Candidatus Pacearchaeota archaeon
GGCAGACACCAATTTCTCATGAAATCAGATAGGGGGGTTAAGATGACACGCGGAAGACCAAAAAAACCCAAGCCTGCGTTGGTAAAAGCCGATCCCGGGCAGCCGGAACGACCTAAATGTTTGGGCAAAGTCGGCCTCGATGAATGGGATCGTGTGACGGCTGAACTCGAAAACATGGGGATTATGGCGACGGCTGATCGTGGCGCTCTGGTTGTGTATTGCGAGGCGTGGGAGGAGTTTGTTGACCTACTCGCGAAGGTGCGACAGCAGGGCGCGGTGGTATATACCGACAAAGGAAATGCGATCCAGAACCCATTACTTGGCGCTAAAAACAAAGCTGCTGAACGGTTGCTAAAAACGGCGGCACAGTTTGGCATGACACCGGCGGCGCGTGCAAAAATTGAGGTCACAGAGAAGCGCGAAGGCGATGCCTTCGCTCAGTTCGCAGGATTGAGGTTAGCGAGATAATGAAGCGCGCCCGCACACCAGCAGACAAACACGCCATAGCCAGCGGATGCTATTACGACGATGCGGCCGGGAACCATGTGTGCGAGTTTTTCGAGCGGTTTCTGTCGTTAAGCAAGGGACAGTGGGCAGGCAAAAGTTTTCGATTGCTTGAATGGCAAAGGGAAAAATTTCTCAAACCTCTGTTCGGCTGGCGGCGGGCAGACGGCACGCGCCGGTTTCGTTTGGGATATGTGGAGATTCCTAAAAAAAATGGAAAGTCTGCCATGTGTTCCGGGATTGCGCTATACCTTGCGTTTGCCGACGGCGAGCCGGGGGCGGAGGTGTATCTGGCCGCAGCCGACCGCGACCAGGCCGGGATCGTTTACGGCGAGTCAAAAAATATGGTTATGTCCAGCGCTGAACTATCGAAATTTTGCCGCGTGACTGACTCCAAGAAAAGAATTGATCTGCCGCAAAGCAACAGCTTTATTCGGGCTATTTCGAGCGAGGCATACACGGCGGAAGGTTTGAATATTCACGGCCTGATATTCGATGAACTTCACGCGCAGAAAAACAGGGAGTTGTGGGACACGCTGCGATATGGCGGCGCTGCGCGGCGGCAACCGCTGCTGATATCCATCACGACGGCGGGCTGGGACACCGCATCTATCTGTTATGAGCAGCACGAATACGCCAGGCGCGTCTTGTCCGGGGAAATCGAAGACGATGCTTTTTTCGGTCTGATTTATGCGGCCGACCGCGAAGACGATCCGCTTGATCCCGCGACTTGGGCGAAGGCAAACCCATCACTCGGGGAGACGATCCAAGCCGTCGATATGGAGCAGGCGGCGAAAGAAGCGATTGCATCACCGGTGAAACTAAACGGGTTTCGCCGGTACAGGTTGAACATCTGGACAGAACAGGCGGAACGCTGGCTTGACGCCGACGCATGGGAGAAATGCAGCACTGCGACGGACGCGCTGGCGTGGCGAGAGGAAAAACTTGAAGAGCTTTCCGGGTGTGAATGCTATGGCGGGCTTGACCTCGGCAGCACGAGCGACATCACGGCGCTTGTTTTATTTTTCCCGGAAGGCGGGATTTTATTACCTTGGTTTTGGGTGCCTGAATCAGCATTGCAAAACGATGCAAATCCTAATCGCGATCTGTACAGGACGTGGGCAGAGCAAAAACTGTTGACTGTCACGCCGGGAAATGTTTGCGATTATGACCGCGTCCGCGAAGATATAAAAACAATAGCAGAAACTTTCGGAATGCGCGAGCTTGCGGTTGACCGGCTTTTCCAGGGCGCGCAACTCTGCACGCAACTTATGGATGACGGGCATGATGTGATCGCTTTTGGGCAGGGACATTTAAGTATGGCCGCGCCGTGCAGGGAGTTTGAGGAAAGAGTTCTGTCAAATAAGTTTGACCACGGAAGCAATCCGGTTTTACGCTGGATGGCCGGTAACTGTTCGGTCAAAACCGATCCGGCTGGAAATATGAAACCATGCAAACCGGCGAGAATGTCACAACACAAAATTGATGGAATTGTCGCGGCTATCATGGCGCTGGGGCGCGGGATGTTGCAGATCGATGAATATGATGGGGACATTACTATTATCTAAAGGGGGAGGGAATGGCGCGTAAAAATAAATCACCTGAAAAAATAGTGCATGATGACAGCGAGAAACCATATACCGAATATGGCATTCATTGCCCATGTTGCGATGGTGTGAAATGGAGCGTTAACACGACAAGAAATAAGCTCGGTCATATCATGAGACTTAGAATTTGCGAGGTGTGCAAATATAGGCTTTTGACGCACGAAGCGCCACTGTTTTAGCGCTTTAGTCCATATGTGGACTTTTATTTCCGAACAAAGTTGATTTTAGTTGCATCACCGCTACCGGCATATAGTATGCTGGTATGACTATTTTAAGCCGACTCAGAAACGCTTATACCGCCCTGCTGTCGCCAGATTCCAGCTCATGGACTCCGGTTGCTATCAGCGATACCGGCGGCCTGCCAAAATGCAATAACGAGGAATGGCTGCGCATCGCCGCCTATTTCGCGTGCGTCAGAAACATTTCCGAAGACGTTGCAAAACTCCCGCTAATTACATATCGCCGCCTTCCGCGTGGCAAAGAACGCGCTTCCGACCACCCATATTATAATCTGCTCCGGCGTGAGCCGCACCCGTCAATTGGCGCAATAGCATTGCGCGAGACTGTAACTCGTTTTGCGCTTGGCTGGGGGAATGGGTACGCACGCATCCATCGCGACGGCACCGGGCGCGTGATAATGCTAGAACCGATTCCACCGCAGCTGGTAAAAATAAATGGATTGAAGGGCGGTCTTGTGGAGTACGAAGTATCAACTACAATCAGAAAAGACAAAGTCGCTTCCGCCGACATGCTGCATATTCACGGGGTTTCCAGCGACGGGATAAACGGCTTGTCTGTACTCCAGTCAGCGCAAGAAACTCTTATGTTTGCGTATTACGCCCAGCGGTATGGAGAAAACATTTACTCGCGCGGCGGCAGACCAAGCGGCATATTGGTACACCCGAACAAAATGCAACCAGACGCAAAGCAGAATCTCGCCAAGGCGTGGGATGAAGCCTATGGCGGAAACAACTCAGGCCGTACCGCCGTGCTTGACCACGGCGTCGAATACAAACCTATATCTATCAATCCTGTTGACGCGCAATATCTGGAGACGCGGCAATTTACCGTAGAGGAAATCGCCCGCTGGTTTCGGATGCCGTTGCACAAGATACAATATCTTGTCAGGGCTCAGGGCTGGTCGACACTTGACGCGCAGAATACTGACTATTTGACCGATACCCTGATGCCCTGGCTTGTACGTTGGGAAGAGGAAATTGCGCGCAAGCTTTTTGCCAACGATACCGAACATTTCGCGGAGCATCTTGTGACCGGCCTTTTGCGCGGCGACCAGACAGCGCGGTCAAGTTTTTATACAAAGCAATTTTCCATCGGCGCGTTATCAATCAACGAAATCCGCGAGTTTGAAAATATGAACCCGATTGAAGGGGAAGGCGGAGACAAGCATTTTGTCCCGATGAATATGACCCCTGCGGAGTTTGCGGAAAGCGTCTCCGGGAAAAGTGGAGGACAGCAAAATGCACAACCCTAAATGCGCCGCGATGCACCTTGATATGTGGTGCGTGAAAACCGACTGGATACAGGCGCAACTTCGCGCAATCCGCTCCGGCGTGCTGTTGGCCAGCCCGGATAAAGTTGCCAGAACTTACGACGGGACAGGCTATCCGATTACAAACGGAATCGCAGTAATTGAACTGTCCGGATCACTCATGAAGGGCTGGAGCAAATACGGTGGGACGTCAACTATGTGGGCGCGCTCCGCAATCAGAGACGCCGACAGGAACAGCGACGTTAAAGCGATCATGATGCATATCGATTCCCCGGGCGGAACTAGCGCAGGAACCGCCGAACTTGGCGACGATATCCGCAATAGCAAAAAACCGATACACGCGCACATCGACGATCTTGGAGCCAGCGCCGCGTATTGGGCAGCGAGCCAGGCCGACCATATATCCATTAATCGCGCAGGGCTTGCCGGAAGCATCGGCACGTATGCCGCGATCCATGACACCAGCGGCGCGGCGGAAATGGAAGGAATCAAAGTTCACGTGGTTTCTACCGGGTCGTATAAAGGCGCTGGTGAGGAAGGAACGCCTGTTACAGAGGAGCAGCTTGCATACTGGCAGCAGATCGTAAACGCGCATTTTGCAATCTTTGAAACCGCCGTGCGAGAAGGCCGCCACATGCTGAAGGCGCAGTTTAATAAGGTGAGTGACGGGAGAGTATTTTCCGCAGAGGAGTCGAAAAGCCTGGGGCTGATCGACAGCGTAGAAAGTTTTGATAAGGCGTTGAAACGTCTGTCTAGTTTGGAAGGGAGTAAATAATGAAAACCAGAGACGAATTGGTCAGCGAGCTTGCAGCGAACAAAGCGAAAATTGACGCCTTGTTTGCGAAGGACGTTGAAGGGGAAAACGATATCGCCGAGCTGGAACAGCTCAACGCGAAGGCAATCGAGTTAGAGGCATCTCTTTCCGCCGTCAACCGACGCGAAGAGATCAAGGCCGCTTCCGACGCCCGCGCCGCCGCGCTGAAAAAGCCTGTTACCGTGCCCGGTAATCCGGTTCGCAGCGCCGCCGTTATCGAAAGCGTGCGCGATTTGCGCGAAGACGATCCGGCTCACGGTTACGCCACTCACCGCGATTTCCTCAGCGATGTTATCAATGCCTCGCGCACCGGACAGGTTTCTTCTCAGCTTCGCCCGCTGGCTACTGTCGGCAGCGATGAGCAGGGCACGTACAGCGACCCCTACGGCGGTTTCCTAGTTCCAGAGGCGTTCCTTCCCGGAATGCGCAGTATCAGTTTCGAGGGCGACCCGACTGCCGGACTGACCACTGTCATTCCGATGTCTGCCCCGGTTGTGAATATTCCTGCCCGCGTTGACAAGGATCACAGCGACAGCGTCAGCGGCGGCCTGCGGGTTTATCGCCGCGCTGAGGCAGACACCGTAAGCTCCAGCCGCATGTCGATGCAGAACATCCGCCTAGAAGCGACCGCCCTCATGGGTCTGTCCTATGTCAGCGAAGAGCTGCTGACCGAATCTCCGGTTTCGTTCGCCGCGATTCTGGCGCAGGGATTCAACGACGAATTTGCCGCCGCCATGCTGAACGAAAAAATCAACGGCACCGGTGCTGGCCAGTTCCTCGGAGTTCTCGCGTCTCCCGCGCTGGTGAGCATCAACAAAGAAACCGGCCAGGTCAAGCATACGATTGTGTATGAGAACATCATCAAAATGCGCGCGCGCTGCTGGGGCTACCAGAACGCGGTCTGGCTGGCGAACCATGACACGCTGCCGCAGCTCATGAGCATGGCCGCTGCAATCGGCACCGGTGGAGCCCTGGTATGGCACCCGTCCGTTGTGGCCGACAAGCCGGATATGCTGCTTGGCCGCCCGATCTACTTCACCGAGTTCTGCCAGACCGTTGGCGACAAGGGCGATATCCTGCTGGCCAACATGTCGCAGTTTCTGCAAGGCACTTACATGCCGGTGCAGGGAGCGGAAAGCATTCACGTCCGGTTTGTCAACCACGAGCGGACTTTCAAGTTCTGGCTGAAAAACGCTGGCAGCCCGTGGTGGAGCGCTCCGCTGACTCCGAAAAACAGCACGTCGACCCTCAGCCCGTTTGTCGCGCTGAACGAACGCGCCTAGTAGTAGCGGAAAAATGATTGTTTTGAACTAACTTTTTTTGTAACAGAACAGGAGATAAAAATGACCAGTCCAATGGCAACCAACAAATTTTTTGCAAACAACAAAGTGGAATCGTTCGACCACGATCCCGGCAGCACTGCTGCTTTGGAAGTGACCCCCGACGGCGGAACCACCCAGCGGTGGGTTGACATGGCCAATTACGGCTCGTTTTCTGCAATCGCCATGACCAGCGTCTTGGGCGGAAACGGCATCACGAAACTGGAAATCCTCGCCAATGACAAATCCGACGGCAGCGGAACCGATGTTGTGATTAAAGACAGCGGCACCGTCGCGGCTGATGCGGTAGGAGATTACGTGGTTGAGGAATGCACCGCAGAGGAACTCGCTCAGGAAGGCGCTGACAACAGCGTCAATCTGCGATATGTCTGCGCGCGCCTCACCTGTCATCATGCCGGTGATGAAGCGGTTGTCACCTACATCCGCAGCAAGCCGCGCTTTGCGGAAAATGGGCTTACTGCCGATTATATCTCGGCGTAATTTTTCTTCGCGCGCCGGTGGCTGGTGATAGGCCGCCGGGCGCGAGCTTTTACGAAAGGAAAAACCATGCCTAAAAATGGTGGACAAGTATATTCCCGTTGGACTGGCGGCAGCCTGATTTTTTATCCTGGCGAGCGCGGATACGGTAACGAGTGGTTTGTAGATAGCGTCAACGGCGCTACGACCAACGACGGCAAGACCTGGGAAGGCGCGCTGAAAACTATCGCCGCAGCCGTCGCGCTGGCGAGTGCTGGCGACACGGTCTATATTCGCGGAAGCTTTACCGAGGCAGTTGTCGTAAGCCTTGCCGGTCTGCGGATTATCGGTTGCGGTTCGCGCCCGAAAGAAT
The DNA here is from genome assembly GCA_023228245.1 of Candidatus Pacearchaeota archaeon. The sequence goes on from JALOBN010000028.1 coordinate 6,605, forward strand.
CTCAATGGACTGCTGCCGCCGACGCGAAGGCTCTTACGATTTCAGCGAACTATGTCGAGGTGGCGAACATCTATTTCAGCCCTCCTGCATACAGCGCCGGAACTCCCGCAGCTATCCAGCTTGGAAACGCAAATTATGCGTTTATCCATCACTGCCGCTTCCAAGGTAAGACGGCGAGCCACAATGCGATTTATTCGCCTGTCTGCAACAGCGACAATGTTGAAATTAGCGACTGCGATTTCCACTACATGAACACCGCTACGCATGGCGCTGCGATTCTTGGCGTCGAGGCTGGCGGCCTGTCTTATTCCGGCTGGCGGATTCTCCGCAATACGTTTTTCTCTTGCGTGACTGCGGTCAACATTAACGGTCGCGTGTGCCGCGTCGAGGGCAATACGTTCATGGAGTACGGCATTGCCGCCGCCGGTACGCTGGGCGCAGTCTGCACGAAGGGGCTTGACCTCTCCGGCACCTCCAGCGGCGCGAACGTGGTTTGCGGAAACATCATGCAGGGCGATTATGATAGCGACAGCGGATTGTACACTGCTGGCGCGTCAGGCGACTGCTGGATGGGCAATTTTGCCAGCGACGTTGCAGAGACTGAGGTCGATACGACCACCGGCTTGACAATTGCCGTACCTGCCGTCTGATAGGGGGGATGATCCATGAGTATGGCACCGAAGCTCCCGCAGTACGGCACGGACGCAACAGGCGCGGATACCTATGCAGATGTTATCGACGGCATCGCGCGCGAGTGTCATGCGATGTCTGTTTACTGCGCCACGCATCCGGCAATCATTTCGTTTGACGATGGGGTTACCGATCACCTGTTTATTGCGGCTGGCGTACAGCACACGTTTCACGGACTGGTGATACCAAAGGGTGCGGTTATCCAGGCGAAAAACGGGACAGCCGGGAGCAATTACGCTACGCTTTCGCTCGCTGTATGGTAGGGGAAAACAATGCACGTGCAAGCTTTGGGGGCGCCTGATTTCGAGCCGGTAACATTGGACGAAATCAAGGAGCATTTGCATTACAGCGCTGACGATCAGGATGACAGGATCACGGCGTTAATTTCCGTCGCGCGTGCGGCGTGTGAGCAGGAAACGGATCGGGTGATATGTTCGCAATCGATGCGGCTTACGCTCGATTCGTTTCCTGCTGGCGTTATTCTGCTGCCGCGGCCGCCGGTGTTGTCTGTGACTTCCGTATCCTATACCGATGCAAACGATACCGTTGTGGTCATGCCGAAAGCTGATTACATGGTCGATCTGTATTCCGAGCCCGGCCGGATTGCCCCGGCGAAAAATCTTAACTGGCCGTCAACGTCAACCGATGTTTTTAATCCGGTGCAGATACTTTATACGGCTGGCTGGGATTCGGCTGAATCTATTCCTGTCGAAATAAAGCACGCTGTAAAACTGCTTTGCGGGAACTGGTTTGATAATTTGTCGGCGATGACTATGGAGGGAACTCCGAAAGAATTGCCGCTCTCGGTTTCCATGCTGCTGACGCACTGGAAATTTCCGGGGTAGATAAAGGAGAAACAAAATGCCGACTGGAACGATTACAAAAAAAGTTACCGCTGGCGGGCTTACTCTGCAAAGCACTGTCACGCGCACGGAAGAGGCTGTCATTGCTCAGTCTATCGCGTTGGCTGCTGGCGTCGCCGGTGAAATATCTTCGGCTGGCGTTGACACGCTGGCGACAGGCCACGGGATACTGGATACTGACACGGTTGACGTCCACTGGACAGACGCCGCTGGCGTGCAGAAATGCCGGTACGGAATTTCGGTTGACACTGTCAGCACGAATGCTATCACGTTTGATGACGATCCCGCCGCCGCCGGTGATGCTCTCCCGGCTGAAAATTACGAGGTTGTCGTATCGGTGCAGACGCCGATTGAGATTGCTTTCGACTCCGCGCAACTAATGCTATTCGCCGCCGAATGCACCCAGAACGCACATATCAACGTCCTCAACGACGATCCCGTCTCTGTTTACGCTCTCAAAATCGCGGCGCGCGACGTGCGTCACTGGGCGGAAGGCGAAGGCATCGACAATCCGTTTACCGGCGAAGACGATGACATCATTGATAGCATCGTCGCTAGCAACGGGTCAACCACCGCCGCGACTCTCAAAATCGTTGTCATGTATGATAGCGTCAACTAGCATCCGGGGGACGCGATGAAACACTATCGTCACCAGATTACGATTAACGCTGTCACGCAAACTCTAAATGAGTTTGGCGATCCTGTCGAGACGTGGGCAGAATTAGATACCGTCTGGGGTCTGGTGTTGCCTGTCAGCGGCGGCGAGGTGGTAGAGGCAGGGCAGACAGTCACGCGCGAAAAAGTGTCAATCGAAATTTATTACCTGTCAACCGTGACCACGAAACATCAAGTTGTGTTTGGAGATAAAACCTATCAGATTGATTATATCGAAAACGTGAACAATCTGAACCGCTGGATGAAACTGAACTGCACGGAAACGGTGTGATGTCATGGCTAAAGAAAAAAACAAATTTGAGGTTTTAGTTGACAATGCGAGTTTAGTCGATGTCAAAAAAAAGCTTGATGACTGGGGCAATACAATCGCAATGCGGCTTATGACCGCCGCGTCGAAAAAGTCATTTAGGCAGGTTGTAAAAGCAGCGAAACAGCTTGTGCCTGTTAGGTATGGCGCGTTGAAAAGAAGTCTCGGCACGAGGGCAAAGCGCTACGGGAAATCGAGATCAATTATAATCCTCGGTCCACGTGTTGGGTACGATCACATGGTTGACGGAACAAAACACGATCCAGCTCGTTATGGCTACATTGTAGAGTTTGGAACGCGCAACAGCAAGCCGCAACCTTTCATGCGTCCGGCGCTGGAGCAGAGAGCCGACAGCGTAATAAATGAGTTCCATTATGAGTTGCGAAAACAGGTTGACAAAGAGGCGCGGAAACAGTTTGCAAAAAAGGTGTTTTCGAATAAGGCGATGCAAGGCTTGCTTAAATGAGGAGACGGAAAATGAAAACGCTTTTGATCGTCGCGTGCGCGCTTGTGCTGGCCGGTTGTTCGGGCGGGTCTTCCGGCAAACGAACCGAAACAGAAACTCGGACAATAAACGAGAAGCTTGAAAATTCCGTCTCCGCCGAAATCTACCGGCCGCAGAACGATAAACCGAAAAACGCAGAATCTGAAAAACTGGACAGCGCTCCAGCAACGGTTGAAGTTAACGGCGCGAAGATGCGTGCAGAAATACCTGCTGGAACTAATGCCACTATTACGGTCGGCGAGAAAAAAACCACGAAAGAAAACACCAGTACAAGTTCCGTTGCTGACAAGTTTTATTCTACGCCTTGGTGGATTTATGGATTCGGCGCGTTGCTGTTTGCGGCAAGCTTGGGCGCGGCGTGGTTTCTAAAATCTCCGATGATTGCAATTATAGGATCAATCTCAGGAATCGCTTTTGTGACAGTTTTCGTTCTGATCGAATTTTATACCTGGACGTTTTTGATACTCGGGCTTGCCGCATTTGGCGGGCTTGGTTACGCGGCCTGGAAACATTATGGCCAGACCACGGCGCAGAATAACGCCGATGAGTTGTCCGGGTATTTATCTGCAATCGCTGTTGCCATTGAGGCGGCGAGTTATGAGGTGCAGGTGAAAATCAAACCTCTTGTGGCAAAGGCTGCGGCAAGCCTGGGGCTGGACACGCTGGCTATGAAAACAACCGTGTCCGAAATCAAAACAGAGAACGCGGATAAAATTGCATCCGTGAAAACATCATAGGAGAAACCAATGTCAGAAACAGAAACCGGCAAACTACACACGCGGATTGACGCTCTGGACAATAAAATTTGCGGAAAGCTTGACGGATTTACAAGCGCGCTGGCCGGGCTTGCAACGCGGTTGACGATTGTTGAGACGCGGCAGAATATTTGCATAGCTGAACACGACGCAAACGAACACGCCAGACGCGGAGCGTTGTGGAGCGGGATATCTCGGATTGTCGTGACTGTTATCGTTTCCGTTGCGACGGCTGCGGTCGCGTACGCATTAATGCAGGGCAAGCCTTGAGTGCGCCGGTTTGCGATGTTATTGCGCGGGTCTTTGTCGGCGTCACGTTTTTTGCTTTCGTCTGGTGGGGGTTGCGGCATGTCAAATAACGGAAATTGCGATTACTGCGACAGGCCACGAAAGACGAAATCAATTGACACGTCGAAGCTAAAAGGCGACTGGACGAAATGGCCGGATTCTCGCGTGTCGCTTTGCGATGACTGCCTGCGCGATTTGAGACTGGACAAACCCGGCAATCCCGGGTTGTACGAGAGGCGCAAGTAATGGCTGACTTTACCAACGACGCAGATTTTGCGGAAATTACCAACTGCACGATTGCCTCTGGCAGCGTGACAGCGACAGCCATGCTCCGCGTGTTGGGTGGCACTGCTATGTCATCCGGTGATTTTGAAGGCTATCCTAACACAAACGCCTATGACGCCAACGTCTCGACACATTGGAGTACTCCAAACGCAACCGTGGGACATTGGCTGGGGTATAATTTCGGCAGTGGAAAAAATATCAACCGTTATGCGATACGCACGCGCGATGCAACTAGCGGTGTTATGCCGTCTGCATGGGTTATTGAAGGCTCTAATGCAGCTAATTTTTCCAGTGCCGTGACTCTGGATACCGTTACCGGCGAATCCGCTTTTAGCATTGGGGAGAGACGCGAATACAATATCGACAGTCCCGGCAGCTATCAATATTATCGTGTCAGGTTTACGGCAAGCGGTTACGCGGCAGTGGCCGAAATGGAATGGTTGCAATACCAGGCTGGCTATTTCCTGATCCGCACCGCTGGCAAAATGCCGATTGACACCGGCGCGGGAAACACTTGTGATAACTACACTGCTGCGCACACCCTGACCGGCTCGCCGACAATCCAGTATTGGCACGAGGATTGCGTCACCGAACAATCCTGGACAACTCCGGCGCAGGTAGAGGCGGGGGCAACGTGGGCTGGGCCATATACGTTGACGCAACTAAAAGCTTTGGTCAACAGCGGCAAACGATTCCGATACCTCAAAGGCGGGATTACCCCAACGGCAGTCAGCGACTCCTACGACTCGTTTTCGATTGACGTGGTAGCTGTTGATTTGTTAGGCCCAACTGCGCCGACCGATGTTAAGGCTTTCAAATCCGCGTTTGGCGAAAGCTTGATCGACCTTGCGATACCTCTCACGACCGGCGTTGAGCAGGGCGGCGGTGTGTACTCGCGTACGTCTTATAAAATTTACAACAGCGCGACGGAACTTTGGTACGTGCGGCTGGCCAACGGTCAATGGCAGGCAGAGACAGGAAGCGAGGTTGCGACCGACCTATATATGCACCAGGACGACGAGGAAGAAACTCACATCGTCGCCGGTCATCCAAGCCTGTCCGCAAACATTACAAAACTACGTCTTTGCGCGTGGGACGTCGCGAACAATTACACGTGCAGCGACGATGTCAGCATCCTTGATGCCGAGGGCGACGAAGCGCCAGCATCGCCTACAGCGCTAACGGCGACAGCCGGAGACGAACAGGTGACGCTGACAGTCACCGCCGCGAGCGAGACCGACACGGTCTACGCGCGCCACAAAACCCCGACCGGAGACTGGAGCGACGAAAGCGAAACTTTTAAAAGTACCGGATCAGATGATATCGTAATAACTGGATTGGCCAACGCGCAGGTTTATGACTTTGCAGTCTACGCGAAAGCTGGAAATCTGACAAGCGACTGGCTTGTTGTTAGGGCCATGCCTACAGGCGCGACTCCGCTGTCGATTGAGGCGGCGATACGCGCGCGCCTGATTGCTGACACTACGTTTGCCGGTTTGGTTGCGTCGAAAATATATCCGCAGCTTGCGCCGCAAAAAGCGGCTGCCCCGTTTGCCGTCTTCAATCGGATATCAAGCGACCATGATATTCATCTGCGCAACGCATCCGGGTTTGTGTCGATCAATTTGCAGCTTGATTATTATGCATCGACATACTCGGATGTGAAAGATATCGCAGAGGCCGCGCGCGTTAGATTGCATGGATACAGCGGTACGATTGCGGTAGGAGATAAATCAGTGTCTGTCAAGTCATGCGTTTTAACGTCCGATATGGACGGATTCGAAAACCCTCCACAGGGGGCGGAAAAAGGAACTTACAGAGTGATCCATCAATACCAGATTGTTTACAATGAGACGGTAATCACCGAATAGAAACGAAGGGAGAACAAAATGAGTTACGAACCGACAGAAGGCCATTTAACAACCGTTACTTTTGGTACAAGCAATTACGAGTTTAACGTGATCTCGATTGACAAAATCGGGCGCAGCGTTGACGTGATTGAGACCACGCATTTGAGCACAACCGGCGGCAAAACTTACATGCCCGCTGATTTGCCTGACTCCGGCCAGTGTGTTTTGACTGTCGATCACAACCAGGAGCAGGATGTTGTCGTTCCCGGTGTGGTCGAAACTATTTCGTTTGACGTGTCAGGTCTTGGACTGACAAAGGCGTCGAGCGGATTTATCGTTGGCTACGAAGTCAACACAATCGAAACAGGGCAGAAGGTCACGGCGGCTTTGACCGTGCAGTTTACGGGAGAAATGACCCAGGCTACATCTTAAAAAGGAGCTTTGAAAATGGGTGGCGGAACGATTGCTGAAAAACCGAAAGCTATCGAAATCGAAAAGGAGGAGTACGAAAACCCTCCGATGTTTTTGACTCGTGAAGACATTCTCGGCGCAGACGATGCAATGGTAATTCCAGTAGATTTTCCGGAGTGGAAAGGCAAGGCTTTTCTGCGCGTGATGTCTGGTTACGAGCGCGACGAACTTGAAGCGCAGCAGATAGGCGACCGCAAAAACCTGGTAAATTTTCGCGCGCGTTTTGCAGTCAAAGTCTTGTCCGATGAAAATGGCAACAGGATATTTTCCGATGCAGACGCGGAAGCGCTTGGGAAAAAGTGTGCTCCGGCGCTTGATAGGATTTTGACAATCGGCCTAGAACTGAATGGATTCACCGCCTCAGATGTCGCGGAGTTGGAAAAAAACTGAGGGCGCGTCCTGAACGGATGTACTGGTTTCGTTTGGCGCTGGCGTTCGGGACGCCTGTCAGAGAGTTGCAAGAAAAAATGTCCTCAATCGAGTTTGCGGAGTGGATAGCATACAGCAACATCGAGCCGATAGGCGACAAACGCGGAGACTATCAGGCGGCGGCAATAGCAGCAGAGATACACAATTCAATTGCCGGTGCATTCGGCGGGAAAAGGGTTTCGATTGATGACCGATTGCTTAATTTCTCCGGCAATGAACCGCAACAGAAACGACAGCAGACGCCCGAGGAAATGCTGGCAGTTTTAGAATCTGTCATGTGCCAGAAAAGCAGGAAAAATAAACCATGTCAGTGATCGGAAATATTGCAGTCAGCTTGACGGCATCTACGAAGAACTTCGAGCGCGGAATGAAAAAAGCTCGCGGTGTTGTTTCGTCATTTGGCGGTGCGGCTGGTGCTATCGTCGGAAAGCTTGGCGCGATGTCTGCCGCGCTGACCGGGATTGCTGGCGCGGCCGGGCTGGTTATGCTTACGAAAAATAGCATGACCCAGATTGACGCCACGGCGAAACTTTCCGACCGCTTGGGCATTGCAACCGAAAAATTGCAGGGGCTTAGACATGCGGCTGAATTGACTGGCGCCGGTAGCGCTGCGCTGGAAAACGGCCTTGCGAAAATGCAAAAGACAATCGGCGAGGCGTCTAAAAACTTAGGGCTTGGCAAGCGCGGGTTTGAGGCTTTGGGCATTTCCATTGATTCGATTATGGGGAAATCGCCAGACGTTCAATTTTCCATGATTGCCGATAAAATAAATATGCTTGCTACGGCAGAGGAAAAGGCTTACGCGGCAACTGCTATTTTCGGGCGCGGCGGGCAGGCGTTAATTAATACGCTTGCGCAAGGAAGCACAGAATTAGCAGCGATGCAAAAAGACGCGGAAAAACTTGGTCTGGCGTTTAACCGGGTTGACGCCGCACAGGTGGAGCGCGCAAACGATGCGTTAACCAGGATGCACAGCGTTTTTGTAGGGCTTGGAAATTCCATTGCTATCGCCATTTCGCCATACATCGAGACGCTTGCAAATCAATTTGCGGATGCTGGTTTCTTTGGGGAGAATGCCGGGGCTAAAATCGTTGGCGCGTTCGAGAAGGTTTTGCTGGTCGTAGAAAAGATTCGCGCTGGAGTCCATTTCCTGGCTCTCGGATTTATCCAGATTGCGAAATATTCCGGAGCTGACATTATCCCATCATGGAGAAAAACGCTTGACGAGCAAGCCGATATGCAGGCAGATCTTTTGGAAACAGCATGGAGCGGAAGAAACGTAAAAGCGTTTTTCGACAACGTCGAGAAGGGCGCGGCTGCTGCGCGGGATAAAATAAACAACAGGATAAAACCTGTCGGCGTTGGCATCGACGAAGAGACTGGAGTCGCGAAGGCCATGGAAAGCAACGTGCGCGGAAGTTTTCGCGCGGCGTCTGTTGTTGGCGGCGGCGAAAGCAAAATTGACCGCGACCAGCTAAACACCCAAAAGTCAATGTTGAACGAATTGAAAAATATGAGGTACGCACTCGAATCCGGCGGCATGGCCATAGCGGGGTAAATACATGACAACAACAGTTACAAAACTTCGATCCATGACAGGCAGCAAAAACGTCGATCTGACAGAGACGGCAATTGACGTTTACCAGGTTATTTCCGACCGACTGAAAACTGCGAAACATGCGTGCGAGGCTCCGGACGTTCCTGTCGTTGGAAGCATTAAAGAACTTACCAAAATGCGAGTAACCCGCGTTAGCGCAGAGTTGCAAGAAATCGCTTCCGGCGGGTATTACGTCTGGACGGTCACGGTACAGTATGACCTGGGCGAACCGGAACCTATCGACGGTACTGAGGTATGGACGATCAACGCGCAGATGAATCAGGAGATCGTCAAGACGGCGCGGCAACAAGACAAAATTTCTGGCAAAAAAGGAACCGATCTTGTTGCCAGTCCGGAGGTAGGTCTTTACGTAGGCGTCAAAGATGATGGAACTATTGAGGGCGCGCCGTGGGGAGTGCCTGATATTACTTTGTCGATTACTCTTTATCGCAGTAAAACAAAATGCACTCAAAAGTATATCGTAGATTGCCTTGGCGAAATCGGCAAAGTCAACTCAAATACATACTACGGTTTCGAGGCTGGCGAGGTTAGATTTGACGGAATGTCTATACCGTCGAAAATGGAAGACCTATGGGTATTGCAGTTTGATTTTACAATACGTAAAAATGAAATGTTTGCGTATGTACCAAAACATACCGGGCTTGACGGTGTAACGTTTACGCCGGAACGCATTGGTAAACTAGATGTATTAGGGTGGGAATATCTTTGGGTAAAAGAAATTGAGGCTATCGACACGGAAAAAACAAAAAAGATGGTAACTGAGGGAATGTATATCGCAAGGTTTTATGAAACATCTATTTTTGATCTGCTTGGCCTGTCTGGAGAATTATTTACAGCCGAAGAGAGGAGCGCACAGGAAGCGGCAGCAAAGGCGGCGGCTGCTGCTGCTGCGGCTGCTGCTGCTGCGGCTGCCGCGGAAGAAGAATAAAATGCTAATCGAAAACTGGAAACGTGGAGACGGCATAACAGCCGGAAAACTTAACGCCATATCAGAACAGATACGGCGCAATGCTGTTTCTATTTCCGACCTCCGGAGAAATACAGGATCGTTCGCCGCTGATAATGGCCTGTCGGTACAAATCTCAAACGGCCTTGACGTAGATATCGCCTATGGCGCTGTTGTCGGCTTGGGGTCGCAACTAATAACTGACAATGCAACCCAGCGGATAATCAAGGCGGAAACTATCGACGCCGGAAAACACTGGGCAAGTTTTGCAGTTGCCGGTGAGAAAATCGTGAAAGGCGCAATCGGCAAAGCGATGTATTTTGGCGTGTGTTTTGCGCTGGTAAATATTTCCGATGTAGATCACAAGTTTGCAAATATCGAAGACGATTCGACAACTCTTGTTTCGGCTAGTTTCGGGCGCGTGAAAATATTGTGGACTGCCAGTACAAGCCCTGAGTTGGCAATCTGCATTGTGCAAATCGGAGATGGATTTTTCCCAGTGCGGGTGAAGGCTGTTGCCGAACCGGCCGACGGCATGGTTAGCGTGCAGCTTGCTGACGCTGAAGGCAACCTGATCGACGGTGCGTTTGACGTTTACAACGGCGAGGATTAAATGGGGAATCTGGCAAACAGCGAATATGGGTTTCTCATTCCAGGCGCGGACGGAAATCCGGTCGCGCATAAAGAGGTTGCGCTGGCAAATGGAGAGTTAGGGCTTGCGTATCCTGCTGCTTGCGGTCGCCCGGTTGCGTCTCTCACGGCGCCGCTTGAAAATAGGGATTATGGTTTCCTGATTATGGGGGCGAAGGGCAGGCCGGTCGCGGTGAAAACCGCGCTGGAGTCTCCCTGCGGTTTGCCCGCTCCTCTGTATTTCTTCGGGCAAGGTGGTCTTGGTTTGGAGTCTGGCGCGCGCCCAACAAATATCAGATGGGAGGAATACGAGGATGAATTCGATCCGGAAGCGCCGTCGTATTGGTACGCGAAGGAATTTTTGAGTTATGCCGCGCTGACTGATAACTTCCCGGTTGATATATATCTTGGCGACAGAGGTCGTATTGCATGTAAGACCGATGCACCCATCCCGGCGACGATACAGGGGATTAACATAAACCTGGCAAACTATATTAATATCGGCAATAGTTACCAGTTGACGAATTCCAATTACGGATATTTTCCGCTTGTACGGCAAGTTTCGAGCGAGTTGGAGGTAACTTTTGCAAAAGATATTGTACTCGTTATGGATTTTTATTCGGGAGCGGACGATGTATGGGCCGTTTGGGTTGATGATGTTTGCATTTTAAGCGAGTACAGTTTTGGCTCGGAAATTTTTGTTAATCTACTTGATGAAAACAGAAGATATGCCAAGCGGATTCCGAAAAACACTCCGCTGAATATTAAGCAGATGGTTGCCGATGATTACCCGAGTGAAATAAGAATGGGGCATGCTTTATATATTCTGACGGAGGATATTGACGCGAAACCTGACTGGCATCTCGGCCTTAATCCAAAATGGATAAACGTTGGAGTGTTGTTTAACTGGACGGCGACTTATTCCGGAAGCAGTTGGGTGCTGGCTTTGACGTCTGTCACGCGCGGGAGTGAGTCTACGGACTGGGCGACGGAAGGCGAAGCTACCGCAACCAGGTCTGTTTATGGCATTGATACGCAACCAGCATCTCCGAACTGGACACCATCATGATTGACGATTTTGAAATATCCTATATCTCGCCAGACCGTGTAATGGTAACCGTTACAGGGACAGAGGACGTGCCTATCTGGTTTGAGGTTGACGGTGTGATCATTCCCGCAACCGTGACGGCGACCGGCGAAGAGCAGGTACTATTTTATACCGTGGTTGACGCCTCGCGGCCTATGGCAATCATTTTGCACGAGGCCGAAGAAATGCCTTCGCCTGTTTTGCCGTCGCGCTCGCGCTGGGGCAAGCCGCTGTTGCGTTGGCAGGCGGTGGAAGGCGCGATAGCCTATCGTATCTATCACACGGCGCCGGGAGAGTCTGAGGCGAAAATAAACACTATCGCATCGACGCTAACGACAGCCTACGAAATCCAGTTGTCGAAAGAGTTTGTTGACGGCTGGCATTTTCTCCGGGTGGAGTCGGTCGATAAATACGGCAGGGAGTCAACCCGCGCCAGTTGGGTTTTTAGGGTTTTCCAGCCGCCGGAGTCGCCGGAAACAGTTACTGTCACGGCGCAAGGCGGCGGAGTTTTTAGGATTGCAATTGCATAGGAGATAGATATGACCACCCCCACGGCAGATGAATTGATTGTGTATTTCGCCAGCAAATATTTGTCTTCGGCTGGAGACGCGATAACCGAACAGACAGCCGACGCTGGCGGCACCGTCAAGACGATTGTTGACGCGGCATTGACGCAAGCAGCGGATTACTGGAACGGGGCAACGGGCTGGTTTGAGGGCGACACGACAACCGCCGCGTTGCGCAACCAGCCGTTTCATGTCCGCGATTTCGACGCCGACACCGACACCCTCACGTTATCCAAAAGCCTTCCTGCCGCGCCGGTAGCCGGGGACACGTACCGCCTTGTTTTGGGCGGCTACAAACGATCAGGAACGCGCCTGTTTGGTTTGCAGGCGGACGGGGCGCACCCGGAAATCCAGGCCGTCACAGGCACCAATATCACCGGCATGACGCTAAAATATCTCAATGCCGGTTTGGGCGAGGGAACGCTTTCAATCTTTTTCGACCAGTCGGAAGAAACTCTGCACATAAAAGAAGTCGGCGGATCTGATTACGGCAACGGCCTGGACGTATCTGGCGACGTTACTGACGGCGTGCTTTACACGGCAGACGGCAACGCCTTCGCGATTGTGGACGTAACCAACGGCAGCCTGCCCGGCAGTGACAAGACCGACACGTTTACCACTTCCGCGCCGACTGGATTTCTCACGCCGGACGCCGAGGGATACGAAACCGCCGACGCGACCGGCGGCTCAAGCCGCTACGTGTTGGAGATTGCCAAAAACAACGACGGCGCTGACAGTATGATTGACCTGACAGTTATCAGCGGCGTCCCGGCAGGCACTGCAACCACAATCGCCGCCGGTGAGTCTCTTACCACCGCCGCCGGATCGTTTACCGCGACCAGCCTGGCTGACTGGATTGCCGGGGGATTCTGGGTCAAAAATACAACCAAGGATGATTGCCGTTATGTCACCCGCCGAGACGGGAATAAACTCTACTGCGCCGCCGTGTTGTGGGGTACGCTGGCTTTCGATGCCGGGGCGGAAGAGATTGCAGTCGGCGATTTGATCGTCGGCGCTACTTCCGGGGCGGAGGCTTACGTCGATCAGATCGTTGTCAGCAGCGGTTCTTGGGTCAGTGACGATGCGGCAGGCACGATTATTTTTCGGGGCTGGAACGGCACCGCGTTTGACAATGACGAAAACATCGAGGTATCGTCAACCGTCATGGCCGTGGCGGACGGCGCAAGCGCGCTTGGGCATCGGGGATATACCGCCGTCGCGTGGGAAGCCGCCGACGATATTGAGCCTATGGCAGACGTTGACCTGGGGCTGGACGCGCCGAGTACCGATGCCTACGAAAATCCTGCAACCAACGTAGCGCCGTCTGGCGTGACATTCGGCGATTATCCGACCTTCGCCGCCGGGCTTGCAATCGGAGACATGGCCGCAGCCGCTTACTATGGGGTTTGGAAACGGTTGACGATCCTCGACGGGATGCGGATCCGCGCCGATGTCGATATGGACACCTATTATCGTTGGAGTTGATTGTGGCCGGGATTGACGAATACACGAAACTTTTGCTGCACTGCACCGGCGCCGATCAATCGACCTCGTTTCCTGACAGTAGCGGTAACAATCGCACCGTGACGGCGTACGGCGCGATGCAGGTCGATACTGGCGTGGCCGACCCGTGGGGAGGCAACGCTGGCGTGATGCAAGCGACAGCGGACGGCGATTATGCGCTGGCGGCAAACAATCCTGACTACTGCGATTTTGGCACTGGCGATTTTTGCGTAGATTTCCAGTTTCGGAAAAACGGGGCGGCGAGCGGAATCGACGGGTTAATCGGGTGTCTCTATACTCCAGGAAATCTCGGCTGGGAAATAGCTGTCAAGGCATCCACCCGAAAGCTAATGATGTGGTCTGCCAATGCCGAAATACTTACCAGCGACACCGATTACACGGATAACACCTGGACGCATGTGGCAGTGGCGAGGCTTGGCGCAAATCTCTATCTATTCCAGGGCGGGGTGTTGGTGGATACAGCCGTGGCCGGTACGATCAACGGACACACCGGCGGAAGTTTTTGCATTGGTAGATTTTATTACAACAACGCGGCTTATTATGGACAAATGCAACTCGCCGAGATCAGAGTGTCAAAAGGCACTGGCAGGATTGACCAGTTAGGCGACTCACTATATATTTCCAGCGGCGATCCGGCGGACGGATTTACGCCGCCCGACGGGCCATATTCCCCATACATTTTTTCTCGCCAATCCGACCGCGCCAACGTCCGCGCCGCTGTTGCATCGCAGCAGGCAGACCGCGCCGTAATCCTGCGCGATACCATTACCAGCCAGCAGGCCGACAGGATCGACGTGCGGGCGCTTGTGGCGTCACAGCAGGCCGACCGTGCTGACATCCGTGGAGGCATCACCAGCCAGCAGGCCGACCGTGCCGACATCTTCGCCTATATCAATTCCCGGCAATCAGACAGAGCGAACATTTTTGCCTATATCCAGTCACGACAGGCAGACCGGGCTCACATCATGCTGCTGGACGGATGGGACATATACGAGGACGGCACACTGCTCGGAAAGATCGACGAGGCTGGATATCTGGACGTTGCGCTTGCCGCCGGGACGCACGATATAGAGATCAGGCCGCGCCGCTGGTTTTGGGGTTGCCGCATGGCGCAAAAACTCACCGTCACTGTTTCCGCTGGCGGGGCGGTCACATCTATATTGCCAGCCGTGGTTGACCTGGCGCTGTCATATGAGAGTGACGGATCGACCAAAATATCATTCCGTTGCCCGGCGGCGCTTGGCGTCGAAAACATCACGAGTTTCCGCGTCTGGTATGGCGCGGCCTCGCCTGTCAGCACTGTCGGCGCGGCGGCTGACACGATCACGCTCTCCGGCCTCAATCCTATCGGGACGCGGGCGTTTTGGCGGGAGCAGACCGGCGCGGAATACGCATCTATCAGATCGACCGACGGCACCTATTACAGCCAGGCCGCAGAAATATTGCTCCCGGCGCTGGACGCGGCGCTGTTATCGCCCGAGCGCCAGTTCGCACGCGAAAGCTAAACTACTATATATAGTGCGGATCACGAATCACACCACAACCAATAGTACCTCAAAAAAACTTTAATTTTTTTTATTTTTTTATCGGCAAAACCCTTGACAAGCAACTATACATGCGGTATAGTATATATATCAGCAAGGGGCTGATAAAAAAACCCGCCGGATGCACCCGGCAAAAAAAAAAGGAAAAAAAATGAAAACGCACGAAATGAAAACGCACGAAACGCTTTTTGCACTCGCATATATAGTCGCCATGGAGCACGCGCGCGGGGCGAAAACAAACAGTGATCAGGCTGTGCGAGATTGGATAAACGCCGGTGGAATCTGCGGATGGTCGGCGGCGGGTGCTCCGCTGTACCGTCGCGCGGACGGCCGGAGGGTAGCCGACCTGGAGGCTGCGATTGAAAGCTATGTGTAGCCGAAACGCCCCTCGGGGCGTCTGCCGGTGGACGGTATCCCCGGCACTGACGAGGCAGACCGGAAAGCCGCAACCAACGCCAGGCGCTTGCCAGGCTGGAGATTTTAAAAAACATATATAGGAAAACAACATGACAGGAATTGAGCTGCGCCGCCGCAGGGTACGCCTGCGGTTGACGCAAAAAAAACTGGCAGACGCTCTCGGCGTTACGGCAAACACCGTTGCGCGGTGGGAGCGCGGAGAGAAAAAGATTGGCCATGAGAAGACGCTGGAGTTAGCGTTTTCGTCGCTGGAGCTGGAGGCGGCAAATGGCTGACCGTGTGTGCGAGCGCTGCGGATTGATCCTGCCTGCAAATTCATTCCGGCACGACGCGCGCTCAATCCATCACGGCGGGTTTGCGCGGAAGTGTCGACTGTGCGAAATGACGATCAAACAGGAACGCCTCAGCCGGGCGATTGCGGAGATGCAGGCAGACCGCGACCGGCAGCAGGCGCGGCACCGGGCCAGGCACCGGCAGTTGCTGGAAAAGGTTTCTGCGGCGCAGGCGGTCGCGGGGTAAGTCTCCAGTTTACAGTCTCCAGTCTCCAGTTTTTGAAAGGTTAGTGAAATGGCAATGACAAGATACGCCAAAAATGTATTCATCGGGCTTCTTCGGCGTGGGTATGTCGTCCCGTACGGAAAGCAAGAAGCGGCGTTCTGTCAATCACTAGAACGCGATGGTTTGATCACTAAATCCAGCATCCAGGATGGTTTCTATATATCTCCATGCGGGAGTACTAGAGTAAACGCTTCTTGTTTAGTCATGTACGTGCCGCAGTGATGGCTACACCGATTCGCTGATTGACCAATTCGAGCGGCTCAGGAAACGCGAGGAAGCTTTGCGCGCGAGCAAAAAACGGAAACCAAAAAAGTCGCGCGGGGGAAAATCGGCGGCGGCAAAACGGTACGGCTGCGGGTTGAAATGATCTGGATTCCTGCCTGCGCAGGAATGACGGGGGAAGTATGGAACGGAAAAACACGATTGCGGATTACGAGCGCGACCGGCGGATGGAAAAATTGGCGGCGTCGCTCGTGGCCGGGTTGTTGCTGGCGCTGCTGCTCGGGGGGGCGGCGGTGCTGTTTGGGATATATTGGGAAATAGCGTTGCGGTGAGTTTCGCGCGGCTGCGGCGTGGACGGTGACACGCACGGAGGCATCCGGAAAGAAGGTTCGAATCCTTCCAGCCGCGCGTTTTTTGATCGGAGAAAACATGGCTTACATGCCAGACATGAAACGCGACTTGGAATATATCGAAAAAGCAGCAGAGTCAAAAAGGCGGCGCGAGAAACGCGAACGCCTCGACCGGTTCGCAATCGCTGCGCTGGCGCTGACCGGAGAGGCCGACATGGCCCACGCTAAAATTGCCAGTCTGGAAGATCGCGCAGAGTTCGCTTACGGCATGGCGCTGGCGCTGGAAGCGGAGCGGGAGAAAATTTTGCAAAATTTGGAGGAGAAAAAATGAGTGCTACACGTAAACAGATCGCGGCGCTGATCGAGGGAGAAATCAAAAGCCACGTAACGGAAATCGCGAAACTGAAAGCGGCGCTGAATGAGCTAGGCTCTATAGTTATAACCGATGCTATGATCGACGCCAAGCCACCGCGCAAACCGCGCGGATACGTCAAGCCAGCAGGAAAATGAAAACGCTAACAGCAACTCTCCACCGCGAAACAGAAATTCCAGTCTTTGTCGAGTACGAGTATCACCCAGCACAGGCCGCGCGGTGGGATTGGTACGGCGGAGAACCGACTGAATGCGAACACGTGACGATCGAAAGCGTTTACATCGCGGCAACAAAAAATCAGATCGACTTGACCGAAGAAGAATATCAGGAGCTTGAAGCGTTGGCTTTGCAAGTAGAAAGAAATTAGCATGGCGAGGCGCGGCGCGGCTTGGCAAGGCCAGTCCCGGCGAGACAAGACAAGGGATTTTTTAGGAGCAACCAATGACATTACCTGTTATCAGATGCAGCGCGCTGCCACGGATTTTATCCTGCAACGCCAGCATCAAAGCGCCTACGCTACGGATTGACCAGGAATCATATATGGCGCGTATCGGCACGGCGGCGCACAAGATGCTTGAATTGCGAAACCTCGAAAACGACGAATTGCGAGAACGCATCAATCATCTGGCTTTTACGGAAAACGTTGACGCCGACGAACTCGCGATGCTGGTATTCTCCGGGCGCAAAATCTGGCGAGAACATTTCGCCGACGTAATCAGCATCACCGGCACGGAAATGCATATCATCACAAATATCGACGATGTTTTTCTTTTGTCCGGCACGTGTGATATCGCCGGATCAATCGGCGGAATCAATGTCATCGTCGATTGGAAAACAGGCTACAGAGAGTATAGCCCGGCCATGCAGACGATGGGATATCACGTACTGCAAGACTCAGTCAGGAACAACAGGCTGCATATGCTTGACCTGATAGCATACAAGAGCGTAGCCATTTTCGCTCGGCTTGGCACGTATGAAGTATACGATCACTGCTGGGAAGATATTCAGGACATGCTTGACGAAATCAAGGAAATCATCGCCACTCCGGAACCAGACAGAAAATACAATCCAGACGGCGCAAATTGCATGTATTGCCCGCGCGCGCTTGAATGTCCTGCCCGCCTAATGCTCATGTATAGTTCCGGGCGAGACATCCTTGCCATGACAGGCGACGGCGTAGGCAAGGAAATCACAACCGCAAAACTAGCGGCGCTGTATCCGCAAAGCCGCGTGCTGAAAAAGGCTCTCGAAAATTACGAATCAATTTTGCGGGCGGCGGTAGAACAGGCTGGCGGGAAAATTGCATTCGACGGCGGCGAAATCGTACTGAACGAAAGCCCTCGTAAGACTATTTTGTGGAATCCGGAAGTGTTACGAAACTTCCTCTCCGCTGATCAGGTTGCAGGGTTACGGCCAACGATCAGCAGAAAAGAACTTGAGCAGGCAGTGTCAGACGGCGCTCCGATACGGCAGAAGGGAAAGGCGAAGGAACTTTGCATCCAAGCATTGAAAGATGCCGGATCGGTTGAAGAAAAACTTGTGAAGTCCATCGAATATCGGAAAGTTTAGGGAGAGAAAAATTATGACAGCATCATCGGAACGGAAAAACGAAGTGGCTGAAAAAAGAAACGACCATGCGTTATCAATGGTCAAAGCTTTGGAAGTATCCTACAAATCTGCGCTGCCGTCGCATGTGACAATGGAGCATTTTTCGCGGGCGCTGTTGACTGAGTTCCGTCGCACCCCGGCATTGATGGACTGCACCCGCGAAAGCGTCGGCTCTGGCGTGTTGATGTTTGCGCAACTTGGTTTGATGTTAGGCGTAAACGGCGCTGGCTGGTTGATACCGTTCAACAACAAACGAGGAACAAAGGAAGCCGTCTCCGTAATCGGCTATCAAGGCTTGATCGATCTTTGCTATCGCTCAGACCGCGTCGAAAGCGTGTGCGCCGATGTCGTTTGCGAAAACGACGTATTCGAGTACGAGCAGGGTCTTGAGCAGAAGCTACGCCACAAACCAGAATTGCGCGGCACTCGCGGAAAGCCGTATGCTGTCTACGCCATTGCAAACATCAAGGGCAGTTCGCGCCCGGTATATGTTGTGCTCAATGCCGAAGAAGTTGAAACAGTCAAAAATTCATCGCCGGGAGCGAGAAAATCAGACAGCCCATGGAACGGCAATTTTGCGACTGAGATGTGGAAGAAAACAGCAATCCGTCGCCTGTGTAAATACCTTCCGAAGTCTGTTGAGCTTTCGGCTGCGCTTGATTTTGAGACCCGCCAGGAAACCGAAATGAAAGAGGTTGACGCAACAGTAGCTGACGATCCACTCGCCCCAGGCCGTCACGAAACCAAACGGTCGAAGAGGCAGCCAGAGCCGGTAACGCAACCGGAATACGTGGCCGACGTGAGCGGTGCGCACCTGCCGCCGGAACCGTCTCCGGATCAGGAGCCGCCGCAGGAAGACCATTCTCCCGACGCCGGGGAAATGGTCGAGGAAGAAAATACTTGCCCGGTCGACGCCTGCAAGGATTACGTCGACCTGCTTGCCGCGAGAAATCGGATGCCGCGATTTTTGGACAAGGCGATTGAATCGGCGCGCGAGAAACATGGCGAGTGCGGGCGCGTTAAAACATTCGGCGACATCGATCACACCGACGCAATCCAGTGCGGGCTGATACTGACTGAGTTCCGCAGGACTCATGACAGGGCGAAGGGGAAATAAATTCAGCGCGGCAGGGCACGGCTTGGCAGGGCGGGGCACGGCTGGGCAAGGCGTGGCTGGGCAAGACAAGACAAGGGATTTTTTTAGGAGTTAACCATGTATTTCGCGAGAATCTACAAAGACTACCGATACCACTATTTGTCATTTGACTGCGGCATGTCGGTTTATGTCGCTGACGCGGAGATTTTCGGCGACTCGCTGGAGGCGGTCGAGGCGGTGCAAACCTGCTTTAAAGACGGCCTGCTGCCGCTCAATATCGACCACGCCGTAATCTATCACGGCGCGCCCGGAGACCGCCTCGCGCGGCAGGTGGCGCGGCTGAACATGGTTAAAACAGGAGGAGTAAATGAATCGTAAAGAGGCACAGGAAGCGCTAATTTCCGGCAAGAAGATACGGCGCAAGGAATGGTTTAGAACTGTAATATACATGGCGCAAGATGGTGTAATTTGGAGATATACAACTACCAATAATAAACATTACAGAAGCGATGACACGCCGTTCGACTCTGAAATCTGCTATGACGACGGCTGGGAACTGTATGAGGAGCCGGAGTATATCGACCATGCGGTTAGTGAGCATAATGGCTGGCGTGTATATGGAGATCTCATAAACCTTACTGTAGAAGCAATAAGTGAGCATAACTTCCACCGATACGTCTACGCCGACGGGACTTTATCGCTGTCTCCGGTGCGCGACGTTGACGGGGAGAATGAGTGGCCGGTTGCCGTGAGGATGAAGAAATGATACTTGTCGGATGCGAAGAAAGCCAAACCATAACAGCGGCGTTTCGCAAAGCTGGATACGAGGCAATGAGTTGTGATCTACTTCCGACACGAGGAAACACGGACCGGCATATACAGGCCGATATCATGGGAGTCGTACAATCGCGGAGATGGGATTTAATAATATTGCATCCTGATTGTACGGCTATGGCGGTATCAGGAAATAGGTGGTATGGCAAAGGAATGCCATGCTATAGCACGCGGCAATATGCTATTGAGTGGACATTGTCACTATGGAATCTTGCCACCACGCACGGCGTGAGAGTTGCTCTGGAAAATCCTGTCAGTGTAATTTTCAAGTATCTGCCAAACGTCCATTATGTACAGCCTTGGCAATTTGGCCACGGCGAGACTAAAAAAACAGGGTTTGCGCTGCATAACCTTCCGCCACTACAGCCAACTAATATCGTATCAGGACGCCAAACAATGCTAACCAAACTAATTGAGAAGATGAAAAATAAATGTGCAAATGCACGGGAAGTTGGAACAGGATTGCATACCGAAAACAAACAAGCTGGCATTTTTGCGGTAGAAGATATCGAAGCGCTGATAAAGGAAAATGAAAAGCAGCGCGACGGGCTGGAGATGATACTAAAGTGCGCAGGCGCGCCTAATCCAGTCGGCGCGCTGCACACGGTGATATCTATTGCGAAGCAGGCGCTGGCTGGCGGGGAGGTGGAGAAGTGAAAACAGAAAGGAAAACAAATGTCTGAAAAACAAGGTGTCTTAGCACGCATGGATGAGTTGCTGCCAACGCTTGATCCGGAGGGAATACGTGCGCGTGCGCTTATTGCAATGCGGACTTTCCGCGCGAACTGGTGGGAGCTGGGCAAGCTGCTGACAGATATCGCGTACGGCGGCGACTACAAGGAATGGGGGCACGATGACTTCGAAGTTTATTGCGCGCGCGAACTTGGTCTGAAAAAAGAAAACGTGCGGAAACTCATGTCCAGCTACAATTACTTGCGCCAAAAAACACCGGAGAAAATAGAACTGCTTGATCGTGGAAACTTATCTTTTTCCGTGCCTGATTACAAAACCGTCGAGATGCTAAAGCGCGTCTCGGACAACGACACTATCAGCGAGGATCAGGTTAATGAGTTTCACGCAGCAGCGTTTTCTGGCGAGATCGACGAATCAGAACTTCGCAAAAAAATCCGCGAGGCGATTGCAGAAACAACGCTGCCAGAGATGGATTCCGTCAACGCAGATCGACACAAGGAGCTTGCGGCGATACTTCGCACGGCGCGCGCCTTGCGTGAGAAACTGGCGCGGACTAAGTATGTTGCTGGCGGATTAAAAGAACGTGCCGAAAACATCCTGGCGGAAATTGAGGCGCTTGACTAACTATTAGAAAATGTCAAAAACATCAGTTTTATGATTTGGTGGAGGGGAGAGATGATCAAAGACAATGTCATCGAAAATTTTGTGGATCAAAGTGGTAAATCGTTTTACCATGAACTTGCAGGCGTATGCTCAAAAGACGGCCTTGTGTTCGCAACTGATACGTATATTTTATGCTGTAGAAACATATCAGAAGGCGAGCCTAAAAAATATCCGCCGTATGAAACCATGCGTATAAATATCAAACCTTTGCTCGAACTATTTGATTTTTCCTCATGTGACGAACCTCTGCCTGTCGTATGCATTCGCAAGTGCGAAACGTGCAATGGAGAAATAAAATACACCGGGAAACAAACATGCACTGAATGCTATGGCGAAGGCGAAATAGAATGCCTTGAGTGTGGAAGCATGGTTGAATGCAAGGATTGCAAAGGGCATGGAGAAATAGAAGGTGTAGTTATTGTCTGCGCGTCTTGCAAAAACTTAGGATATACCTGCGATAATGCGGTTAACGGCATTATCAAGTTCGGAGATTTTGATATTAGCCTCCAGTATTATGCGGCAATCCAGTCGGTTCCAGATGTAAAGATCAAGCTGGTATCGAAGGAACGAGATGTGAATTATCTTGTGTTCGCTGGCCAGCATTATCGCGGAGTATTGTTGCTCAGTAACGCTGGCAGGGAGGTTGATAAGAGTGAAACAGCATGAATTAATTTCAGTCTGTTGCGTGTGCGGCGCGGAGATAGGCCGCAAACCATGTATACCCGAAATGGACGGCAAGCTGTCGCATGGGTATTGCCAGCGGTGCCTGTTTGTTGAGCTGGTCAAAATGGGCGCTGAAAAAATAAACCTCGCTCCAGTGGAAGTTGTGAGAATATGTAAAATTGATGTTGACAACTTTGTTCGGATATGATGGTGTCTTAAAAGAATCTTTGCAGGATTCCATCAATAAAATTAAAACATCCTCCAGCCTCTCCGCCTCTCTCTCCTGCAAGGATTCGGCGGAGTTGGCTGGGGTTTTTAGGCATTATTTTCCCTATGTCAAACGGGTATATTAAGCTTTATCGAAGCTTGCAAAATCATTCCGTTATATGTCCAAAAAGGACATTTTCGCCATTTGAGGCATGGGTTGACTTGCTTTATGAGGCGGCTTGGGAAGATCATGACTTCATGTATTGCAAAACAAAGAAAGTCACCATCTTGCGTGGAGAAGTGCCTCATTCCGAGCGAACACTTGCGAAGCGCTGGCAGTGGAGTTTATCAACTGTGTGCCGTTTTTTGGCACTGCTAAAAAGTGAAACGATGGTGAAACGCATAGAGAAACAGGGTTTGAACTTGTTAAGCATTGTCAATTATGACCTTTACCAGGGCGACGATAGCAAACCTGAAACACCTAATTACGAAAAAGTGAAACGCTCAAGAAACGCTCGTGAAACGCTCGTGAAACAAACAGAAGAAGGGAAAGAAGGGAAAGAAGGGAAAGAAACAAACAATACTCCTTCGGAGTGTCCCATCGGCGGCGGCCATGTCGCGGCTTCTGAATTGGTCATGCGATGGAATACGCTGGCAACGGAACTTGGCTTGCGCTGCGTCCAGCAGATTTCCGAGAAGCGCAGGAAAGCTATCACTGCCAGAAAAAAAGACGGCATGCTGGAAAAGCTCGAAGAGATATTTTCGCATATCCGTGGAAGCAAGTTCCTTCGCGGGGCAAACGACCGTGGCTGGACTGCTGATTTCGATTTCGTTTTTTGCAGCTCGGAAAACTGGGTAAAGATTTTGGAGGGGAAGTACGATGACCGAACCGACGAAAATCACGGACGGGGACTTGCTGAGACTGCAAGCGGAACGGCGGCGGCAGGCGGGAAGTTTGCAGGTCGAGACTGAGTCATCGTCACCGGTGCGGAAAATCGCAGAGCGCGTACTGGCAGACATCGCCGCCGACACTAAGCGGCGCGCATCAGACGGCAGTCGCAACATCGAGACAGACAACAGCCGCGAAGGCGCTACTGGAAAAATCTTGCTTGAGGCGGAAATCCCGGAACGATATCGCCATGCGAGGCTGGCGGACTTGGAAGGCGCGCCGCTAAACCCTGACTGGAAGCGCGGCGGATATTGTCTGCGAGGAATAACAGGCTGCGGTAAATCCACCGTCGCTGCGGCGCTTGTTCGTGATTGGGTCGAGCGGCATCAATCGGCTAGGCCGAAAGACGTGGCATGGGTTCGCGTGGGGCTGTTTGTCGAGCGAGTTAAATCATCTACCCACGCGCAGAGCCGCGAACGCGGATATGACATCCTGCGCGATTTCCGGCGGAAAAAATTGATCGTGCTGGACGACCTAGGAAAGGAACGTCCGCACGACTGGGAAAAGTCGATCCTGGTTAATCTTCTCTGGCAGGTGTACGACGAAAAGCAACTGCTGGTTGTCACTACGCAAAAAAGCCTACAGGAGCTGGACGCATGGGACGACGCTTTCGCCAGCCGCGTTGGGGCGCTGGAAGACATCAAACTAAAACAGATCGACCGTCGCCACGAGGATGCAAAATGAACATCGCGGAATCAAAGCGCCTGCGCGACTACCGGCGGCGGCTGGAGCGCAACTGGCAGTTGATGGTTGAAGGATCTGGACATCTGGCCATGCCGGAAAATAAAAAATACGTCGGACAGAAAAACCTTTCGCACCTGGCGGACGCGCTGGAGCGGCTGGAGCGCGACCGCGCCGACGCGGAGGCGGAGGAACAGGCAGACCTGCGCCTGCGCGGAGTCAACAGCCTGGAGACCGGCCCAGACGCAGACGGCCTCGACCGCACCCGCCTAGCGGCGCTGCTGGACAGCGCGGCGGCGCTGACCCTGCCGCTTTCGGAATTGCGCCAGATTGCAAAATGCAAAAATCCGTACCCTTACCGTCAAAAACTTGGCCGATATGCTGTTAGCCCGCGAGTGGGGATACCGCGACTTCGCAGGGAGCTAGCGAAAATCGCACAGAAAGGCACCTAGGATCAATTCTTTTCGGAAAATGGTGGTTAGGTAGCGGGAAGAGTAAAAGAATCGAAATTCAAACGGTTGAAATTGATAATTTGGAGAGGAAATGAAAGCCCCGTTCCCATATTTTGGCGGTAAGTCACTAATAGCGGCAGATGTTTGGGCTGCGCTTGGCAATCCGAAACACTACATTGAGCCTTTTTCGGCTCCGGCGCGGTACTGCTTAACCGTCCAGACTATAACACTGGCATGTGTGAGACGGTTTGCGACAAAGACGGTTTTGTCGCTAATGTCTGGCGCGGAATTAAATTCGATCCGGACGAAGTTGCCAAGTGGTGCGACTGGCCGGTCAACCATGCCGACCTAAACGCACGGCGGAAGGCGCTGATAAAAAACGAGGAGCGGCTGTTGGAGAATCTTTGCGCCGACCCGGAATGGTTTGACGCGAAACTTGCTGGCTACTGGGTCTGGGCTGCAAGCTGTTGGATAGGTAGCGGGTTGACAAGGCCTGGCGCAATGCCGCACGTTAGCAACAGATGCCAAGGCGTTCACGCCGGGCAGATTCCGCGTGTTAGCGTGGCAGGGCAAGGATTGAACTCAATTGATTCTCGCGGAAAAATTTACGAATGGATGCAGGAATTATCTGTGCGCTTACGAAACGTCCGCGTCGTGTGCGGCGACTGGTCGCGCGTTTGTGGAGGAAACTGGCAGAACGGAATGGGCGTTTGCGGAATGTTTTTTGACCCTCCGTATGGCGTGACCGACCGCGACGCCAGCGGATACCACCATGGCAGCGTAACAGTCGCATGCGACGTTATGGAATGGGTACGAGAGCGCGGCGCGCGTGACGGCTATCGTATCGTGCTGGCCGGTTATGAGGAATATCATGAGCTGGTCGATAACCACGGCTGGACGTGCAAGCAATGGAAGGCGCAAGGCGGTTATTCTAATCAAGGCAAAGGCGCAGGAGAAAACAACCGTCACCGAGAGACGCTTTATTTTTCGCCTCAGTGTGTTTCGCATGATAAACAAGACGATCTTTTTTCGGACATTCTTTTTGACCGGGGGAAAATTTAATGAGAACTTTAATAAATGTATGGACGCGGCACGGTTGCGCGCGGTGCGAGGAAGTGCTGTCGGCGCTGGCCGAGGAATACCGTGGCGTCGATCATGAAATTGTTTTGCATGACATTGACCGGCTCGCGGAACTGGAGCCGAGGCTGCGCGACCAGGTCAACGCGGCTTTGCAGATGCAGGACGGCGCGCTGCCAGTGTTGCGAGTTTGTTTCTCCTGGTGATTTTTGGATAGGAAATTACTGATGGGAACAAACACTAAAATTGAATGGTACGACTGCATAACTGTGCTGATGCTAGTGGTTTGGTGTTTGTGCGTACTTGAGTTATTTATTATACAGATCGGCCGCGCAGAATTTTATGAGCTTGAAATAGATCGTCTGCGCGCGAGTATCGCGCGACTGGAAAAAAAATGTTAGGGATAAGCATGGGACGCGGAATTGTGAAAATTAAAGATATGTTCGTTGAGTGGTCAACCGTCGCGGATGCTCCGGTGTCTGGTCTGATGAGCGAAAATGATGCGTTGGCGTATATCGATCAGGATGATTCGGTCAATAAAATAGAGAAGGCCAAGCGTTGCATTCGTCTAGTGGAGACTGGCACTACTTTTTATAACCGCACCGCAGGTGAAATGATTGCTTGGAACCGCGCTGGCGAAAACGAAACCTGTCTTAGTGATGAAGAAATATATCAGATGCTGCTGGAAGAGGCGAAGAAATTACCGAAGTCGATTATGGCTTCTTATATCGGAGTAGTGTCGCATCCTCGCGCTCAGGCGTTGAATGACATAACAAAAGCTATCCGCATAGACACCAATTTATTTGATAGCGAGGTTATTTGTTTGTTAAATTCAGCGAGCGAGGTTTTAACCGATGATAAATAAACGATGCAAACAACGGCAAGGCGGATTTTCGACGCCGGTTGACGGCAAAATAATTTGCCGGTACTGCGAAAAAGAAATCACAGCAGGATCGAAAATCTGCCCGGAGTGCGGTCATAGGCGGATGCTGCTGAAAACTGAACTCCGCGCGTGTGGCATGAAAATACATGGCGAGTACGATGACACGCCAGTCAGGCACAACACATCATCCGGGCGCGGTGGCGAACGGCAGGCGTTTTTTTCGGTGGACTCTTGGGAAATGAGAGACGAGGAGGAGAGAAAACATGGATATTGAAAAAATGAAACTAATGTTTGCAAGTAAGGCATTTCCGATACTTTTATCTAAAAATGTAACTTTGACAAACGATGATATTTGCGCCAACGTTTGGGCATTGGCAGAAAAAATGGTAGAAAAGTATAAACATGAAAGAGACTTTTTAAGAAACGAAAATATTATACTGATGGAAAGAGAAAGAATACAAGAATCTACTTTGTCAACTAGGACAAAAAACTTTCTGTATGAAGCTGGCAAAATGGTTACATTTAGTCAAATAGCGGAAAAGACAAGAACTCAATTACTAAGTATTAGAAATTTAGGAAAGGTATCAGTGAGGGAGATAGAAAATTACATGTTGAAAGAATATGGGGTAACATTAAAACCATGAAAGGAAAATATGAACCCTATCAGGCTAAAATACGCACACGGCAGGCCGCGTCACACACCAGGCGCGATGAACAAGACAGAGCAGGCATATTCTGATTACTTAACTTTCCTGCTTCGTGGCGGGGATATTGAGTGGTTTAAGTTTGAGGGAATCAAACTCAGGCTGGCTGACAAGACGTTTTACACGCCAGACTTTTTCGTTATGGCCAACGACGGGACACTGGAGGCGCACGAGGTGAAGGGACACTGGGAAGATGATGCCAAAGTCAAAATAAAAGTCGCTGCTGCAATGTTCCCTATCAAGTTTATCGCCATCAAGCCTAAGGCGAAGAAATACGGCGGCGGCTGGGAAGAGGAGGAATTTTGATGTTAAGGATAACAACTGTTTCCTGTGAGCGAGAAAGCATACCAGTACGCTATAGCAAGCGCGTGCCTGATCTAAATTGGGAATACATTAGCCCAAGCGGAAAACGTCATGTATGGGTTAATGGCCAAGTGCCTACGCTAAAACGCAGAACAAAAAAAATACCAGAGATAGCGTATGTGCTGGATGGTGAATGCGAGTGGCCGACAGAGACAGGGAAATATATAAAAACAATTGTCTATTTCGATCCAGAGACAGGCAAAGAAGTTGAACCGTCAACAACGGTAATTATCGTTGATGACTTTATGCCTGGAATCGAAAGCTGTAGTTGTGAATTTTTGTGGGATAAATTTATTGATATCGGCGCAAACATTGACGTTTCATTGTGCAGATATGATCTAGAGTCCGACAGGGAATATTTTAAAAATGTACAAGGTAGTTGGGTGATAACAGAAATATATTACTATCAGGATAAAGGCGAAAACGTCTACGCTGGCAAGGCAATATTAACTCAGTAGAGATAGGATAGCAATGCCTAACGCCCCGCGCACCCACAAAACCAAGCAGACCGCGCCGACGCACAAAAAGCCAGCGCTAACCAAGCAACAGCAGCACGACAAAAATATATCGTACGGAAGGCGATGGAAGGCCGCGCGCCTAGCGTATCTGATAGAGCATCCGCTATGCCAGGACTGTCTGGCGCGTGGCAAGACGGTACCGGCTCAGGACGTTGACCATGTGACGCCGCTATCGCAAGGCGGCGAACGACTTGACAGCGGAAACTTTCGCTCTCTGTGCCGCAAATGCCACAATCGGAAAACTCATGGACGTGCATTGATGATTCGGGGGATTTCTGATGATTAAAATATGTGAACTGTGCGAGAAGGAATTTTTTACAACCCGCCGCGAAAAAAGATTCTGCTGCAAGACTTGCTCAAATACGTTCATCGCAAGAAACCGAGTTGCTGCTATCGCAAATCGCGAATGCAAAACAGTATGGGCTTGCGGAGGAGGTGTTGACTCGACAGCTATCGCCATGCTAATATGCAATGGCGTTTTGCCAAAGCCAGATTTTGCTATCATGATTGATTGCGGATACGAGATGGAGCGAACATGGCGGTATGTAAACGACGTGATCGCAACCAGGCTATCAAATGTTGGCGTGACGCTAAACATTATTACTGCAGAAAACGCGCAACTGATAAACGATCAGGGGTTTTGTAACGTACCGGCTTACGCTATCAAAGACGGAAAGAAAGTAAAGTTTCGCACACACTGTTCAGGGCAATGGAAAAAAGCAAATGCGTTTAGGTGGCTCAAGGCGCGAGGTGTGAATCGCATGGAAAACTGGGTTGGGATCGCATCAGACGAGGCTCGACGCGCGAGGGAGTCAACTGCTAAATGGGTAACAAACAGATACCCATTAGTAGAGCTAGGATACACCCGCGAACGCTGCGTCTATGAGCTAGGCAAAGCTGGCTGGCCAATGCCAAAACGATCTAGCTGTGTGATGTGTCCGCTCCGATCAATGGAGGATTGGCGCGAAATGAGGGCCGAAGAGCCAGATGATTTCGCGCGTGCGTGTGAGATAGATGAGGAGATTAGATCACGATGCCCAGGAACTTATATACACCAAAGCATGAGACCGCTAATAAACGAAATATAGTGTTAAAAGGTGTAAATACGGCAAATTTTGCCGGATATAGGGGGTGGGGGCTGGTTTCGTCTCTCAGCGGTGGTGCGGACGC
>JALOBN010000029.1 GCA_023228245.1 Candidatus Pacearchaeota archaeon
GCGCGAATTACCCGTAAGCGATGTATTTTGCGGAAGGACCCGCGCGGTGAAAAAACGCAGGGATACTTGTTCTGAATCCCTCTTAGGGGGCGCGGGGCGGGGGAGGCGAGGCCGTCCCCAGAAAAACCGCTGGACAGGATGCGAGCGCAGATAAAAGGCTCGGATCTCTGGGTGCGGTTGCTATTTTGCGGTTGCCATTGCATGATCGAAAGCCCTGTAAAAGTTGTCGTCGAGGTTGCGGTTGATGATCTTTTCTGCCGTTTCTTTAAACGGGAATCGCTTTTGGTACAATGGCTCCTTGACGAACATGAGCATTGGCTCAAGTGATGAGCCTCTGAATGATCCACCGCCACCTGTTTGCACACCGAAGTATTGTTTGCGGTAGATGCCTGGCGCCAGATGCTGGGGGGTATTGCGGCCACGTCCGGTCATGCGGCCCTTGCCGTAAGAGACGAAGTACTCATAACCCCTCACGCCTTTGCGCTTGCTGCCAGCCTTGAGTGAGGCTTTGCGCTTGGCTGTGGTGTTAGTGCGCAGGCCACCGACCTCATAGGATTGGAAATAGGCGAGGATCATGACGATGAACCCTTTGGGGATGTTACCGTATGCGTCCAGCTGGCAGCGTTTGCCGGGTGCTATGTACATGCCTATTGGCAGGATGCCTGTCTTGCGCAACGCTGATTCAAAGCGCTTCAGGTTGCGCTTGCCGCCAGAGACTTGCGGCTCAATGAAGTTCGCGGCTGGTGTGCCTCGCTTGCCAGTAGAGTTCTTATCTTTGAAATAGACCGTGGCCGTCAGCTTTGTTTTGTTGGCGTAATCGATGTACAGGGAGTTCTGTGCGTATGGCGTTGGGCGGTCAAGGGTCTGACGCATTACCTTGATTTCTTCCGTCTTCACTTGCTCAGCTGTTTTGTTCAGGGCTTCTTTTATCGCGTATGGCAGCTGCTTTTTCTCTGCGGCTGACATTGATGCGATAAGTTCTTTAAAGCCTTTAAATTCAATAGTTACGTTCATTTTGCATCCATAGGATCACAAGGGCGTTGCTATAATCGTTTAATACAGGCGATTCTCGCGAGCCGGATTTTTGACATGACCGGGGCGTCCTATGCCTTGTCCCTCTTCTGACCCTCTCAGGACAGCACACTTGCGACAGTAGATGCGAGGCTTCACGATAGGGAGTGTTTGCATGCGCACGATATGATCGCGTTCACAGTGCGGGCACTTGCATGTGATCTGGTGCCCGTAGATGCGCGGCGTGTAGCCAGGCCGCGCGCGCTGGATGCGTCCCGTCTTATCGATCATGACTTTGCCCTCTGCGTTGCGTTCAACAGCGATTTCAACATCGTCCAGATCGTCTCCTTGTACCGCTCTTGCTCGGCGCGGTCATGGGGGCCAAAAGTGTAGTCCGGCATCTTGATTGATGCCGAGCGCTTCGTGCGGCGGAATAGGTTTCGCTGTTCGATACTCACCGTGATGATCGTCATTGATCCACCTCCCAGATGACCTTATTCATGGCGGCGATGATGCCGCTCTTATGCGCGGGATTACAATAACCTGTGATCGTGTGCGGATCAGCGTCGCGCTCAGAGACAACCAGATGGATCACCCCGATCTGGATATCGAAATACTTTGGGCGTGTGATGCCTCCATCTTTTACCGCGATCAACTGCATGACTCCTCCTGCGGCGGGTCATCGCGTTTGATGGCCGTGTGGACATAAAACAGCGCATGCGTCGGCGCGAGACCACTGAGCGCGAGCTGAACAATGGCATCCATCGCCCACTGGCCGCACTGAGCGTCTTGATCATGGATTCGCCGTAACAGGCGCTGCATTTCATGTATGGCGTGTTTGTTCATGGCGCACCAAATATTAAGCACTGAACCATGCGGAGAAAATCCTGCGCCTGCGGCTTGTATGCCGCCCAAAGCAACATCCCCGCGACGATAGCGCCGAACATCAGCGCCCCTGAACTGACCGGATTGGAGGATAGATATTTCATGACTTGACACCCTCTTGGACGCGGCGCATGGCCTCTACGAAGCGACGGCGGCGGCGCGTCTCAATCGCCATGTGTCGGCGGCCATTGGCCACCATCATCGCGCACAGGCCCCAGCCCCAGATAAAACCGACTCCGAACATTAAGCAGATTACAAAGATGACCATATTTCCTCCACCCCCGGCGCTTTGCGCCACCCCCGCCAGCGGGGGACAGTTATTTAAAATTGCATTTACGACCGAGATCGTCGTGGAAATACGTCTCGGCGGCGGTGTAGATGATGACTCGGCCTGTGCCGTGTTTTTGGTGCAGGCGGGTTTGTTGTGCCTCCCATGCCGCGTCTTCCGGGAAGATGATCTCCGTGCTCGGGCGCAGCGGCTTATGCTTTGATGCGCCAACAGTCCAGATGGCCAGCAACATGCCAAAGATGATGATGATCACGCCCAGGACGGCTATGATCGTGTTGTCAATGATTCGATGGTCGTCGTACATGGGGCCTCCGTGGTGGTGTTGGAACGGTCACGACCGTTCCCTACGGTTTTCATGTCTGGTGGACACAGATTTTTTAAATTAACTGAATTTCGTCATTCACATGATTGGCAGCAATTAATTTTTTGGCCAGATCGATGATTTTGTTCATGTCGGATTCTCGGACAGGCTCTTCGTTGTTGCGGTTCCGGAATGCGTATTTTATAATGCTGGTTACGGCGTAGTGACGGAAAAGACCCGCTGCCAGATATAGGTCGATTGGCTCAACGCCACCGTCTGTCTTGTAGTGCTCGCTTCCTTCGTTTTTTAACTGGCTCCAATTCATGCCATGCCTCCATTCACATGCTTGATCTTATTAATTCACCTGCTGGCATTCGCGATTAAAGAAGCCCTGAACAAACCTGCGGTGGATGTGGATCCGCCGTGGGCGATGTATGATTTCAGGGCGGTGGGGTCGCCGGACAACAGGCGGTCCATCGCGTGGATCAGGGCGATTTCATCGACGCGGCCGATGCCCATCTGGGTCTCGATCTCGATGATGCGTGACGATAGCTCCGACACCATCGCCTCCAGAGCTTTTATTTTTTGTTCGGCGTTCATGGCTTGGCCCAATTGACTCGGAAAAGGTTGTGGGTGGCCACGGCCATGTAGGCCGCGTATTCATAATCGGAGTTGCCGCCGTAGTGATTCGACCAATACAAATCGCCTTGCTTGTGGTTTAGCGCCGGATAGACGGCCGTTTCGACCCATGCCGCCACCACATATCCGCGCGTGAAATCGGTCTGGCGCGTCCACGGGATGGACGTCAGCGCCAATCCTACAGCGTGTTGTAGCGCAAAGCCCACCTGATTGAACTCGCGCAACTGCTTTGTGGATGCCGGCCCGATAACCTCGCGGCAGCCATCCTGATAAATGCTGATCCCATTGGCCGCGGCATACGCATAATGACCGCCCACATGGACGGCAATCGACGTCGCAGCGCCCATGACTACCATCTTCCAGTCTGCCTCTTTGAACGTTTTGGTATTCACGCCGAAAAAATAGAAATCCCAACCACCGGCGTGAGCTGGCGCTGTTGACAGGCAGATCAACAGAGCGATAACCATGGTGGAGATGGTTTTTTTCGCGATTCCGGTGGTTGGGACAGGCATGGTCTGTGATGCGGCCATGGCGACAGGCGATAGGCAACGGTCAAACCATGTTCGCCAGATGCAGCCGCCGCCGATGAAGCTCGGCGTGTAGTGCGCGCAGGATGGCTCATTGCCAAACGTGCCGGCGGTGCATTGATTATGGATGCAGAAGCTCATCATTTATTGCCCTCCAGCGAGGCCGCGATGCGGATCAAGGTCTTCATCTGCTGATCGATGGATTTAATGCCGTCAACAATATGGTTTTTAAGTTTTTCGGGTGATTTTTTGTCTGGGCGCTCAAAGCCGAATTCGTCGCAAAGATAATAAAGGAAATCCTCTGGCCGGGTTTCGCGCAGTATGGTTAAAAGGTTTTCCAGATTGACGTGTACATCTGTGTTCTCCGGCGATAAAGCCCGTGAAAGTAAGGACTTTGCCGTCTCAGGCTGGCGACCCGGCCAGAGGGCCTCCGCAATGTGCTTTTTGGTTTTTCCGCTGAGCGCGATAGATTTCTCCAGCGCGTCGTATGGTCCGTCGTAAAAAAGATGTTCAGTTTGGGATTTCATGCCTTAAATCCTCTTAAACTATGTTTATTGGCGTTTAAGCTCGCGTTTCGGTTAAATTTTTTTCAACTTTTGACGGAGGTGTGTTATGTTGATCATTTTCGCCAGCTACGCAATTCACCACAGACTGTCCATACTGTTCCGGCCAGAACTCGGCCAGAGATACGCCCAGCAACGCCACTATTTTTTCTTGCAGTTCTCTGTTGCGCGTGGCGCCATTAAATACGTGAGTAATTGCGCCCGGGGTCAAATGGAAATATTTTGCCAGTGTGGTCTGGGTATATCCGGCCTTGAGCGTCATCGCTTTGCGGTTGAATAAATAATTTTTATTTGTTATTGTCATATTACCAACTTTCGATGTTGTGTTAGCTGTATAAAATAATTTTATCACTCTGTCAAGATAATTTTTTATAATTATATATGAATATTTTAGATATCATTGATAGAGTAAAAAAATCATGTTCTTACGGAAGCGATGCGTCGCTTGCGCGGGCGTTGAATATGTCGCCGCAGAACTTCAACAGCCAAAAAAAGACAGGAAAAATAAAAGATACTTTGATGCTACACGCCATCGAAAGAGGGATAAACATTGATTGGATCAAAACAGGCCATGGCAGCATGATAAC
Source organism: Candidatus Pacearchaeota archaeon (assembly GCA_023228245.1). Next base: position 4,803 of record JALOBN010000029.1, read on the forward strand.
CGGACATGGTAGTTCATCCATTTCAGAACCGCATGCAGATTACAGCGCCTCACACAGGACACCACCTGAGAGCTCATATCCCGATCACCTCGTCCACAAAACCCGCACTGTGCTTACCTCTGACACTGTTTTCCGGCGCGCACTCGACAGCAACATCGAGGCCTTCCATGAGGCCGTCACGATGAAAGAGCAACTTGCCGCGACAAAAGCTGCGCTGTCTCAATGTATCGATCAAATCAATTTGCTGAAAAATGAGATTGAATTGTTAAAGGGGGATCGGGACAAAAAGGCGGTTTAGGGTTGTGGTGCGGATTGCGACGCCCGAGGTATCTGTATGCGGCAACTGCAAAATTATTCGTCCATGGAAGGTTTTTATACTGGGTACAATGGCCACTGAAAAAACTATGCGGTATATATTGTCGCTTGGCTTGTTTTTATCAACATAAGATGGAGGACGTTCAATGACTGATATGCTTTTGATCATCATGTTTTTATTTGTTTTGTTTATCGCAATATTTATTGCAATCGCCCGTTGGATTTTCAGAGTAAACCATATTGTTGACCGGCTCGATAAGATTGTTGCTCTTTTAAGCGGGGACCATACAGAAAAACCTAAATCGTTTGTGGATGGTTTAAAAAAAGGGATGAGTGATTAAATGCTCGGGCTGCAAAACCCGACTGCATGATTCTAATGTTTTTAGACGGAGGTTGATATGAGAGTATTTGCATGGGCAATGGTAATCATTTTCTCGTTGATTGGTGGCATTTATTTCGTTTTCGGCCTTGCTTTTTCCAACAGCGCGCCACAACAAGCCGCTGCGGCGGCGACAGGCGCGGCTTTTGCCATTGTGCCGTATTGCGCAGCGAGGGCAATTTCCGCCGCACATGAGATCATTGAAAGCAACAAAAAGCGAGTCGCTGAGAAATAATCATGGCCATTACGACCGTATGCCAATCTTGCCGGGGGCGATCATCTGGGGCGCGTGATTTGTGCCCGCGATGCCAGGGGGCGGATTTGCGGTTTGTGCTCAACTACTGGCCCCAGGGGCGCTATGGGCGGCGGATATACCAGCCCCTGCCGGAAAACGTCACCACGGCCCGGCAGGCGCGAGAAATCGAGGCGCTGTTGCAAAAGACCCGGCATAAAAAGCAGGAAGCGCAACCCGCGCGGCCGTCAAATACGCTGGTGAATACCTTGTTTCCGAAATATCTGGATGATCATTCGGCGATCTATCACACGCCGGCCACGCATACGGACATCTGGAGCTGTTACAATGCGCACTATAAACCCATCCTCGGCGCCATGCGCGTGGAAGATACGGACACGATGGAGCTATACATCAAGCTGCGCAAGGCCGAGGGGGCGGCGCATCGGACGATCAATAAAGAGCTGGACTATTTTTCTGGTTTCCGGAAGTGGCTGAAAAAGAAATACGGCATCGCTGCGCCGGTAGAACGTCCGGAACGGTTATCGCACAAGCGACCCTTGCCGCAGATCCTCGGCATCACCGAAGTGGTGAAGATACTGGCGCACACGGAGCCATTTTATCGGGCGTTTTTTCTGGCGCTTTTTATCTCAGGTCTGCGCATGAATGAAGTCCGCCAACTGCGCTGGCAAGATATTGACCTGAAAAACCGGATCCTGCGCGCCAAACAGAAGGGCGGATCATTTAAGATTTTGCCGGTCAGCGACCTGTTTATTGACGCGCTGGTGGCGATCCGGATGGATGACTACGCCCCGGACCGGTTCGTCTTCCTCAATGAGCGCACAAAAAAGCCCATCGGGCAGGTGCGCAAGGCGTTGGCCAGAGCATGCACGGCGGCAGGGATTGAGCGGCATGTGTACCCGCATTTGTTTCGGCATAGCGTGGCGACGTTCTTGATGGGCGAGAATTTCAGCATGCGGAAGCTGCAAAATTACATGGGACACAGCAAGATCGGCACGACTGAGTTTTACACGCATGTCAACGTGGACGACCTGCGGGCAGGCGAGGAGATGGTAACGAAGGCGATGAAAGCCGCGATGCGCAAGGATAAATCTACCACGAATCATTCAGGGCGTGGCGTTATCTACAGCAAATCCCGGAAAGGCGCGTAAATGTTGAATCACGTCAGGACTGAAAATCCGAGTGTCGACAGTTCAATTCTGTCCTGACCCACCAGTATCAAGGGGTTGCGCAAGCAACCCCGTTTTTATTTTATCTACGGTTATCTACGGGTGCTCGACCGCTCAACCAGATCGGCAATCAACGCATCCGGGTCAAGCGGTTCGTTTTTATCACGCTGCTGCCATATTTTTTCCGCCCAGCACAGAGCATCCGTAATCATGGACCTACGTTCTTCGCCGTGGATTGCGACGTTGCGCTTGATCGCCGCTTTTGTTTCGTCGCTCACATCATAATATTCAGCATCGCGGGTGATGGGTTCAGACTTATCTGCTGACCAGTCTATCTTGCCGTTTACGATTTTCATACTTCCCAGTCTCCAATGATTTCCTTTGCCAACGCGACAAAGGGCGGTTCTTTCATGTAGGTATTAGATTCGCCATGATCGCCAGTAATGACAATTTCATTCTCAATCCACCACTTTTTTATTGCTTCCGCCATTTCGATTGCTTTCTGATCCATAACGCCGTTTTGCTTTTTTGTCGATACCACTTACGCCGGGAACGTCAATTTGACAGTATAGGTCACTGTGTACTGACCGCCCACGTTGATGGTGTCGGTGGATGCCAGTACGTCGCGAGCGCACACCGGCGAATAGGTGTAATTAATATAATTGCCAACCAACAATACCTCCGCTACGGCAATAGCTCCGCTGGAGTTGTTGTTGCATACTCGCTTGATTGTTTGCGCCCATTCTTTCGTTCCAGATGTATAGACAGGCACCTGATGGCTCATTGTCCCGTATGTCATTTGGCCGGCTCCTGTGCCGTGCGCGATCAGGGCATCTGGCTTGTAATCCTCAAAACTATAGGCCGTGTCGCCAGTGCCGAGAATAATCCCGCCCGCGCTTTCCAGTGATGGAAAATGCGCAGAGGAGATGTTGTTGAGATAATCGCCGCTCTGCGTCCTAATTTTCAAAGACCCGGCCCCGCCATCACCGTCTGGACCATAGCCTGTCAAGCCACCGAATGACGCCGCAAATAGTGCATTATAAAAATTCCGCACCCAAGTATGCGACCGCCCATCTTTAATGATGGCCTCGCAACCGGGATTCTCTATCTTCCTACTGACAAAAACTTCGGGCACAGGTACTGATAATTTGATGCCCAATCTTCTCAGTTCGGCAAAATCGTTTTCGCGTTCGTCTTTTTCAATAATGTGTATCGTCATTTTTTATCTCCTTAAACAAGTTTGTAAAGTTTGATATTTACTGCTGTTTGTGTGCCTGTCGTGTCCATCAACTCGCCGGACGGTGCAACCATAAGGTTAAACGTGTCAACGTCGATCACATCGGCGTAGTAGTCGTAATCGTTTTCAATTTCGTTGGCGATCGAGCCGCTTTCGGGAATGAACTTGACAACATCATTATCACTCAGGCCATGCGCCTCAAGCGTTACAACCGTAACCTCGGCGGGGCATGTTACTGTGCAGATGCCCAGATAATTGTAATTGCGCGTGGCTAACTCCAGCGTCGGAACAGGCACAGTCAGATCATCCATGCCGTCCTGCGTGACGGGCGTTTCGTTGACAATGGACGTGACGGGAGCTTCGAGCGTCGGGACTGGGACGGTCAGTTCCGGCACGTAACGCGCTTTGTTGAGCGTTGCACCGCCTATCGCACCGAACCAAGACACGCCGTCGGTGTAGAACTCGCCTGATCCTCTGCCAGGGATGGTCAAGCTGATTCCATTCGGGTCAAAGACGATCCCCTCCGCGATCTCTCCGACGTTGATAATTTCGATTTTAAAGCCTGCGGGAAAACTCCCTGACGGATAATAAAGTTCCGTGTCGCCGTCCGGGTCAAGGATATGCCGCGTAGTCATCGCGCCGTCATAGGCGAAGCTGTCATCGTTGCCGGTCATGGTGGCTGACAATACGCTGACGGTGTTTGCTGCGGCGTTTAGCTCTGCAATCAGATTTTCCAGCGCGGCAAGGCAGGCGTCGGCCATTGGCGCGAAGTTCGTCCGTGATGGCGCTGCGGGTAGAGGCGTTATTGCCATTTATGATCCCTCCTCATTGACGCTGGCATCGCGCCAGTCGGTTCCGTCTGTGGTGAATTTCCGAAAATGTCCGGCGTCGATCACCACACAACATCCGAACGGGTCGAAGGCGATTTCCCCAGATGCTCCTGTGTTGATGATGTCCACCTGTGTTCCCGCCCTCCATGTGCCCGTTGGGGTGATGTCCCGAAATTCTCCGTTCGGGTCACGGAAGATTCGGCGCTGAAAGTCTGCTGTGTCGGTGATGTATTCATCGCCCGTCATGTCGGACACGGACACGGCCAATGTTCGCACGGTGGCAACGTAGGCGATCAACTCATCCCAAAAGTTATAGGCGGCGGGGATGAAGGCGTCGCGCAGGGCCTCCCATGTTGCAGGAACGCTGCGGGCCGGTGCTGTGGGCAGGTCAGTGATAGCCATTAGACGTACCCCAGGACTTCCAGTTCCATTTTGCTGTGGCGGTTATTGATCCAATCGAATTCGTGGTTTTTATATATGCCGTAGATGATATATAAGGCGGCACGCTCAGAACCTACCCACACGACAGGGGTCGTGCGATGAAGGGTCATTTGCCGTGCGATTTCGTCGCGGGCGAGGTTTTTGACTAAGAGGGTGCAGGTCATGCGCTTGGCATAGTCGCGCGGAATGATGCTGGCGACACCATAGGTATCGACGCTGACGGTTGAGTAATCGGTAATGCCGGCGCGAGCGCCGTATTCCAGCGAACCGATTTCAAATTTTTTCCCAATCACAATCAGGCCAACTTTGGCAGGTCCTGCGGTGTTCGAGATGGTGATAGTTATTTCGGCGTCCGGATAGTTGGGGAGGTCACTGGCGGCAAAGTCTATTTTGACCAGATCCGTGGCGAAAACGATTGGCGAGAAGAAATAATCATACCAGTTATCAATGGCGACGTTTTGAACGAGACTTGTGTTTTCGTTATAGACTTCGCCTTCTACGGGGTCGTCCACTGTGATGTTGACGGAGGTGGCGTCGAGGTTGAGAATGGCGATGGAGTCGGTATAGTCGCCTGGGGCGATGGTGTAGGTGATGTCGGCGGCGGATGAAAACGCGCCGAGACCTGTGCCGATTTTAATGCTGTTGACATGCACCTCTGGGGTAATGGGAGACTCGCCTAATAATTTGAGCTCAAATTTACCGTAGGTTTCCGGCGCGGGGGCGATGGCGAGCCCACAATATTCTGTGGTGACATACACATCGTCCAGATAGACGGCGATGGTCGAGGCGCTTGCAATCGTCTTATCCACTTGAAATCGCCATTTATGCTCGACGTCCATTTCCACATCGGACACTTTGAGGTAAAACGAAGTTCCGGCTGTGTCATCAATATACAAGCCGGCGGTGCCCCAGACGATGAACAGCCGCCAGGTTGTATCCCAAAAAAACAGCTCAAACCCGCCGTTTTCAGGCCCTGGGCCAGTATTCAAGGTATCCATCGTGGCAATCACTTCGATGGTAAATTGATCCGGCACGGTGTCAAATGTGCGGTTGATCGTGATTGTATCGGGTGGGTCGGCACCATAAAAACGGAACTGGCCCGTGTCAATCTCGATACCCTCTCCGCCGCTGCCGCTGACTTCTGTCCAATCATCGAGCGATGAGCAATCGTCGTCTAATATGTCTGGGGTGATGCCGCTGACGGTCTGCTCTGCGATTTTTTCGTTAAATGCCTTCCAGCGGTTGACTGTGCCGATGTTTTCCCATTTATCTGTAAATAATGGCGGATAATTGCCTGTGTTTGCGTCTTCGAGCGATTTATAGATGGTATGGACGTTCGGCTCGATGACAATAACAATATCATCTGTAGCGTATGTTGTTGCCGGTGCATATTCGGGGTAGTCGTCTTCCGCCACGTTGGACGAGATTAACCGGGTGTCGTTGATGGGTACAGGCCGGATGATGTACATGCTCATTTTTAGGGCTCCTTTTTTTCGGAACGGTCACGACCGTTCCCTACAATTTGGAACGATTAGAAACCGTTCCCTACGGTTATCCCGGAACGGTCACGACCGTTCCCTACGGGGGCGGGGATCCGTTATGTTCTGACGGTGATTCCTATGCCTTCCCATTGGTCGAGTAACCGCGAGACTTGACGGGCGTAGGTGTTCATCTGGCGGTTGTTTTCGTTGGCGTCGGCGCGGAGGCGGCGGACTTCGGCCACAAGTTCGTCGGTGCCCAGGGCGCGGCGGCTGTCCTGTGTGGATTGGATGGAGCTGGGGCCGGTGTATTCAAGCTCGGGGCCACTCTCGCCGACGATACGATATCCGCCGGGGTGGTAGCCGCCGGACGCGAAGCCGCGCACGGCACGGTTGTATTCGGCACGGGTGGCGTAATCGCTCTCGCGGATGGATGCGCGGGATTTCTCGAGGTAGCGATAATATTCATCGGCGATCTCTGCCAGATCAATCATGCGGACGTAGGCGGCGGTTTGTAGTTCCGGGTCGATGCTCTCGACTAAATTTTTGTAACCGACGCGGTCGCCAGGGAGGGCATAGCCCAGCTCGGACATCGCGCCGGAGAGCTGACGGCGTAGAAGGTTTTGCTTCTGTTCGTCGGTATAGAATGCCTGATAGTAGGTCTCGAACGATGATGTCAGCTTATCCATGCCACCTGCAATTTCAACAAGGGTCTGGCTGAATTTGATGGCCTGGCTGATGGTGCCGGTGAAGGCGCGGCCGGTCATTTCCAATATGGACTGGACGATGTTTTTTTCGGAGACGAGGCGGACGGCGGTCTCGAGCATGCCCTCGTTTAGCTTTTGGTATTGGCCGATGATCTGGCCAAAGAGGGATTCGGCGGCGGTGTCGCCGACGGCGGAGATGTGTTCCTGCAGGGCGCGGTTGATTTCTTCGCCGGTCATGTCTTTGAGGTTGATTTTGGTTTCTTCAAAGATGTAATTCATCGCGGCCTGTGTGTCTGTTCCGAACTGTCCAGCCAGCTCAACGAGCGTTTTGCCGAGGCTGGTATAGACCAGGTCGAACATGCGGGAGACGGAGGTGTCGAGCTCTTTATAGTGGGTTTCGTAATCGAATGAGTCGCCGCGCCAGAATTCGGTGGATGTGCGCCGGACGATGTCCATGTAGCTTTTAGCGTCCATGCCGCCTCCGCCGATGACGTCGCTGAGGCGGCCGCCGCCGAGCCATACGCCGGAGGCGCCCTGGGAGACTTCTTGACCGCCGCCGACGATATCGTTTAAGACCCGGCTTATATTTTCAGCCAGCATCCCTTTGCCCAGCAGGTTGAAAAGCTCATGCGAAACAGCAAACAACATGTCGCCGCCCATCCCGGCGATGGTAGAGGGCAAGTGCGATCCACCGATGCCCCATAATTCCTGCCATGCCGGAGCGACTGTGTTTGTATCGATCCCAAAATCGCTCGCGCCGGGAATGGAGTTCGTTCGGATGAGGTTGGCTACCAGCCCGGAAATGTTGGTGTTGAGCGATTTCAGTTCGTCGTGGATGCGGGAGAGGCGCGTGTCGGTCATCGTGTATGTCCGATCAAGCATTTCGAGCGTGTTCAGGACAGACTCGCTTCCTGTGCCGTAAGCAGCGCCCAAGAGGGTGCTGTTGCCCATGGCGGGGGATTGGCCGCCGCCGGCGTCGGCTTGCGGGTTGAACAGGATTCCGGCGGAGGCAAGCAATCCTGCCATGGAGGCCGCCATGGCGGCGACGCGCACAAACGCGGAGTAGGGATCGCCGCTGCCCTGAGTAGCAATGGCTTTTACGGCGGCGACGATGGTTTCGGCAGTAAGGGCGGCCTTTTCGGCCAGCGAAAAAGCGATGGATGCGTCGTGGAGCTTTTTGCGTTCTTTGGAGTCTTCATCGTAGAGGCTGGAGAGGCTTTCGAACATGCTTGAGATGTTATAGAGCCCGTCCTGTATGTTTTGCAGGCGGCTGGTGGCCAGTTTTTCTTCAAATTCAAGTTTTTTGTCAAATAACCATTGTTCAATATCAGCCTCGGCGATTTTTGCTTCGCGGAATGCTTCTGCATAGCGTTGGAGATTTTGCATTTGCAGATCATAATATTCCTGACCGTTGATATTTAATGATTCATAAAAACTTAACTGGACATCGAGGTTACGCGATTGTGTTTCTGCTGCTTCGCGGATCATGCGTTCCCGTTCGGCCTGCGCTTTTTCCGATGCGGCCAATGCTTTTTCTTCGGCGCGCAGGATGGCATCTGTGTCGTCGGCAAGCTGGGCCTGATCGACCAGCTGATAGGCGGTTTTGCGGATGGCGGCGGGGAGGTCTTTGAAGCGGTCTTTGAGCTTGTCGGCTTCTGCTTGGTTTTTGAGCAAAGCCTGAGACAGTTCATCGAGGCCCTGACTTTCGATTCTGGTGGAGAGGGTTTGCTCCATTTCGCGCCAGGATTTTAATAGGGCTTCGGATTTGTTATCCAATTCAACTACTGTCTCGTTTATGGGCTGGATGTTGCGTGCCGATGCGGTGGCTAAATCTTTAGTGCTGGCAATCATGGCGCTGAAGTTATCGGCGGACTGACCTGTCAATTCGCTTGCGGCGCCTTGCATGTCATCGGCCAGCTTTGCCCACGATTGCGCCTCTTTGCGCATGGCTTCCATGCGTGCTGTCTGACCTGTCCATTCGTATATTTTTGCGCTGGCCAAGCTCATGTATTCCACCATGCGCGGCAGGTATGACACGAGCGACATTGCGCCGGCGGCCAGCCATTGCAATGCCCCGGATGCGCCTGCGGCGGCACGTATGAGGCCCTGGCCAAACACGAGTTTTAGGTTGGTTACGGTGGCACTTAGTTTTTGCATTTTCTCGGACGTGGTTAAGGTTGTTGTATTATAGCGCTCAAGAGCTTCTTTACCGGCGCTGATTGTGGCATTGATGATTGCCATCTTTTTTTCTTTATCGTTTAGATGCTCAGCAGTTTTCCCAAGGGTGCGCGCCATGGCTTCGTTAGCTGGTCCCACTTTCATGACCAGGCCGAGGTTGTCGAGAATCATGGGTGATGCGCGACCGATACCGGTGGCAATGTCGTTAAATGCCTGGGCGGTTGTGATTCCCATATCGCGCGCTTTAACACGCGATATTTCCATCAGCTCGCCCAGCTTCTGGATGGGAATGCCCAGGCTCATGGCACGGTTTGCTGATTCGGTGAGTGATTTGTCATCGATCAAACCGGCTGATTTTTCGCGCAGGGTTGTGTATAGCCGGTCGGCGTCTTCTCCGATGGAGCTGGCCATGGATGCAAACGCTCGGCGTGACTGTTCAAATTTGGCCGCTGCCTCTGCCATGTTCCAGCCTTTGTTGGCCAAATACCCTGCGCCGGCTACGGCGGCGGAGATGCCCAGCCAGTGGGTTTTGATTTTCCCGGCAAGGGTAGCAGTTTCCGACTCGGTTTGGCGCATTTTGCGGCCGAGCGAGTCGAAGGCCTGTGTTGCGCCGGTGGCGTCGGTGCTGATTCTTATTTTAACTTCTTGCTCGGACATTGATCCACCTCACGGGTTTGGAACGGTTCGGAACGGTTGGAAACCGTTCCCTACGATTCGGAACGGTCACGACCGTTCCCTACGAATTGGAACCGTTCGTTACGGTTTGGGTTCTTGGCATTGTTTGCAGGCCCATTCGAGGTGCGGTCCATATAGGGCGGCACATTCGTCTTTCTTTTTTGCGTTGCATCCGGTTCCTTCGCGGTCGCGCTGAGCATGGCGGACGACTTCGTTTTCATAAATTTTCACTTTCTCGGCCAGGCGCATGTCCGGATGCAGGCCCAAGGCGCGGGCGGTGTCCCAGACGGCGGAGAGGTTGATGCCGTAGATTCCGCCGTCTGGGCCGCACAGCCACTGGGTGTTGCAGATCATTAAGAGGGTCCATACGTCCTCGTTATCGGGGTGGATGACGCCGCGTTCCTCGCCGCGCACGTAGGCGCGGGCGAGGTCTGTCAGTTTTTTGCGGCTTCCCGGTTACGCTCTTCCTGCGCGACATCCAGGCTCTGCGCAACGGCCCAGATGAATTCCTTTAATTGCGGTATGTTGAGGATGGCGCGCCGGCTGTCCATGGTGTCGGGCAATGGCGTGCCGTCGTCGTCGCCGATGCCGTCAAATGCCTCAAGCATGTAAGCGGCCAGGGCCTCGTCGAATTTTTCTGAGTCGAGCTTTTCAACCTGTTCCATGCGACGGGAGGTGGGGTTGAGCTCCATGACATACTGGACGTGCGGGCGGCGAAGTTCGCGCAGGGCGTCGCTGGTGAGCTTGCGGATTTTAAGTTTTACGCCTTCGGCAAAGGTGGCCCATACGCCTTCGGGGAGGGCGTTGGGATCGAATTTTTTTGTGCTGATCTTGATCATGGTGGATCCTTTCTGGTGGTTGCGGAACGGTCGGGGACCGTTCCCTACGGGTTTATGCGGAACGGTCACGACCGTTCCCTACGATCCGGAACGGTTAGAAACCGTTCCCTACGGGCATGGAACGGTCACGACCGTTCCCTACGAATCGGAACGGCGGACAACCGTTCCCTACGGTTATGCGGCGTCAACGTAGGCGGCGACGAGGTTTTGGACTTTGATGATGGCGCTGCCATAGGTTGTGTGTTCTAAAACTTTAATGTCCACGGATTCGGACAGGCGCTTGCCGTCCAATCCAACGGGGGAGGTCATGACGGCGCACATGGGGAAGATCATCTCGACCTGATACTTGTACGTTTCGTCATACAGGGCGCCTTCGGCTTTGGCATAGACGCCGAATGTGTCGTTGTCGGTGATGTGCTGCTGCATGATAAAGTTTTTGAATTCGCGGCTGAGCTTAATCATCTGGGTGCGGCCCTGGCGGATGTATCGCCCGGCATAATCGCCACCGGCGCCGGGAACAAACTGGCATTCGCCGTTGTTGGCCAGGGTGTATTCCAGCGAGCTGATTTCTGATGTTAGTGTTTTCCCTCCGACAAAGGCAGAGCCGCTCCATGCGCCGCCAATGTTGACGGTGAGCTCGGAGACGCGCAGCGGGGACTCGACGACGCGCGCGGGGAAGGTGCCCCAGGCGGCCTCGTCTGGTCGGTAGAGGATTTTATATTTTACGGTTGCCTCGGCGGCGCCCGGGGCAACAATGGTGATGACGGCGGGCTCGGCATCGGAGACTGCGGTGTAGGAGACTTCTGTCCAGACGCCGGTGGCGAGCTCGACGACGATGTTTTGCACGTTATCAAGGCGAGCGGCAGCGTTACCGGCTCCGGCTCCACCGGCTACGGCATTGGCGGCAAGCGTCAGGCTGGTTGCGGTGTCGAGGGCTTCGACGGTTTCGGAGACGACGTCATCGGTATATTTGCCGGTCCCTTTGCAGGAGGCGGAGAGCTTAACCCAGGCATCACGCGCAAATGTTGCCGTGACGCTATCGACAAACATGGAGGCAAAGCGGCGCTTGGCAATGGTTTTGCCGTAACGCTGGGCAATGGTAAAGCTGGGGTTGGAGCGGTCGTCATCGAGGTCGCCATCGAGCGGGGTGATGAGGTGCTCATAGCCGTCGCCCTTGGCGCTGGTGGTGATGGCGCCGAGGCCAAATCCCAGGAAAAAGGCGAAGTGCTGGGGCATGGCTTTTTCGGCGTTGGCGGTGTAATTGACCAGCGCGCCGTTGTCGTAGATGTAGTCGGCCTCTTCTTTGCCGATGGTTTCGTTGGAGTTGTCTTCGCGCCGGGGCTCTAAATTGATGACGTCGCCCATGGCGAACAACATGGATGTGTCAAGCGTTTGCTCTGTGTTGATGGCGGTCTCCTTGACGACTGAGACGGCAATTTGGTTGTGTGTTGCCTGGATGCTGTTCATTTTTTATTGCTCCTTTCGTGTCGGGGGGTTCTTACGTTCCGCCCGGGATTATTGTGTCCATTTTGCCGCGTCGTATTCGATCTCGATGGTAAACGACGCGCCCCCCATTATTTTGTCGGCCTGTTCAATGGCCATTTCGACGTTGGTCGGCATGGATGTGTCTTGGGCCAGCCCGCCCCAGGTGTCGTCAACGCCGATGGCTTTGTAGATGTCGTCTATTATTTTCCGGATCTGCGCTGCGGTGGATGCGGCGTTTTTGGATCGGGCGTCGATTTCAACGCGCAGGCGGTGCGTAAAGGCATCGGTCAGGTTGTGCTCGATGACGTCTGAGCGGTCGCGGTAGATGATGGCGTCGAGTTCGGTGTCGGCCAGGTCGCGGTCGAGCCAGTCATAGACATGGGCGCCGGCGTTGGTGGTGTAGCTGTTGGCGACGGTGATGGTGCGCAAGCGTGTGTCGATTGCGGTTATGATTTGTTGGCGAATGCTCATTTTGTTCCTTTCGGCTTTCGGCGCGTTCGGGGAACGCGCCCTACTCCCTCATCACGGGGGATGCATTAATCGATGGTTAGCTCCAAATAGCTGGTGCCCGTGGCGGTGTGGTGCGGCGGGTCTTTTATTTTGTATGTTACGCCCGCAATTTTGATGGTGTCGCCGGGGGCAGCGGCGATGACGTCGCTGGTTTTGGCCTCGCAATATATCCGGCTGGCGATCATGTCGATTTCCGGCGCTGCTTCTTTGTCGAATATCACGTTGATGCTTTGTGGCGCGCCGCCTGCCGGGGTGTAGATGGCGGGGACAGCAAAACCGCTTGTGGCGTCGAAAAATATCGACAGGTCGTCAAGCAGGTGCTGCGCCAGTGTTTTGGTTGTGGCGGTTCCGGCGCCGGTTGCGGGTGTGCCGGTATATGTTCCCGTGCCTGATGCCATTTAGACAAATACCTCCGTGTCTGGATCGGTGAAGGTGTAGCCGGTGCATGAGCGCCAGAGGTAGTAGGTTCCGGCGTCGAGGTAGAATTCAACTATGCCGCCGCTGTCGGTTGTGCCGCTGGCGACGACAACGGTCCCGGCGATGTCGGTGGTGACGGTGACGGTTGCGCCGACTATCGGGTTGCCAGATGTGGCCTCGGTGAGGGAATAGACGCGCAGATTTGAGCCTGATCCGGGGGTTGATAGCGAACCGATGATGTTGCCGGCGGTGCCTGCGGCATACGCGCCGGGCAGGGCGGTTGCCCACGGATCGCCGGACGATCCGGCGGCGGCAATGCCTGCGCCGGATGAGCCGACATCGGTGTGCTCTGACAGCATTTCATCCAGGACGGCGTCGGCGTTTTCCGCTGCTGTGGGGATGGCGTCCAGTTGTGTGTCGAGGTTGGCGGTGGCCAGACCGATGGCAGCCCGGACGCCTGCGGCATCGAGGCCTGTCCCGCCTGCGGGCGCTTGCTCAAGGGCGTTGGTGGTGAGTCGGCGCACGCCGCCGTCATCCTCGGTCATCTCCCAGAGATGGTCGAGCTTGCTGCCGTCGGCTTCCAGTGCGGTTTTGACGTCTGCCGCGCTGTGTGTGCTGGCGCTATCCGTCCCGCGCATGTCTGTGTTCGTCGTGCAGGTGTCAACCAGCGTCACACGGGCCAGCGTGTCCGAGGCCACCAGATAATCGGCGGCGGCAATCGTGCGGGCCTCAAATTCGGACACAGTGGGGATGTCATTAATGAGCGTGTCCAGAGTCGTGCCTGTATCCTCAAGAATAAGGGCCAAGTGACTGCCTGCCGCTTCAATGGCTGTTTTGATTGATGCCGCTGACACAAGATCGGTGTTCGTCGTGCAAGTATCCGTCAGCACAACACCTGCCACCTTGTGCGTTGACGGGTCATAGCCGGTGTCCGCAAAGTCTTTCAGGTCGGTCGCGCTCTGGGCGTCTGACCCTACCGCAACGACGTTTGATGCTGGAGACAATTCGACTTCCAAAAAAGTCGTATCAACGCCAGTGCATACTACAATGAGTTGCACCTTCTTCCCGATCCCGCCGTCAAACGCGGCATCTGGCCAGTCAATACGATACAACCCTTGACCGACATGATACGCTTGATTGTCACCGTGCGCTGAATCAGCAGCGGCGAGTGCTGTTGCATCCGCCTTCGCGCTGATCGCGGCTCGTTCCTCGACATAATACAAATCAATGTCAGTGACCATGACATCCGTTTTGGGGGCATGAGCGGTTGAATCGCGCAGCGTAAAATATGTTGTAACGTCTGTTGATCCGTTTGCGATCTGCATTAGTATTTACCTCCGTTGCGGTCGCCGTAAACAGGGCCGCCGCCTGATCCGCCTGCGGGAATGTCGATTTGGTTGAAAACAGGAAGGATACTTCTGATGGTCGCATTGTCTTCCGTTACGCTAAACCCAGATGTCGCAGTAACGCTGTTAATCGTGTAGCCAGATGGAATATGATGCACTTGTTTTTTAAGCGCCTCAGTCGGGTATGTAAGATAAGCCGAGTACACAATGTCAGTCGTTTGCGCTTCGTAAACCAAATAATATGCCGCTGACGCCGCTAATGTTTTCGGTTTAGGGAAAGACCTCGTTGTAAGAGCTACGCTGCTTGTCGCAGCTCTGTATTGTGCGGATAGGGTAATAGACATATCTGTTGTGGTGTCATCTGCCTTGAGTGTATTCCCGTCCGCATCAACGAGCAAAACCTTTAAATCGTAATCAATGTCAAGGTACATCAGACGTACACCAGATAATCTCGATGTAATACCACAGATGATTTTATTGCCAGCGTATATCGTGGCGTCTGATTTAATTGAAGTCGCAAGATCCGCTATCTGCATGTCACCGGCATCAGGGATCAGATACTCACCTGTGCTGCATTTCAGCGCAACGTTTGATGCTGCCGTTGTCTTCGCAGCGGCAGAACCGCCCAACGCTTCGACAATCCAACTATCGTTGCCTACACTGACATGATTTACGCGACCCTTCCCAATACGGAAATTGCCAGTGCCAGATAGCTCAAATGTTACGGCCAGTGTCGTATTGGATGTCAATGTGTATGGAGTTGTCAACTCAACTTCATAAAATCCCGCTGCGTCGATGGTCTCTGTTGCAGTAGCCCCGGCAGCAATGATACCATTGTATAACCCTGTTGCACTATCTACACTCTCCAACTGGCAAATCAAATCTCCGTTAATTGTTTTAGTGCGGACAGAAAAACATATATGTGTAATTGATCGCGTAGCGCCATCCGGCGTGATGAATACACCGCAGTGACCCACCTTCTCGGCGTTTGCATCGAGTGTTGTATATAGTCCATTCGTGCTATAAATATCGGCCCCAAGGAACATTATAGGGATATTGGTCATCGTCATTTCGTCACCGCCTCTGCGACTACTTTCACCGCCTTAAACTGTGCCTCAATCGCCGCCTTGATTTGCTCAGGCGTTGGGGATTTGGTCAGTGTGACTTCATGTGTTTTCTCGTCCACAATCGGCGTTTCTATTTCGCCTTTTGCCATTGCTGATGCGGTTTTGCAGACTGCGGACAGTTCTGATTTAAACGCTTCGTCCTTTGCCTGAGTGCCGAAAAGCTCGTCACGCATCATGACTGTTTTGCGCGTTTCTCCGTCAATCGTGATTCCGATGGTGACGTGCTGGCAGCCTTTTTCTCCGTATGTGATTGTTGCGCTCATACTTTCACCTTTTGCAGTCCACGCTTGCTTGTGACGCAATTTTTCAGCGTTTCAAATCGCGGCTTCTCAAATAGTTTCGGATGCTCCCGGTTGTCGATTCTTACTCGTCTCAATGCTGTCAATGCGTTGCCCTTTCCCATTCTTGTTATCAGTCCTCTTGGTGCGTAGCTCATGCCGTCTCGCGCCATGTTTTCCGCGAATACTTTTTGTGCCATTTCTTCGAGGTCATTCAAAACCTGTCCGTCATGCGGCGCTTGTGGTAGTGCGGCCAGCCGCCAATCCTCACGCCCGCCCAGACGCATCGGGCGTCGATGATTGATTTTCCCGGGTGCGTTTCTGACTCACTTCTTGACGACTCGTAAATCAGGCCGTCAGCCTCTGCGCGAGTGAGTGCAATGGGATAGTCGATGCAATATGTCGCGTCATGCAAAACGCCCTCGCGGTTGAATCTATCTGCGAAAAGCCAATACAGGACAGGTGTGCGCGGGATTGAGGCTTTGTCGCTCTCAAAGTCCGCCGGGATGATGTGCTTGCGGCCCTGCGTGTCGATATAAATCAGGTCATCGGTCAGGCGGATAATGGTGTGGCCGCCCTTGCGCCCGATTTCTTGATATTGCAGAAGGTTCTGAAACCCGTAGTGTGTCATTGTCCCGCTCCAATTTTTACCCCGTTGATAAACGCCGCGATGATCGGCTCTAATTCCTTCACGTCGAGCTTCGTCTCAGGCACGTCGATCTTGATGCCCTGCGCGATCAGTAGGATGTCGGATTTCAACAGCGGATCATCCGGGAACTGCTTCACAAGCTCCGCGACGGCCAAAGTAAAGGCGATTTTGAGCGCCGTGCTTTCCTTCTCTGCGATAATCCCCTGTGCGATCAGGATGGCTTGCGGGGCAATGTCCGGGTCGTTTTGAGCGACATAAAAGCCCACCCGCTGCGCCGCGATCTGCAACGCGATTTTCTCCGCGGGCTGAATTTGGAGATTGGCGCAACCGGCCAGCATGATGACTGTGATGATGATTGCAATGAGTAGTTTTTTCATTTTATCCCTCCTCGATAAATTCAATGACGCGGTCGCGGCGGCTGGGTTGGGTTTGTGCATACCACTGCGAGGCTCGCATCTCGTTTGCCGCATCGGCCCAGCGGCCTGTGTTGATGGCGGCGATGGCGTGCCGGAAGGTCAGAGCGCGGCGGTATCCAAGCTGAAAAACAAAATTGATGAGCGCCATTTGCCGGGCGGGAGTGAATGATTTAAATTCCGGAAATAGCACATGGCAATCGGCTGTAGCGTGGCGGATGGAGATGTCCAGCAGGCGGTCAATCATGTCGTCTGTGATTTTGCCGTTTTGCTTGAGATAGTAGTCGATATCGGCGGGCAGCGGGTTGGCGTCCAGATTCCAGCCGATGCCGATGGTCCATGCGCCGCCGGTGCATCGGTATTTTTTCTTTTTGCGCCCTTCGTCTTCGGCGAGCATTTGGTCGATGGTCATCACGATTGTCCTTTGATCGGCGCGTCGCAGCCTTTTAAATGATGCGTGGTTTCGATTGCGCGGAGGCGGTCGCTGTGGACGCCTCGGGAATCAAATAGTTCTTTGTGATCGCGCGCGTTTTTCTGGCAGATGTCGGATACTTTGCGGTTGAGCCCGGTCAGGACATAGAGCACTAATCCGTTCAGCGCCGATAATACCGCCCCGATTACTCCCAACAGCAACGCATCCAGTCCCGCCATTATTCCGTCTCCACGATGTATAGTTGCTCAACTCGCTGTTTGGTCATCACGACCCACCGGCCGCGCTCCACTTCGACCAGTATTGCGCCGTCCTGGAGCCATTCGTTGCGATAATAGTATTGCGATGTCCCATCTTGCTCCACCACACAGCGTATCGCGCCAATTCTCGCCGCATGCGCAAAGGGCGCCCGCCTCTGCCATTCGACTGCGGTGATCGGTGTCCGGGGGTAGAGTTTCATTTTTTCCGCCCATCATTCAGGCCCTCTCGGATAGCCCGCCTCTGCCACAAAGCAAAGGCGGGCTAACGTTGACAATTACGGTTTAGGTGAAGGTATAGAGGCAGGCGTGCTGCCAGTAGCCATAACCCACATTACGGATAGCCTTAACGCCATACTGGTGTTTGTTTTCCTTAAACTCCAGTTCCGAGCCTTCGGCAATCGCGGACACGGATACCGCTTCCTCTTCCTGTCTAATCAAGGGCTTGGTCTGGCCGTCGGCGCGGAAACAATAAAATTTCGCGGATGAGGTCAGACGCGGATTGACGGACAAAGAAAACTTAAACCCATCAAGATTTTTGATGGTGTTGCTCTGGCCGGCGGCGATGTAGTCATTCCCCATGACCGACGCAAACGGGCCAAGGTAGGTGACGGGGATTACCAGACGGAAAGCGCTGGCGTCCTCGTTCATCGGCTCGCCCTGGTCGTCTTTGAACCCAAGGATCGCCGCAACGCAGGCCATGATGGCTACTTCCGCTTCGGCGGCCGTCGGAATTGTGGTGGTGGCGGCTGCGCCGGTCAGGTCATTGTCTTGCGTGCCGGAATCGCCTTCGCTGTGGTCGGTATCGAAGAAATACTGCCCGTCGTAGCATTCGCCGCCAGCGGCTTCGCCTGCAACCAGCAGGGCGGTTAAAAGTTTGGCCCAGTGGCTGTTGGTCCGTGAAGCCAGTTCCGCTACGCGCAGCATGACCTGTTTGGTTTTATCGCGGCGGATTTCATCCACCAGAACTTCCATCGTGGCCTCATAGGTTTTATTGACAATGGTGATTCCGTTTTCGCGGAATCCCTTGGCATTGCGGCCGCCGATCCATTCACGCATGACAGGGGACATCCCCAGCCATTTGTAAGTTTCCGATTCCTGGTTAGAATCAAATTGCATTGATATGTCATTGATCCAGGCCATGCCGGGATCAATCGCCAACTTGTTATAAAACTCGCCTATAATGGCGCGACTTCCTAATCCTGATGCTCCCATGATTTATTTTCCTCCTGTTTCTATTTTTTTGTTTAACGGTTTTGCCGGACATCCGACCCATGTTTCGTCCGGCGGGATGTCTTTAGTGACAACGCTGCCGGCGCCAACCAGGGCACGATCTCCGATGGTGACTCCGCATATTACCGTTACGCCCGCACCCAGGCGCGCCCCGTGGCCGACAACTGTTTTCTCCCAGTCGTTACGGTCGGAGGGCGGAAACCGGTCGTTTGTGAATGTGCACCGTGGCCCTATCCACGCTTCATCGCCGATGGTCACGCCTTCGGGGATGAAACACATCGCGCCTATTCTGGCGCTGTTTCCGATTTGTACATGGGCGCCGATCTCCGAAAAGGCTCCCACTTGAACTTTTTTGCCGATTAGCGCATCCGCGTGGACTTTGGCAGGCTCCCACACGACAACACCTTTTTTCAGCCAACGCTCATCTCTGGTATTGTTCATGCAATCCTCTCGTATATTTTTTTCATGGCCTCGACGGTTTCAGATATATCCGGAACCGGCAGGGCCTCACGTTTCGGTACACCGCCAAGCAGAATCATTTTGAGCTGCGCGGCAATAATGCGCTGATCGCCTTCGTCCAGCCAGTAGTCGGCATATTCGTTGCCCCGCCATGAGATGACGGGACAGCCGGCGGCTTTTGCTTCCATGCAGATCCGGTTATGGTCGCCATACCGGACCAGGCCGATGTAATAATCCACCGATGCAAAGGCGTTTCTGAGTTCGCTGTGGTCGAGCGCGACGGACGATATAAAACTGCGATATGCAGATTGGTTGTTCATGGTCAGCGCGCCCCACCATTTGGCCTGGTCAGACGGCAAATAAAGCAGGTGCAGACGCGCCTTGCGAACCTCGTCAAATACCCAAGGCAGGGCAATCATCAAATCCAGCGGCCATTTGATGGTGTGGCAGTTTTCTGCGGTCAAAAGAGACGGTTCGCCATCCCATTTTCCACGGCTTGTGGCGCCTTGCCATTTTGTTAAGTTGATCCCCATGGGGATGCAATCGACCTTACTGTTTTTATCCATCATACTCTGCCAGATAGCCGCATGACGGGACCAGAAGGTGACAACGGCGTCGGATGTCCGCAGAAAATGCGTGGAGACCATCCAGCCGTCGGCAGCGCCATGGCCTTTGACTGATTCAGAAATCGAACAGTTAAATATGACCTCCGGCGTGCCGTGGGCGACGTAAATGATTTTGACTGTCCGATGATCAACCGCGTCAGGCAAATGGGTATGTACAACGTGGATGTCCGCATCGATCCCCTCTGGGACTTCCTGCGGATTATTCCCATCCAGGCATACCGAGCAAAGCCCGGTGGCGGCTTCCGCTTGCGCGATTTCTTCCGCCATCCGGTGCATGCCCGACCCATTTTTTGACGACCAGTGGACGACTTTCATTTAGAACCTTTCCGCTTAGTGCGCTGAGCTCGACACGTGGCTGGTGATGCTCGACGTGCACATCGACGCAATGCTTGACAGGGTTGACAGCGCAAAGTGCGTGAAGGCCACCTGTGAGCTGGAAATCATTGCCGACAGTACCTTTCCGGATCCGATTGCCACCGCGCCGGAATTGTTGATGGTGATGTCACCGGACACGGCTCTTGCCGCGGCAACATTTGATGCGTTGCCGACAAGGATCTGCGCACTGGCCAGGGTGTCGCCCGCCGCCGCCGGTCCGTCGTTGGTCGTCTTGGCAATAAAGGCGACAATTGCGGTATTGGCTGCGACGTAACGATAGACGTTGCCTATGTAGCTGTTGGAGCCCTGGGTCAGCGTGAAGGTGCCATCCGCCGATGCGTACACCGGCAGGCCTACGTCTGTTACCGCCACGCCGGTTATGGTCAGCTCGATTAATCCCTTCGAGATGACACGGCAGTTGATAGCGCCGTCAGTGGCCACTGCGGAGTTGTCCGCCTGGCGTTCGGCAAAGCCGGCAAAGTCGTCGCCTGCCACAAGGCCGCGCGCGTAACCGGACGTCAAGCCGACTGCGGCACCTTCGTAAATTTTTGACGATGCCTTAACGGGCACCGAATTAATGTCGCCGAGTTCATAAGCTCGGGGAGCGTCTGCTGATAAAGCCATTTTTTATTTCCTCCTTTTTACGATCCCTATATTTTTTTTACCGGATCGTTCTGGGAACGATCCCTACATGCAATGACGCTTTTTATTTTCTGCCCAGGATTTTTACCCGGCCTGCCTCTTCGGCTTTTTTAAAGGCCGTATAGGTTTCCAACGTCCGGAATTCGGCGCGGATTTTCGCGTCCTTATCCCACTGCGACTTTGCACGCTCTTCAACCGGGATAGTTGTGTCTTCGGCGGCGGAGGCTGCTGCGGCTTCCGCGGCTGCGGACGGGGCGGCTGCGGCTGCGGCGGGCTTGATTGCGTCCTGATCGAGCTTGGTTTTTTCGGCTGCCCGGACGCGATTTTCGGCAGCGATGACGGCGGCCATAGCTTCGGCGCCGGTGGTTTTCCCATCGGCCTTGAACGCCTCGATCATGGCTTCGTGGCCTGGGATCAAAGCACCTTCGACGGCCCTGATTCTTTCCTGTTCGGCTTTTGCGCCTTCTTTGACGCCTTCGGCACGGCCGATATCCAAGCCCGCCTGCTTTCCTGAATCTACCCCTTCAACTATTCCGGCGGCTTTACCTTCGGCATACGCGGCCTGATAAATTGACGGGTGTTTTGTTTTTAACTCGTTTAAATCCATGAGATTTTCCTCCTGTAATTTTTTTATGGTTTCTGCCAGAGTGGACACACCGTCCACAAGGCCTACATCTACGGCCGTCTGGCCGATAAACACTCTGCCGTCCGCAGCTTCCAGGATCTGCTCCACCGAGCGGCCCCGATAGTCGGCGACGGTTTGAACGAAAACGTAATAGATTTGATCGACCTGATCTTGCATGTATGCGCGTCCTTCTTCGGACAGCGGTTTGTGACTGGAGGCGATGCGCTTATATTTTCCGGCGGTGACTTCGGTGTATTTCTCGCCGAACATTTTGTCCTGTTCGGAAACATCGACATGCGAGGCGACAACGCCGATGGAGCCAACTTCGGTGGTATTCCCGGCGATATATATCCTGTCAGCGGCCGCACCAATCCAGTAGGCGGCGGAGGCCATTATGCCATCGGCTACGGCCACCACTGGCTTTGTCCCGCGCGCGGCACGAATACGCGAGGCCAGTTCTTCCGTTCCGTCCACGGTGCCGCCAGGGCTGTCAATGGCCAGCACGATGGAATGCACGTCTGTGTCGTCCAGTGCGGATTGAAAAGCGTCGCCGATATCGCGCATGGAGGTTCCGCCGAATAGCCAACTGAAAAATGTCCGCGATTTGGTCAAGACGTTGGCGATTTCTATCACTGCCACGCCGCCGTCAACCGAATAGGCTGTGTCAGCGGTTCTTTCTATGGGCTCGGCGGACTTGATGTCGATCTTGTCGCCCTTCATGTGTGTCATGTAGATGCCGCGAATCTCTTGCAATTTGGACGGGACAATCGCCCAGGGCGCTGTCATGATGTCAAGCAGTCTCATTGTCGTCTGCCTCCTGTTGATCTGGGGCGGGTTTTCCATGCATTGCCTGGGCTACGGGAGCCGCCGCCGCGTTTTTCTGTGACACACGCTGCCACATGCCTATTTTTTCCATGAGGGCGCGTTCTTTAACGATACGTGGGTAGTTTTGTTCAAAGTCACCGCCGGTTAATGCGACGGTTTCGGCATCTAGTGTGGATATACCCATTTCGATGCGCCGTTCTGCGGCGGTGACTTCTTTGAGCGGGTCGAGTTGTCCGGGGGCGTCGCCGATCCAGAGTGTTCCGGTGTAGGCTTTGTGGATGCGATGATCACGGAAAAATCCGGGCGCGTTCACACGCCCCAGGGCGACGGCTTCAGACAGCCAGTTTTCATAGACGATCTGACAGAAGTTCGTGGCAAGCCAGGCGCGGCGGTTGCGGAAGAATCGCCATGCTTCTAAAAGGGCGGCGCGGCTGGCGCTGTAGGATGATGAAAAGTGCTGAATCAGAACTTCATAGGGGATCTCTAACGCGACGCCGACGTGCTGGAGGATGGCCTTGACGAACGGATCAAATCCGGCGTTTGGGCGCCCGGGGTTGGCAGTGCTGATCTTTTCGCCTTTGGCCATACCGACGATTGCACCATTTCCAAGTTTGTAATCTTCATCGGATGTTTGCGCGTTTGTTTCATCCTTCGGCAGGAACGAGGATAAATCGTTTGCGCCGGATTCGGTCTCTACAAAAACGGTGAACATGCCTGAGACAACGGCGGCCATGAGTTCGGCTTCGGTGTAGCGGTCAAGCATTTTCAGGGATTCGATAACGGGGGCTAGATACGGGACACCTCGCGTCTGTCCGGGGCGGCGGGTGTCAAACAGGTGGATGACGTTGCGCAGTCCGGTTTTTGCGCCGAACGCGGGGAATGATTCCCACTGGTAGGCTTTGACGCTGGCATAGCGCATGTTGCCGGGATGCTGTTTTGTGATGTGATAGCGGACCGGTGCGCCGTATGAATCTTTTTCTATTCCGGCGACAAGGGTGTCGGTGTCGCTTTTATTGTCGGGGTTGCTGACACGGTCGGCCTCGATAAGCTGTATCTTGGTGGCATACGGGAAACCGCCTCGCGTGAAGCGGGGTAGCAGTGCGAACGATTCTCCGTTTTCAAGCGTTTGGAGGAAAGCCAGTTTCTGGATATCGCCGAAGGTCAGTGTGCGGGCGACGTCGCATTCCTGCGATTGCGCCCAGAGGTTGAATTCATATTCGGTGTTGGCTTCCCAGAGTTCGGCTTGTTCGTCGCTGATTTTCAAAACGGTGCGATCAATACGGGCCTGCAATTTGAGTCCGCTACCGACTACGTTGGTGACGGCGGTGTTAATCGCGCCCAGGGCCAGCGGTGCATTGCGGATGAGGTCTCGGCTGCGGTCGCGCAATGTGGGGAGGTCGTAGAGGATATCGGTGTCGGGATCTGCCCCGCCGGTGGTCCATGATGTCATGGATCGTTTTGATTTTGATGCGCCGGTATATCCGCCGGATATGGCCATGGCGGCGCGGGCACGGAATCGGCGTTGACCGCGCACGGGATCAATCCAGGATACAACCCGGTCAATGATCGTTTCTGGTACAGTGATTGATTTGCGGCCGATCTGGAGTGTTTTGTTCATATTGGGGTCACCCCGCGGACGGACATGCCGGTGCGGCCTGATGATAGTTTTTGGACTTTGTTGTCCCAGTAATCAATATTTGTGCGGATTTCGGCGGCGTGGGCGCGAGTGAGGCTGCGACCGGCGATGGTGTAAGACTGACCGGACGCGACGGCGGTATCCGCCGCCAGCCAGGCGGCCAATTGTGTTTCTGCTTGTTCTAGTGTGATGCCGGCCATTTTTACCCCTCGATGTGGTATTCCTAACTTTCGGGACTACCGTATCATGGGTTTTTTTGGGAAAATGGCTGTCACCGGATTTCGACCGGATTTTTGAGTCATTTCGTGCCCATTTTTATGTGATTTTTATGTGAGATTTTTCTTAACAGGGATTAAAAAACGCGCTTTCGCGCGTTTTTTGGTGGATGGTTTATGGTGGATGGTGGATAGAAAAAGAATAGGCCCCATGGGTGGGAGCATTTTGGGCGGATGTTTAAAAGTGTTCGCGTGGGAGGCCCAGCTTGCGCCGGGCTTTGGCGCACCACATGCGGACCTGTTCGGGACGGCGGTTCATGATTTGAGCGATTTCCCGATATTTCTTTCCGGACTGGCGCAGATCATAGGCTTGTTGTTGCAGGGGGGTGAGGTTCATGGTTTCACCGTAGTTTTTGGCCGACCACCTAATTTACCGTTTTCTGCCGACGATTTTGATTTGCGCTCCGATCTGGCAGAACCGAGAGCGGCGGCGGCAGTTTTAACCGGAGACGTCTCAGCGCGCACCTCCTCAACAGTGAGCGCCTCCCCGTATTTTGATTTCAGATTTCTGGCAATCCGTTTCCATTCATCGCCGCCATGCGCCTCTGCTCGGTTGATAATGTCATGCCGAGCCGCATAGACCATATCAGCGGCCAGCGTGAAACCAATGGCGTCACTCTGATTTTCAGCCAGCATTTTTTCGTAGTGTTTTTTTGTTCTCATGTGTTCTCCATTCCGCCCGCATAGCCGATAGCGCAGCTATGCGGGGGTTAATCGATGTAGTTGACGCGGTAAAACAGTTTTTCGGACTGCAAATATTCTGTGACGATTTCGGGATATTCACCGTTCAGCATCCGCCGTTTGTATTCCCCTAGAGGCAGCCCCGTAGGAAATGACGACGGAGCGATTGTGTTGCGGATAATCCTCTGCAACCGTTCATCAGCGCATCGGGTTTCAATGGGTAGTGACTGCAGTCGTTCAACCTCGGCGCGGCGGCGTGCGGCAATGGCATCATATTCAGCGTTCTCTAATAGCGCCTCATCGTAGGCCTGATTATATTCATCCCGTTGGTACCGTTCATCACGTTCGCGACATTCACGGTCATATTGCTCTCTACGCTCCTGCTCATCGCGTTCCTCTCGCTCCTGATCGGATTGTCCCTCACAATAATGTTGCCAATAATATTTTTTCAAATCATCAGATAATGGGAATGGCTGACCAGACCGTCCCGCGCAATATGCGCTCCATTCTAATTTCTGTTCGGCGTCAGCCTCTGCCATTGCCTGATCGTATTCGATTTTGTCCTGTTTCAATTGGTTCAGAAAATTTCGCGACGGTTTTCCAATAGGCTCAACATCGAGTCCGACGCGATATGTAACTGATGTGTTGCCGGGGTTGCTGTTGTTTTTGGTGGGCTGCAATGCCTCAAACACCTGCCCATAACCGGACAGGCCGGAATCGGCAAACCAGAAACAACGTGATCCAAATAATTTTGTAATGGCCCGTTCAATTGCCTCTGATTTGTTTTCTGTGTGAACTACGGTTGATTTGGTGCCGACTGTTACCTGGTATGCTCTGGTGTACCGTTTTGCCTGTGTCATCTGCCATCCTCCTACCGACCTGCCGCGTGTGGGTCAGGGTTTATGGTTTGATTATGTCGATGGATAATATATAATACCTATCGTTTGGTTTGTCAATGATTATTTTGTAGATTTTTGATTATATTGATTTGGTGTTTTAATATTATGAATTGTTTCGCTTTCTTGTTCACAAAAAAAACGAGGCAACTCTTTTGACATAACACGTATTTGCCACGCCGACGACATTGATTGAAATTTTGGCGATGCAAGTTTTTCAATGATTTTCGTGTCCTCGTTTGATGCACGCTGGATTATCGTACTTTGAGCAGAAGGAGAAGGCGACGGCGTAAAAGTTCCGCCAGAAAATAAACGGATTCCTCCTTTATCAAAAAGCAATTTGTGGCCCAGGCAGTAATCACGATAATTGGCAAAATTGAAACGAACATTCCATAATGGTGTTTTTTGAAACGGGATAAAATGTGAAAAGTGCATTCTGATTGTTATTTGGTTTCTAAGGTCTGCATATAACTCCTGCAATACATCCAGTAAATCAAGTTTTTCTATTTCGTTTTTGTCTTCCCATGGATAACCAGCAATGCAATAGACTTTCACCCGCAATCTGGTGTTTGTCTTGATGTCGTTTGATTTGAGCATTGTATCAATAATATCTTTACGGCGGATCATCTTACGAACTTTGATGCGTGTTTCCTCTGTTATGCCGTCCAGTGCCGTTACGCCACCCCTTAAACACTTTTCCCATTTTAAGCTCTGGAAAAAATCCTCATGCGTAGAAAAACCACTTGAATATTGTGTGGAGGCGTTTTTTTCAGTGTGTTTGTTCCAGTGCGAATAAAAGCAAAATGAACATTTTTGACGGCATCCATAAGCATGCTCATCATCATCCAATCCTTTCGCGCTAGATGCATCAACCTCATATTTCCCCTCAAATTTAGGATCATTGGATTTGTACCAGACGCTTTGATATTCTGACCCGTCAATGATCCCATTTATTTTTCCGTTATCGCACCGCCCAAAATTGGCAGAATCAATATATGGCAATATTGGCCTGATGTTGTTGCAGGCAGGCCCTCCAATATGCACTTGAGCCTTTTTGTTTATGGGTATATTTAATACCAGATTCAACACATCATGGTATGATGTCAATGAGCATAGCACGTCACTATAATTATTGATTGTTTCTGTGGAACAATATTCATAAGGCCGGTTTAATTCTGCTAATATTTTTTTAAATCCTCGGCCAGAAATGCCATCAAAGCTATAGTCAGATCGGCAATCGCGTCCCACAGAAATACTGTTTTTATTTGAAAATACCAGCACGCCGATCTTTTTCATTTTTATATTCCCCACACGAACCCACACTTAGGGCAAGACTGTTTATTTTTTTTGGCGGCCGATTCCGTTGATTCGGAACCAAAATATAATTCGTTGTATTTGTCAAATTTCGCCAGTTCTTTTTCATCAAACCCCATTAGTTCAATATCCAGCGCGGGATCTTCGAGTTTAATTTCTTCAAGCAGGTCTTTGAGCAGGATTTCGTCGAATTCTCCACCGTGTTTGTTGGCGGCAATGTTGGCCTGCTTTTCCTTGCTATCGGGCCAGTCCACTTCGCGGTATGTCAGACGCCCATACGGGGTTTCAACGTATCCGGTGGCGGTGGTGCCGGTTTTATCGGTCTGGGGCTCTTTGATGATCGGCCAGGACGGGTCAAGGTTTCTGGTGCGCTGGTGTCCGCCGATAAGGGTCTTTGTCCTAGTGTTGAATACGATGCCAGACAAATCGCCGAATTCTCCGAGTGATTTTTTGAGCGCTGACAGTTTCTCTTTGCTGATTTTGCGCGGGTTGTAACCCGCCGGTTTTAAATCTTTGACTTTCATTATTCCACCTCTGCGTTTTTACTGTTTACCCTGGTGACTGCCTTGAACCACTCATTGATGTTGTCGCGATGGGCATAGCAGGTGCCGTCCACCACCAAGACAGGCATGCCCATTTTAATAAATTTTTTGAGTTTATAGTCTGTCATTTTGTATTGCTCCATGATTTCATCCTTGCCAAACAAAACAGGGTTTTCCAGCTGTGTTTC
Source organism: Candidatus Pacearchaeota archaeon (assembly GCA_023228245.1). The sequence goes on from JALOBN010000029.1 coordinate 32,533, forward strand.
CAGCCCACGGATCCGCGCCTGCAATATCTGGATGGTGTGCAGATAGGTGCTCTCGCTGTTTGTCGGTTTTCCGTTTTCGGCCATTATCTCTTAAACCATCCTGTCGATTGCACGCCGGGGCTGATCACGCGGCGTGCGGGTTTTTCCGGGGATGCGTTTCCGGTTGTTGTCTTTTCCAGTTTGTCCCAGTCCACGTGGACGATGCCGGCGCGCAGGGCGGCGGCATAGTTATAGACTTCGCAGTCGAGAGCTTCGTTTCTTTTGCCCGAAGGCAACACCCATTCGAGGCGCGGATATCCTTTGACATATTTGGTCATAAGTTTTTCGGCAGTAAGCTGCATGAAATAATTATCGTCGAGGCCAACGGGCCAATGGTAGCAGCCGGGGCCGGGTTCGTTAATTTTCAGGCGCGAATAGATGATGCCCTTCGCGGTGTCGGAGCCAACAGGCCAGAGCTGGCAGCCGTTGGGGACCTTAACGCCGCACCAGTTGATGTCCACGAGCGACGGTTTGCCGATGACGGGCTTTCCGGGCTGGCTTTGGCCTTTGATGGCAAAGCACTTCGGGACGCGGCGGCGGGTGAAGTTATAAACGTCCTGGGCGTGATGTCCGCCGGAGTCGATGGCGGCAGATATGATGTGCATGGTCTGGCCGCTTTCGTGCTCGTAGCCGCGATTCAAGAGATTGTCTAGTTCTGTCCAGACATCCGGGCGGGACGGGTCGCCCCAGATTTCTGCCCAGTAAACCACCCAGGATTCTTCGTTGCGGCCCCAGGCTTTGATCAACACGGCGAGGCGGTTGTCCTGCGTATCGACGCCGGCGGTCAGGATGTGGGCGCGGCGCGGGACGGTCAGCATTCTATAAGGTTCGCAGCGGGTCTGCAGGATGTTCCATTCCGGCTGTTCGCCTGTCTCTTCAAAGGCCTCGCCGAGCCGCGTGTTTACCCACGTTTTGAGGCGTTCTTTGTATGATTTCGCCTCCAGGAATTCTTCGACGATTTGTTTCCAGCTTACCCAGCCGAGCGGGGAATAGAGGCTGCTGATCTGGTATCCGCGTTTTGTGTTTTCCGGGTGCTTGGGCACCCAGCGGCCACGGTCGAGCAGGTCGGTTTTATGATATTCTTCAATACGTTCTTTGCACGCGCGGCATTGATACCAGACGTCGATGACGCGGCCGCTTTCACCGCGGGTGAATTTGAGGCCATGCTCCGCGCCTTCGCCTCCCCAGTGGAGGCGCTGGTATATTCCGCAATGCGGGCATGGGACTTCGTAATATCGCTGGTCGGATTCATAAAAACTTCTTTCAATGCGCGATATGCCCTTGACGGTCGGGGTGGAGACTTCGAGGATCTTCTTGCGCCGGCCATAACTGTCGGTGCGCTTGCGGGCGAGTTCGGCGGGGTCGCCTTCGCCGTTGACGTCAATCTCGAATCCGTCAACGTCGTCCAGAAATAGAAAACGGATGGATTTCGACCGGAAAAAGGCGCCGGAATTAGAGCCGGACAGGAATATGATTCCGCCGGGGAATTCTTTGGTGTCTATGGTGTTGCCGCTGTCACGCGAACGGCTCTCGCGGATTTTTTCCTTGAGTCGCGGGGTTTCGTTGATGGTTGGCTGCATTTTCTGTTTGCTGTGGTCGCGGGCGAGATCGCCCGTCGGGAAGACCATCATCATGGGGCCGGGCGTGACGTCAACGACGTAGCCGAACCAGTTGTTGCCAAGTTCGGTAAACCCTAGTTGTGTTCCTTTTATGACGCAGATTTCGGATACTGGGCTCATGGGCGACAGGCAGTCCATGATCTCGCGCGCGTAGGGCGTGCGGGCGCTGCGGTATCGGCCCGGTTCGGCTGATGATTTTTTTGGCAATATCCGGTATTTGTCGGCCCACTGCGTGACGGTCAGGTTGGGGTCGGGGCGAATACCGTCATTAAAATATCGCTCATAGGTTTGAGCAGATGTTATCATTACTCAATTCCTCCAGAGCGTTTCTGTGTTCAAGATCAAGGATTTCTTTTATTTTCATGCTGTCTGATTCCGCTGCCAGTATAGGGGCGATGCGGTCCGAGATGTTAAGGATTGCGTCACGCACGGCACGGGCTTTGGCAAAAGCGGCGGCACGAACATCCTGCGCGGATATATATTTTTTTTCTTCAATGTCGTTGCGGCGCTGTTCGCGTTTGATTTTGAGTTCGTTTAGTTTTTTGGTCTGTTCCAAAATATCGCGCTGCATGTCGTCGCTGGCTTCGGTGACGCGCTTACCGGTGGCGATTTGCTTCAAGAACGTGCGGGCGTATTTTTCGACAGCGGCGCTGGTGAATGTGCCGTCTGCTTCGGGAACGATCTTGCCTTCCTTGCGGTGTTGATAGAGGTTTGATTTTTTGATTTTCCATCCGGCATGTTGCAGGTAGGCCAGGACGCGGAACAGGTTGTCAAAGCGGTCGGCGGTGACGCCCCCGCCGATTTCGGCGACGAACTTGTCAAAGGCGTCCTTGGCGGCCTCCATATTGCGCAGGTTGGCGACGCTGCGGTCCTGGTTGTATGACGACATGGTCGCGCCGACGGCGTTAAACAGCACGGCCCCGCGCGCCTTTGTTTCGGCGGGTTTGTCGGTCAATAATTTTTCGAGGTCGTCTTTGGTCATTGATTCAGCCATATAAAAAGGCGCACAAACCCGATGTGGGTTTTGTGCGCCTCTGTTTCTCTTTTGTCAGATGGCGATTATGTTGTTCGCGTCAGGGTTTGATTTTCTCCGTAATCTGTATAAACATCACTTTGCCGTCCTCAACCTTGACCTCGATGGTGCCCCAGAATCCTCTTGCCAGTAAATCCTTGATGATAGTGATCAGCTTCGCCATGAGTTGTCCTTTTTGCTCTTATGTTGTGGTCATCCGGCGCGGGTGCCTCTGCGCCACTTCCCGGAAAAACGTTGCTTTGCCCATGGGCCTTGGCCACCGGGTTTTGCCTTCCCATATCCAGTATGAGTCGATCCGCGCCGGGTTGGCTTGCAGATAATACGTTGTGGTGGTGGCCTGCGGTCCTTCGTAGTTTTCGACCACCACCCGCATGCACAGCTTCGGCCGATCCGGACGAGGCGTGTAATCTTGCGCCAGGCGCTTGCGTTCTTTCCCCGCCCGCATTTTGGCGCATATCTCATTAATTCGGCGGCGCTTTCGTGATTGATAAGATGTGTGGTATGTCGTCATATTCTTATGTTAAATTTCAACACAATCATTCGACGCTGGGCGCTTATCACAGGTCATAAAAGCCTTTACTTGACAGCCAGGAATAACGGCCACAACCAGCCCATCTTGGCTTCTTCCAATGAGTTGCC
>JALOBN010000082.1 GCA_023228245.1 Candidatus Pacearchaeota archaeon
CCAGTTTTATGGCAGTGATCCAGGTGCAATCGTTGATTACATTCCGTTTCTGGAATACCGCAAACAAAGCATTTACCTGTAAATGCAGATTTAATTTCCTCTACTGTAGCTATGCAAGCGGCATAGCTGGTAAGCGAAAACTGACTCTCTTCTTTGGTCTCCCCGCATTTGGTACACGTTTTCATTTATAACCCCTTGCCTGTATGGCAGATACAAGGCTATTCCAATCCAGAGGCACCGGATTTGTAATTCCATAGCGATTTTTCGCTATAAGCTGCCCTGTCTCTTGAAGCACAAGGGTGCGTTGACCGGCCTGCATACAGGCAGCACCAATAAAATCTGACCATTCTATAATTGCATTAGATACTACCTTGTGCAATTGCGGCATGGACCGCTCAAACGTAGCTCCATCTTGCGTCGTTAGTTCCCGGCGTTCTGTGTGTGCCAGTAATACTATGGCCACACCCGCCACGGTCAGCTTGTCGAGTGTAGGCAGAAGATACTGATATACGTAATTTTTCAATACTGCTTGTCCGTTCCCGTATCCCTTGTGCGAAAGATTTAATGTCTCGTTCATTCCCTTGACTGACCCATCGGTCCCGGCAACATGCTCTTCAATGCGCCGTAACATCCAATCTACCGTGTCAACTACGATAGCTTGCGGCTTGTCTTGTACGGACAAGATGCTACTAAGGCAGCTTTCTATCTTTGGCCAGCTATCCAGGTACGGAGTGTGCAGTACATCAAGCCCTTGCGGTATTCCGTTCTCGGTGTCTACGACAACCCCGCCAGTTGACGCCCCGAAGGTAGTCTTGCCGACACCGGGAGGACCATACACAATTCCCTTAGGTGCCCTTGTGGCTGTTTCCCTTGTGATACTCGACAGATCAAAGCTCATAATCATCCTCTTCTTCTATGTAGGAATCATCATCATCATCTTCCTCTTCTAGCCAGGAATCATCATCGTCATACCACTCGTCACTGCTATCGTCATACCACTCGTCACTGCTATCGTAGTACATCTTAGTTATCCTTTCGTTACAAGAGCATAAACCCCACAGGCGTACCCAGCCGCGTTGGGTTCTTCCGCAATTTTTCTGATTAGCCCTTCTGTCTCAAGTCGCTTGCGTGCCTCACGAACAGTAGAATCTGGGCGACCGCTAATTCTGTAGCAAAGCTCATAATCTGTAAGGCCCGCGTCGCCAGCTCTCTCATACTGAACAATAATTTCTTCTTTAAGTGTCATTACCGTATCTCCACTGAACAAGTGACGTATTGGTTATTGTCTTGGCTGAATACTAGCTCATCCACAATATCCCTAATGGCATTGTGCAAGCTAGTGTGGGGGGCTTTCTGACTAAGTAGCTCCCCTGCCGTACCTAGCTGGTATTCTTCGCCATTTACGATTAGTACTACCTCTTGGTCCATGATTGCTTTCCTTGTGAATCTTTTCCTGATTATGGTATTTTACCCAACACTTTTTTATTTGTCAAGCCGCAATCTACATATTTTTCAGAAAATAACGAGTCTCTAATACTCGTGCCTGATTAAAATGCCCGAGTAGCTTGGGGGCATCTTTGGGAAACTTCAAACGCAAGATTATTCTGCGCCCCATTGACAGAGACATTCTTTCAGCTTGTGTTATATTCTCCCATGCTCTGACGGGTGGGTCTATCCATCCGTGTCGCATGTACTTTTGCAACTTTGTATATGTGGTTACATGCCATACTACCATATCTACTCCCTATCCTTTTCTCGTTTAATTATTCTGCGAATAGTTCTTTCGTTCCAAGGTTTTCCGCGAATTGTGCAGAAGTTAGCATTCAAGCTATCCGCTATCTCCTTTGCTGAAAACCCGCGATTGCCCCTAACCAGTATCTCAGCAATAACGGATTGCTCATACGTATGACATGCCAACTTCCCTTGTTTATCTCGGCTGTATCCTATTGGGCATTTTCCTAGATAGACTCCCCTGTCTTTCTTGCGTGCTAGCCCTGCCTTGGTTTTCTTGCGAATAACCGTTCTTTGGTATTGGGCAAAGGCTGCAAAGATGTTAGCTATTAGCTCCCCTTCTGCTGTTATGGTAGGCGGGGTTCCGTCCGCAAACTCGATTCGTGCCCCTGCCTCACGTACCCTTTGCTGGATTGTCAAGTAGACAAGCATATCCCTTGCTAGTCGATCAGAAGTATCGACCACCAGAACCATGCCGGGTTTTAATGCTGCAATTGCGGCTTGCAGCCCTTTGCGGTCCAGTGTTCCGCCCGACACGTTCTTATCTTCTTTTACGTCTACTACATTGTAATCGTGTACTAGGCAATGTGCCCGACACCTTTCCTCTTGCCTATCATTGCTAGTTGACGTTTCATGGTCTGGCCTAGGGCTAAACCGGCAATAGATTATTGCATTAGTCATTTTTAATTACCTCCAAAACTTCAAACCACTGGCAACGATACTTGCTACCTGCCTTGTGAATAGCTTCCGGCACCGCCTACTAGCCTAGTAGGCGGAAACGGTACTATGTGCAAATAGTTTCCGGCACAGACTCAGGAGAATCAGAATCTAACGACTATGTTATATGACCCCTCGCCCTTTGCAGCCTTAGTAGCATTGCCGTATATGAGACACTCGCAACCCCTAGCATTTAGCTTGTTTATTGCCGATACTGGAAGCGGGGGCACTTCTGCTACTCGCTGAAAAGGAAAATCGTCAATAAACTGGATATTCACCTCTGGGTAATAGTGCTCCAAAATTGCGGCGGTTCCCGACCGGTTGCAATTCAAGTAATCTGCCTTGTCAACCATCTCGAATACTTCTTTAGCTAACATGATATTTGTTCCTTATTTTTCAAAACAACATTACCAATATGCAAACAGCCTACAGTAGGCAACCTGCATTCTCGTACACCATCGTACAATCGCTCTACTACAACGTCATAACCCCAATTATCCAAGACTATCCAGTAGTCCCCGTCCATTTCTATGATACTTCCCTTGTCGCAACAGTACAAATTAGTATCGTAGACTTTGCTATACTCCCCCACATGACAACATAGGTCTGATATTTGCGACATTGACGGGCCGTACTGGGCTAGCAATAACCATGGAAACCTCTTTGCCATTTTACTGTTCCTTTGATTTTAATCCGCAAGCTACGGAAAATCTACTTGGATCGAATCTCACGTTAGCCAATGCAATATTAGCAATTAGATTCGATACTAATTCTACTCTAATCTTCCTTGACATATCTGTCAAGCGGGTTGCTTCTGCAATCAATTCATAATCTTTTTTGGTCATGGTCCGATTAGCTCCATTGTAATGTCGCAGTGTTCGACGTAGACGCATTCCTGTTTCAAACCGATAGCTATATCCTTAGCTACATTTCCAATGTCATACAGCCCCCCTTGTTCACAACAAACTGAGTAGGCTATCATGTTATCACTGGCGATAGTGCCGTCGGCCATTTTGTATTTGCCGGAACATTCTGAGACGGTCACCCCGTCAAACTTATTCACAAACCACCTTGCTACATCATCGTGATATCTTTGCTCGACTGGTTTGCTATCGTTGTAGTTTTTCGGCACAAGCATAGTTACTTTAATCATCCTCATCGCCCTCCCATTCCATATCGCAATCGCAAAGTGGACAAACTGGACTACCTAGCAGAGCTAGGTTCCTGTATTCCCATATTGTCTCATCTTCGCAGTTTGGACATTTCCATACAATGTTTTCTATCATTTCCTTTACTACTTTACCCACGGCAATATCCTCCGTCTATTAGCTGTTTAGCCATTCTACCATAACACCCTTGTAGCTTCCATGCTAACTTGCTATCAATTAACTCTTGGAATAGGGCGATAGTATCATCGTCGGATAGCTCACCCTCTTCCCATGCCATCATTTTAGATAGTTGGTCCATTTTACTCTTCCCTTCCGTTTGTTTTTTTGTGAGGTCGAAAAAAGAACATAGTTGCTTACTCTGGTTGTTTAACCCATACTGAAAACTCACAATCAAACTGGTTTACATCATCCATAACAAAAATAAAATCGGTAATTCCCTTTGCCCGCAATTCTTTCACAATTTTTTTAGGGTTGGCATTTTGCCCCTGATACCATCCTACCTCATACCCACAATCATACATCACGTATCCGTATTCGTCAAGCGGAATATCAAACGTCAAGCATTTTTCTGGATTGCCGGATAACTCCTCTAGGTAGTCTACGGGGTTAGACTTGATGCAATCGTGGCAAATAATTATACAATCGCCTATGGTTGCATAAGATGGCTGCCATGAATAGCTATCCGGCTCGGCGCGAATAGCTTTTCCACAATCTTCGCATACTGACCATTCGTCTTCCCATTCTATCTCATAGCCTAGTTTCTCAAGTAGCTTAGCAATACGGGGCATTATATTGTTTACAGTGATATGCTTTTCCCCATCCCACCGAGTTTCACTATTCCAGTTGCCCAACACAACAGGCTTGTCATCGTATCCGGGTTCGCAACAACCGTCTACCAGTTGGATGTAATGCCCAAACCGTTCTGCATAGTCAAGTAGCTTTTCTACTCTGGATCGGGTTCCGGTTTTCGGGTTGTCGAATAATTCGGTTTGCATTGTTAGTTTCCTCCTGTTATTTTAGTAATTCCTTGCTATCATTCTGTAAAGTTACGTCAGTTTGTGGAAAGACTTCGTCGGGTTCTGGGTATATCTTACACTTTGGGCAGTAGTAATTATTGCTGCAACTCCCGTAATGTTCAATTTCCCTTCCACATTGCGGACAGGCCGCTGGCTGATGGTTGGTGTTATCGTATGCCATTTTAGTAGTTCCTTGCTATCATTTTGTTTTCGAGAATATCTACACAGTAGCAACTAACTGGGCAATCCTTACAGAAACTTATTGCCGCCCACTCGTCCCTGAAGCTTGCAATATCTTGTCTAATCCAGTTTTGACCATCAATGTTTTCAGCAGATATTATTCTGTATCTCATTGCTATTTCCCCCTTCTCTCGGTGTTCCAGTATATTTTCTCGTGCTGGCGGCAAGCCCACACAAGCATGTTATGGGCGTCTGTTGTCCAGTATAGTAGCTTTCGAGTGCCGTCAAGCAATGTCCATGCCTCATAGTAGCCGTCGGCGTAATCAATGTAAGTTGTTGGTTTCATGGCGCTATCTCTCAGTATCCAATTCAATCTGTGTTCGAACGTAGTTGAGTTGTTCGAGTATGCGAACTAGTGCATCATACGCAACGCCGTCGGCCTGAATATCAATAATAAGGTCAATCGCCTTGTTTATTCGCGTTATCTCTCTTCGTGCTATTCTTTTTGTGAGCAACATAGTTTGTTCCCTTTCTACTTGAATACTACCACACAATTGCAGTTTGTCAAACCACGTATAGCAATTGTAGTGATTAGTTCTAGTTTGTCAATCGAATGATGCAAGTATTTTGGGCTAGTGGTTGGGTTATTCAGGCAAAATACCTTAGTAGTGGGGATAATCTGCAATAGGCCACAATCAATCATAGTGAGAATACCACCTATTTGTGGTATAACTTGTCTTTCCAATAAACTCTACATCGCAATAGAATAGTTGTCAAACGAAAATCTTGGACGGGCAGTAATCGCGGGGGCGAGAGCGTAGCTTGCATTCTAATAGTGTGCTGATAGGTAGGTGTCAGATTATCAGTTAGCTCCTAACTACGCAACAGCGATGAAGCTAGGGCTTCATTAGAATAAGACTATTCGGAGTATTCATTATATTTAGATAGAATATCCCTACAATAGGCTACTATATCCACCACCCTTTGCGAGGGAGGTTGAAACTTCATGCACAATTCCAGATTGGCAGGAGAATTGTCATTCTTGATACCATTTTTGTGGTGAACAATTTCCCGGGTGTCAAGCGGTCTGCCTAGTATCTGTTCCATGACTAGCCGGTGTTCGGCATACCAGTATGGATATACATGCTTTGTGTGCTTGGGGCGATAGTGTACATTCCCGTACATATCTTCCCACCTACCCTCAACAGGAGATACTTTAACGTCCTGATAGCCATCTTTTAACTTGCATCTTACATGGCATAGTTCCCACAGAGTTTCCCCTATCCCATTATTAAGGCATTCTTGGCAATAGTATGGTTTTAGTATATTGCGGCACCTAGGAGAAAGGGCTAGCTTACCGCAACCTTTGCAATAGCGTTTTCTTTGTTCCATGTATCTTATTATAACAACAAACAGGGTAATTTACCAGGTATTAAAGTACCAAAATACACTATCCGTGCTGTTACAAGCGAAGCTAGGGCCATCGGGATTATAACGATTAGGTAGCATGGATAGGCTAGGTAGACTATTATACTACTATAGAGGTATAAGCTAGGATATTGGCCATGTCACAGTAGCTATGGTGCGATTGTCACAGGTAAGCGTAGGCAATCAGGGTACACAGTCTCTACTGTGTACTGTGGTAGTGTTACCGTAATATGTGGTATACCCAGCTACCATGCTACTACATGTAGTGTAGCATAACACAAGTGTAGTCATACTGAATACAGTGTGGTCTTAAACCTGTGTCATCAATATGACTACACTCGCATACCACCTATGGTGTAGTGAGGTAGATAGCATGGACATAGACGAGTCGTCATTGACCGCATGTAAGCGTATACAGCGTAAGTACTTGCGTTTTTTATAGGGGGGGGGCCCTAAGCCTAAAAAGTCGAATCCTGAAAGGTGCGGTGGCCCCTCATAGTATGTATATAAGAACCGCTACCCAAAATCATCAAAAATATGATGACAATCTATACCCCACTAATGGACTCTACGTACTTATAGGGGTAGGGTTACTATAGGGGGTTTGATAGTAGCTAATAATGAGTTGTCCCCATGTACCCATGTCCCCAAAGAGGCCCTTATGTCTATGTGACACATACCTTTTACCCCACAATATGTAAAGAACAAACAAGGAACGCTAAGAGTCTACAGGGGACAAAAATAGTGATAAGGTAAGAAGAGAGAGATATAATAGAGAGAGAGTATACTCTTAGTACCTATAGACTTACATCCATATATACCGGGGGGTTCGTAGGCACCATACCTAGATTGTATCTGACCTCGAATGGGTACAGGTGGGTACACATGTCACTAAAGCCTCGGAGAGGTTATGGGGACGTTATTAGTAGGGTAGCCTAGTAAAGACTAGCTACATAACACCATTCGCAAGAGGAGGTAGACTCTGGGTACAACATTCTGGGTACGCTCAAATTTACTGGGTACGTTTTGTATGTACCGTCTAAAACACAGGTATCCCCTCTTTTGGGAACGTCTATAAGAAAAGCAAGACATTTTTTCGTACATTTACGGCCCCTATTTCATCTGATTCTACGGCTGGTCAGCCATACCTCTGAGTGGTGCTTTTTTCTAACAAAAGCTGGCCTCGCACGCACACGAGAATTTTGTTTGACATCTATTTGCTAGCATGATATAATACAATTATTCAAGTTTGTGGTTATTACATCAGGAGGTATCACATGAGATGCGTGATCGAGGGATGCGACCGCAAAGCCGTTACTCGCGGGCTGTGTGAGTCGTGCTACCATACCGCCCTTCGGATGGTTTCAGCAGGCGAAACAAACTGGACAGCACTTGAGCAGGCTGGGCTGTGTGGTCCAATGATGCGAACACCTAATGCATTTGCAGCAGCTTATGCCAAGCTGCCGCCAGCAGGCAAAGACTTGCCTGGGCAGACCAGGATGTTCGAGGAGGAGCCTACAAATGGATGATTTTCTTATTAGTGCTTTAGATAAGCTAGTAACCGGAGCAGTCCAAGGTACAGCCTTGACAGCGGACGAATGCAAGGCACTTATGAAGCAATATGTCCTGCGGCTATTTCTTGCTAGGGTTGAAAAAATCCCAATGGCTGATAACCAAAAGGAGTTGATTGCTGGAATCAAAAAGAAATACGAGAGCTTGTCGAGTCAAAAATACGGCATGAGCCAAGAAGAAAAGGAGCAGAGTCGCCTGCTAAGGATGATTCGCAATGCAGGTACAGCCGGATTATCAGAGGCACGCATTAAACGCTGGTACGATAAGAAAGATATCAGGGTAGGAGTGTTTAATAGACTCCGTGAACCCACATCTGGTAAAATTAAGCAGATCGTTGATCCTTTGGGACGATCCAGATTCTATACTCCTGAAACGTGGAAGGAGGCCCAGCATGGCGTGCTTAACACCTGAATGTAATGAAGAGAAAATTTTTTCTC
>JALOBN010000083.1 GCA_023228245.1 Candidatus Pacearchaeota archaeon
GATGGAGGAGCAATGACATTCGACATGCAAGCGGCCCGCGAGCTATGCGAGAAAGCATCATTCCACTTAACAGGAAATGAGATAGATGAGGATCTGAAAACTCTGGTAGATCAGGCGGCCATGCTACCCGCTGCCCTGGATGAGATCGACCGGCTAATCCACTCGGTAGATGAAGCTGTGATCCAGCTTGGCGCGTGCCGTTTGGTCGCAAAACAAATCCAGAATGGGCAGGCCAAGCAGATCGAATCTTGGCGACAAGCATGTTTCCTGCGCACCCAGGTCGTCGGACAGGTTGAACGGGAAAATCACAAGCTGCGAGACCAGATTGCGACATTGAAGGACGCGCTCATAGACCGCGATTGGCGGCTATTGCAAGAATGCAACGGTGAATGCGATATGAATGATGCAATGCCAGAGGACTGCGATAAATGCGAGCACGATTCTGTGCTTGCTAAATTGGCCCGCGAGCTGCCCGAGATTGATTGGGGGGGTAAAGCGTGATCCAGGAAAGGCTAGAGGAGATTCGACAAGACGCCACAATAGAATGCGCTACAAACATTGCGGCAGTGTCATGGCGATCGATGGTGGTGGAGCTGCTTGCGCATATCGATGAGCAAGACAAGGACGATCTCAACAATGGTCTGATGGCCAATTGCAATCAGCTAAGAACCCGATGCTGGAAAGCAGAAGAGGATTGCAAGAGATGGCAACAAGTTGCCATCGAAGCAAAAGCAGTCTTGCACTTCGTGAATTTCCTTAGTAGAGAACAAGTTTTCTACTTACAACCAAAGGAAATACAGGACAACTACCGCAAGCAAGCGGCCAAAGAGCTTAACCTGCAAATGGAACAGATGAACGGGCAGGAGGGCAGGGAATGAAAGACATGCTTGATCGGCTTTCTCAAGCCGATCCAAATGCATTCGCGACATATGCAAAATTGATGAGAGATTGTAACATGTTCATCGATGTGCGCATCCGTCCCGCGATCTTACAGGCGGTGTTGCAAGAGGCAATAACAAGCCGTGGGTGGCTATGGTCACTATCAGCCGAAGATAAAGGCCACCCGTTATCAATCGCAGGAACTCCCTATACATGCCACCTATGGGACGAAGACATAAACGAGATGGTAATGGATGTATCGGGAGAGTCGCCCGCTCAGGCATTGCTAGAGGCATACCTATCAGCTATCGAGGTGCAAGCATGAGCAAGCAGCGTGGCCCCAAAGGTCGCAGACAATCCGACATCGTGGAAGATGAGATGTACAGGCCGCTACTCACAGAAGAGCGAGCGAATGATGCCACGCTGCCGAGCTGTATGGATCAGCCGAGCGGTGATTGGCAATGAGCACCGCACGAGCTATCGAGCTGCTAGACATCTATGAGATGCAGACCAGTAGCAAGCTAGATCATGCCAGGATAAGGGCGATTAGGCAAGAGCTAGAAGAGGACAAGCCGCAAAGTGCCTTGAAGAATGAGCAGAAAACATCTGATGTCGCCCTAATGCGCATGGCCCACCAGATCCAGGCATGCGCCACGCCAGAGAGCCAGAGGGCGCTTATGAGGGAGATGCAAGGGAGGATAGAACGGTTAGAGGCTTGGCAAAAAGAGCAAGAGTCAGATTCGGTTGGCATGAACTACCTGTTGCTGGCCACCAATCTCGCAGATCTGGCAAGCCAGGTAAATAAGCTGGCGAAAATGGCAGTATCAGAAAAGGAGCGCCCGGTTCGCAAGAGCGAGACCGACCTGGTGTGGACAGGGAGCGATAAAGCATGAATGGGGGGCAGGGAAGCCCCTCTATCAAGCCATTATTTCAGGAACTATCCGCCCATCATAATTTGATGGCATTTTACTTTTTCCGACTTTAGCGGCAAATGCCGCGAGTTTATCTCGGTTTGGTTCATAGTCCACTAAAACGGAAAGATCGGCATGCCCCAAGTTGATGCTTAAGTAACCGTTGCATGATGCACGGTCCCTATTTCGGACATGGGGGCTATGTAGGAAGGTATGATATAAATAGGTTTCTATGCTACATAGCTCCCACCGCGTTTATATACTCTGCTATGCTACATACCTACATAGCTCCCTACTTCTTCTGAGTATAACAAAACTCACTTATTTTAACATAATTTGCTTCCATCCATGCCTTGACTTCATAGCTTGGGAGCTTCAATTTTGCCGCCAGCTTGCGATAATCTACTATGCCATTCATCCCATATTCAAGTCTTGCCGCGAGACGGATGGTGTCAGGTGTGGTGTCAGTCCGGTTTGACCTGTCATTGACAAAATCACTATCAGGTGTCGAGGTGACAGTGGTGACAGCTAAATCCGGGCTACTTATAATATGTGTCTCTATATGCTCTTTACTAGCATTCCTACATACCTTACTCCCACTACTGTCTAAACTATCTCTATATAATATATTCTCACCATTAGTAAATATACTGTCACTGCTGACACCCTGACACTGCATAGCGGTTTTTTTGGTGTCAGTTGGTGACACCTCCGAGTCACCTGTCACCAATTTGATGGCTATCTTTCGGCCCTCTTTACCACTCCGAGAATAGGTCACATTAACGCCCATAGCCACCAGCGCGGGTGCAAATCGCCTAAGCTCTGAGCCGACTTTTTCAGCTATGGTAGGCCACTTATCCGGCTCATACCCAACTAATATATGCTCTTGTTTATTAAGCTCTATCAATAAGTCCGACGCCGCGCCTTTCCATTCATTAGGCGCTGTATCTATGGCAAGCCGATATACTGCCTTCGGGAATCTGTTGCCTTCCACAAGGTCGTATTTGGTATCGTTTCGGGATCCTGCATAAACTTCAATGAATGCCTTGCCGTCGTTGCCCAGGCATGCATAAGCCCATTCAGCAAAATCCGCCATCCTTGGGAGGTTATCAAGTTTTACGGACCCGACTTTCTGTAATCCTAAAACCGTCATATCGAGCAGCGCGCCCAATAGAGAGGATTTGGCGCTTGCTATCTCGGCCTCGATGATCTTCTCGGGCTTGCGCTTCTGGTCTGGTATGGGGTCCAGGTCGATTACCATAGTGCGATCCAGCAAGTCCCCACGCTGCCCCAAGTCATCTATGCCATTGGATATTATAGGGCAGTGGATCGGGATAATAGCCTCCTCATCGTCGGTAAATAATGCCCTCTGGGTAGACACCCCGCCTGTCGATGCCACGCAGAAAAGATCCGCTATAGGATCCGATATGCCGCTCAGGTTGTCGAAACATGGGATGCTCTCAGATCCTAGAGCTATCGCCGTGTCCCTCTCACTCTTAGGCACCCGCCTTTTAATGGCCGCGCTAGGGTCCGATATGGCCTTTAGGCAGGCCATCATGTAGGACTTGGCCGTTCCCTGGGTGCCTCTGAGGTAGAGATGCGCATAAGGCCCCTCACACCAGAAAGCCTGCGATAGCCACGCCTTGGTTAGGATCCAGTTATCATCATTTGAGGCATTGATCAGAGGCCTTAAATCCTCGATATTTCCGCCCTTGGTAGGCAATGGGAGGGGCAGAGCATTTTTGGCCCTTCTGAAGCGAATAGGGCAATCCCCAACGACCTTCCAGCCATTGACCGAGATCTCTATAGCATGCCAATCAGGATCCCCTAGGTCGACATAGATTTTGCCTTCGTATTTTGCTTTTCTTACATAGAGCTGGTATTCTTTGCCATCATAGATCGCCATGCCTTCCAGTGCGTTTATAGCGTCCTTGATGGCGGAAATGCTGACTGTTCCCCCTAGCAAATCGCGCCCTAATCGGCCCATCCAAGTCTTAACCGCTTTAGAAGAAATGCGATAATGTTCTTTATGCAGGTTTACTAGTAAAGTTATATAGGCATCGTTGCCGGGAGTGTGCCACAGTTCGACGCTGTTCTTGTCGGCAAGATTAACTAATTGGGTGGCAACAGATTCTTTATCTTCTTTTGGAGCGGCCTTTGGCGGCTTGGGCGTTTCCACCTGCATAACCTTGGCAGGTAAAGGCGTCTGTGGTTCCTGGTCTGGAATGACTCGCGGCGTCTTAATGCCATCACCAAGTCCGCTCGCTATAGTGGCAGGAATCTCTGCGCTATCCAGACCTATGCTACATGCTACCCTACATAGCTCCCTTTCTGCATCGAATCTGCTTATGTAGCCGGATCCTACCAGAGTCCCGATCTTAAGGGCAGAAGTGTTAAGCTGATCATTTCGGCTGCCTTTGGAAGTGCTGCGCAGGACTTCTAGCTCATCCTCAAAGGCCGTCCGAGCATACTTCTTTTTGGCCGCTTCCCTGGCATCGAATATGATCTTTCTCTTTTTGCTCTCGGATCCTATAGATTCGAGCTTCGCGGCATTCTCTTCTAGCCTGGATTTGTCCCTATCTGAGAACCGGCACCAATGAGCCTGTAAGGTCTGTAATAGCCATTCCAGGGAGATCTTCGCGGGCTGAACATCATTGAGCATCTTATAAACGAACCGCTGACCATCCACGACCTTAATCGATGGGGGGATAACCCCATAGTGCCGCGCGCCCTGGATCTCCCCCAGGTGGATATAATGGCCGTTATCATCTTTGGCCTCAGAATCGTAAAACTTGATCTGGTCCTTGTCTTTGCCGACATACTGCTCTAAGATCTTAGGAGTCCAATCTTCGCATAAATAGAGCCGTTGCTGCCTACCTGGCCGGGTTTCCCACGACGTTGTATCTGGCAAGACAAGCTCTTTATCTAGGATCCTTCCAGAATCGTCTAAGTCTAAAATCAGAGCGTTGCCATCCCCGCCCCGGATGCCCACGTTCCCGCCAGTTTCTACCCATTTTAAAAGGTTCTGGTCGTTGTACTGGTAGGCTGCGCCATCTTGCCAATTATCTTCAAGTGCCTTCTTATCGTTTCGTCGGACTTTGATAAACCGGAATTTATCATTACAGAAAGGCAATGATAAACTCATGCTATCGCCGCCTTGATTCGATCCCCCTGGATCTCATAGTGAAGCTGAGAAGCAGCATATACTAAGGCCTCGGTCCTTACCGGTTCGCCCGCCCATGTCGTTATTCTTTTCGCATATTCTTCGCATGACCTTGGAGCCCAATGGCGGCTCGGTCTAGCGAAGTATCTAAGCCATTTTCTAGCTAAATCGATCTCATCTTGCATGTCTTTGCTCCTTCGGAGTTGGTAAAGCTCCAATCTAAATGTTCATATTAGATGATAATTGTACATCTTTGGTTATCGGTGTACACATCTGCACATCATATAGATTCGGCCTAATCTATTTTCTCTATATTCCTAAACTCCTCAACACTTGTCCCCGGCTCCAAGTCAACCAATATTCCCCACCCAGGCAACTTGGTCTTCATCTCTACATGATCGCCTCTGTCACATATCCAGATTATTTCGCCAGAATAGGTGTCAATCCTGTATGCATCTGCCCATGAGTATAGGCCGCTAGTGTCCTCGATTGCATATCGATGGCCGCCGTTGATAGGTTGCTTGCAGAATGCTCGCCAGGCCGCTTTCAATCTCTCTAACACGTCTTTGGCCTGCCCCTCGCAAACCTCTTAGCAAGCCTGTATGCACTTGGCTTGAACCGGCATGAATCGCTATCTGCAATGCCAGCATATTCAGATCGGCACCGGTTGATCCAGCGACAAGAACCACATGTATTCATATTAGCCTCATCACGACATGATCTAATCCGACGCAGACCAAACACACGAGTTCGATCCAGAACATAAGAGCGGAGATCTGAATTATCTCGGCGATGGTATCTTCTGATGCCATCTATATCCACCTCACCCAATGCAAGAATCTAGCCAACTGCAAGACGCAAAACTTAGGCGCATAAAGGATCTTCATATGCCATCCATCCTTTCAATCGCCTCAATGATCGCAGACTCCGCTGTCTTGCCCCGACCCCAGACTTTCCCGGCCAATTCGCATACAAACGTGTCAATCGCGGGCACATAATCAAGCGTCATATGCCACTTCTCTTGTTTTATGCGGGTTAGGAGGTCTCGCATGTTCGCCTCCATTGGTGCACTTCTGTCCCTGCCTCTTTTAGCAATTCCAATCCCCGCTTATCAGTATAACTATCTATATATACAACCTCAGCTATCTTGGCCTGCACAATCAGCTTGGCACAATGATAACATGGTTGCAAGGTGCAATACAAGCTCGCGCCGATTGTGCTTGGTCCGTACAAAGCGCATTGCAGCAAAGCATTTTCCTCTGCGTGAATGGCATGACAATCTTGCAGTTCCTTACCGGGTTCCCGGTTGCATTCCTTGCATTCCTTCATGCCGGACGGCGTGCCATTGTAGCCGGTGGCAATGATCCTGTTGTCCTTGACCAGGACGGCCCCTACCCGCCTATGCAGGCATTTGCTTCTCGTGGCGACCATTTGAGCCATATTGAGAAAATATTCCCAAGGAGCTTGCACTTGGCCGGGATAGAGGATGGTCGCACCCAACCAAGAGAACTCAATTGAGGCAGGAGTCTTCATGGGCCGCTCCTATCCATGCAATGATCTGCAATGATCGCGAGTTGAGTCAATGCCACCATGATAATCAGCAATAGCGCCACCCGTGGCCAACAGGCAATATCTGGAAAGATTTCATCACCGAAAAACCCAAGCGATATGCCCGCCAGACCGTTATACAGATATGGCATTGTGCTCATAGTTTCCGCATCCCCTTCTCTATCCTACTGATATGGATATAAAGCCAGGTTAATAATATTACTGCCAAGGCATCACACAGGATGATCCACACAAGAAAACTCATAACCAGACCTCTCCATCTCGGATTACCGGGGCCTGTAACGGCTTCTGCCCGTTGTGGTCAAGAATGTAGTCGGTCAGCAATTCGCCATCATTAAGCAGCTCCTCGATTGGCCGCTCTTCGTAGGGAATGTTAGCTTTCTTCCATTCGGCCATCTGTGCATGACAGTTTGGACAGTTTGGTGAGGTAAAAATTACTTTCATTGATCATCCCTCAATATTTTTAATTCGCTCTCGCAGATATTAATTCCATCCTGGTAGTCATCCCCCGCCTCGACATAACAGGCCTTTTGCGCTTCCAGCATGGCGATCCGCTCATATGCCGGAATGAGTCGCGTTGTCGGCCTGGGTGGCAAGTCCCTCTTGGAATGGATTGGATGAGTCGCCAGGACCATCTCATGTCTTCGCATTGCATCGACGTCAAAATCATTCATTCCATCACCCGGTAAATCCTATCCGGCCCCTTCACGATCTCACCCAACTGAACCAATTTTGTTAGCGCCTTGCTGGTCTGGCTCTGTGCCCTGTTGATCGTGGTATGAATCTCATGCAACCCCATCGGGCCGTGCGTTCTGAGAACATCCAAAATTTCTTGTTGGCTCATAATATCACTCGATACTTCTCGCCGCCAAAATAGCATCTCTCTATGGCCGATCGCGCTTGCAGGGCCGCTAAATGCCTCATGACAGGTGCGTTTTCCTGGTGCAGGCATAGCTCCAAATCGAACACCGAACATGGGCCATGCTGCTTGATATACGCAAGAATCTCCTGCCGATCCTTGCACCTGTAAGCCGTATATTGGTTGCACTGGGCGTCTGTCGCATACCGATCTCTCGGAAACGCACATGCCGGCACATACAGGCCATTGAAGTGCCCAGCCTCGCCGACTGCCTTGAACCTCATGATTTCCCCTGCGAGGTCGCCAGCAGCCATATGTAAAACGGCCCCAAAAATAGCAGCAACAGACCTAAAATCAATATGGCACTCATGCTTGACACCTGATTACATGCCATGTAGTCCCATTCAGGCCCACCATGCCAGCCTGGGTCACATTATACCCATGCATGGCCAAAAGAAATGCAGACTCTTCATCAGTCAGGTTATCGCCCGGCAACTCGATCTCCATGATATGTGAGCCGGTGCCGTTGGCATGGCCTGACTCCTCTAGGCAAATGGCCCCGGTAAGTGAAATACAGAAAAATGCAATTGCTAAGATTCGCATATCTCCTCCGCATGCTAACACATCACACGGAAGGCTTTAATAGTCGGCAATTGACTATATGTACTAGGGGTGGCCGGTTCATGTACCGGCTGCCTAATATGCGTCCTCCCGTGAGGATGTATATTCTCCTGGGTTCGGGCCGGGCCTGGTAAGCCGCTATTTTTGGCTCGAACCTAATCTTAATTACTATACATTTGGTAAGGTAATCAGTTATTTATACTTTAGGATTGATATTATATTGATCATTCATTATAATG
>JALOBN010000030.1 GCA_023228245.1 Candidatus Pacearchaeota archaeon
GGGGAACGCCACGGCCGGCACGCTCGATATGGGTCTGTACGAGCTAGTGACTGCCGGTGATACCAGAGTGGCCAACCAGCTTACTACTGATCAAGGCGTTGTCAGTGCCGCCAAGGCGTCCATCATCCCGAATGCGAACATCCTCGGCCAGAACGACGGCACGTATCCGACAACGGCCGTGACCAAGGCCACTGTCAAAGTCACGATGGAAGCGATCCCACTGACCCAGGCAAATACCGTGGAGGACATCGGAGACGGCGTGACGATCACGATACCAAGTGCCGCATTGTATACCACGGCTTACGAGGCAGGCGAGGGATCGCAACTTTCAGTAATTGTGTCTGTACTCAATACAAACAAAGATGAAATGATTGTTGGAAATACCAGTATCAGAGGGGGTGTGGCTGGTGTTGAGGCAGGCACTGATCTTGGTTATGCTGCTGGGGAGGCTGTTGGTGTAGTAACGTTTGGGCCTAATACATTTGCCGCAGGTACATTTGAGTAACCCAATTCCAACTGAGTAAATCAAATGGCTATTATTAGTGCTGCAGAGTTGCTGTTGGAATTGGGTTTATCCTCGGGGGCCACCACAGAGGAGGATGCCATTGCAGCATCTTGCATTAAGAGGGCTGAAGGGGCAATCAAGCGATTCTTGCATTATGATCCAGCCCAACAAACCCACACAGAATACTATCCACAGCAAGACCTTCGATCCTCTGCTGATACTGGAGTATGGGAAGTCAACGAAAACGAAGCCTACTTGCGAACAATGGCAGAGGCAGTAACTAGTGAGCTGCAATTGAGATGCCTGCCTGTTCGCAGCATTACTTCTTTACATATTGATTATGATGGTAAGAACGGGACCAGAGTAGGATCATTCGCTGCTGATGCACTGAAGGTAGAGGGTGTTGACTTCTGGCCCAATTACGATCAAGTTGATAGCATGGGGGCTAAGGTCTGTTCTGACGGGATAATAAAGTCTGGGGGACAATGGCCAGTAACTCCAGGTTGTGTGAAGGTGATCTATGTAGCAGGATACACATTCGATGAGTTGCGTGGGGATGATGAAGTAATTGATGCCTCACCAATCTGGGAGGTGGCCCTAGATGAAGCTGCCCGCCGTGTTCGTAAGATGTTTACCTTGAAGAAAAGCACCAGAGTTGGATTTGTTCCAGGCATAGTGACCCGTGAGAGTCTGGGGGACTATAGTTACAGTATTGACAGCTCTTCTGCTCAGCAGGTCACTATGGTGGACAAGGATTTACTGCAGAGTAGCATAGAGAAATTGATACCATTTATAAACATGGGTTGGTGCTTGGGAGGTTGACATGAAGGTATTAGTAACCGGTGCAGGTGGTTTCATTGGTTCGCATTTAGTGGATAAGCTGAAGTCCAAGGGGCATTATGTGATTGGATTGGATCGCAAATGCCAGGATGATTGGAGTGTTGGTCAATGCATTCCAGATTTCCCCCTTGTCATGGATATTAGGCACTGCATGGAAAGCCGTGTCCTATTCCGGGGAAGCTTTGATGTTTGTTTTCACCTAGCAGCCGAGAGTAGAATACAGCCCAGCTTCAAGGATCCTCTTGGGTGTGTAGCAGACAATGTGATGGGCACGGCCAATGTATTACAGTTGTGTGTTGAGACTGGAGCCAGAATGATCTACGCTGGCAGCAGTACCGCTGACGACGATGTCAGCAAGAATGTCTACGCTACCTCAAAATATCAAGGCGAGCAGCTTTGTCAGACGTGGCTGTCTTGTTTTGGATTGCCCTATCACATTGCTCGATTTTACAATGTTTATGGCGAAAGGCAAGAAGAAGAAGGACCGTTGGCTACTGTGATTGGGATTTGGGAAAAGCAGTACCGTGAGGGACTTGCCCTCACAATTACTGGCACGGGAACCCAGAGGCGTGACTTCACTCACGTTTCGGATATTGTTGATGGATTATACGCCATTTGGGAAACTGATCCAAATGTCAGGGTTCACAGTCTAGGGACCAATGAAAATCATGGGTTGTATGAATTGGCTAGTATGTTTAATGCCCCTATTAAGTTCATACCTCGACCTCCTGGTGAATCCGATGAGACAAGGGCAGTGCTGGCTGGTGAGGATTTGAATTGGAAGGCTCAGAACAGAATTGTGGATTATGTACAGTCAATTGTTCAATTCCATGGATTTGGATGGGGAAAGAAATGAGTCTATTAGAGAACCTCCCCCATCTGGCCACAGCCAAGATACGAACGAGAATAAAGGACTCATTGGGTGGTTCAAAGGATTCATTTGACACTATTTTGTTCACAGATAAGGCTTGTTGGAGACAACCTGCTAATGCCAGTGAGATCAAGACAGCACAGCATCGTGATCAGGTGATCACTCACAAGGTGTACTTTGCCGAAGACCCTGGGTTGGATGAGAAGTGTATACTGGTGATTGGTACGGACACCATGACAGTGAGAAGTGCTGCCCACCCCGACGCTTCAGTTGGATTAGAGATGCTTTGGAGGGTGATGGTCCAGTTAGACGATTAGCCCCTAATGCCTTCAAACAGTCCAGGATGGTATAAGTTACCAAGAACCAAAAGAAACACGTTAGGGGCGACCCTAGGCGACGACAGGTGGGTGTTATAGGATTGGGATGCGAGTAGTTTGTAACACCATTGAAGATTTTGTAGAGAACCTGAAGATTGAGGGTGGGAATCATGTCTTTCAGAAGGTGGTGTATGTCACTATGTCAAAACGTCCATTGGGAAGTGATTCCAAACGAACAGCCGTGGTATTTGCTGTGAACTTTCAGGCATCAACCGTTGTGGATTTGGGTGAGGGTCAATACATCTTGGATTTTGGAGAGGACTGTGGGATGGATTACATGGATGGTGATAAGGAGTTGAATGGAACTGACCAAGCAACAAGGATGAGAGGTCAGTTGCAGGAGTGTTGTGAGTCTTTGGGGTTGAGTATTCGACCGGGAATTGTGCAACAGTAGCAAGGAGAACGAATGTGAAGACTGATTTGAGTCGGGACAATGCAGTAGTGGAAGCCAATCAGGTAGTGGATAGGGCTATGATGACAGAAAAGTGGATGATTGTTACTTGGCGAGTTGTTGATGGTCAGTTGAGAATGGATCGAGTGACTTGTGACTTTCCTGATGGTGATTTGCCGGAGACGGTCCAGATGCTACAGAGAAGTGTCCAGGAAGAGCGTAGGTCAAAAAAATCTTGTGGATGTTCTTGTCCCACCCCATTGCCTCGGGCAGATGTAATTTCCATCAAGGATCCAAGTAAGGGTGGTGATAATGAACTGGATTAGAAGGTTCTATATATGGGTTGCAAGCAAAGTGGCCAAGCGGCATTTAACAGCAGCTCGTCGTATGACGTTGGATTGGGACCAATCATCTGCTCAACTGATTCAAGAACTGAATCAGTCCATTCATCGATTGGGGTTGGTACAGCAGCAATGGACAGCGGCCAACGAAGAGGCAATTGAGTTGATGCGGGACTGTGAGATCAATGAAAGGCAGCATAAAGTGGTTGTAGATGCCTTGAGAAATGAAAACAGGGTATTGCAAGAGGTTTTGATACCCACTATGACTGCGGCTGATAAATTACTACTCCAGCGATATGACACCGAGTTGTCATTACTGGTGAAGCGTCAAGTGGCTGCCATGGGCAAAGAGGAAGTCGAGTAATCAATGGACGTGTTGACCAAAAGCCTGGATCGTTGTCGTGCAATTGAACGCTCCGCTCGCTCGGCCAGTTTGCAATTAAAGGAATCTGGCATGCTCGACACCATGACACCAACTAACTCTGGCTCTGGTATTCTAGGTGATTGGGTGTCTTCAGCAAAGCAACGAGAGGGATATTCTAGCTATCGTGGTTGGTTGTATTCGGCCATTCATGCCATAGCCAGCGAAGCCGCCAGTCAACCAGTGAAGGTGGGAAAGCTGCGAGGGGCAGAAAAGCCAGCCAAACCATCTGGTAAGAAATCCTACTATCTCAGAAAGATGACCCAGAGTGCTAGGTCCAAGGCAGCAGATGTAGAGATTGAAGTGTTGTTAGGACACGAGTTGTCCAATACATTGGAGAAGCCCAATCCAATTCAAAGCAGATGGCAGTTCGTGTATTCTTTTGTGGCTAATCTAAACTTGACAGGTTGGGCCTATATTGTAGCAGGGAAGGGAGAAGATGGCAAACTTGAGTTTTGGTCTCTGCCTACAACATGGATCAAGCCGGATCACAAAGATGGCCCATTCAGTCGGTTCTTCGTTGTCAATCCCAACAAGCCTGGATCGTATGCTGATGCCAAGCCCTTGACCAGGGAGCAGGTTGCCTTTGCTCATCTGCCCAATCCCAGTGACCCCCTGAGTGCCCTAGCTCCAGTCAACACTCAGATTGCCTCAATCAGAATTGACGATCACATTCAAACGTCCCAGGAACGATTCTTCCAGAATGGAATCTTCCCGGCTGTGGTGGTCACGATGGGAAAGGGTCCATACAATGACACTCAAGGCAGACCAGTATTGAATGGTGTTCAACGTCGTCAGGTGGTGAGTGCCATTCGCAAGGTGATGGGTGGTGTGGCCAACTACGGCAATCCTGCAATTGTGGATGGGCTGATTGAGAAGATTGACAGGCTGAGTGCCACCCAAAATGAAATGGGTTGGGATAAGTCAGAGGACAAGATACGGACCAGAATACTTTCGGCGTTTGGAGTGCATCCTTATATCTTGGGCGAAACAATGGTTGGTAGCTATGCTGCTGCAGCCGTGGTGTCAGAGCGATTTTGCAAGCGTATCAACACCTTCTTGGATATGCTTGGCTGTGTGATGAGCAATTTCGTTGGCACGATGTACCAAGATGAGAAGCTGATGGTGTGGTGGGAGGCCGCTAAGCCAAATGACCCTGGATTGGAATGGCAGAAGAAGCAATTTGCCAGAGGTAATGGCGACATCAGTCAGAATGAGCTGCGTGCTGAAATTGGTCTGCCCCCTGATGAGGATCAGAATGAATCAATTGTAGCAGCAGGTTTGGCTAATGCAATTGTATCACTGTTGGGTCAAGTTGGTGCAGGGGCAATCGAAAACACACAAGCTGAAGCACTGATGATTGGCATGGGCTTACCCAATGACATGGCGAAGAAGATTGCAGGTCCAAAGAAGGAGCCACCGGCACAACCACCGGTCCCAATTGCCCTAGCAGCAGGAACAGGGGAAAAGACTGCACCTGAAACGCCAGGAGTCAATTCCCTCACAGAACAAGAGGTGGTAGGACAAGCCACGGAGGCGCTTAAGAAAGCAATAGACCTGATCAAGACCCCTCCTGAGGTGATTACTGAACTGGTGATGTCTTGTGTAAAGTTCAATCCCAACCATGACAGACTTGGAAGGTTTGCAACAGGTGGTGGCACTGGAGGCATGGCTCCTGACACTGGTGGTTCATTTGGTGGGGGTGGATCAGCAACCAGTCCAGGAGGACGTGAATCTTACAATGACAGAATTGAGGGAACTCAGAAGGAAGCTGATCGTGAGGTTCGTAAAGCGAACAGAAAAGTAGAACAAGCAAAGCAGGCCCTTGCTGTAGCTTCAGCAGGAGAAACAATTAGTCGTAGTGTTGTGGCCAATTTGGGCAGACAGGTTGAGAAGATCAGTTCAAAGATAGAAGGACTGTTGGCCAAGCAGGAAGAAAGCAGGAAACGAATAGCTGAATAAGGCCAAGTTGGGAGCCATGAAGAAGTCAGTTAAAAGTGATCTCTTGGATCAATTGAATAAGGAATTGGATCAATTTGAATCACTCATAAAGCAATTGGTTCAATGTAATGAAGAATTAGACGAGATCACTCAAAATCTAAAATGAACCAATTACCCCTCATAACCCAACTACTAGAGACTGCTACTGTTGCCTTGGAAGCCAAGGCGCAGCAGGTTCGTCCCCATCTACGCCGGGCAGCCATTCGCAAGGTTAATCAACAGCAAGCTGATGCAACTGAGAAAGACCTTCAACGGGTGTTGGTGCCATTGTTTGAAAAGCAGATCAAGCGCATGGCTGCTGGGTTAAAGGACATTGCCGAGAAAGGAGTCAAATCCACCTCATCAAGTCTCATCCCTCATGCATTTGATCAGAAAGAAGCCACCAACGAAATTATTGATGCTGCTTTGCCCATCCTGGTAATTCGCATGGCAGAAGCTGCCCGGAACCAGATGCTGATGAGTGGGGTTGATGTGAGGAAGAAGGCTGTTGGTGATTTGCAAGAGAAGTTCAACCCCCACCACGATGAACATGGCAGGTTTACAACAATAGGTGGAGAAACTCTGCACTCTGCTCATCAGGACGAGGGTGGGACATGGTGTGGACAAGATAACAAGCCCTTGCCTGACCATGTTCAGAAGTTAGCCATACCATCAGCTTGGTCTGAGGTATTCATCAACAAGGATGCCAAGGGAGATATGCTGGCTCATGGTCGGGATTCCAAGGGTCGTGTTCAGGCGATGTATAGTCAGAGTCATGCTATGAAGGCCGCTGCTGACAAGTTTGGTAGAGTGACTGAACTGCGAAAGCAGCGAGCAGGAATCCTCAAAGAGGTAGACCAGGATGCCAAGGGTCCACTGAAAGAGAATGCCCAGTGCTTGCGATTGGTGATGATTACCGGCATTCGACCAGGAAGTGATGACAACACAAAGGCCGAAAAGAAAGCCTATGGTGCTACAACACTGGAAGGCCGTCATGTGGTGGTCAAGGGTGGTGAGGTGCGATTGAGGTTTGTGGGTAAGAAGGGAGTCAAGATTGATATCCCAATCACCGACAAGAAAACGGCTGCTATGGTAGCTAGTCGGGCGGTCAAGGCTGGTGCAAATGGAAGACTGTTTGACACGGATGCTGTCTCGTTGAGAAATTACAGCAAGTCGAAAGATGGTGGGGGATTCAAGACCAAAGATCACCGCACAGCATTGGGCACCGAGATTGCTTTGGAAATGGTGAAGAGTGGGACAGGGCCCACTCACCTAGCAGAGTATAAGAGGATGGTGAAGCAGGTAGCAACCAAAGTATCAGAAGCACTTGGCAACACTCCCGGTATGGCATTGAAAGCATACATTGATCCAAATGTGTTTGTCAACTGGCGGCATGAGGTGGGGGTGTAATCATGGCAGCAGAACTTGAATCTCAACCAACATGGCAGGATTACGATCCAGAAGACTGGCGTAATCATCCTGATCCTGAAGAGAATGACGAGGCATTGGATGATGATGAGGAAGGCGATTGGCCTTCTGAGTTGGAAATCATACTTGGATTTGATTCAGCTGACTTGGATTTGTAGACAATGACCACCAGAGCAACAGAATGGCTTGATGAGCATCCTGAGGACATAGCCAAGCTAGAAGAGATGCTGGCTGACCTTGGGTTGCCTTATGAGGTCTACACTGAGTTGCCCGTTTGGATGAAGCAGAACATCGTAACCAAACTCAGGGAGTCATTCAAGCAGGATTATTGGGCCAAGATCAGTGAGGCCACTGCCGGTGATGCTGAACGGTTTCTGGAAGCTGGGTTGCAAGAGGGTTGGTCAATTCGGGAAATGGCCCAGCAGATGGCCAATTCATTTATGGGGGAGACTGGCAAGTATGCAATGGTGCGGGCCACAAACATTGCCCGCACTGAATCTGGCAATGCTTTGAATGGTGCTCGCAAGGGAGTGATGGATCAGTTGCAAGAGGATTTGGGTGAGCAGGTTCCCATGCGGGCCATTTGGATGAGTGTGTTGGGTAATACTACCCGGGATACTCATGCTCACTTGGATGGGGTGCCTGCTGATAAGAACGGGTTGTGGAATCTGTCAGGATATCAGATTCCATGGCCAGGGCATTATACCCTGCCTGCGAATGAAAGATGCAATTGTCAGTGCAGCATTTTTAACGAGTTTGGAATGATGGATGCAGATGCACTGCAATTGATAGGTGAGTACAATGACAGGTTGGAGGCTGGGACTAGCAGGGAGGAGTTGAGGATGAAGTACAATTCCAACCATGACAGCCAAGGACAAATTGGAGATGCTATCAAAGGGTGGTTGGGTTGATGTGCGATTCTAACACAGAGAACGAAAAATGAATCAAACCAACGGAACATTGCAATCAAGCAGTCCTGACACTATAGCACTAGCTGCTGCTGTAGAGGAACGATTCTTGGAGTTGTGTCCTTTGTATTTCAAGCAAACTGCTATGCAATTGGTCCCGCCCAAATCCTTGGATGTGGATATGTTGCGATGGAGAACAATGCGAATGCGACACAAGCATGGTGATTTCCGAAACACTGAGTCAGAATTGAAATCCACACGGGTGATAGCTCAATGGACTGTAGATGAAGTATGCAAATTGCGTGGTCAACCATCCAAGAAGATCTTGTGGGCATTATGAGCATAGTCATGTTCATGGTGGTGATGGTTTCAATTCTGGTCACTTATGGCCTTGGTGTAATAACAGGCACCCTATGTGGCAGGATCAAGGAGTTGGAGGAGTTTGATGTCAGGAAGATGGACATGATTGAAACGAGTGAGGAGGCAGACTCAGCAGACCAGTGGAAGTATAACTGAGGTAATTTCCAAATGGCACAGATGCCTAGGATAGCAAACATCCAATGCAGTAGACTCAAGTTCGAGCCGGGGGATCGCATATTGGTTCGCAGCTATCACAAGATGGATCCAGATACCAGACAGAAACTGACCAAGGCAATTCAGAAGTGGGCTGGTTGTGAGGTTGAGGTGCTGGTGATTTGCACCTCTGACATGGAAATGGAAATAGACAAGAGGGCAATCAAATTATGATCTCCACACCAAAACTTGATGCATCATTGTCCCGGCTGGAAACACTGATTGAGAAGTTCAATCCCAACCATGACAGACTTGGAAGGTTTGCAACAGGTGGTGGCACTGGAGGCATGGCTCCTGACACTGGTGGTTCATTTGGTGGGGGTGGATCAGCAGGACCGGCGCTATTGACTGCTATAATGATGAGTAATCATCAGGCAGCAATTGATTTCTACACAGAAACAAAAAACTTCGGATATCGTAAGATTAGAAATTGCCAAAACAAACAAGTGGGCTGTACAGAGCAGGTCAAGCAACACATTGATAATTTACACTCATTGTTTTCAGTTGCTCCTAAGTTTGATGGTGTGGTCTATCGTGGTTTGCCTTTTTCGTCAGGGCGTGCGCAGGCTACGTTTTTGGCTAAATTAGAAAAGAGTGGGGAGTTGGAAAACAAGGGATTCACGTCTAACATCCATGGATAAGAAAGTAGCTTCAAAGTTCGCTCGGCGAGGGAATCCAATGAAGCAGGCTGGAGTTTTGTTAAGAGTTAAGAGCAAGAGTGGGATTGATATTTCATCTGTGTCTGCTGCCGCCAGGGAGAAAGAAGTGTTGGTGTCTCCGTCAACAAAGTGGAAGTTTCAAAAGATAACCAAGGATTCCATAACTGGTCTTCCAGTTGTTCATTTGGAGGAAGTGTGATATTATGGACAGAATAACTGATATTGGTGAAGAGGAGATAGAGACATCTTTTCTTGTCAATTCTGATATCACTGAGGAGGAGATCAAAGTGATGGAGGAAAAGATTAAGCAAATACAAGAAGAAGTCGAATAACCAATGACCAAGCCCACCAACTACCGCGATGTGCTGAAGGATGAAAACTCACTGGCCAAGTTCTTGAAGGCCATGTCCAAGTTTGACAGGTTGTTCACTGACTTGATGGTGGACAGTTCTGACTTCACACTGACCTTGGAGATACATGGCAACAAGGGGGAAATGATTCACGCCCGTGTCAAGTTTGATAACTTTGAAAGGCCCAATGGGGTAGAGCAAAGAGTAGAAAGGGCCAAAAAGTATTGAAATGGTATTTGAGATAAATCACTATTTCAGTATATTTGAGGTAGTAGTAAGGTTCCAGTCAATCGTCTAGGCGTCAAATGAGCTGCGGCGTTTGATAGGCCATCAATCAAAGATGGCTTTGTCAAAGCCGCAGTTTTTTAAGGGATGATCAAATATGGGAAAGAACGTCACATTTGGATTGGGACAGGCAGTAGGTCTGGCTAGTCGGTTGCTCACCATTACTCGTCACTGGCGGGCAGGTGATGACAGTGCTCCTGATGCCGAAGTCACGGCTACTCTTGCTGGCACTGCTGAATCGTCTGTTCAGGAACTTCCGGACAACACTATTTGGCAGGCCATTCTGATTGATACGAAATCAACTGGAGAGGTCAGTTCTCCTGATGTGCTAAACTTCCATACGGGCTCATTGCAGTTTCCTGGTCCCAAGACCGGTGACCGGCTGTCCATTTTGTCAATGGAGGATTTGTCGAGCTCTAGCAGCTCCAATTCAAGCAGTCAGAGCTCTAGTAATAGTAGTTCGGTTAGTAGCCAGAGCTCAGCTAGTACCAGTTCTAGTAGCAGTAGCATGTCCAGTAGTTCTGCTAGTAGCATGTCCAGTAGTTCTGCTAGTTCAAGTAGTAGCTCCACCAGTTCTACGAGCAGTGCTAGTTCAACCAGTTCTAGTAGCAGTTCGACCAGCAGTGCTAGTTCAACCAGTTCCAGTAGTAGTTCTAGCAGCAGTGTTTCGACCAGTTCTAGTAGCAGTTCCAGTAGCAGTTCGCTCAGCAGTAGTTCTGCCAGCAGTGCAAGTAGTTCCCTCAGCAGTTCCAGCAGCAGCAGCGAAAGCAGTAGTAGTTGGTCTTCATAATTGTAAGCAAAGTTATCAGGAGTCGATGTTATGGGCTTGATTCAGATTGAGTTACCCCAGAACCATTTCAACAACGTCATTCGTATGGTGCGTTCTTCTGCATCAGAGCGGGTACTGATCCTTCGGAATGCCACTTACAATGCCCTCAAGGCATTGGGGGTTGCCAGGGACACAACCAAGGCCGTGCCCGGCGCGCCCAAGGGAAGTGATCAGGTGGATTTGGGATCTGTGATTTCCTGGGTCAAGAAGGTCAAGGTAACAGACACTGTTGCCTTGGCCCAACTGGTTCAGATTGACGCAACCTGTGTTGCATGCACTAGTTGAGGGAGCTTACCAAAGCTATGGATCTACTTCAAGCTATCAAAGCACGTGGTCAAAAGCATACCCGATTCAACTACGGCATCATAACAGCAGAGGCATATGTCAAGACCTTGCAAGATGCTGTTGGGCTGTCGGCCTGCTACCGTCTGGCATCCAAAGGCACTACCAGTTTCAGTGACCTAATGACCAAGGCGGCCAAGACTCTGGTCTACAGCAATCCCGA
This sequence comes from Candidatus Pacearchaeota archaeon, assembly GCA_023228245.1. Next base: position 11,264 of record JALOBN010000030.1, read on the forward strand.
CATGGTCATCAAGACGCGTGTGTCCAGGGAGGAAGTCAGGGGTGATATTAAATTGCCCAAGAACACCCTGATGGCATTCCGTCACGTTCTCACTTCGGCCAAGAAGGACCGGGATGGGGATGTGCTTCACAGCGATGGTGCTGTTCCCGACCCCAACATGCTGTTGCTATGGCAGCATGTCCACACACTCCCTATCGGCAAGATGTTGAAGGTGGAAGATCAGAGCAAGCACCAGTTGATTGTCGTTTCGGCCATCGTGGACATGAACGAATTGAGTCACGACTCAGCTGTGATGATTGACAACCAGATGGGTCGATTTAGTCACGGCTTCAAGGCTGTGGAGTTCACCGAGACCAAAGCAGACAGAAACGGAAGGGGTGGTGGGTTTGACATTACATCATTTGAGATCATGGAGGAATCGTTGGTGTCAGTTCCAGCCAACACTGATGCCCAAACCCAAGAGGTGATTCTGTCCCTGGTCGAAGGGGGAAAGCTCACCAGCCCATGGATGAAGAAGATTGGCAAGAGCATCCGACTCAAGCGACCAGTTCAGGTTCAAGTCAAGTACAGCTTGTTGTCAGGGAATGGTGACAAGAAAGAACTCGTTTGCAATTCTGTGGACGAGTTGACCAAGGCAGTGGATGCCGGTTTGATGGGAGAACCAAAAGATGAGAACAAGTCCGGAAGTGGAAGCCCAGCGGCAGAAGGAGAAGGAGCAGAAGGGGTCATCACCGAGCCACCAAAAGAAGCCGATGCAGGTGCAACACAAGTCAAAGCAACCGGTGACAAGAAAGTGAAGTGCCCCGAGTGCGAGGAAATGGTAGTACCTGACGAGGACGGCAAGTGCCCTGAGTGTGAAGCTGATTTGACTGAGGAAGAAGCGGAACCTGAGAAGGCCACAAAGGATTCTGATCCTGAGCCAGTAACCGATTTTGTACCACCCCATTTGTCAGGTTCGTGGGAGTCAATTCAAAGTACATTGCGTGATGGTGTTAGGCGGTATCTTGTCACTCTGGGATTTGGCTTGAGTGATCGGGATTATGTTTGGATGGTTGGTACATTCGACAAGTATGTAATCGTTTGTACCAATCGTGAAAACACCGATGCTTATTACAGAGTCCAATGGGAAATGAAAGATAAGAAGGTCGCCTTCACTGGCGAGCCCGAGAAGATCGAGATTCATACCACAACGGAGATTGTGGTCAAGTCCTGGATAGAAGAACAAAAGAGGGCAATCAAAGGCACCAAGATGGGTCGTATCCTATCCTCAAGCAACGAAGGCAAGATTCGAGAGGCCAAGGATCATGTGGATGAAGTACATGGTGCCCCTGAGATGCCAAGACCTCACAAGGCCATGCTACGTGTAGCTAGTGGCAACTTGAAGGATGTTTTGGATGGTCTTGGTGAAGGTGTAGCCGAGTCGCAATCCATGAGTGTAAAGGACGCTTTCGCACTGGTTATTACCAATGCTACAGCAGACGAAAGACAAAACCTTGTCAAATCTTTGTTGGCCATTGACAAGGTGGACAAACAGAACCAGCAAGCCAAGCAGTGGATGAAATGCATTGGAATGGAATTTGGCAAGGGGGAAGGTGCTGGTCATCCGTTTCGAGGCAATCAATTCTCTGGTGGTGGAGGATCATCTGGTGGAGGTGGATCGACGGCGGCATCAGATAAGTTGGGAAAAATGTCCCAGAGGGCGGAGAAGTTGTCAGTTCGTGCTGACAAGCTGTCCCAGAATGCTGAGAAGAATCCCACACCAGAAAATCACGCGAATGCCCATGTAGCCCACATGAATGCAATGGCACTCCATACTCGCGTGGGAGATAAGGCTAGGGATGCTGGGGATTCAAAGCTGGCATCCCACCACGATAACGCGGCAGATCGACATGAACAGAAAGCCCAGTATCATCTGGACGAATCTGAGAAGTGAAATAGTCGTATCACGGCGGTCGTGATGGACTTGAAGTGAGAACCCAACAAGAAAGTGAAATGATGAATCTCACCAAGCAGTTGATGGGGTGGTTGATTGCAAACATGGATGTTGCAGCCGATGCCACCGACGACGAGTTTCGTTCGGCCGCCGGAAAGGCGTTTGCGTCTGGCAAACTAACGGCGGAGAAGTACACTGAGTTGTCCACGACTAAGGAAGTAGCTGAGGCCAATGAGTTCGCCCAGCGGCTGGATCGAATCGCCAATGGGTTGGAGGCGGTGGTTAATAAGTTGACCATTCCCATCGAGACCAAGGAAGTGGTCAAGGAGGACGAGACGACTGGGACCAAGGAAGTCAAGGCTGGCAATCCCGGAGCCATCTCTAAGATGGTTTCCGATATGGGAGGTACTCCCACAGGAAGTAATCCTCGTGTCAAAAGTCCGACAGAGCAATACAGCACCACGAAGAGTGCTTTGCACTATCCGACCAAGACTCATAAGGGCAATGGTCACACAATGGCTGGGCAGCGTGTGAGCTTGTACGGTCGGGATATGGATGCCCCATCTGATTTGGACAAGGCCCTGTCTGGCGTATGGGCCAAGTTCCAGATTATGTCTGTCACTCCCAAGATTGCTGGATCAGCCCAACGTGCATTTGAGCTGATGTCAGAGCATGAAAAGGGATTGCTGGCTCACCTTGCAGATAGTGAGATGTGGGACGACAGTAAGGACAACAAGGACCGGATGCGAAAGGGTTATCCCGGAGGCGTTAAAGCTCTGATTGACGACAGCACTAGTGGTGGGTTGGAGGCTGCCCCGATTGTATTCGACGATCAGGTCATTCAAACCCCGTTGCTCTATGGGGAATTGTTCCCGTTGGTCAACACCATTCCACTGGATCGCGGTCGTCGGGTCGAGGGCGTTGCCTTGGGCCAGGTCACGTCCAGTTGGGGTGGGGTGGATGATAGTGCTGTAACGCTGTTCACTACAACCAGTTATGTGGCAGCATTCGACACCACTATCTATCGGTGGCAGGGTGCTATTCGATTGGGGTTGGATTTCCTCAGTGACACCCCCATTGATTTCAATCAGCACGTCACCACACAGTATGGCAATCAGTTGCTGAATGACTTGGATGACGTGATTGCTACGGGTAATGGCACGACCCAGCCCGAAGGAATTATGAACAAGGCGGCAACCACCAGCGTGGCATTTGGTGGGACCACCACCTTGGCTGCATACGAATCCTTGCGGTTCAGTGTGACCAAGGCTGAACACCGAGGCGTAGCTTCCTCGGCTGTGTTCTGTGGCACCGAAGCCAGTTACCAGCACGCTATGGGAGTCCCAGTTGGAGCCAGTGACGTTCGGCGGTTGACCAATACAATCAGCATGCCAAATTACGATGGCTACACCTGGATGAATCGCCCCTACAAGATCAATGAGAGTTTGACCAACCCTCAGATCTTCTACGCCATCATGGCACGCTATCGAATGTATCGCCGGAAGGGCTTAGCCGTTCGGACCAGCACAGAAGGGGACACACTCATTCGCAACAACGAATTATTGATTGTAGCAATGGCCCGCTACGGTGGGCAGTTGGAGCGTGCGGCCTGCGCAGCGATCACCACAACTGCTGAAGCCTGATAGTCGCTCCCCCGGAGGCTCTATGGTGGAGGGTTCGTTCTCACCTCCACCATAGAGTTTTTGATTTTCTTAAACGAGAACAGCCGAGAACAATTGAGAACGAAAGGTTGAGAACGATGCCAGAACAAACGATGGAAGCCCCCAAGAAAGTCAAAGGCATGGCAGTAGGACCGTGGGCAATCATGGCGGACCACCCTCGTAATTGTGATTTGCTGCTTGTCAGCCTATCCAATAGCAGGATGCGAAGTTTCGTCAAACCTATTAAGACTATCTTCACTCGGGAGGCAGGGGAGCAGGTACAGCAACCAGCATCGGCTGGAATGATTCAGGGTTTGCCCTCATCTATTCCTGGTATGGAACTTCATGTCAATCCAGCAGATGGTACTTTCAAGATTATTGATCCTTTACGGGGCAACGAGGAGCAGCTTGAAAAGATTCGTAGGGCCATTAATGCAGCTGGAGCCATTCGCACTGATAACAAGTTGCGTGGCATACCCGATAGGGTTGGCAAACTAGACCGTGATCAGATGAAAACCCTAGTACGCGAGATGTGTAGATTGGTGGACGCTGGCGAAGCTGTAGTGTGTAAGGGAGCCCAACCATCGGAGGATGAGTTGGAGAACATGCCAGGTGAGTTTCTCACCAACCCAACCAACATGGGTGGTTGGCATCAACCCAGATATGAAAAGGACATGGATTCCTGGACTGAAACCCTCAATCGTTTGCGATAGCACTATGGGCACCCCATCCCAATCACAAGCTGTACTAGATGCTCGACAACGTCGGGTGGGGATGGGTGCTGCCAGTGATGTGCGTTGGCAATGGTTCATCAAGGAGGTGAGTGACAAGATATCACTGACCATGTTGGAGAGGACCAGGATTGCCACCAACTTTGTGATGTCCAAGGTGATTAGGAACATCAGCACAGCAGTGACCAAGGGAACAGGGCCAAGGGGTGGCAGGGTCGTCACCAACAGAAGCAAGTCAGGAGAGTTCCCCCATGCCGAGACAACTCAGTTGATGAAGACTATATTCAGTGATGTTCGGGAGTTTGGTGATGGGAGTTGTGAGGGATATGTGGGTACTCCGCTGCCATACGGATTGATCTTAGAAGTTCGCATGGGTAGGAGCTTCCTGGTACGAACCCTCAACGAGGAACGTGCTGAGATTGTGCGAATACTGACAGGACCAATAACGTGATTGGCAAGGCCGATCTTATCACTGCCATCAATGCCGTCTGGGACGCAAGCACTCTTAATGCTTCGTTTCAAGCGTTGTGGGCTGCTGGTGTTGTGGGTTCTGATTTCCCGGTTCTGCACGATCAGGAAGCCAGTCCAGACCAGCCATATCCCTATGTAGTGATGGAGATTAGCACTGGAAGCACCACCGACAGGATGTCGGGAGGTGCCAGTTCCATTCGTGAGATTCGGGATGTGCCTTGCAAGTTCAACATCTATGCCCAAGACATTGCTGGGGATGTGAGGTCGTCCAAACAGATAGCAGCAGACTTGGCAGAGGAAGTGATGAAAGTGTTTGGTGGTCATCCCACTCAGTCGCCAACTGGGTCGATGGAATTGACTAATAGCAATCACCTTATCACATCCTACCAAGACGACTATGGTATTTTAATCGACACAGACAAATACCAGTGGATTGTCAGCTACGTGTTCAAGGTTGATGTCCCTGTAGCAGTATGAGGAATGAATAATGGCTACACGAAGTTTATCCAATCCAAAATTGAACTTGAAGTTGTCAGCTAATGTGGTCAATACTCTAGCTGATGGTACAACTGTTACTGCACCTCAGCCATATTTGACCTATGCCCCAGCACTAGCCAATGGAATTGTGGCTGGTCAGGCCAATCGTGGGTGGCAGCAGGTGGAAGCGACCATTCTATCTGGGGAGCAAGTCGTCATCGACCTGTTTGATTTCCAAGGTCTAGACATTGGTGCAGGTGTTGGCAATGATGCTCTGGGCCAGGCCATGGCAATCCAAGAGATTGTTGTCATTATCATCATCAACAAAAATGAAGCTGGGGAAGCAGGACTGTTGGAGGTGTTGCCGGCGACTGGGGAAGGCTGGACTCCCATTGGCACTCACACAGTTGCCGTAGGAGGTGCCCTCGGTGCTCAGGGAATGGTGATGAAGATGCAGGTAGCGGAGGCAGGATTCGATGTCGTTGATAACAGTCATCGTATTACTCTACGTGCTAGTGGTGGAGATGTGATTTACTCGATTTACGTATTGGGTCGGGATGACGATGAAGAATCCAGTGTTTCCAGTAGTTCTGTCAGTTCCAATAGCAGTTCCAGCAGTGCTAGTTCAACTAGTTCTAGCAGCAGTTCTAGCAGCAGTGTTTCTACTAGCAGCATCTCAACCAGTTCTAGTAGTGTTTCTACTAGTAGTATTTCGACCAGCACTAGCAGCAGTTCTAGCAGCAGTGCAAGTAGTAGTTCTAGCAGCAGTGCAAGTAGCACTAGCAGCAGTGAAAGCAGCAGTAGCCCCAGTAGCACTGGGTGACCTTTTGATAGGAGATATCAAACATGTCGAGTGAAAACACCCTCACGGGGCGAGAAGGAAAGTTTGCTGTGGACACGAGCCTAGTGGCTCGCACCACACAATGGTCTGTGAATCCTAAGTTGGCCAGCAAGAGTGAATGGGGTGATTCAGACAGTGGTGGGTACACTAACCGTGCCGCTGGGCGTAAGGATGCCACATTCAATGCCGAAGGCAAATATGACACCACTGATGAGGTGTTCGATTTGTTCCAACCTGAGGACATTGCCATTGCAGTTTTGTGGTTGAATGCCTCTAGTCTCTATTGGGACTTCCCCCGTGCATTGTGTGACGATTTCAACATGACCGTCAATATTGATAGTCAAGAAGTAATTGGCTGGACGTCGGGATGGGGGGCAGATGGGATTTTCTATTATCCAGGACAGTCTGGTAGCACAAGCAGAGCTGTTCCAGCTTGATGATCAACAAAAATGAAATAAACATAGTGACGAGGGTAGAGCATCACCTGCTTTGCTCTTGTCCATGTGAAGAGTGCATCAAAGAACGTCAGCGTCGAGAATCTAGGGCACCCACCAACCATCTCATCAAGCACCTCAAATCAGATGCTGCCTTTGTCTTAGGTTTCATTTCCCACCGTAATGCCCACGGTTCCCTCGCACGTGAATTGATGACAAAGTCTGATTCCAATAGGACGGGGTAGGCTCCACGTTTAACACGTTCCCTGCCTTCCATGGTAAAAAAGTACCAGAATCTTATTTGAACGTGTTAGGGGCGACGACAGGTGGGTGATTTTGGGTGTTTAACCAAAAGGAGAACGAGTAATGAGCGAAGAAGTAGCGAGAGCCGTAGGTGCTGGGGGTTCCACTATCATAATTGGTGGGAAACAGTGTACTTCTAGACCATTGGGAATTCGAGAATTGACAGAAGTCGAACGAGACTGTCTTAAACGGTACAGACGTCAATATCTTGAGTCATATCGGGACAATCTTGATTTGTTACCCGAAGCCAGTCAATTGAGTGTGATGGAGCAGAAAGTAGATGAATCCAGTCGCTGGGATATTGGTAATCTACCTCCGAAGTTTGCTTATGAATCACGTGACATCAAAGTGACTGATACTCTGAAGGTGTGGCTAGTTCAGGTAATGGGTATTCCCTCAAATAAGATGGATAAGGAAGAGCAAGCACAACGCATGACAGCGGTTGCGATGGATCAGGAAATACTGTCAGAACGTCGATACATGGAGTTGACTGGGGAACAGCCTCCATTCAAGCAAAAGGTGCCTTATGTCAATTGGTGGATTTCGGCTAGTTACGATGGAATGATATCCTTTGTGTGGATTTGCTTCAAACCTTGTGGGGTCACACGTGAAGAAGTAATGAATGATTTGGGTGGAGACATGCTAAAGTTAGCCGAGGTGTCCAAAGAGATTGAACAACTGAGTGTCCCCGCAGTGGGAAATGGATAGGGCTTGCTGCCACGAAGTGCATTGGTAGTGAGCAAATAAAAGAGGAAGCACCTGTTGGATTGTTGTGTGGAATAGCTGCATGGCACGTGCGTGTGTTGTGTGATAATGGCATGGAGGGTGGTCATGGTTATACCCCTTCTCAAGTTGGGGAAATGACATTAGATCAGATACTAATGCTAATGACAGATCGCAAATTCCTTCTGAATCGCAAGAACACAGTAGACCCAATGCAAGCTACTTCTATGGCAGATGAAGATGGGGTGATCAAGGGTAGGGCAGCAGATGGTACTCCAATCAAAGGCCGAATTGCTGGAAAGAGTAAGGCCAGAATGCTAATGGAAAAGCAAGCAGCTAAACAGACCAAACCCAGAGGCAGACGTGAGCGAAGAAACAGAAAGGTAGGGGTTTGATGGGAATTGAACTTGCTCGTGCTTTTGTAGCTGTACGTGCTGACACTTCTAGAGTGGGCTCGGACATTCAAGCGGCACGTCCTGGTATAGAATCGGCAGTTGGGGGTTTAGTCTCGTCAATTGGTGGTATGCGTGGGGCTTTGATGGGTTTGGTTGGTGTTGGATCTGCAATTGGGGCTGTGTTCAAGGCAGGCAAGTTTGAGCAGACCACCATCGCCTTTGAAACTATGATGGGCAGTGCTTCAGAAACAAAAGACACATTAGAACGACTCACTGAATTTGCTGCCAAGACACCATTTGAAATGCCTGAGATTGAACAGGCAGCCAGAGGGCTTATCATGTTTGGTGAGCGTGGTGATGAGTTGATGAAGACCTTGAACACTCTTGGCAATGCGGCTTCTGGGACAAGCACCCCATTCGGTATGTTGGCTTTGATTTTCAATCAGGTGCGTGGTGTTGGGAAATTACTCACCCAAGACTTCCGCCAGTTGTCAACTCGTGGTGTTATGAGTTTAGCTGACATTGCAAAATACTACAAAGTGACAACAGCTGAAGCTCAAAAGATGCTGTCCACTGGTAGGATTAGTTTTGAAGACTTGAAGAAGATATTGGAGTCTCTAAGTGAAAAGGGTGGTAGATTTGAGAACTTGATGGAGCGTCAATCTACATCATTGCTGGGGCTGTGGTCTACACTGAAGGATGCTATAGGAATCACTGCTAGACAAATCGGTATGGTTCTCTTGCCTACTGCTAAAGACTTTGTTTCCATAGCGATTCAAGCTACTGAAGCTGTTCGTAATTGGGTGCAGGAGCATAAGAATCTTGTTACGTTGATGGTTCAGTTAGCAGAGGTGTGGATAGGATACAAGATGGCTATCTATGGTGCTCGAACAGCCATGATTGCTTACCATGCCATTGCTTCAGCTGCGGTGGGAATTCGTGTTGGTGGATCTGCTATCAAATCTTTACTTGGAACAGCAGCAGGAACAGCAGCAGGAACAGCAGCAGGAACAGCAGCAGGAACAGCAGCAGGAACAGCAGCAGGAACAGCAGCAGGAACAGCAGCAGGAACAGCAGCAGGAGCAGCAGCAGGAACAGCAGCAGGAACAGCAGCAGGAACAGCAGCAGGAACAGCAGCAGGAACAGCAGCAGGAACAGCAGCAGGAACAGCAGCAGGAACAGCAGCACCAGCTTTGTGGTCTTGGGGTAAGAGTGGAATGCAAGGTTATTCATCTGGAGCCGTGGACATAGCAGCAGGGACTGCTGCACGTTCCTTGTGGATGTTGGGTGCGAAGGCAGGTTTGGTGGGACTTATTTTAGTTGGGTTAGCTAAGATTGGCACTCAGCTTTATGATATTTGGTCGGCTTGGAAAGATAAGGAGAATGAGCAAGAAAAGGGAAAGAAATTAGATGCAGCAACTAAGACCGCATATCAAAATGGACTTCGTGCTTTGAAAGAGGAAGATGAAAGAAAAATAGAAGAGGCCAGGAAAGAAATTCGTGGTACGGGTGGACATCACCAACGTTCTCAATCAGAAGAATCCATAAAGGTCGCCACGCAAGCAGGAAACATAGAGAATCAAAGAAGCTCATATGAGCAAGACATAGCTGCTATGTGGGCTAAATCAAGGTTAGGTGGGGAGGGGGCATTAAATCCATCGGAGATGTTAGAATACATCAGGCAAAGAATCAGACTAGATCGAGTAGAGGCAAACGATACCATCCGCAAGGCACGTGAAGAAATCGAAAAGCTATCAGATGGTTGGACTGAGGCCACTGAAAAGTTGCGGGAGTTTATTTTAGCCCATCCTAAAGCAACCCCATCTATAATTCGAGAGTATCAAACTGCATTACAAGATATTGATTATGCTGCTGCTGATAAGGATCTACGGGAATTACAATTTACCTTGATGGGGCTGCAAGAGAATTGGACTAATGTAGAATCAGCAACTCAGTCTTGGGCTAGAGCCAACAAGGGGGCATCTCAACAGCAAGTTGAATGGTATCGTATTTTCCAAACAGGCATCAAATCTGAAGGGATTCAAAAAGAACTAGAAGACATTCGATTTGGTTTGGTTGGCTTATATGAGGGATGGACTAATGTAGAATCAGCAACTCAGTCTTGGGCTAGAGCCAACAAAACAGCTACTCAGGGTCAAGTGCAAGAGTTCAGAAGGTTGCAGCAGGCTACTCAGGCAATAAATCTCTGGAAAGAAACCCATCCAGTAGCATTGTCCAAAGACAATATCAATGAATGGATAGGGGCGTATAACCGAAAAGAAATTGACAAAGAAACACTGACTCGGTTGCTATTGAGGGAGAAGTCTAAGTTTGGTGGTCGTTGGGCGTGGGAAGGGAGTGTTGGTGCTGGTGATCTAGGACGACGGATTCAAGATGCCATGCTAAGACCCACGGACAAAACACTACAAGAGAACAAAGAACAAAATAAGCATTTGATTGGCATCAAAGAAATCTTGAATGAAATCAAAGGCAAGGCAGCACCAGGGATGCTAAAATGATAGACCACAACGACTGGCGATTACAGACTGATGGGGGTATTCGCTACAAGCTGGTGGATATGTCTGGGTCATTTGAGGCTGATAACGCAGAAGCAAAACAGACTTATATCATTCGCTCTCAGGATTTGATGGCATTTGTGTTGGAGAGCTTTCCCTTAATTGCCTTTATGGGAAACACCATCACAATACAACGTGCTCGATCAATGCCTGGTTATGTCGGTTTGCTGTCTCGAAAGGTGAGTTTCAAAGCTCACACAGAAGGCAAGCCAATTGACCCATTTGGAGTGGATGGTGATGCCCCTGATGGGACATACGAACCGTACTTGACTCTGGATGTAGACTATACCTCTGGAAATTGCACCGAGCCTGACCAAGATGATCCCATTACATTCCTGGAGATCAGTAGTACAGCATCAACCAATTTTCTAGCTGATACTATGGGATCTTTTGGGGCAGTTTGGGTATCTGCCCCAGGAACAGAAGAGGATCCAGCAGTAGACATTGACGTTCCATCGTCAGTTATTGAAACATCTATCGAGTGGAGTTTTCGTTGGCCACAAGTGCCCTATGAATACTTTTCCGACACGTTGATTACTCGTATACGGGATCGATTGGGCAAGGTCAATTCTGGTCCCACCAAATTATTCAGTAACGCCCCTGCTGAAACCATTTTGTTCTTGGGGTATTCAATTAGCCAGTCGGCTACTTGGAATAGGAAAGAAGGGGTTACACTTCCTCCATTGAATGTGGATTTCAAGTTCTTGGAAAAGAACTTTATGGCTGGTGATTGGACTGGTGAGGGGGAGATGCAAGTAACCCATAATCACATTTATCGCAAGGGATGTGGTTGGCGCAGGTTGTTGATCAATGGGTTGCCAATTTTTGCCACTACTGATATGGATGGGATGTTTACCAGATGAAGTTCCCAGAGAAAAAACCTGGTGACTACCTCGAAGCTTCCCACATCAATGATCTGAATGGTGTGGGCAAACAATTGGCCGGTATCAGGTCTGGTGGGAATCTATCCATTCACAAGGGGGATTTTCTTAGTGTCGGGGGATTAAACCGTTGGCATCAATACGATGTAGAAGTTTCCAAAGCACAGCCTGACACAGAGGCGATTGATAAGTTGTGGATGATCAAACTGCGATTTTGGTCTACAGCAGAAGCAAAATGGAAGAGTGGCACTGATGAGTACAAATTAGATGCTTCTGATACAGATGGCAGTTTATCAGTTGGCAGTAAGCTAATAGCCTTCTGGAACATTCAACGTGGAATGTTTGTTCCAATCTCACCATCATCATCTAATAGTTGGTTCTATTTGGTTCGAGGGTCCATTGAGAACAACACAGTGGGGGCACTAGCAAATCCATTGCTATTAAATGATGTGACTTGTGCCCGCTATGATCCAACGGTAGACCCAGAAACAGGCATTCCCCAGATCGGCCCTGAAGTCAGTATTTGTGTCATTGATTCAGCAAGGCAACTTGGCTGTTGGCCTGGTGATGTGATACAAGCTGTGGCTACTGATGGGACAATACTACTAGATACAGATACTGGCTTACCTCCAGCAGAAGGACACGAAGAAGACGAGTCAGTTGACGAGTACAATGTGTGGGAGATTGTGAACAGAGTATCTGCCCAACTCAGTTATGCGGCGGTAATGGGAATTGATGGTGTAGGTGATCTGGAGTCGGAACTATGGCAATACACGACAGTGACAATCAACGGCGTCGAATACATCAAGGTTGTGTGGGGTGATCTGTTGTCTGAAGGTGATGTGATACATGGTGGGGAAGATCTGAGAGTATCCTACGATCCTGACACAAGGAGATGGCAAGCTACAGCAACGCCGTGCTACAATGATTAGCAGTGGAACAATTCATCTAGCGCCAGGATGCCGACTTCCACCGCCGTGCGGAGTTGGGCAACCTGTGTACTATGATGGGGAGAAGTGCTTCTTTCAAGACGACGGTACTCTTTGTACTGGGAAACAATGGAAGCTCCCTTGTTTCTATGATGTGACACTCACTCAATCCTCTGGTTCATACGCCCATCACGGAATGTGTGGCAAGTATCGCTTGGCACTCAATGCCTGTGCAAACGGACCGTACTGGCGCATTGAGGCGTGTGGCTTCACGATGACGCTCGTGCCAGTGAGATTTGGCATCAATTCTGGTGCCCAGCCGCTGTGCTGGGAGTGTTATCCAGAAGTGGATGGTGGTCATTGCTGCGTATGGGGATTCAGACTCACTATTACCTATGGGTTGTTTGGACCAGGGCTGTTGCAGCTAGAATCAGAAATCTGCTCTGTTCATTACCCTTATGCCCCACCCGACTACATTGCTGAGGGATGCACGGGATGGATTGCAACACACCAAAATTGTTCGAGTGAATTATGCACGCCAGAAGGAACATGGTGGTCAACACGCACAGAAATGTTAGCGGGTCTGGAAATTGGAGCAACAATCTATCTTGACTACCTCTATGCTCCAAGTACCTATTGGGTAGATGGTGAGAAGTACGATAGGCTTCATCTTATGGGTGGTGGATGCAATGATCCACCAACTGATCCACCAGGGGGAGAAGTTTGGATGCAAACTGGTTGCTTTCCAACCTTCCAGGCAAGGGCAGTTCCAGTCTTTCCTGGACCGCCCGCATACACAAACACGGGACTTGCTGAAAAATGCTGTGAGAGGCAGCGATGTACCTCCCATTTTGTTCAGCAAACAGAGCGTAATGATGAGCTAGGTACTTATGACGGACCTTGTTGCATTGAAGTTCGATATAGTGGAGTCAAGGCAAGGCAAACTGAATGGATACCGCCGACGGCCTATTATGGCTATCAGGCCGACCTGCCGGACCTGGCGATGAATCCAACGATTCAACTCAAAAATGAGCGTTGCAGCATTCCTAGCCAAATTGCGTTCAATTATGATTTGTGGCGCACTGATGTTGCCGCTTCACTCAATCCAATGCCAACTCTATTGTACATCTGGGGAGAGTTGGTCAGGGTTGTGATTGACCATTTTGAGATGTTTGGATTAAGAATCTCTGCCTCGTTGATTGGTGCAGAGCAGATTGCCGTCGAGGATCAGGCCAACTATCACAATCGAGCTATTGGATTCTCAAAAACTCTGCCGGACATCTATTATTTTTCTGCGCCATCGACCTCATCTGGATGTTGGTGCTACAAAGCTATCACTGGTGAAGGCGAAGACGATTATGAGTTTCGATTTCCTGGATATTCGGTTTGGTACGGCCAGGTGTTCACGCTCGACAACCTGGGCGGCATGACGTTGGATTATGACCCAGCACTGTCTGTTGGATTTGACGACCCCGACTATCGCGGTCCAGACTACACGGGAGCAACGGCAAGTATCTGGTTGAACCGCACCGACTTTTACAACTGTCGAAATGATACGGATTGCACCGAACTATCTCACGCCTGGGGATGGACGCTCGATTGGATGACTGGGTTTGGTAGGCCTGAATCAATCGTGATGCGAAAGTCTGATGGTGCTGCATTGCGATGGTCGCACCCGCTGCGGAAGTGGATGTTGTTTGTCGATCCCACTCTGCGCGATGCCGCTTGTCAAATGCGACTACTGCTTAGTTGTGAGAAACTCGGATTCAATTATGGGTTCACATTTCCGAGTGGATATGATCCATGTCCAGATGGTAATCCAGTCGATCCGGTCACCATCCGATTCACGAAGGACATACCACATGATCCTGTTCAACGTGTAGACTATTTGGAATGTGGCTTCCTGCCAGGTAGCGACATGGTACTGACACCAGTGTGTGGAATGCCATCGCCTATGCCAGAGTCTTCCAAATGCGATCCGACGGGTTGGACAATATCATCGGCTTATGGAATAACAACAATCAGCGGTTACTCTGGTGTTGATGAAGAAACGGGGGTGGAGTACACCGTTGTGAGGATAGCTGATGGTGAGTTTGGGGAAGGGAATTATACTCTGCAAGTGCAGTTACACGACGTGGATGATACTTCATACACAGTATCGTTCACAACTGGAAATCTTGTTGATTGTTGTCAATCATATCCAATTGATATTGTGTTGGGTGGATACGCTGCGACGATTCAGCCGTACTGCCCCACACCATGTGATACTGATTGTTGGCTTGTTAGTTTCACACCTCCTGGAGAGTCCACTGTTTACTACATCTGTGTGAAGGATGGGACGTGGTGGAGATATTCTAGTGAGCACATAGTTGTAGATGTTGTTCGTATGCTTGGCGACACTCCAGGTACTTTCAACTACTTTCTCATTCGCAACATATTTGATGCTTACGATGAGACTTATACGAGTGATGTGGCTATCTTTACGGGTGGTTCAAATTGTGATGACGATGTAGAACTTGAAGCTGTTTGTCAATTTCAGCAACCCGGTGGTACATTTCTTGCCGGCACGGCAACAATGACAACCAACGTGCGTTCCTCACATGCTCCCGTGGGAACAGCCAAAACAATCACGATAATTCAAGGCGAATCGTATGAGTTCACAGAAGAGGATTTTGGTTTCACCGATCCCGATGACACACCACCAAACAACTTTGTTGCTGTTCATATCACAACGCTGCCAACGCATGGAACGTTGTACTTGTCGGGTGTTGCTGTTGCAGTGTCCCAGAGAATCACAGTGGCCCAGATAGCAAACTTGACGTACCTAGCTGATGGTGCTGGCGAGCCTTATGCTACATTCACTTTCCAGGTTGAAGACGATGGGGGTTTGTGTCGTGGTGGAGACACAATTGATGAGACACCGAGACTTATCACGTTCAATGTATTTGCCATAAACCACGCTCCAGTTGGAACAAGTCAGACAATAGAAGTGCCGCCATATGCTGAACTTGATGAAGGACTATTCCCAATCACGGTGGCAATGTTTGGATTCACTGATCCCAATGACGACCCGCCAAATAATTTCAAGTCAGTTAGAATCGAAAGTTTGCCGACCAGCGGTAGTTTCTTTGGGATTGTGGAGGAAGGGGACGAGTTTACAGTTGCACAAATAAATGGAGAATTCCTGATATTTGTCCCTGATCCAATTGCTGGTCCAATAAACTCAAGTTTCACGTTCAGGGTCAGGGACGATGGAGGAACAGCCAACGGCGGTGTTGATTTGGATACGGCAGCTAGAACCCTCACGCTTCATAGAACATAGATAGAAAGAGCACTAACATGGGATGTGGACAACGAGCAAACTACAAGGATGCCGGTCTGGTCGCTCAAGATGTTGTGGCTGTTTGCAAGTACAATCTCGCCCAGATGGCCGCCCAATTATCCGAGGCACAGTTAGCAACTCCGCAGTCGGCCGCTCAGCTTGGACGGTGTGCCGTCTGTCTAGCGATTGCGCCGGTCGGATACTGTGGCATTCTAGCGGCCCGTCCCGATCTTAGGGATTGTCAGGCCCGATGGGATGCGTGGCAACAAGTAATTGTAAACGGATGTGATCGTTTTGTAGCAAAAGAACGAATTGCCGAAGTGGTGTCAACCCAGAAGGATATTATTATTATGAGTGAAGAACGACAATTGGCAGAGGCCCCATCTGAGCCGGGAATGTACTGGGCACAAGTGAACCTCCCAAAACCAGTAGCACAACCTGCTGGTAATGTTCCGAGGTTATCAGTGCTACAGACATCATCATCTACTAAGGCATACAATTGCATACTAGTCGTACTAGGTGAAAAGTGGTTGGCTGGTTGGGCCATGCCTATCCCAGAGGTGCAAGGCAGCTTGCTTGGAAATTGGCAGCGAATTGTTGAAGGACAGATTGTTGCTGTTGGACCGAAGGTCGAAGTACCTCACCTGGAGTGATTATGGAATCCAATTGGGAAGACCCTCTCATCATTCTTAATCGACTGAGGGTACAGACGCATTCCTTGAGAAACTTGCTAGCAGGCCATCCAGCATTTCTAATAGGTGGTGGGCCGTCTGCTAACGATTTGCCATTGGAATTGTTGGGCACTCGGGGAATATGGTCCATCTGTGTCAATAATTCCGCAGGTCACCCACGAATCAGACCTCAGGCATTTGTGTGCAGTGACCCACCCAAGAAGTTTAGTCACAGCATCTGGCTTGACCCTGGAATCATGAAGTTCGTACCAAGTCCCAAAATGAATGGTCGTCGTAGTAGGCTGAGGCAACGGAAGGATGGAGTATTTACAGACCTGGCAGAAACTGTAACAGCTATGCCAAACGTCTGGGGTTTCCAGCGAAATAGTTGGTTGTACCCAGATGATCGATTCTTCAGTGATCCTGGTGCCTGTTGGGGCAACCATGAGGCCGGTTCCAAAACCACGGGTCAGCCAAAAACTGTATGTACTATGCTGCTAGCCTTGCGATTGTTGTACTATCTCGGTGCCAGGCGAATATATTTGGTGGGAGTTGATTTTCTAATGACGCCAGAGAGAGGATACAGTTTCAATCAGGGTCGGGACAAAGGAGCCAGCGATTCCAACAATACCATATTTACTACAGTGAATCAGTGGCTAGTTGAAATGATGGCAAATGGAACATTCAGTAGATTTGGATGTGAGGTATACAACTGCTATGAATTTTCAGGTTTGCGTGCGTTTTCATATGTTCCCTTTGAGGATGCCATCGCAGACGCTAGGGGGATAATAGAACAGGTGCCTGATTTGGCTCATTGGTATGATCCTGAGGAGGCCAAGAAGTGAGAACGAATCATGTGGTAGAGGATAAGGTGTGGGGCAAGGTGACCCACCTATTTCAATCAGACTATGCTGCTGTGAGCTACCTGGAAGTCCAGGCTGGATTCCAATGCTCTAGGCACATTCACTATTGGCGTGCCAATCAATTCTCTGTGGTCTCCGGGCGGATAATAGTGGAGGAGTGGGTTGGCGGTCTTCTTCACTCAATAAACCTTAATCCAGGGGAATCCTACACAGTAATCAGTCGTATTCCCCATCGATTTCGAGTGAAGGAAAGTGGCGTGGTGATTGAGGTCTACTGGCCAGATCGCCCGGATGGCAAAGTGTTGTTGGATGATATTGTGAGATTCAATGTGGGAGGGGTTGACGATGGTTCCTGACTTCACTGTGGTATGCGGAGTTGATGCCAAGCACCTGAACCAACTGTCCCTCACATGGCCGACGTGGCGGAGGCACAAGCCAGATTTGCTTTCGCACCGGATGGTGATATTCTACGATCGGGACCAAGTCACTCCCGAAGCAATTCGTGCAGTGGTGGATCATCCACAATTAGACTTAACTCCTTGGCCTATGAAAGGTACAGACTATCATAGTCCCAATGAGGACAAGTGGTCTAATACTCAGCGATACAAGATGTTGGCTGGTTTTGTTCACGTCCCGGCTATGGTGGTTCATACTCCATACTGGCTCAAGCTTGATACAGATGTTGTGGCAACTGGTCAATCTGATTGGATTGATGAACAATGGTTCACTCACACCCCTGCCATTGTTAGTCATCGGTGGGGATTCACAAAGCCTGCTGATCAGATGGTACAACTCGACGAATGGGCTGTTGCAAATCTTGATAAGCTGGAAGGGCTATGGCACACATCGCCATTAGCCATGGAGCCGAAGGAAGGATCCCAACGGTTGGGTCACAAACGAATCATTAGTTGGTGTGGGTTCTTCAATTTGGATTTTACTCGACTTTGCTCTAGGTTTGCCGATGATACTTGTGGTCGATATCAGTTGCCAGTTCCTAGTCAAGATGGATTCATGTGGTATTTAGCCAAGCGTCTGGGTTTGGGAATTGGGAGAGTGAACATGAAGGATCGAGGGTGGCAGCAATGGCACACTTATTTCAACATTCAATTTCATTCAATGGAGGCATTGGACTGTGGCAAGTAGACTACTACGGCGTAGCGGAGTAGCTGTCGGATTGATTGCAGATGTGCTTAACTGGCGTGCAGATGTGATTTATCAAGTTGGGATTGGTAATGAATTCCAGGAAGTAGATGTGCTGAAATCAGAATGGCCAGGAGTTCTGTTTATTGGCTGTGAGCCATGCCCATCTCTTATTGCTGGATTGAGGAAATCGTATCCTGGTGATCTTTATGCTGTGGCAATTTCTAATGTCATTGGCACTCGTTCATTCTATACCAGAAGGCGACATGCTAATGGCTCGTCATTGTACGCTCAAGATAATTCCGATGAATGTGTAGTCCCTGTCGAAACATTGGATCACTTGTTTGGAAAGCCCAAGGGGGATCATGTACTACTGTGGTTGGATTGCGAGGGAAGTGAGCTTGATGCTTTAGATGGGGCCGTCCAATTTATGGCCGGTGTTGAAGTGGTGAATGTAGAAATGACTGCTAATCCAGTCAACCCTGATTGGTGCAGCCCTTTGGAGGTTCATAACTCTTTGACTTTCTCTGGTTTTGTCCGCCAGTGGATTCACACGCAACGCATTACCAGTGGCCAATACGATGCTATATATGTTCGACCTCATTTGTTCAAACCTGAGTATTGTTGTGATCCTGTTCCAAGGAGTTAACCAATGAATCGCGTGTGCTATCTGATGTCTGGTCCTGCACACCTGCCCTATCTGTTGGTGAGTCTTCATACCTTGCGAAAACACTGGGATGGGGAAGTGGTTGTATTTGCTTATCCAGAGTCATTCAACATTGTTAAGCTGATTGCCCAGGATGAGAAGCTAAACATTGAGGTTCAGAAATGGGAGCCAACGTACAAGGAGAAGAACAGCCAATTCATCAACAAGATACTGATGGTCCAGTCGTTCGCCCAGCAAGAGGAGAGTGGGGTTGTTTTGTATCTCGATGCTGACACCACAATTCACGGATGTTTAGACCGACTGTTCGATGGAGCATTGCTGCATGGGTTTGCCGCAACTCAATTCTCTGGTTGGAATACCCTCGGAGGCACCATGCAGAAACGACTGCAATCACTTGCTGACTTCCCAGAGATTGACAAGAGGTATTTGGCTCAAGTGATGGACAACGAATATCCCAGTGTGAATGGTGGTGTGTGGTGCGCCAAACCTGAATCCCAAGTCCTACAAACGTGGTTCGATTGGTCGTGGGCTGCTAGGTCCACATTCATTTGTGATGAGAAGGTACTGCACTTGATGGTGCCCAAATACTCTCCAGAGGAATTGATTGTGTTGCCAGGTCGATTCAACTGCTCACCAAAGTACCAGCCCATAGACCTGGCCAACGAGGATGTGGTGATCTATCACTACCACGGCGACTGCTGTGTGCGTCCCAACAAGTCTTCTCGTGGGTTTGAGGTGTGGTGGGGGTTGTACCAGCATTGCCTACAGAATGGTGTAGGTCATATCAACCGTTGGATGGGGCGAATCAAAGATAACCGATGGATCAACGAAATGATACGTGATGGTGTGGTCAAATGCCACAAGGGAATACCAATCTAACATCAAAGGAAATCACAATGAAATTACACGAGTTCAATTCCTATGACGAATACAAAGCAAAACAGATTCACGGATCACGACGCCGACCCAACAGAAGACCCAGTGCCAACAGCATTGAGTTTGGTCGTATCGTTTCCTATTTGAAGGGTCGGGGAATCCCAACGAAGCGGGGTATTTGTCATGGAGCCAGGTGTGGTACAGAGATCAAGTTGTTCAAGGAAATGATCCCAGAGCTAGAAGAAATTATTGGGACTGACTTGAGCCCTCGTGTTCCCACTGTTATTGAATGGGACTTCCAGGACACCAAGCCCGAGTGGAAAGGGGTCTTTGATTTTGTCTACAGTAATTCGTTTGATCACTCAAGCAAGCCATTGGAATGTCTTCAAACATGGATGAGCCAGTTGAAACCAACTGGACTGCTATTCTTGTGTTGGACATTTTATAGCACCTTGGATGACCGACCAGTGCTGCCCTACCCTGGCGGGGATTGTTTTGGTGCTGCTCTTCATGAGTACATCCAATTGTGCAAGAATGTAGGAACTGTCCTGGAATTGTTCTGGGTCCAGATTGGCCATGGCCAAGTGGTGATTGTGGTAGAGCCAAAAAGAAAGTAGCAAGATGTCAGCAATCATCCGAGTGCTGTGGGGAATGGACTTGGCCCAAAACCAATGGGCCAAGGTATGGAATGGTGATGTGCTGCCCCAAATGAGGAAAATCCAAATTCCTCAATTCGTGTATGTCTATGGCAAATCCAACGCAGACAGGCTGAATCAATTTCATGGGACCAACTTCACGGTAGTGTGTGTGGACAAGGAGGAGTATCCAGATGGGCTGGTTGATTGTGTACGGGGTCGATATCTTGTAGTGCCCTGGCATTATAAATTGCAACTGATTCGACAAGCTATTGCAGATCATGGTGAGGTTATCTATTGTGATTGGGATGTTGACTGCGTCGTGTCAGATTCACAGAAGGCTTTCGATGCCTTGCAAGGACGAGAATTGTACTTGTCTGCATATTTCTACAAGAAAGTCCGACATCCCTATCGACTTCTTGCAAGTGATAAAAGAATAGGAATTTCTGGAAATTGGATGCACTTTCGTGATGTGGATTTTCTCGATGCTGTGATGAGGGAAATGAGTCATTCTAAGCGAGGTCTTAGCAGATGGCACGACGAGATTGCGATGGGTGTTGTGTTAGATCGAGAGTATAAGGGATGGATGGGATGTGAAGAGTGGTTGAGGAAATATGAGTCCCCCATCATGTGCCAACAATCATGTCGATGCCCCTGGAGACCCATAAGCGATGATGGCTTTGTGGTGACAAAGGATACCCCAACACCATTTGTGTGGCATCGAATGTTTGCTCAATGGTCTCACAGAGACTGCAAGTCTCTAGCAATTCCAATCAAAAAGAGCCAAAAATGAAACGACACACCAGAAATCTGATTCGTGTGATCAAGCAGAACATTGGTAATCCAAGTGATGTTATTCGCGGGGTAGAGGTTGGTGTATGGGAAGGAGACAACTCAGCTCAGTTGCTCAAGCATTTGCCTACCATTCAACTATCATGTGTGGATCCTTGGCACCTTGGAGGTGAGCATGATAGTATGCCCAAGTCTGCGAGGGAACTACGGGAGGGAATGAAGAAGTTTCTGGAGGTTACTAGTTTTGCTAAGGATCGTTGCATTACTTTTCCCATGACAAGTGTTAAGGCTGCTGGGCAGTTTCAAGATGCCAGCATAGACTTTGTGTTTCTTGATGCCAATCATTCTTATTCAAGTGTGTTTCAAGATGTTAGGTTATGGCATCCCAAGATTCGACCAGGGGGATTGTTGTGTGGTCACGACTATAATGGTCAAGGTGATCGTCGTGGTGGGTTTGGGGTAAAGCCTGCTGTAGATGAGTTTGTAACCATGCTGAAAAAAGAGCTTCACGTTGAAGGTGGATTGGTTTGGTGGTTCAAAGTTTGAGGACAGAAAACAGAAAGAGAACGAATCATGATAGCATATAGTTTGTTTGAGTTTGCAACAGCTCCAGGAACGGGGGCCTTGTGGATGATTAGATCGTTGTCCCGTGCTGGGTTTGGTTTTGTTCAACCTCACTTGGCTTGCATTCCCTTTCCAAAGAGTAAATCAGATTGTCTTCGTGTATCAATGGTGAGACATCCCTGTGATTGGTTGGGTCACTATTTTAATTCAATCAATTCAACAACTCCTGTCAGAACAGTTGGGAATATAAGGGTTCTTCCCATAGCAGACAATCCTCTGATGTTATTGCCTACGGATAGCTTCTTTCATTTCATTGAAAGTTATCTCGAACAGTGCCCTGGGATTGTAGGAGCTATGTTTGAGTGCTACGATGCTGATTCATATATTAGAGCGGAGGATTTGCCAGAAGCATTCTATCAGTTGATGGATTCGTTGGGTATTTCTCGTTCATTGTATGAATGTCGAATTAGCATACCAGATCTTTATTCTGGGTTGCCAGAATGGGAACCGGAACTGCGGCGTAAAGTTTGTAGGGCAGAATTGAAGATGCTTGAGGATTTTGACTATCACTGCTGAGGTTTAGTATGAGAACAATAGAAGTGGTTTCACATTGCTATGCCAGGGACTTGCCTCACTACGCCCAGTTCCTGGCTTATCAATTGAGTGGATACATAATCAATCCACCAGAACAATGTCGGGTGCTCCCTACTATTTGTTACACAGTTGGCGATCCAGACACGGTGAAGGTACTTGATTGGTTCCAGCACAGTTGTGGGTTGGACATCCATCGGGTTGAATTGCCTCCAAACCGATTATGGCGAAGGGCAATAGGACGAAACATTGCTGCTGCTCAAAGTACGGCTCATCGAGTGTGGTTTTGTGATGTGGACATGGTGATTCATGGCGAGTGCTTGGACCAGTTGGCGGCTATGGCTTGGCCTGCTGGGGCAACCATGATCTATCCCAAGCAAGTTATGATTCACAAAGACCATGCCACTGGAGATCAAGCTGCTCAAGGACCGCTGACAGAATTAAAAAGTATTCAAGTGAATGATTTTACTTTCAAGAATTACCATAGGGCAATTGGTGGGGTTCAGATTGTGGATGGATGGTTTGCCAGGGAGCATGGATACATTCCCAGCTCAAGGAAATACCAAAATCCAGCAACCAGGCCCTTCCCAGATTTCAGGGACGACATTGCCTATCGAGGGTTCTGCCAATCACTAGGCACCATCACACCAGTTGACCTGCCTGGCATTTACCGTCTGCGTCACAGCACCACAACTTATCAATGAGGTTTGGAATCATGCTTGGCTGGATGAAGAAGAAACTGAGGCAATGGCTTGGAATAGCCGAATCACCCAAAACAGATTCTGACATCATCTACTGTTGGGATGTTAAACCAGACAAGACTAGGATCAGTCAGCCCTATCGAATAAGTGGCTTGGCTGGTGGAATTGGATTGATGGCTGTTAGCATGGACGGCACCACTCATCGTTGCATCTACTGCCAGGACGCTGTGGAGCCTGAGGTCTATTGGTCCCACATCAGAAAGCTGCGACCGGAACTAAACTTTGAGTGGGAGGATTTACCTCCACCACAGAAACCCGTATAATAGGGTGTGGAGGAAATTGAAATGGCGACTCTTGCTGAAAATCTGAAGTCTCTAAGGGAAAAGAATAGGTGGTCCCAGCAGCACCTCGCCAATCTTGTCAATATATCGCAGTCACGCATCAGTGAAATCGAGAATGGTCGTGTGGTTTCTCCACGCATTTCAAGGCTTCAGAATCTAGCCACAGCACTGGGGGTTTCCCAGGGGGAACTGTGTGGGGAATCCTTGCCCAATTTGACACCCCCGTAAACCCACCTACGGCCGCCTAGGGCGTGGACATAGCGGTCAGGTATAATGTACCATCCCAGCCCACTTGAGGGCACAGGCGGCGACCATAGGCGGCTGGTTTGGCCCTCTGCCCTACTCTCAGTCTACCAAATGGGGATTCCAGGGCTAAAATCCCCCCTTCCAAGGTATTTTGCAAGAA
>JALOBN010000084.1 GCA_023228245.1 Candidatus Pacearchaeota archaeon
AGGTATATTTCAGGCCATTGACGAGAACGGTATCTCCGAGGCACGTTACATCTTGGAAATTACCGCTTGCATCCGCACCATTCAGGTTCACATTCGCGCCCGAAAGATTGACATTGGCGCTAGAACCGGTGCGCTGAACAGGTCCATAGGGCACATTGCCCACGCCGCCCCATTGATTGAGCTTATTGGCAGCGTTGGTGAGACTCGCTCCCGCGTTCGCCCCGCCCGTTTCCAATGATTGCCCGCTCATCAGGGCGGAAAGCTGCAAGACTTGGCCGCCCGTCTTCATGGCAGATGTATGATATGCAGACCCTTGTGAGATCGATCCCAGCAGGGCTATGCCGCCCTGGGACGCATTCTGTTGTGCTACCGAACCTATTACAGCAATTCTTTGGCCTGCTTCGTTTAGGCCAATCTGGACGGCATTTGCGCCACTCGTGAAGCTGCCCACGATGCTATTGCCGATTGTCAGGGCATTTTTTGATGTCTGATCAAGCAAAGAAATGCTCGATTTAGCGGCGGAAGTCGCCGTGCTCGTGACGGTGGATATGGCGTTCCCTGCCTTATTGGTGATGCTATCCAGGAATGAGCCGATGCCGTACATATCTTGCTTAAGGAGGTCGGCACCAGAGGTGATGCCAGTGTTTAGGGTTTGGCCCGCGATCTTGGTTTGCTCGGCGGCTTCTTTCGCCGCAGTCTTTGTGGTTGTAGCCGCTTCGCTGGATGAGGATTTGATTTCAGTTGCAACCGGCATCACCTGATCCGCCCATGCTTGCCCGGCCTCGGCTGCATTGGTTACATAATCAGCGGTATAAGGCGCGATAAGGTCAAATATAGATGATGCAACGGTCTCTTTACCGGTCAGGGTGACGAAATCGCCCTTATCGGTGATCATGTAGAGCTTGCCATCACCTGCGCTCTGAAGTTCGGATGAGACGAAGCCGGAGCCACCCGTTTGATATCCGGCCCATTGCCAATTCGACGCCGATGGTGTTATGCTCGCGGAATTCGCGATCAATCCGCCTGATGTATATGATCCAGATGCAGTTTTTGTTTTCGTATTCGCGCTCAAGACGGCGGTCGGATTTTGTTGCCTATATGCATCGATGTCGCTTGCGGCGATATCCGCGCCCGTTCTTTCGTCGTGATAACTCACGATCTGTGATGGCGAAGAGCTTCCAAGACTCATTGCGCTCTTGGCGGCGTTGTATGCTTCGTTGATCTTATCCACAATCGGCTGTAGATATCCGGCGATCTTCGTGCCTACTTCGGAGAATGCCGAATAGATACCACTAACCAAGTTGGCTGCGCCTATCAGAATCGTATTCCACGCTTTTGCAAACGTGCCCTGGATCTCATAGGACGCGGTGGCAAAGGAAGCAAGCAGTTTATTGGCAGATGGTTGGACAGCCGCGTACATATTGTCAAGAAGGCCCTGACCTATGCCTTTGACGATCTGCCAACCGATGCCCGCCCATTCGGTGACCGTTCCCCAAACGTCCGATAGACTATCCCATATAGATTTGTCTGAATTGAACCAAGAATTGATAGCATTGCCTATCGTATTCGCGATATCCCTGCCCAATTGCCTCGGACCATCCGAGGATATCCAGCCAGCGAGCTTATCATGAATCCAATCTCCGATCTGCAATAATCCACTTATAGCCGCTTGTAATCCAGCAGCAAGCAGATTAATAGCCTGCGATGCCCATGATCCCCAAGGCTGGTTTATGATGGCTTCGCCCGCGGCGGCAAACCATTGAGCCCAAGGTTGGGCCATGATCGAATTGCCAAGCTCGGTTAATAGGCTCTTGGCTTGCTCAACGCCTGATTGGAAGGCCGAGGCCATCATTTCAGAAACTTTGCTCCAATCGACTGACAGCAACGCCGAGGTGAATTCCTTGATCTTCGGCACGCCCGCGATAAAGGCATCAAAAAATTTCTTTACAGGTCCGGAAGTCACCTGCCCGATGGTAATACCCACATCATTGACACCAGACATCACGCGATTCCAGGAACCATTTAGAGTATCGTTTTGCCTATTGAACTCAGAAGTCATCGACTTTGAGCCACTCGCTATATCAGCATAGACGACTTTCAGGTTTTTGTCAAGGTTCCCAGCCTGGGATGACATAGTGCCCATGACCTTGAAGCCATAGGACCCCCAAATGTCGAACGCTTTCTTGGATCGGTCCGTCGAGCTGGATATGGTTTCAAGTGCCTTGGATGACTTGGCCATCGTGCCCAAGAAATCATCATTGAGCATTTTGTTGAGACTTTTTACGTCGGTGCCAAGTAGCTTTGCCCACTCGGTCATCCTAGTATTGCCCGGATTCGCGGCATTGAATGCGGCCTTTTGAGCATTTTCGTATTCCTTGGCCGCCGCTGACGCTTCCTCGGTGGATTTTCCAGCTTCCTTGTATTGCTGCTTGATGTGGTCTGCGCCCGCCTTAATCTGAGCCTTCGTGGTATCATCCATTTTCAGATCGGGCCCATTCATGGCATATTCTATAGCCGATCTGATAGAGGTAGCGCCTTCTTCAGCGTCTACACCGGAAGATATTAGGGTTGCACCGAATGCCGCGACCTTTTCAATGGGCACATTGAACATCGTGGCCATTGGCCCGAATGCTTGAGTGAAACTGAGAATTTGAGGCTCCGTGGCGGCGGTGGCATTGCCAAGAGCATTCATGGCAGAAAGATACTTACCGCTCTGCTCGATGGGCACCTGATAGACGGTCGATATCTTGGATACCTTTGTGGCCATCTCCTCGGCATCCATGCCGAAGGCTATCGATCCTTTGGATACCAGTTCAGTGGTTGCCGCGATATCCTTATAGGCTACTCCCAGACTGCCCAAGGTGGCCGAAACCCCGTTCAAGGATGTTACGGCTATGCCGGTGCTAGTAGCAAGATTCCTATTGTTCTCACCGAGCGCCGCGATCTGCTCCTTTGTGCCATCAACCGTTTTGCTTACATTGGCGAGGCTCTGCTCGTAGTCCATGAATGCTTTTGTGCCACCGACCAAGGCCCCGGTTATGGCCGCCCCCGCCGCAAGTACGCCAACCTTTAGCGCCGTGCCAATCGCACTGCCAACCTTCGACGCATGAGCATCCAGCCCCGATAGGTCTCCTTTGATATCATTGATTCCCGATCGGCAGCCAGACCCATCGATCGTGGCAGTAATCTTATAATTTTCACCCAAAATAATCACCTATGGCGGGCAACCTATCCCAGCGGCTCTTGCCAGTTTCAATATAGCTTCGTGGTCTTGCACCACTTCTTCAGGTTCTTTGTGAAGAAGTTTTTCAACTGATGGCATTCTTTCAGGATGTGTACTAAATGCCCATGAATTCAGTTGTGCATTCAAATGTTCCAAGGAAAGTCGAGAGTTGAATTCTGCTTGATCAATCTTCTTGCGGACCTGTCTGATTTGCTCCAGTTCATAAAGGGTCGAGGCATAGGTATCTTTCACGGAGAGGCCGAGAGAGATCCCCGCTCTCAGCACCCTCTCATAAAATTCATCCTCGCTTACGGGGTCTTCGGCTTCTTCTCCTTCCGTTGACCCTTCTTGCGAAAACCCGCGCCCGCCCTCGCAATTGCAGATATCTCTTCCATGAAGGCGAATTGCGCCTTATCAAAGGCATTCATGGCCTCGCGCTCATCGTCCAGTTCTGCTGCCTGCTCGTACTGATAATCGAAATGATCCTGTAGCATCGCTTGGGCCTTTTCCAGATCGATGAACTCTTTCTCGCCATTGAAGCGCTTCCCCCATTGATGCCCGCCTGGATCATGGCCACGAGTTCAGAGACATCGTAGGGCGGGTTGAGCAGTGCCCACCAGTTCTTTGAAGCCATGCCCATGCCTATGAGCTTGAGGCTTTGGGTCGCTTGGATTTGGGCCTGAACATCGAATCTGAGGCTATACTCTTTGCCCGCGATCATGAGCGGGATGGTTGGAATTCCTTTTTCGGACATTGGTATTTCTCCTGTGATCAGGAGCCGGGCCGAGGAATTTCGCTTTCCTCTCAACGTCGGTGAGCAAAGCCAACGGTTCGTACAAACCCGGACATCCTTTACTATCAAACGATAATTTTAAGTGCCTTTTTGGGGTTCTAGTAAATTATAATAAATTGAGGATTTAAAAAGCAATCCTCTTAACCTTCTTCATGGTAGCGAACCCTTCCCGATCCAGAAAATGATAAATTGGATTCGCATACTCCACTCACATCAGCCGTAACCGACATGCCAGATAGGTTCCCAACCCAAGCAAAGTACCGCTTGGTACCGGTCGTGACATCCACATAGAAAACCATGAGCACTTTGCCCGCCATCTTTGCGATGATCTCAGCCGGATCGCGTCCACCTGTAAAAGCAACCGCCGTTACAGCGCCGGGCTTCCCCGTGCCTGCCGATCCGGTCTTGAGCGCGCAGGTGACAATAGCCGCAATTGCCGGATCTGCCATCGCGTGTGCAAGTATCTGGTTGGCTGTCGAATCGGCGGCTCCACCCACGGTGGTCGCACATGTCACGGTGATCTTATGGGCCGCATATGAGACATCGAGCGCCGTTTCCGTGCCGCTGACAATGTACTCAATGCTTTCCGCATTGCCAATTGTGCCGCCGGACTTCCACGTCCAAGTAAGATCCTTGTCGCTGCCCTGACTATCGGACCATGATGCTGATGTCACAACCCAATAGCGATCCAGGGAGCCGGAGAAGTCCCTAAGCGTGTTGGCATACTGCTTGTAGGTGGTCGAGGTATTCAGGCTGGATGGGAAGACAGTTACATCCTTGGTATCACATTTCAGGTCGATCTTCCAGCCATGACCGCCGCCCAAGGCTTCCATGCTGAAATAGGACACATCACATGTTACAGTGCCGGTGGTATAGCTCGCCAAGGTGACATAGCCAATGGCATAGTCGATATTGGTTACCGCCACGGCGGAACCATTGACCTTGAAGACCGCAGAGGCCGCCGGGTCCCACCACATCTTTGAGCGAGTTGTGATATAGAACTCGTTGGTGGTGCCGACTCTGGTCATGCCTTCGGCAGTGACAGCGATCGATGCACCATGCTCAGTCCAGAAGCCCGCAACTTTCCCTTTTAGGACAGTCATTTAGACCGCCCCTCAGGTATAAGTCATAGCGCCGCTAGACTGCCATGTGTAGTTCACGGTGACGACATCGCTCACATCTACGCCAATGCTGCAACCATTGATGGCCACATTGCCCGCGAAGTAGTGGTCTGAGGTCACATAGAGGCTCACGGCTACGGCGGAACCGGCAACTGCCGAATAGAGCGCAGCCTGCCCGGTGTCGGACATGTCGAGCCTGCCGTCGAATGACCCGCTTACATCTCTCAGCGTGTTTGTGTAGGTCTTGTATTCCACATCATTGCCCGTCGCGAAACAGGTCGTGTCCTTTGTGTCTACTTTCAAGTCGAATTTCCAATTACTGATCTCGGCAACAAAATCGCTGCCGATCATGATTTTGCCGGTTTTTCCTGCAATTACGGTCATTTAATATATCTCCTTTTATAGATGCATCTATTCAGAGAACGTTGCGCTTCTCTGGCCGGGTGGCCTTCATCGAAGAATGAAAATCATTTGTTAATCTGCTTGACTTTTGTGGGCATTTCTTGGCCAATCACGAAAACGTGTTTGCCGTAGTGCCCAAGCACCAATCTGGTATCCGCCCAAACCTTGAATCCCGCCTCTCTCGCCCTATGGCAGAAGGCAAAATCCTCCGATAGATAGAGCCATCCAAGTTCCTGATCTTCATAATAGAACGGGCAAAAGAAAGGATATTCCTCGTCCTGGTTGCAGAGAGGTAGCCGCTTTGCCAACTCTTCCAAGACCTGCCTATGCACCGCCATGAAGCCGGTTGCGCCCCATTTGATCTCTTGCAACTTTCCGCCTCGACCTATATCGAAGCTGGAATTGCCAGGAAGAGGCGCAAGGGCCAACTCATCGGCTGGCATCTTCTTCTTAACATAGGGGCCTATGACGATGGATTTGGTCTCTAGGCAATCAGCAATGAGCTGATAGACGCATTCGGGGGTATACAGAATATCATCGTCGATGAATAACAGGATGTCGCCGCCGGACTCCAAGAACTTGGTTGCCGCGATGGATCTCACTCTATCTATAGCCGCCTCTTCTGGCTGGCTATAATCGAATTGCAGATCGGCAGGCTTCTTTGCTAGGGTGCTTAGCAACCCATGTACCGAGGCGGCAGAGAGGCCACGGCTGGAAGGATCGCAGATTAGGACATTTGTCAGGATAATCACCTAAATAGAATAGTAAATTGTGCCTCGGACAGTCATTATTTGCCTAAAGAAATTGGCCGCATCATCATATTGCGGCGACCTGCTCACCGATGCAACCATAAAATCGTAGGCTTCCCCGCCATAGGTCACAACCATGTTTGCCTGTAGCTTATTTGCAATGAGAACCGCCGTCTCCCTCGCATAGGCATTGGACTCTCTGCTTATGACCTCTATTCCTATCAGGCAATCGGATTTCAAGGACGGATTGCCATTGTAGAAGCAGGAAACCGCTTCGGTGACACTGATCTCATAGACGCCGATGCAAGTTTTGGATGGGTTAAGTGTCTCATTCAGATAGCCATCGGCTAATGTAATCTGATAGCCTGGGATGATGGCGGGTAAGCCATCGGCTTGCCGAACTTTGGCCGAGATAGTTGTATCTTCCGATAGCCACCAACAGATGATCGGCACAAGATTTGATCCATCCATGTTATTTCTCCAATTCTTCTTTTAGGATTTTACTAATCTGTGGTATAGCCGCGTTCACGCCTGGCTCCAAATGCGGTTTGGCCGACATTCGCGAGGTGCCCTTCTCGACAAAAATTTGATAATCCACATCGCTGGTAAAATCTATCTGCCTCACGCCATCGGCGGGCTTGCTTATAATGGTGCATCGTGGATAGCTATTCTTCAGATTGGATGTATCCACCGGGCAGCGGGCTTGGATCTCCTGAACTCCGATGACCTTGCCCTTATTGGCGGCCCGCTCAACCGCGGCATCAACTTTTGCGGCCTTGGTGGTCAGTGATGCGAGGACCGCGGCCAGATTGCTAGACCAAGCCATGCTATCACCTAGAAAATATATTCATCATGCCCTCGGCAGTTGATATCCTTCTCGCCGGGGAACATCTCGCCATTGCTATATGGCTTATCGATAGCCACAACCTGCCCGATCATGGCCCTATGCGACGCCCTGGTGCGCTTATCTCCCACTTCCCACCGTCTCTTTTTGGTCGCTCCATTGTCGCCCGCAAACCGCCACGATCCATAATTGGTTGCTCTGAATTTTTCAGTCCTTATTATCGTTTCTGTCCTATGATTGCCTTGATCAAGCACATATCGCAGATGAGGCTGCTGATCTATGATCTTCGCGAATGGCCTTTCATTTCGGCCCGCGTCATACCAGATGAAATTTACAAGCTTTCTCTGATCGGTTCTGCTCATATTGGTTATGAACTCGCCGCCATGTGATTTTATGTAGCGGTTCATATAGTCTTGGGCAGTTGGCTTTGGAATGACGGGCAGCCGATATTTCTTCGCGACCTCGGCTGATCCGCCCACGATCGCATCCAAGATATAGGCCGCGCCTACTATCTCCCATATCCTGCTATTCTTCTCCTCGCTCGCGACCTGATACCTCTTCCATTCCGGTGCTGACCGGATTTGCTGCTCAACTTCTGCTGCATCATAGGTACCATCGATCGAGAAGAATTCGATAGATGCGAGGAGCTTGAGGATATGCGGGCCGAACTTCCTCAGAAGCTCATGTATGGCGCGGTCTGGTAGGGGCATGGAGGGGGTTCACCGATGGGTAAGAGAAAGTTATTTATACTATTATAGCTACTATAGGTATTGGAGATGTATTACAATGAAACAAGAAGCAATCGATATGATAATGTCTGGAAAGAGATCTGAGAAAGTCGTCGCTGAGGAAGTCGATGATTATCCCGAAAAGCTTCAGAGGGCAGCGGTTTCCCGCGATGTTCCCGAATGGGTTCGCCGAGCAGCCGCCGGAACAATCGAGATCGCGATGAGGCGAAATGTGCCCATCGAAAAAGTCACTTTCGAAGACGTTGGCCTCGGGATGCATGATAATATCGTAGAATCCGCCGTGATTGGCGGCGAAGGCGAGCGATTCT
>JALOBN010000085.1 GCA_023228245.1 Candidatus Pacearchaeota archaeon
CGACCAACTGGTCATCGGAAGATATCATGCATATGCAGGATGATGCCCCCCAGACATTGCTGAATTACAAGATCAACGAATTCCCAGGCACCCTCACAGAGGATAAGGTAGGCGATCCCGGACAGGCGCTCATATTCGCTGCCGCTGATGGCGGGACCACGCTGGCATTCAAGTACTATCCAGATGCGGATGTAACCGGCGAATACTGGTCGGGAACCGCGATTGTTCCGAAGTGGGAAGAAGGCTACGATGCATCCAAGGCACGCACCGCGAGCTTCACCTTCAAAAACGGGTCCGGCGTAGCATTCGCGTGGACGGCTTGATGACGTTCGACCCATCGAATAGTAGAGGACAATATGGGGCCGCTTACTTGTGCAGCGGCTCTACCTCGGACTACTCAAATGAGCCCATGTCGGAGGTGAATAGGTCGGCTGAAGGATGGGCAAGATATACATGGTACAAGGTCACTAGCGATGCCAAACGGTATGCTGATAGGGGCACCGTTCCGGTTATCGAGGCGGATGTTGCCGGGAACGGGACGTTTGCCGCCGTGACGCCTGCCGAAATTCATTATGAAGGTATGTGGGTCAGGCTATCCACTGCACGCGGTTCTACCGATGTAGTGCGGGTGGCGTCTGGAAAATATCTAGTGGCAAGTGAAGTGCTCGGAGTGCTGAATTGGACTCTGTCCCGGATTTGGGAAGAAGAGACATCGATGCACTTGGGGGATTCCGCCCCGGTTACCTCCCTGAAGTACAAAAAATATGAAGCGAAGGTTACCCATCATTGGATGAGGGCACGCGCCACGTACACCACGTCGGAAGGAAATGCTCACAGTCATGTCACACTGACACACGAGCCGGGCGGGGTCGAAGGCAACGCTGTAACGCTGGAATTGATCGATCCGGCAGCACTAAACGCTACAATAGACGTTGCGGTCACTGGCTCGAATATCGTGGTTACCCTGGCATCAACCGCCGCCCCTGCCATAACTACCACAGGCGCACAGCTCGCGGCTGCTTTGAATTGCCCGGCTGTAATTTCGCTCGGAGTAACGGCGAAAGTCAAAGACGGCGAGACGGGAGCGGGCGTAGTTGCCGCATTGACACCGCATGCCCACCTGACCGGCGGATCTGCCGCTGAGAACTATGGATACACGGATGTTCCTGTGATCGTGGTGCTTTACAACCACGAGACCAACGATGACAGGACAGAGGGCCGGGCCATAATACCGGATTTCGATGTCAAAAACGATGCCGGTAAGCTGATAGAGGGCACTATCACCTTTAAGTCAGCCGGACACGATTGGTACAGGCACGTTTCTTGAGGTAGGTCGTGTGTTCGTTGGCCACTCTTGCCCGAAAATGAGATAGATGAAGCGGCACTTCTTGCCGCGCTCTATCCATTAGTGAAAGCGCAGCTTGAAATTGATTATATTCTTACACCAAGATAAACAGGATCGCCGGGCTTGTACGAACCAAGGGACTCGCTCTCCCTAGATGACATGAATAGACTTCATGGGCCCGGCTCCTGATTACAGGAGATGTATGTTAATGTCGAAAACTTCCAAATCCAATCCCGAAAAGGGGCTCAGAACCGTAAGCATCGAATTTGGCGGAAAAACCAGAACTCTGAAATTCACCCATTCCGCCATAGGCGACTTCGAGAACGCCGCAAATTCCATTTTGCGAAATTCCCAAATAATCGAATCCGGGAAGATGATTTTCGCCGATGGCATCATGGAAGGATGGCTCGGAAACGCCAGGATATTCAGCTTGTCGTTGATGTACGGGCTGAAACACGAATCCACCAAAGACGATCCCATTACGATTGAAATCGTGGATGCTGCAATTGATTCTTATATCGAGGCGGGCGGCAGCAAATTGGACCTCACTAGAGCAATCATAACCGCATACCGATACGCTACCAACCCTTCTTCTGTTGCCTCTCTGAAGAGGAGCTGGCAGATCTCAGACGACCGAATGAAGTTCAACACACAAGCGGAAATCGAGGGGATGGAGAGGATGGAGAAGATCATAGCAGATGCGAAGGCCAAAGCGACCCCTGGTTTGCCATCCACCGACTCGCCCGAATCGAGCTAGGGCTTAGTCCACGTGACCTCGATTCATACACTGATAATGATATTTTAGAAGATGTCTATCGCGTTCGGCAGGAA
This sequence comes from Candidatus Pacearchaeota archaeon, assembly GCA_023228245.1. The sequence continues at coordinate 2,177 of JALOBN010000085.1, forward strand.
CGCAAAACCCGTGAGTCCCGAATGCATCTACAGGCCTGGTACAACTGGATGGCCATGATGAACCGGCCAATCTTCGGTTATGAGTACAAATTCGAATCTTTTGAGGAGAAGTTTGGGAAAATCGATCCTGAACCATCTCAGAAATTCGATCCAGACGAGATAACGACCGCCTGCAAAAACCACGGCCTGAAGCCGCCCATATTTTAGGAGCCCCAATGTCTGAGAATTATTCTATCGTAACTGATGTCAATGCTGGCAACAGCATGGCCGTACTTGATCAAATCATTAACAAAATCCAGCAGGTAGATTCTGCTATTGGCAAAGCAAGCGGCCAAAAGCTCCAGATCGATGCGTCGGGTTCCAATAATGTTTTGTCTGGGTTGACCGGCCAACTGTCTGGTTCCAAGGGCAATTTTGCAAACGTTGGGCGCGAGCTGGGGCAATCTCTCCAGATGGGCATGCAACAGCAGTTCGGCATGGCCGGGGGTGTCGCAACTTCGTTTGCCGGTGCGTTGGGTGGTGTAGGCATTGCGGCTGTGGCGGGATTGGCCGGTCTGGCCGCCTTAGGCGCTGCTTCCACGCAAGCCGCTATGAAATGGGAGGACATGAAGACCTCGATAGGCCGTACCACCGGGCTCAAAGGTGACAACCTGGAAGAGCTCATGTCTCAGCTCCAGGATCTCAGACAGGAGTTTGGTGTCACGGCTGAAGCCGCCTCTAGCATGGTTGAGCAAGCAGGCTCAATCGGAGTGGGCCAATCCAAGCTCTCCGTGGGGGATATGTCCGGCTACAAGCAGGAAATCCTCGATTTCACCAAGGCCACCGCTATCCTGCAAGGCGCATGGGGCATGTCGGCAGAAGCGACCTCATCCGGCATAGGCAAGATGGGATCAGTCACGCTCGGAGCCTGGAATATCCAGCGCAAGGCCCGTGGCGAGGAGGAAATGTCATGGGCTGATTATGCCTATAAGGTCGGGGGCACCACCGATAACCTAGCCAATGCAATGGGCAGCTCCGAGGAAGAGATAGTAACCGCTATGCGAAATTCCTCGGGGGCTATCGCCAAGTGGGCACCGTCTGAGGACACATATGGCAAATGGCAAGCTATGGCTAGCTTCCTCATTGATACTGGTGATAGCGCAGGAGAAGCAGGAACCAAGATCGAAAGAGTCTCTCAGAAGATGGAGCAGAACAGTGCCGATGTAGCAAAGCTCATGGGATTGGATCAGGCAGGCCTAAACACCAAGCTCAAAACAGACTTCATGGGCACCGTCCAGGAGCTGGGAAAATCGATAGCCGCCATGCCAGCCAGTGAACGCCCGGACCTGTTCAAAATGTTTGGCCTAGAGGGCGCGTCCCTCATAGGAAAGGTAATTGCTGATGTAGAGGCCGGAACTGGCAAGTTGCAATCTGCAATTGATCTAGCACTCAAGCCCGGCAATGTAGCGGCTGGTTATGAGGATGTGGCCGATAATGCAAGCAAAGCTTTTGATCGCATAGGTCAGGCCTTCCAGGTGTCTCTGGAGAAGATTGGCGGGCAACTGTTGCCCCTGGTTGCAGACTTCGCAAACGGCATAGCCGATGCGTGGGTAGGCGCAAACAAGGCAGGCACCGAATTCTTCGATGACATGCAGAAGAAGCTGAAAAGTTCTGATAGCATTATCGGCGCGGGTGGAGGATTAACAGATGCGTTTGCTGCTTTTTTTGGCGGCCAAATATCGGAAGAAAGCTTGAGGAAAATCGAAGATTTCGAGAAACAGAAAGCAGAACGCGAAGCGAAAGCGGCAGCAGACGCTGAAGCAGCCGCAAAAGCCGAAACCGCTCGCCGACAAGCCGAATACGAGCAGACCACCCAATACGGCATAGGCGAAAAGGCTCTGAGTGGAGCTAGTTTCGCCGGAGCATCCTACAAGGATCTTGGCGTAAAATCTGGCATTGGCTATGTGGACGCGCTGAGCAATGAGCTTAATTCCGCGTTGCCTTCTGCATTCACGGATGCGTATTTGAAAGTTTATGATGTGGCCGGGCGGGCCGGTAAAGAAGCAGCTAAATCGTTTGCTGAAGAGATGGGCAAATCAGATGCCCTATATGATGAACTCACTAAAGCAAAAGTAAGCAAAGAAATCGCATCTGCGAGAGCATATGGCGGAGTTGCGTCCGATGAAGACGCGTTGGCGATGATCAACGCGTCTGGTCGGACCGTCAAAGCCGATCAGATCTTATCATCGACATCTATGGGCTTGCCCGGCCTAGACGAATATGTCCAAAATACCTGGCTAGAATATCATGGTGGCCGATCTGACACTATGACAGCATTCTTCGACTCCACTGGCAAGCAACTTAGCGAAACTTTCAAGGGATTCACAGAAGAAGAGCGGGATGCTGCATATGATTCGTTCGTAAAAGGCATCCAACCCGGCATAAGAGACTCTGCTAAATACTTCAAGTCGCATGCATCCGAATTCAGTGATACGGTTGCATCCATCTGGGAAGATGGTGCCATTTCGGGTACTGAAAAACTGAGTGCCGAAGGCATGCTCAAATCTTTGGAAATGCTGGAGATCAAGTATCCTATCGAATTCGAAGCTGCCAATTTGGATGAAGTCAAATCTCAATTAGAGGCAACTGTAAAAGACGGCATTGATGTCAGAGTAAATCTTGACAAAGAAGAGCTTGCGATAGGCATAGCAGAATACATCAATGAGAATTTCGCTCTTCATACAAAGATGCTCGCGGCTGGTCAGCCACCTATGGCCGCCAACGAAACCTCTTATTTCAACTTAATGCAGAAATACCAGGATCAAGGCGATACCAAGACAGTTGAATTGTTGAACGAAATAGACGACATAATCGCCGAGGGCAATTACCAAGACGGTAACACTGCCGCCGTTCTGGAAGAGAAGCTTAACTATGTGGTCAAGTCCCACCCGGAAATAGCACAGCAAACCGCGTTCCAGCAACGCATAGCCACTGCGAACAACGATCTGGTATCTCAGTATGGCATTTCAACCGGCCATCTGTTGCAGATCAAAACTTCCACCGAATCGACCTCTACATCATCGAAAAACACCGAAACCAACACAGAAAAAACCGCGACCGGCATATATGAGGTAAGAGATATCCTTCTGGCAGGCGGATTCGGGAACACTGTATATAATACTTACAATTCCAACTCAGTCCAATCAAACGCCGCTTCCGGCAGATGGTCAAGTTCTGCCGCATGGGCAAGCGATTATGGCATGGGCAGCACATGGGGCACCGCCGTGAAAGGTGCCACGTTGGATAAGACCAAGTTGCAAAATATCCTGGCAAATGCTACCTACCAGGAAGGCGGCATAACTGGCCAGGAAGGGTTGGGATGGCTCCACGCAAATGAGATCGTTATCCCATCAGGTGCATTGCCATGTGCCATTTCCAGCCAATACCAGATGCTAGAGAATCCGGCATTATTCAAGCAAGATACCATAAGTTCATCGAGCACTGGTCAAGTCTGGGACGCCCACGATTTGGGTTATAATATAAAATCGGTAAGCAACAACCTAAACGATCTCAATGGATGCGTATCATCCGCTACTCAGGTATTCCAAGAGCAAAATGCAGCGGCGCTATTCTTCCAGACGGGGGGGATTTATCCAACTGCCCAAAAGTTAACCACATTATCAAAAAATCTTGATGTGGTCAATGCCCAATACCAGCAACAAATCCCTGTCCAATATGCCGCTATCCAAGGAGCAAATGATGTAAGCGACTCATTTACATGGGTATCTGACTTGTTTTGGGACAAGGACATGTATGATCGGCTGGTTATTTCGCCTCCCACGTCTGGATATCAATCGTCTGCAAAACGTGGTCAAGTTCCTGTTGATATATCAGAAGCAGCAAAGGCCGGAATGGGCTTCAGAAATCCGTTCACAGACCAAACCGCAAGTGACTATTTCGGCATGGCATACAGAATCTTCGCCATGCAGCAACAATATTCTGGCAAGTCTCAGGTCATGCCAGCTGGTGCGCACGAAGAGCCTCAATGGGCGGTGGATGCCAGCAAGGGCGTTATCACGAAGCAGTCACACGGCGTTCTTAATCCAATGGCGGTAGAATATGACACGTTGCAAGCCGTTAATACTGCGAAAGTCCGATATGCCGATTTGCTAGGGACCGAACTCAGAAATACCCTTTTGCTATCTGACGCTTCCCTAAATGCATCCGCCGCCGGTGGGCAATACTGCGAAGCAATGTCCCAGATGGGCATCATGACAGAGGAAGCCGCCAGAAAGGCCGAAAAGAATGGCCAATTTTACAAAGGATACATTGGACCAACTAAGGACTACGAAGCGGCCAAGGCATACTTTGCCAGTGAAACAGTGCCAACCATCGAGAAGAACACCCAAAAGCTCGATTACTGGGGCAATTCCGTAACCAAATTCGGCGATGCTGTAAACGAGAATACCAAGGCACAAAAAGACGTGATAGGTGGCGTCAAGCAGACCTCGGATATCCTTTCATCGGGCACGACCGCAAAGGCATTGTCATGGAGCCTAACGGAATTTGACACCTATATCCAATCGGCAGAAAGCGGTTTGAATTCTTGTATCCAATCTTTGAGCGATTGGGCCATCTACCAAGAATCTGTGTTGGCTATGCCAACCGACGTCGGCGGTATGGGATTTTTCAAGCAAGAATCCCTTGGCGGATTTGAGAAGTTATATCCGCAGTGGGGTCCGTTTGCAACAGAGGCGCACGCACGCGGCATGCCCGGTCCGTGGGGCGGGGATGCGGAAAAAACCGCCGGATATATCACAGGAGCGGATGGAGTAAAACAAGCACTTGATGGATCGCAGTTATCTAGAATAATGTCAAGCGCGGCGGCTTCATCGAAGGACACTGCCAAAAACACTAACCAAATGGTCGATAAAATAACCGACCTAAATGGCAACCTGATCGCTACCAGAGATGCATACGGCAATGTCATGTCGGATCTGATCAGTGGCGCGTATGGCAGCGGTGGGGCGGCATGGGGGGCAAGAGGAGCTGCATATGGAGGCTCATACGGTTCATTTTTCGGCGGCTGGTCCGGCGGTGGTGTAGGCAGTGGATCGACATCGAGTGGGTGGGGCGCATCGGCAAGTTCTGGTCAAACCGGAAGTTTTGGGGGATCACAAGGATATGGATCTGTCCAATGGGCAGAGGGCGGCATAACCGACCGTCCAACCTACGGCGTCTTCGGCGAAGCTGGCAGGGAGGCCTTTGTTCCTATCTCAGACCGCGCAGCAGGCCTCAGAATCCTGCCGCAAGTCATGAGAGAGCTGGGTGTCAGAACATTCGCGTCTGGCGGCATCGCAGGCAGCGGATCTGGTATAGTGGCCACTGGGTACAAATTCGGAGATTCCCCCTCTATAATATATTCACCTACAATCAATGGCGTGGGGATAAGCATGGATGAACTTCAGATGGTCCTGGAAAGGGATCATAAGAAGCTTCTGAAGGCAGTGGCGAAAAAGGACATACTTGCCAGGAGGAGGCGCGGTTGAATGGATATTCAAATCAAGAATCCCGGCATGCCGCCTTTCAAAGTAGAACGCCCTACCAAGAAAAACGGTATCAAGTGGTCCTTTAATGCCCAAAAAATAACAGATACCTTCAGGGCGCGCGAGGGCAGTATAACACTTCCTCGCGAAATACCGGCCAAGCAGTTTGCCATTGCAACTTTTTCAGATGGTGGCAAGGTGGTCTTTCGCGGCTATGTGGAGCAGTACGAAATCGACAACAAGCGAACCAAGACCCTGACATTACAGGGCATGGAAAAACAGCTGGAATACCGCTACACGCCGGACTTCTTCTATCCAGACGGTACCACACTATCCAAAATATTCACGCACGCCGCAACAATAAACGATCCGCCCGGTCTGTTACTGATAGCAAATGGATTGGTACCACCGGGTAGGG
>JALOBN010000086.1 GCA_023228245.1 Candidatus Pacearchaeota archaeon
TTTGCTGGATTTCGGGCTTCTGCCAGGAGATATTGAAATGCAAATCAGCGGCATGAATCGGGTAGGTAAACGCATGATGTCGAAACAATTTCAAGATAGAATCAGAGATTTGGAGAAGATTTCATGTTAGAAATAGTCGATCTATTAGAAAAACTTAAGCAACTTGATCCAGCAACTTGGAAGGAGTTTTCTGACGATATGGGATCAATTGTTTGTGATGGAGGATGCGACGAACCGACCGAAATATATTTCACTCACGACAATTGTTGGACGCATGTTTCCGAGGCTTGGTTGCAATTCTGCATACAGCGAGCGTGCGAACAGAAAGAATGGGACTGGTATGTTGAGGGGCTCGCTTGCCCTGGCGAACGGTTGCCTTACTTGGCATTAGTAGAGTGCAATCCAGCGTGGCAATGCGATGGACATTCATCAGCAGAGGCATTGCTCGGGGCCTATATCGCATGTCTGGAGAGCCATCCATGACTCCCGGAGAGCTAATAGAAGCATCCAACGATCTTCTTGTAAATATGCAAGATGAGTTAAGCAAATATGCCAGGCAAGCACCCGAATGCATCAGCCAACTATTGGCCCTCTTCGGTGAGCAAAGCGAGCAGATCAAAAAGCTGCGAGCAGAATTGACCGGATGCTCCCCGAACATGGCGCAATTTGTAGCCACGCCACTTGAAAACAAGATCATATGGCATGATATTGATTTGGAGCGAGCCAAAGAGCAAATCAAGTCGCTGCAATCCGCCTTGACCAAGGAACGCTTCTGGAAGATCTGGCGCGAAGGCAAGCATACCAGTGTGGAGGCCGCGACTGAATTGGCTAAGAAGCAATTGCGAGCCGAGATGCCGGTGGAGATGGCATGTGCCTGTTATTAGTTACCGAATATACGAAAGAAACCGGCGGAGGATATGGATTTTATCAATTATATCCATGCTGCCAGACGTTTGAGAAAGCATGGAACGAAAATGCGATCGGATTCGGAGAGCGGCGCGATGGATTCAACTGTCTCGCATTTGAGACCGGATTTAATATTTTTCAGATCGATGTCGGTTGGGAATGCGATGTTGATCGAGTTGATTGGCCGATAGCATTTTGTCCATTTTGTGGCAAGTCGCTTATCTGGAAGGTAGCAAGGCGAGGACCAAACGATGTTCGGCGATCAGATGAAATTGAGACGTGGATGGAGCCGCATAGCTACCTATAAAAGATCTCCGAGCTTAGAAGTTTGCACGCGCTCGGAGCAAAAATATTTAGGTCGAGATAAAATAATTTCCCGTATCGGTGTTGCCTGCCGGAATGGTTAGGCCGGTTGTGATTTGGCCGACTACATTATTGTTTGTAATCTGGTTGTATCGGCCCGCGCTGATATATATCGCGGTGCCGGTATTTGATCCATCGGGCTTATCGATTTTGTTACCGGACACGGTACATTGCCAAAAGCCGTTTCCGCCCGTGGATATAGCCCGATAGTTCGCGTTTTCGGCCCTATTGTACCGATGCACTATATTGCCAATGATCTGGCTCAGGTATCCGCTCCCCATGTTGAAGGCATTGCCTCCGAGATCTTCCATAACATTCTCGGCGAACACGCAAGAAGTGATGTTTCCAGATGCCGCCCAGACCGCGAATTGGTCGCCTTCGGTCCACGATCCTTGCGGCTCAAATCGATTGCGGAAGACGGTGGATGTCCACTGGTTACCCCCATCCAAGTAGAGTCCAAATGTGACCGTACTTGCATGCTGGGTGATTGTGATATGGTTGAATCCTAGGAAAATGTTCCCGTACTCGTTCCAGTAGAGCGAATATGCATTGGAACCATATGAAGCGAACGTATTATAATAGAAATATGAATCCGAGGTGTAATATATTTCTAAGCATGGCACTTCATTATGGTGGATATGATGCAGCCACGAGTGACCATTGGTGAATCCGCCTACTAGCTTTATTCCGCCACGGTTGGTGGTGGCAAATGGTGTCGAAAGCTGATACATTTTGTTGTGATGGATGTCTGAATTCGACCCGTTTTGCAACAATATATGAGCCGATGAATAATTCCCCGCACCATTGTGCTTCAGGATAAAGCCATCAATCTCTACATCGTCGTTTAGCTCTGTAGAATTGGATCTAAATATTGGAATATTAGTAGCCACATTTAACGTTGTTCCTGTCGGTGCGGTAAAATGAATGCCCCGGCATAACCATATCGAGCCTTCCGACATCGAAGCATTCCCGACATCGAGGACAATGTCATAATAGCAATCATAGAGCCATGACGCTCGATAGGTTCTGAGAGAGCGGACAAGCGCATTGGCGGTATAGCTCAGATTGGTGGACCGGCAGACGATCGAGCCATCCGCCTCGAATGCGTAGAAATATGGGCTTTTGTATCGCACGATGCCGCCATAGGTGGTGGCATTCTTCACTATTGCTGATACTTGTGAATAGGGCACCCCATCCTGCGCCGCCGTGCCATTGGTCACATTTGTAAGCTTTGCGCCAATGCCCGACGTCCAATCGATGCCGTCCGACTCCATTGTCGCATTCGTGAGAGTCACATTATCAATTATATGATTCAACACATCATAGTCACTCGGCGTAATCTGATTCAACCTCAGTCCAGATGCCCCGCCCATGAGCAGGGTCAGCGATAGGAATAGAATTATGAATTTCATGAGAAATCACCTAAGCCACATAATTATAATCAGCAAAGAATATATCGCCGAGCGCATCATTCGGCGCAAATGTGATGAGTGTTATAGTCGTGCCTGATACCGTGAAATTTGTTCCGTAAGCCATTCGCACCGTGCCATTTTCATCACCATAATAGACCGCCACTCGGCCAACCGGCGTATGGTCGAGCGTGAACGTCTTGTTTGTGCCATTTCGCGTGCCATTTGGGATCTCTTCAATCGGTGTTAATGTCGCTGGATAGATTTGCAGCCATTCGGCGGCCCCCGCGGTTGCTGCCTGACATGCCCATTCCTTCCCATCATAGAACCACCGGGAACCTATCGAATAGCCATCATCCGAATCATCTCCGACCTGCGGTGCTCTCGCGCCTAGCCGCTCTATCTTCGCGCTGGCGGCATCTATGAGATCGAGATTGGCATGTGTTTGGGAAGCAAACCCCGCCTCACTGTTCTCCAATTTTACATAGCCATTATTGGTTGTAGTTGTGGACATGAAACATCTCCGATGGAAAGGTATAAATATAAATAATCATAGATGCCTATCTATGGCATTAGCGCCTAAATACATCCCAATGCACATCACCGTCCGGGAAGATCTCCGAGACTGGATAATGGAGCATCCTGAAGTGAATTTATCCGGATTGGTTCAGGTAGCCATCCTGAAAGAGATTGAATTGAGGAAGAAATCATGATGATTGAACTTCGCAATTGTACTCTGACAATCGCCCACATCGGCACCAGAGAACAAATCGCCATTGAGATTTTCTATGAGAATCTTGGAGTGTTTGTTGACCAGATGTCGATAGCATTCCAGAAGCTATCGGATACGATCAATGTAATTGCTGACCAGATATTAGCAGCATTTGAGACCGATGCTGGAAAGGAATTGCTGAAGAGATGCGGGCAGGTCACGGTTGATCGGCAATTTCCACGATTAGATGACAGGCATTATCATTCATATAGTGCTCCGGCAATCTATGACGAAAGGGCTGGTTATTATTATGCCGGATCTGATAATATCCATCATGGGCATCCTGTGATATGGGATGAAAAAGAACGCTGCTGGAAGGCAGATTTGGGGAGATTCGGATGAAATTGATATTAGCAATCATATTATTGGCATGTCTGATCATGCCATGCATCGCCAGCAAAGACACCGATGCCGCATACATGGAAGGCCTGAATGCGGGCTATCGCTTCGGCTATCTTGCCATCGACGGCCAAACCAATGCCACCGCCGAGCAGGAGTACAATCATAGAGTATGCGAGTTGAACGCCTGGATGAATCAGACCGACTATGATGGCCCGAGATGGGGAATGCTGCCCAAGATTGAGATGCCAGAATTGCCGGAGATCTTTGGATGAGCCGATATATACTCGCAGGTTACCGCCTCTGTATAGAGGGGAACCTGAAAGAAGTGTCTACCCACGCGGACGATGGGTCGATAGATATTCGACCAAAGAGCATATCAATGGACCGCATATGCTTTGACAAAGAGAGCATGAAAAAGGCAATCGATGATTATTTCGAATTGGAGAGTGTTGAAAGATGAAAACAATCCTATTGATATTGATTATTCTGCTTGCCCCCGCACTCGCAGACCAACGCGACGGTTCAAATGGCGTGCCCTTCCTGCCGCCTGATCCAAGCCTCAAGACCACCGATAGCTTCTATCGCGGTACAGGTTGCCAGTATGAAGGCCCCGAACCTGCGCTTGCCTATGTGCTGCCACCCATCTTCGGTGGGCCTGTGATAGAGCCGCAAGAGAACAAGTCTTGGATGGATCTGTCTGAGCATAACAAAAAGATTGCCACGGAGACAAAGACACTGATGGCCAAATCTAGCTATGAACTGACCGAAAATCAGATGCAAAGAGCTAATCTGACGCTTGGGCAAGAGGGATGGCTTTAAGGCCATCCAGCAGATTTCACTTTTTCTTTTCTTGCATCCAATGCGGCTTTCAAAGGTTTCAGTTCCTCGGCCAATTGCGTTAGGCTGCCATCAAATCCTTCCGGCCACGTATCTGCCAATGCCACGGTTTGCACTGTCCTAAGTCCCTGTACCATCTTCTTGCCCCATTCGGCACTCATTGGCTGACCACAGAGCACAACGGCCTCGCCAAATTGATAGTCTGCGATCAAGTTGCCTTTTTCATCTGCTGGCAGACTGAGCCGCATATCTATCTGGCATCTATCTCCGTCGCATGGGGCTTGGTAGCCGCCATTCAATAGCTCGATCATTGCACCTGGAATGCCGAGCACTCCTTTGAATACCATCACATTTGATTCGATCATTTTAATCAGCTCTTCATAACGATTGCTAGGTATTTATAGATTGGCAAGTTATCATAGGAGGCTCCGGTGAAAGTGCCGGGGTGGGTATGGGATTGGCCTCCACCGACGTATGATGTGATGAGAGATCGTGATGTGAAAGCTCCGGATTGCCGATCGGTGCCGGCGAGGGGCATATAAGGCAACAGCGTAGTTGATTGATCAACATAAGTATGCGTATGGAAAATTTCTTCGGTCGTTAATGTATGTCCCGCGACCGTTACATCTCCGGCCAATGTTATTGTGGCATTCCCGACGGCAGATCCGACTGATAATGTCCCGGATGCGCCAATTGGAAACCTGCCCCGCATATCATAGGTTCCGCTGCCTTCTGCCCCATCGCAGAACACCCAATCAGCGTGTAGAGCTATATTTGGATTCCAGAAGATCATCAGGCTGCTCGGAGCGCCACTTTGGATAGCAGCCGCGTGAGACCCGCCCAAGGTATCTGCGTTTAGGGTCGAACCATCGCCATCATTGCCGCCATACCAGAAATATGATTGCATTTCGGCTTCGGTATAATAGCGATCTAAATGGCCCGCGGCGTCATGTGTTGCCAGATCAGCCGCGATCTCATCCGCCTGCGTTTCAATATTATTGAATGCTTCTGGCGTGAATGGTGTACCAGATGCCCATGCAGTCGGCGTATAGGTCATGTTTCCACCTTCGCAACGAAATACATGGACATGTATGCCGGAGGCTTGTCTATGGAATTGAATGTTGCAGTGACCCCGTCGTGTGTATGCGCAACAGCAGATGAAATTATGTTAAAACTTGTCGATAATGTGGCCGTGGTGTAATCGCTATTATCTGGCGAAGATCCTAAATCATAAATATTAACCGCGGTGTAATATCTATCTTCGTACCTATGCGCATGGGACGGCATCTCATCAAGTGTTAGCGTATGATCCCCCAAAGTGGCCGATCCGGTAGGTGTTATCGTGCTATGCCCGCCCGTTCCTGTCGCGGTTATCGTGGTAGGGCAACGTGGAAAATAATCACGCATATCAAGCGTGGGAGTGCTACTATATGTTCCGCCATCGCTGAGATGCCATTTATGAGATGCCTTTAGATAGCCTCCGTCTTCGAAATCTGCATCTTCTCCATAATAAAGCATTACTCCGCCAACTGGTATCAGTGATCCGAGCAAATCATCATATGACATGCTATCAATCATATCGGCGTCTAGGCCGCTTGCAATTGGGAAAAATAGAGCATCCGATTCTGTTTGGCTATAATGGACCGCCGGATGCGTATGCAGATCGATAGCCGTTTTGCCTTCTGCATAAATCGTGCCCAAATGATTCATATTTCGGGCAGAAAGCAAAGTAGTAGATGAGAAATTGATCTTTGTATAGGTCATATTAGCTCCGCATGATGAATTTTACGGCTCTTGACGGCGGTCTATTATCCACGGTCGCTGATGTTACTACTCCCGTTAGATCCCCGGTATATCCAGTAAGAGCGAACGTGCAACCCGAATGTATATGCCCGACCCTATCCGAGTAATCGCCTGGCATGATGTTCCCTGTTGTATAAGTAGTTCCATTCACTGGGCATGCTCTGTCTCCACTCGCGTATCCGTAATGTATTGTGGATGGTGGCTGCCTATCTTCGTATGTATGCTGGTGTTTCGGTATTTGATCGTCTGTCAATTCCGTGCTGGATGAATTGAAACTGCTCGTGCTCGGTGTAACCGAATTTGCCCCGCCCATGTCCCCGCATGCCTTGTTTCCACCCGCGCCGAATGGCACCCTATTCTGCATATCCGGCGTGCTATTCGCGCCAGTACATTCGTTCCACCCATCCGGCACGTCTCCCGCCCCCCACATGCCGATCATGCCAGATGGGATAGCAGAGGCGAGCAGTTGTGCGAGAGTATAGCCGCTCAAGGTAGCGGCATCGATTCCACATCCCGCGCCGGTGTCTGAGCGTCCGCCTGCGTGAGCAGGCGTCTTGTAGTATCTGGCATCGGCGGCGGCTGTCAAATAGATGCTATGGGACATGGCCGCCATGTAGGTGGCCGCCTCGCTTGATTGTGTTTCCAATTCATTGAGAGCATCGACCTTATTTTGTGTAGTCATGCCAGTTTCGACAAATGAAGGCGCTGTATAGGTCATGTCCACCCCGAATCCATCTCGTCTGTCATGTTCAATTGAGCACTTTCAAGCGAATTCTTCAGCTTGCTCCAAGAATGCTTGCTCATCTCGATTCCGGTTCCTGCGGTACTCGTCGCTTCAACTCCCCCAAAAAGGGCAACTGCGGTGATTTGCCCATTCCCGTCTGCTGCTAATATTAGACAAGTAGTCAAAATCGACCGCGCATCCGACGCATCCTCTTGCAATGTTACCTGCTGCCGGAAGAACTCTTGATCATATGCATCATAGAGCACCACATGCGTGAGCCTGTCCTCATGCGCGAGGCATGGGAAGTCCACCGACGCGGGCGTGGTCACGCCATCGGGATAAACCTGTATGAATGGGTTGGGATGATCCGTTTCATACCAGACCTTCGTGAATTCATCCAGCCCCTGCACCACATCCGCCTCGCCCGCCTGCTCACCCGCTTGCTTCTTCATTTCGGCGACTATGCCGCAGAAAATGTTCTGCCAGCTCTGCTCGACCGGCCCTTCGCATGTCTGAATAGAATAGGTCGTGATGCCATCTGGCCATGATACCCTCATCGAATAGATGAGCATCGATGAGGCGGACAGACCAAGCGCGGCCAATGTGATGGTCTGCATGGTGCCCACTGCCAGGCCGCTATACAGCGTGTCATATTCCAGCTTGCGGCCAACGCTGGCATAGGCGGCCAATTTGGCTTGAGCCGCTTCTAGGGCGGTTGCCTGAGACTTCAGGCTGATATCCTTGATCGTCTTCTCTATCTTGCCAGTGCCGAAGCCTTGTGCCAATCGCTGCCTCGTGACCTCTGCTGTCTGGGTGGCCTTGGCTATGAGCTTGAAATAGCCTGTATAGGTGATGCTAAGAATATCAGTTGCAGCGAGCGGAGTAGCGGTAAGATCCTGGGTGACAGATGCACTCGACTCATTCCAGTAGAAATCATAGCCCGTGAGATCT
>JALOBN010000031.1 GCA_023228245.1 Candidatus Pacearchaeota archaeon
GCTCAATCGAGGGCGAAAAGCGTCTGCTTGCAGGATTTTTTTTAATGTGTTCCGTGCACAAACGGTGTACGGGCATGGGTTTATGATCGAGGGTTGTCATGGCAGGCGATTTTGACGCGTCGGCGTTAGTGACACGTAGTCACCAGGGACAGAGAGTGACAGTGTAAGGACCGTTGGAGCAAAGGACAAGGGGTTTTGGTGGATGAATCGGCACTGACCATCGCCGGCAAACGGCGGCATTTGTTCCTGCTGGAGAAGATCCGGGAGAACAAACCGCTGACCCGTGCGGAGGTCGCCGAATTGGGGCAGTACGAAAGGGGCATGGAAGGACAAGGACAACACACCGATGCGGCGCAGGCGGGCCAGGCCCCGGTCCCGCGGTCCAAGCTGGCGCCGGATACGGTCCGACAGGCGGCGATGGTGTCCGCCTCGATGTCTGAGGCCGGTGAGCGGCTCGGCGTCGTAGACCTGGCCGCCCGGCTGGAAAAATCGAAACGCCTGACGGCGGCGTGGGATCGCGGCCAACTGTTGCGGCGGGTTCAGGAGATCGCCTCGACGACGATGATCGTCGCGGAGAAGGCGGACCGGGCCCTGGGCCTGGCGGCGGGGGAGTTTGTGACGATCCTGGCGACGGACCGGATCGTCCGCGACCTCTGGGAACAGAGTCGCTTCGAGTTCTGGCTCCAGCAGCAGCAGTCGATGGCGAAGAAAGTCGCGGAGGGTGACGCCCGGGCGGCCGCGATCTTCCAGCAGCTCTTCCCCGAGGTCCACGCCGGCGAGGGTGGCGCCGACCTGGTGGACTTCACGCGCCTCAGTCCCACCCAGATGGAGAAGGCGACGGGTGTATTGCGCCAGCAGATCCTCCGGTGGCACAAGCAGCACGGGTTGCCCCGCAACGCCGATCACACATACAGCATGCCGGCGTTTGTGACCTGGCTCGAGCGGTTCACCAAGGCCAAGATCTCCGGCCAGGCGTCGCCGGGGACGAATCCCCTCACGTCGGTGAAGGCCGAGCGGCTGGAGCTGGAGCTCCGAAAGAGAAAGGGGGAGCTGGTCGAAGTCGAGGCGGTGACGGAGGGTCTATTCGCCCGGGAAAAGGCGCTGGTGGCCGTGCTGGAGCACAAACCCGAGGAGCTGAGCCACGTGCTCGAGGGCAAGACCCGCCAGCAGATCAAACCCGTTCTTGAGAAGTTCACAGAAGATCTCCGCCGCGAATGGGCGGAGGCGATAAAAAGGGAAACGGAAAACGCGACGGAGTAACACAAGATGGGAACCATCATAAGGCGGGAAATCGTCCATGAATTTGTGAAGAAGGCCTGGCGGAACGGCCAGAAGGTTGTATTGACGAACGGTTGCTTTGACGTCCTGCATCGGGGACATTTCGAGACGATGAAGATGGCGGCGAAGCAGGGGAGCTGCCTGATTGTCGGCGTGAACACGGACGAATCGATTCGCGTCCTGAAAGGTCCGCATCGGCCGGTCTATAAATTGGAGGACCGGATGTTCATGGTCTCTCAGATCACGGGCGTCGACTACGTCGTCCCGTTTGGAACGGCAGAGGACCCGAGTGTCGAGCCGCTGGTTGAGTTGATCCGGCCCGACGTCCTCGTCAAGGGCGGCGACTATTCGCCTGACGGCGTCGTCGGCGCTGCCGTCGTGCAGAGGTACGGCGGCCGGGTGGTCATCGCGCCGAAAGTGGAGGGAGCGTCGACGACGGAAACCATCAGCAAGTTGACCATCGATGATCCGGGGACGAACGAGCCGCGCATGGGGATTCGCCCGGAGGATCAGTTGGCAGGCATCTGCAAAGCCCGAGCGGCGGACTGCGAGCGAGAGTCACCGCCACTGCTTGCCCTGGTTGATCTCGACGGTGTTCTCGTCGACTTCGTCGGGGCGATGGCGAAGGCCTTGAACGTGCCCTATCGGCCTGACCAGATCCGGGGTGAGTACGACGTGGGCAAGATCTTCGGCCTGAAGACTGATCTGTTCAGTCTTTTCGGGCCGGATTTCTGGGAGGCCTGTGACTGGATGCGCGACGGCCAGGCAATTCTGCAAACCGTGATCCGGGCGGTGGGTGAGGATCACGTCTGGATCTGCTCTTCGCCGACGCACGAATCCTCGTCGCCGATGGGCAAGCTCCGCTGGATCGAGAAACACTTGGATGACCGGTGGGCGAGGCGATACATCTTCACGCCGCACAAGGATCTCTTGGCCAAGCCCGGGACGATTCTGGTAGACGACAGTGACGCGGTCATCGATGCCTTTCGCAAGGTGGGCGGCCAGGCCGTTCGGGTCGCTCGCCCGTGGAATTGTGAGTGGCCCATCGCGGGACAAGCTCTCGATTATCTCGCAGAGGATCTGAAACGGGTGAACAGCGAGAATGATCGATCATAAACCATCCATCATTCTGGGCCTCGATCCCTCATCGACGGTGATCGGCTATGGGGCGCTGACCGCCGGCGGACAGTTTGTCGAGGGGGCGATCATCCTGCCGGACAGCCGCGGCGATGGGAGCTTCGATCGGATCATCGCCATGCACGGCGAACTGGTCCGCCTGTTCGAACGTCTGCGGCCATCGATCCTGTTGGTCGAGTGGACCAGGGGCAAGGTCAACACGAACCGTCACGGAGGCCTCGGGGCCGGCCTGGCCGTCTACGGCTGCGGCGTGGGGGCGGCTGCTCTGGCGGCCTGGCAGTGGTCACAGGGTCATCCGGAATGCCGGATGGCGGCGGTCTGCGAGAACGACTGGACGCGGGGTGTGCCGAAGAAGGACCGGCAGCTCGCGATCGCGGCCGCCCACCCGGAATATGGCGCCCATCTCGGCGAGGACGGCGGCGGGGACATCGCCGACGGGATCGGTCTGGCCGCATGGTGGATTCAGGAGCAGAAGGTGGAAAAGGGGCTGTTCTGATGGCCATCGAGCGACGCCGAACGCGAAGCGGCCCTTCGGGACCGACGAGTCACGAACCACGGACCAAGCCGCTTGGCCTTTTCGCGGAGGAGCTGGAGATCATACTGCCCCGGGCGAAGCCCGACATGGTGGTCTGGGCTCAGGAGCACTACGTCCTGCCCCGCGAGACCGCCCAGATCCACGGACGCTGGTCTCCGGACTATGTCCCCTTCTGGCTGGAGCCGATGAAGTGGTGGAGTGGGGGCTCGATGCGGCAGCTCAACGCCGCGGCCTGCACGCAGGCGGGCAAGACGGAGTTCGCCAATATTGCCCTGGGCTACGCGGCGGACGTGGACGCAGGTCCCTTCCTCGTCGTCCTGCCGACCCAGGACGTCGCGACCCAGCGGCTTGCGACCCGCATTCGTCCGATGTTCCGCTCGTGCCCGCGGCTGATGAAGAAGATTGGCAATGATCTCGCGAACTTCAACATCGGCAAAGAGACGATCATGGACGACATGATCCTCTACATCGCCTGGGCGAACTCGGCGATCACCTTGAGTGACCGACCCATCCGGTATGTCGTCTTCGACGAGCCGACGAAGTACCCTTCAAGCGTCGGGACGGATACGGACCCGATCTCGCTCGGCAAGCGGCGTCAGCGCGGCTTTACCCTCAATGCGAAGACCTACTGCTGTTCGAGTCCCGTCCTCGAGGATGACCTCTTCTGGAAGGAGTGGGAAAAGGGCGATCCCTACGACTGGCATGTCCCGTGTCCGAAGTGTGGCCGGTGGCATCAGATGGCATGGGAGCGGGTGGAGCTCGACAAGGACGATCAGGGTCGGTTGCTCGACCCGAAGGAGTATACCAGAGGCGGCCATGCCCGCTACGTCTGCCCGCACTGCAAAGGCCGCTGGACGGAGTACCAGCGATGGCAGGCCGTAGAGGCCGGCCAGTGGGTCCAGGCGGGCGCCCACGTGGTTCAGGACGGCCGGATTGAGGGCGGCCGGCCCGCAGGGCCGGTGCGGAGCATCCGGATCTGGGCGGGGATGCTGCACCCGATCTTCCAGACGATGGACGGTCTGGCGGCCGAGTGGGCGGCGGCCCAACTCGCCAAGCGGCAGGGCAACGTCAAGATTCTTCAGGACTTCATCAATAACCAGCTTGCGGGGCCCTGGCGGGAAACGGCGAAGGCCACACCCGTTGAGCAGCTCCGCACGCACATCGATCCGAAGTACCCGACGGGCGGTGTCCCTCAGCAGGTCCTGTTCACGACGCGGGGCATCGACGTGCAGCTCGACCACTTCTACGTCGCGGAGGTCGCCTGGGGCGATCTCTCCGAGTGCTGGGTGACGTTCTACGCCCGGATCGACACCGGGGACACACAGCAGCTCGCCAACTGGGGACCCCTTGAGGACTATCTCAAGAGCGGAACTCCCCTGGCGGAAGACCCCTCGCGGCGGGCGCATCCGGCGATGACTAGCATTGACTGCGCCTATCACACGGAGGAGGCGATCGCCTTCTGCCGGCAGTGCCAGCGGCAGGGCATCCCGATCATTCCTTCCCGCGGCTCCGAGCACATGCGGCGTGGGATCATGCAGCCGTTCAAGGATTGCAGTAAGCAGATTCTCCGATACGACTTCAACGAGGACTATTACAAGGGCATTTTGCACTCTATGCTATTCCTGGCAGCCGAGCCGGGTCCGGGCTACATGCACCTGCCGGCCGACACGACGGACGAGTTCCTCGATCATCTGACGAGCGAGGAGGCGAGGGAGATCCCGGTCCGGGGCCGGCGGATCACGATCTGGGTGAACAAGGGTGGCGGGGCGAACCACTGGTGGGACTGCCTGGTCCACGCGCGGAATGCGGCGGAGAAGGTGGGTGTCCGCTGGCTCGATCCGAGGGCCACGGCCGGCCCGAAGCCCGAGGGGCGGCCGGTGGGCCGCAAACCGATCCGAACACGCTACTGACAATCGTAAACTTGAAGGGATTCGACATGGCTGACGAAGAAAAACAGGATGAGGTTTCAAACAAGTGGGTCTTCCCGCCGAGGAGGTGCCCGCGGTGCAAGACGTTCAATAGTATTGCGACGCACACCGACTCCGTGAGGGGTATCCAATATCGGCGGTGCCGGACGCCCCTGTGCCAGGCGACGAAGGTGCGGTTCAGCGTCAAGGGAGTCGCCGTGGAGTCCCAGGTTGATGACCCGGTGGACGAGTCGGCGTCGTTTACCTGCCCGCACTGCCAGATGGCGTACAAGCGTCGGGGCGACCTGACGAAGCATCTCAATAAGGTCCACGGCGTCCCAGTAGCGCCGGAAAAAGGAGATTCGACTGATGGACGAGAAGAATGAGGTACCTGAATCGGGAACGATGAGCGACCAGGCTCCAGACCCAAGGAAGGAGTCGCCGGCCGCGTCTGCCGCCGATCCCGGCGTGCTCGACGAGATCCTCCGTGGGAAGATCGCGGCCAATCCCTGCCTGGTGATGGCCCTTCGCGAGGCCTTCGACTGTGGCCGGTATCTGGTCACGGTGCACCGCAAGGTCAAGGACTCGCCGCCGGACGATCTCCGGGGTCGCTCGGTGCAGGTGGACTTCCCCGCCGATTGTGTCGTGGATGCGATGCAGGGCCTGTGTCGCGGCATCCTGGCGGACGAGGCCAAGCGGCTCGAAAGCGAGCAGCGCAAGACCGCGATCCGGCCGTTGTGGAGATGAATCGATGGTTGTTTGGATATGGATACTCTCGGTTTTGTTGCTGCTGAATGGTGTTGTGCAGGCATGGATCTACCTGCACCGCAGGTGAAGATTCTTCCAGATTCTGGAACTATTTTTGAGAAAGGGCTTGCAGGGGGATTGTGGTGATGTAGCGGATTGGTTTTGATGAGGTCTGCAGAAAGAGGTCGGCCAGGACCAATGGGTTCGGACCGGCCTCTTTGATTTTGAGCAACGGGCCACGTCGGCCAGGGCTGGCCCCCTGACGGCGCGGCCCTTTTTCTTTGGGGGCCGAGCGGCAGGACACGAATCACGAGCCACGGGGCACGGGACACGAATATGGCACTGACCGGAACGAGCACGTTGGCGGACGCCCTGACCCAGTACAAGGCCTCGCTTCGCTGGTGGACCTCGAACAATCTGGCGGCGGACCTGTACGAGGCGGTCCTGTACCTGCTGGCCTGCAAACCGGAGACGATCTCGGCGGCGGACCAGAGCATCAACTTCGCCTCCCTGGAGCCGCTGCGTGCGAAGCTCGAATCCATCGTGGTCAATTGCGACACGTCCCGCCAGCGGGCCAGTTTTGTGAGGGGGACATCGCGGTACTACTGATGCGACGCGAGCTTTCCATCCTGGACTCTACGGGCCGCCCGATCCGGCGCGAGGTGTCCCACGCGCCCCGCCCGGGCACGGATCGGCTCGACGTCGTCCAGCATCGGGGAACCTATGGATTCACGGGCTACGGCTACCGATCGGCGACGACGGCGACGGCGGACGGGCGCGCCTTTCTGTCCTTCAGCGGCGATGCCCACCTGGATTTCCACCGCAAAAGGCTGCTCGCCCAGAGCCGTGACTTCGAACGGAACAACGCAATCTACGTGGGCATGGTCGAGCGGATGGTGGCCTACATCGTGGGCAACGGGTTCGGCCTGAGGGTCAAAACGAGTGATCGCCAGGCCAATCGCACGCTGGAGAAACTGTGGCGGCAGTGGTGGCGCCGGCCCGAAATTCGCGGGGTCCTGTCCGGTCCCCAGGTGATCCGCCAGATTTGCCGCGAGGTTCTGGTCGCCGGGGACACGGGCGTGCTCAAGACGGACAAGGCGACGATCCGCCTGATTGAGGCCGAGCAGATCGATCACGCGCAGTTGACGGATGGAATCTCGAAGGACGACTTCGGGTCCCCGATCTACTACTACGTTGCGCCGTATACGTCGAGCGGTCGCGTCGACGTCCGCAAGGCGATGGGCATTCAGCCGGTGAACTTCCTCTTCCTGACGAACCCGACCCGCCCGAGCCAGACGCGGGGCGTGCCCCAGTTCCAGTCGGCGTTTCCCATTATTCACATGCTGTTCGACATCATGACCAGCGAGGCCGTGTCCTGGCAGCAGTTGTCGCGATATGCGGTCTCGATCACCCGCGAGGGCGGCCCGGCCATGGGCTACATCGAGAGCAACGTCGACGAGAACAAATCCGACGACGAGGCGAACGACACGACGACGCGGGTGACGGAGCTCGACTACGCGCTGCTCTTCCACGGGGAGCCGGGAGAAAAGATCGAGGGCGTCAACCGGACGATCCCCGGCGTCAACTTCCCGGAGAGCGTGCGGATGTTCCTGCGTCTCCTGGGTCTGCCCGCCGGCCTGCCGCTGGAGATCATCCTGCTCGATTGGACGAAGAGCAATTACTCGCAGAGCCGCGCCGTGCTCGAGCAGGCGTTCGAGACCTTCCAGACGTACCAGGACCTGCTCGAAGAGCAGTTCTACACGCCGATCCTCGCCTGGAAGCTGTCCCACTGGTCCACGGAGATTGGCGCCGAGGCAATGGACGAACTCGTCAGTGGGGTTCGGTCCGACGACACGCCCAGCTATGAGTGGATTCGGCCGACCTACCCATGGCTCAACCAGAAAGAGGAGGCCGAGGCCTACGCGGCCAAGCTGGACAGGTCCATGACCACGCACGCCCACGTCTGCAAGAGCCAGAAGCTCGATAGGGAAGACGTTCTGAGCACCCGCCGTGCGGAGGTGGAGGAGGCCATCGAGATCGCCGCGGGTATCGAGGACAAATTCCCCGGCGCCAAGGTGCCCTGGCAGATCTTCGCCGGGCTCGCCGCCCCGGCGGCCGCGGCGGCGACGACGAAGGAAAACCGACCCGAAGGCGAGGGCGAGGGCGAGGCGGCCGAGGAGGACAAAACAGAGGATAGTACGACGGGGCAACCGCGACAGGAGGATAAATCGGATGAGACGTGACAGCACACTTCCCGGTGTCCTGGCGGAATGGGCGGCCGAGCCCTGGGCGATGGAGCCCGCGAGATGCGAGGCCCTCTTCGCGAGGTTGTCGCCGCTGGCGGATCGGATCGAGGCGTTATCCAGGATCGAAGTGACTCGTGAGCCGCCGAAGCTCAACATCGTGGACGGGGTGGCCGTGATCCCGATCTCGGGCATCCTGCTCAAGAGCGTCCCGCCGTGGCTGGCCTTCTTCGGCATCGACGCATCGAGCTACGGTCAGATCGCATCGCTCGTGAACCAGGCGGTTGCCTCGCCGCAAGTGGCGTCGATTCGCCTGGAGGTGGATTCGCCGGGCGGAACCATAGCCGGCCTGCTGGAGGCGGCGAGGGCGATCCGAATGGCGAGAGACAGCAAACCCGTGACGGCACGGGTGCAGGACCTCGCGGCCTCGGCCGCCTACTGGCTCGCCTCCCAGGCCGGTTCGATCCGGGCGGATCTGAACGCCGAAGTGGGCAGCATCGGCGTCTATATGGTCTATTATGACATGAGCAAGATGGCCGCGGAGGAAGGGGTGACCGTCCATGTTATCGCCTCCGGAGAGCACAAGGGCATGGGAGTTCCGGGTGCCCCGATTACGGATTTGCAGATCGCGGCGACGCGAGAAGTCATCGAGGGCATCGCCGATAATTTCATTGCAGCCGTGGCCGACGGTCGAGGCATGGCGCCCGCCGAGGCTCGGGCCCTGGCCACCGGCCGCCTGTGGGAGGCGAAGGCGGCGCTCGCGAACAAGCTGATCGACAGGCTCGGCGAAGAGCCGGCCTTGTCCCTGTCGTCCACACCAAACAGTCAATCGTCAATCACCTCTATTGGAGAATCCAGTATGGAACCTCAGAAGAATGAGTTGCCGGCGGTGGACGCCGCCGCGAGCGAGGCAAAAGGCCGTGAGGCCGAGCGGGGCAAACTCGCCGAGTTCAAGGCCGCGTTTCCGAACGATCTGGAATTTGCCGTGGCCAGCTACGAGAGCGGCGTCACGGTCGAGCAGGCGAAGGCGTCCTATGCCATCTGGCAAAAGAGGGCGGCCAGGGCCGAGACCGCCACGGGCGCCGACGGCCGCATCGGGGCCCAGAGAAGCGAGGGCAACGAGTCCGCACAGGAGGGTCCGGACTTCATGGCGGCCTCCCGCCAGTACGCGGCCGAGCATAAGTGCTCGATGACAGAGGCGATGAAGGCCGTCCAGGCGAAGGACCCGGCTCTGCACGAGCGGTTCCTCGAAGCCGCCGAGACAAACGCCCGCCCGGTGAAGAAGGGTAAGGATCGGGTCACCATCTGACCCGATTGGCGGAAATCACACAGAGCAGAACATCCATTTGAACTGGAGATTCATCATGGCAAATCAAAGAAACAGTCCGGCGAGTTTCGAAGCCGGCGAGGCCGTGGAGCAACATCGGCGTGTGCTGATCACCCCCTCGGGCACCGTGAAGTACGCCGACTCGGGGGATTACGGGATCGGCGTGACCCAGCAGAAGGCGGCGAGCGGGGCCCCGGTGGCGGTGCGAGACTACATGCACGGGGGATCCTGCCGGATGGAGGCGTCCTCGGCGATCACGCGGGGCCGCAAGGTCTACGCCTCGAACGACGGAAAGGTTGCGGCGACGGGGACGCTCATCATCGGAACCGCGGTTCAGGAGGCCAGTGCGTCCGGCAGCATCCTCGAGGTCTGGCCGCATCCCGGCCTCGGCCTCCAGTCGAGCCTGTCCTCGAGCTCGTCCTCCAGCAGTTCCTCCAGCTCCGGCTCGTAATCGCCGGGTGAACCGATCATTGACAACGCATTCGGCCGGGCCAGCGGCGGTAAGGAGACAGACAGATGATTACCTACGGGACCTACGCTGTTCCCCGCGCCGATCTCGGCGAGGCCTTTCACGAATTCAACCCGGCGGGCATGACGTTCATTGCGGATGCCATTCTGCCGGCGTATGGGGTGCCGAAGGAAGATGGCACAATCACGGTCATCACCCGGGAGAACATCCGGATTGACGACGACACCCGCGCCGATGGCGGCACGTTCAACCGGATCGACATGGAAGGGGAGGACCTGGCCTATGCCACACAGGACAAGGGCCTGGAGATTGCCATCACGGACCGCGAGCGACGCAAGTACGCGAAGGACTTCCAGGTTGATCTGGAAAAGACCGCGATCCTCAAGCTCCGCATGTTGCTGAAGCGAGAGCTTCGCGTCAAGAACCTGGTCTTCAATACGGCAACCTGGACGGGTTCGACGCTCTACACGGACAACTCGGGCTCGCCCTGGGACAACATCGCCACGGACATCATCGGCCAGATCGTCGCTGCGAAGGAGAAGGTCCGCCTGAACACAGGCGTGCGGGCGAACGCCCTGATCGTCGGGGAGTCGGCCGTTCAGAACATGATCAAGAACACAGCGATCAAGGCCCGTTTCCAGGGCACCACCACCATTACGGTGGATATGATCCGCGCGGGGCTGGCCTCCCTCGTCGGCCTCCAGCAGCTGATTGTCGGGGACACGGTCTATAACTCGGCCGATGAGGGGCAGACCTTCAGCGGCTCCGAGATCTGGCCGGACGACTATGCCACGGTCGCGGTGGTCGCCTCCGGTCCGGGGATGCCGGTGACCACGCCGTGCGTGGGCCGCACGCTCCGGTGGACCGAGATGGCGGACGGTCTGCTGGTGCCCGAGATGTATCGGGAGCCGCAGACCAAAAGCGACATCCTCCAGGTGGAAGACTACGTCGACGAGAAGGTGTTCGATCCCTACTTCGCACACCTGATGAAGATCGACGCCTGACGAAGGCTTTCGTGAAGGAGGTAGTCGATGGCGGACAGGAATGATCTGGCCTGGCTGAACGAGCCGGTCGTGCGGATGGTCATCAAGGAGGTGTCTCGCGAGGTCACGCAGGAGGTGATCGCCGAGCACGTCAAGGCCTGTCCCCACGGCCGGCGGATCGCCAACCAGGTCGCCCTGCTCGTCGGGGTCGCCATCGGGTCGGGCACCGCCGGGGGCGGCATTGCCCTGGTGATTGCCAGGGCCGTCTCCGGCCTTCCGTAAAGGGGCATCATGACGGATTTCGCGACAGCGCTGGGTTTGGGGGCCGAGGCGGCGATGGCGTTCCTGGATACGGAATCCATCACGTACACGCCGCTGGCCGGCGCGGGGGTACCGAGAGACGCCCTCGTGGAGCGGCTGGGTCCGCAGAGGCTTTCGGGTCTCGGCAGTGTGCCCCTGGCCCGCGTGACGCTCCGGAACGATGCGGCGGCCGGTCGCCCGGCGTCGGGGATCGATACGGGCGGCGACACGATCACGTGGTCGCCCAAGCGGGGCGGCGCGACGCGGGTCTCCCGGGTCCTGGAGATCGAGTGGCAAAATGGCGGGTTCGTGGGGCTTTTGATTGGGTGACGTCGATGGAAGGTCCGTTGATCCAGGTTCGCTACGACAGGCAGGCGGTGGAAGCCATAGAGAAATCGCTTGCGGCCATCCCCAACGCCCTGCGGCGGATAGCCCCCTCCGCCCTGAATCGCACGACGAGTTGGACCCGTGTGCGGGTGAAGAGGCAGCTCGCCGCCGAACTCGCCTGGAAACAGGCAAAGGCCAACGCCTTGATGGTGATTGACAGGGCGACGGCGACGAAACTAAACAGCCAGCTCCAGGTAGCCAACCGCGTGATCCCTGTGGGCCAGTTTGCGTCCCAGGCCGCCGGCGGTGTGACGGCGATCTTCCCCTCGGGGCAATCGCGGAGCTATCTGCACGCGTTCATGGCGACGATGCCCGGCGGTCATACCGGGGGGTTTTTGCGGTACCGCTGGGCCAAGCGGGGCAGCTACGAGAAGAATGGTCTGGGTCGAATTCGGCGGGAATGGCGAACCAGTCCGACGACGGGCCGGCGGTACAAGACGGAGCTTCCGATCTATGAAGTTCGCGAGCGGGCCCACGTCGTTCTGGACCTTGAATTTCTCAAGCCCCTGGCCGCCCAGGGCCTGGCCCGGCTCGACGTCGAGCTCGCGGATCGGATCAAGGCCCTGGTTCTGGGCAAAATGAAATCACGGCGCGGCCGGCAGGCCGCATAGAAGGAGAAAACCATGCTGGGCAAAGGAACCACGCTGACCGGGTCCGTGACGGGTCTGATCGGCCACATTCGCAACTGGAATTTCGCCGGACGGAGCGTCGCGGATCTCGACAACACGGACGCCGACACGACCGGGTACCATCGCACGTACGAGCCGGGCCTGATCGAGAGCGGTCAGTTCACGTGCGAGGTCCTCTACAACGCGACCTACGCCTACAAGGTGGAGAAAGCGCTGAAGAACCGCGTCACCGAGTGCTGGTGTGTGAAGTTTGCCGACAACAACAAGCGGTATTTCTGGGGGTACCCGAACTCCTCCGAGCTGTCCGGTCCCTACGACAATCTCGCGAGCTTCAACTTCGGGATCAAGATCACGGGGGAGATCAAGAGTTCGTCGTCCTCGTCGAGCAGCTCCTCGAGTTCGTCGTAGCTGAAGGATTGCACCTGTGTTGAGGCGGTGACTTGAAAAGGAGAAACGAATGTCGATTCTGACGAAGCAGCAGATCCTGGGTCAGAGCAAGAAACTCAGGCAAAAGACGATCCCCTTCCCCGAGCTGGGCGGCGAGATCCTCTTCCAGGAGATGAGCTATGCGGATTGGGACGCCTTCGACAAGAAGGCCCCCCTCTACGCCCTGAGGCTCTTCGCCGCCTCGGCGGTGGACGAGAAGGGCGTGCGGCTCTTCAGCGAGGAGGACGCCAATCAGCTCGCCGCGCGGGGTTCCCACCTGATCGAGCGGGGCGCCCGCGCGGTCCTGGAGCTCAACGGACTCCTGGAGGAGTCGCCGGGGGCCATCCTAAAAAACTCGCCGAAGATCCCGACGCCGCCCGCGACTGGCGAATAGCAGCGCACCTGGGCTACGGATCGCGGGACGAGATGCTCGCGGCGACGGCCGCCAGGGACGTGGTGACCTGGCGGCTGTTGGATCGGCTCGGCGAGTTTGGGGAGCGTCGCCGGGACCGGAGGATCGCGAAGATGACGATGCACATCGTGGCCTGCCTCAGGACGGCGAAGTCCGGACCGGTGCAGTTTCGGGAGTTCCTCCTGCCGGCGATCGACGACCGCGAGGAGCCGCCGTCGGACGCTGACGAGGTCGAACGGTTCGACAGGGCGGCGGGGCTGAAATGAAAGGAAGATAGCCACAGAGAAAGAAGAGCACACAGAGAAGGAAACTGAAAACTCGAATTGCGACTCTGTGTCCTCTGTGTCCTCTGTGGCTGCATATTCCTGGTGGTTTATGTCGAGTGGACTGATTCAATCCGGGATTGAATACATCATCAAGAACTCCACGGCCGCCGGTACGGCCGGGGTCCTCGGCTCTCTCAAGAAGATCGAGAAGGAGGTCACGGGTGTCCAGTCCATGCTCAAGACCGGCCTGACGATCGGCCTGGGCGTACTCGGGATCTCCTCCGTCGTCAGCGAGATCCGCGAGGTCGCCGACGAGATCGACAAGACGGCCAAGGCGAGCGACCGGCTGGGAATCAGCACGGAGAGCTACACGTCGCTCCAGTACGCGGCGAGCCGGGCGGGCGTCGGGGTGGACCAGCTCCGCGTGGGGATCGAGCAGATGACCCGCAAGGCCTCCGAGGCGGCCCAGGGGACGGGAGAGGCCCGCAAGGAGATCGCCGAGCTGGGCGTCAACGCCGCCGATCTGGCCAGACAATCGCCGGAGCAGATGCTGTACGAACTCGCGGACGCCATGGCAGGGGTCGAGAACCCGGCGGACCGCGTCCGGATCGCGATCAAACTGTTCGGGGAATCGGGCGCCCGCATGGTGAACATGCTCCAGGAGGGCTCCGGGGCCCTGCGGGACACGCAGGCCGAGGCGGCCCGGCTCGGGATCACGTTCAGCCGGATCGACGCCGGCCAGGTCGAGGCGGCTAAGGACGCCTGGGCCCGCATGAGCAGTATCATCAAGGGGATCGAGACGCGGGCCATCATCGAGCTGGCGCCCTACGTGGAGGGGATTACAGAGGCTCTCACGGATGCGATGACGGCCGGCGGCGGGTTTGGAGAGGTCATGGTCTCCGTATTTGAAGCGGTTGGAATTGCGGTGAGCGAGACGTTGGAGGAGATCCAGAAGTTGGCCAATCCCCAGAGATCGATTGGCAACTGGGCGTATAACCAGGGGCTCGCGACTGAGATCGATACGGAGACCCGACGCCGCTACGAGGCGGCGCTCGGCCAACAAAAATACAGACAGTCTCCCTATGAGGATCAGATCGTCGGCGGTTTCGGAACGGTGGTTGCTCATCAGCAAGGGGCCCCGAGATATCAAGACATGTTCGACGCCATCCAAAAGCAGGTGACGGCGGATTTCGCTCAGTACACGGACAATCCATACGCCGGGCCGGATTACTCAGGGCGGTTTGAAAAGATCGTCGCCGACGCGAGAGAGAAGATCGCCGAGGCGCAGAATCGCGGACTGCTCGACACAATCCGCCAGATGTATGAAGGCACGACAGTCGAGCAGGGGACAAACCCTCTGGAGTCGATCCTCCCCGAGGACTTGGGGCTGGGCTTGAATACGGGCCTCTCCGAGTCGTCGCTTTCGTCGGTGGAGATAGGGACCCAGTGGACCCAGGAGGCGGCCAATATCGAGCAGGCGATTGCCAAGGTCCGCCAGCAGGCGGAAGCCTTGCAACAGACGCTGGCTGGCGTCTACAAAGCGGAAGATCGTCTCGCCTTCGCGGACCAGGCGGCGGGCGCCTTCGGGGAAGGGACGAGCGCCTACGCGGACGCCGTCAGCCGTTACGGCGAGGCCCTCGATGCCCTGAAGTTTCAGGAGACGGCCCAGGAGGCCCAGGAGGCCCGCAGTCAGGTCAGTCAGCTCGGGGCGGCCCTCGACACGGAACAGGAGATCATCGGCCGGCTCACGGAGTCTCACGACCGGGCGGCGGACATGGTCGAGTACGAGCGGGCGGTCCGCCGCGGCTACGCGGAAGACCTCGAAATGCAGACCATGCTGATCGACAGGTACCGTGAAGGCCTCGACAAGCTCCGCGACGCGGAGTTCGTGAATCAGCAGATGGAGTCGCTCGGTGACACGCTGTCCGAGATCGCTGTCGATTTCGAGAACGCGGCGGATGCGGCGGAGAGCTTTCTGCGGAGTCTCGCCCAGCAGTCGATCAGCCAGTACATCACACAACCGATGGTCAGCGGCATCGGCTCCTGGTTCTCGCAGTTGGGGACGGCGGGGACGGCGACGGGCGCCACGGACATCAGCTCGGGGATTTCCGGCACGGCCTACGTGCACAGCGGTGGTGTGATGGGTGTGGACAGCCTGCCCCGCCGGGACGTTGACGCATCGGTCTTCCGGGGCGCTCGCCGATGTCACACGGGTCTGATGCCGGGTGAAGTGCCGGCGATCCTCAAGCGGACAGAGGGCGTCTTCACGGAGGGTCAGATGGCGGCCCTCGGCCGCGGGATGGCCGTGCCGGCGACGGGTAGTGCCGCGAGTCCGAAGAACCTCAGTGTTCGGATCGTCAACGAGAGCAGCTCGGCGGTCCAGGCGGATTCCGCGGGAATGGACTTCGACTTGAACGACGCCGTTGTGAGCATCCTGCTGCGGGACCACGACACGGGCGGCCGCACGCGGGGAGGTCTGCGGAGATGAGAGCGCGGAAAGAAAGAGAGCCACAGAGGGCACAGAGGACGCAGAGATGAGACATAAGGATAGAGTATATCCCTTTGTTCTTCCGTCTCTGTGCTCTCTGTGTCCCTCTGTGGCCCAACGCATTTTTGTCTGGAGGGCGCCATGAGTTCCTCGATCTCCTCCTCCTTCTCCTCCTCCAGCAGTTCGTCGTCCTTCTCGGCGGATCAGACGGTCCTGGAGCGGATCAGCGACTGGCTCCGGGTGCAGGTCGCCTCGGCCGTCACGGTCTACCGCGCCAAGCGGGTGCACTGGTCCGATCCGCTCACGGCGGATGCCTCGGCCGTCGTGGTCCAGGGCGAGGGGCGGGTGTTGTATGAGGGATCGGGCGATGTGGTGATGGAGCAGGCGTTCGAGATCGCCGTGGCGGCGATTGGGTCCGACTCCGAGACGGATTCCTCCGAGACGAGGGCGGGTCTCTTGATGTCGCGGATCGTCGAGGCCCTGGGCAGCGACGACGCCTGCGGGGGCAATGCGATGTACGGAGGCCTCGCCGTGGGGACGGTGTCGCCGATCGCTGACGAGGCCGGTCACGTCACGGGCAAGAGCCTGGATCTGGCGGTGACCTATTCCCATCGGGCGAGTGACCCGACGGTTATCGGGGTGCGGTGACATGTCCTTCGTGATACGAGACAGCTACTGGGATTGGTCGGAGACCAACTTCTACATCCTCGCAGGCAGCGCCGAGCGAAGATCCCAGAGCTTCATCGCTTCGGGCGACTATCCCCTCGGAATCGTCGAGCTGAGAATGGTTGCAGCCTACAGCGACCAGTTGAATGGGAACGTGGTTGTGGAAATCCACACGAGCTACGGCAATAAGCCCTCAGGCACCGTGCTGGCCTCGTGTTCTCGATCCCTTCAATCCATCTACGACGAAGAAGAACCGGTGATTCATGCATTCCCCTTCTCCCCTGCGGTCGCTGTGGAGGACGGGGAACAATATCACGTCGTCGTGTACAGCACCGGGGACACGGTGTTCTTCTACTACCGCGTGGGTGCGAGTAACACGCTCTACGCCGACGGGGCGATGTGTACGTCCTCGGATGGCGGCGTATCCTGGACAGAGCTGGGGGCGAGTCAGGACGCCCCGTTCCGGGCCTGGGAATCCTCCTCCAGTTCCAGCAGCTCTTCCTCGTCGTCGTCCTCCTCCTCTTCCACGTCCTCGTCGCCCTCCTCTTCCTCCTCCTCTTCTTCCACGTCCTCCTCTTCCGATTCCTCCTCGAGCAGCTTCGTGCCGCTGGTCTGGCCGGCTTTGTCGAAGGGAGTGGACCTGGTCGTGAGGGAGGAGCCGATGGATTCGGAGATCTCGATGCCGCTCGGCTGCGGGCGGAACAAGGTCCGGCCGCGGTTCACGCGGGGCCGCCGGCGGTGGAAGGTGACGATTTCCCTCATGACCCTGGCGGACCGCCTCGCGATGGAGCGGTTCTACCTGGTGTATTGTGAGCTGTCGAAATACGCCTTCGAGTTCGTGGATGCCAAGGTAGGCCAGACCTGGCTGGCCCGCTGGGACCCCGAGACGCCGGCGGTGTTCCGGTCGGACTCCCGGATCAAGGGCAGGCATTTCTTCGAGGCAACCATGATCGAAAACACGGCGGGGAGCTACGGCGCCGGCGGATATGGAGCGGAGTACTACGATGGGTGACTCAGCACAGAGGGCTCTGGTTCATGGCCTATAACCCGGCATCCGATCCGAATTGTCAGGCCTGGTGGCGCTTGGAGGACGGCGCCCTGGAGACCGACTCCAGCGGCAAGGGCAATACGCTCACGAATGACGGGGTGGTCTCCTCATCGACTCACAAGGAGGGGTCCTACAGCGGCGACTTCGAAGTGACCGAGACGGACTTTCTGCTCCGTACGGACGCGAACCTGTCGGCGAACTTCCCGCTCAAGAGCGGTGACACGACCAAGGACATCACGCTATGCTTCTGGTGTCGTTTCGAAAGTCTCGTCTCGACCTACGCCGTGAGCAAGTTCGATCTGAGCCTCAACAAAGCAAGCTTCGGCGTCGTCGTCACGAACGCCGGGAAAATCGGGCACAACATCGGCACAGGCACCGGCTCCACGTATGAAGTGAACTGGGGCACGCCGACGCTCACGACCGGCCGCTGGTATCACGTCGCGGCCACGTACCTCGGATCGACGCGGGCCTGGAAACTCCGCGTCTGGGATGATACGTCGAGCTCGGTAGTCGGCAACGACAGCGGGACCAAGACGGGCACGCTTGCGGTGACGACGGCGTCGTGGGTCATCGGCGCAGCGCAGGAAGGGGCGTCGTCCCATTTCGACGGTCTGATCGACGACGTGGTAGTCTTCAATCGCGTGCTGACAAACGACGAGATCGACGAGATCCGCGGGCAGACATTCAGCTCCTCCTCCTCGTCGTCGGAATCGTCGTCCTCGTCAAGCGAGTCCAGTTCCAGCAGCAGCAGTTCCTCGTCCTCGGAATCGTCAAGCAGCAGTTCGTCGTCCTCGAGCGAGTCCAGCTCCAGCAGCAGTTCGTCGTCCTCGAGCGAGTCCAGCTCCAGCAGCAGCTCGTCTTCGTCCCAATCGTCCAGCAGCAGCTCCTCGTCTTCGAGCGAGTCCAGCTCGAGCAGCAGCTCGTCCTCGTCCGAGTCATCGAGCAGCAGTTCGTCGTCGTCGAGCGAGTCCAGCTCGAGCAGCAGCTCGTCTTCCTCCCAGTCGTCGAGCAGCAGTTCCTCGTCATCGAGCGAGTCCAGCTCGAGCAGCAGTTCGTCCTCGTCCCAATCGTCCAGCAGCAGCTCCTCGTCATCGAGCGAGTCCAGCTCGAGCAGCAGTTCGTCCTCGTCCCAATCGTCCAGCAGCAGCTCCTCGTCCTCGAGCCAGTCCAGTTCCAGCAGCAGCTCGTCATCATCCCAATCATCGAGCAGCAGCTCCTCGTCCTCGAGCCAGTCCAGTTCCAGCGGCAGCTCGTCTTCGTCCCAATCGTCCAGCAGCAGCTCCTCGTCCTCGAGCCAGTCCAGTTCCAGCGGCAGCTCGTCTTCGTCCCAATCATCGAGCAGCAGTTCCTCCTCATCGTCGGAGTCGTCCTCCCTTTCCAGCTCCTCCGAATCGAGTTCTTCGATGAGCAGCAGCTCTACGTCGTCCTCTTCTTCGAGCACGAGCTCCTCCTCTTCCTCAATCTCCTCATCTTATTCCTTCTCCTCGAGCTCGAGCAGCTCGGTTGCCCCGCTGGCCTGGCCGGCGCTGTCGAAGGGGTTCGAGCTGGAGGTGGGGGAGCTGGTCGACGACGCCGGCCAGGACGCCTCGGACTCGGGGGCGGGCGTCGTGAATGTCGCTTCCCGGTATCTGCGGCCGGTTCACCGGCTGAAGATCAGCTACCGCCTTCTGCCGCGGGCGGACCGTGTGACCCTGGAGCGATGGATCATCGAGCAGGCCTGCGGAGGCGTCAAATGCTTCGAGGTCACGGACCCGACGACGGCCTGGCTCTGGCGATGCCGATTCGATCCGGCGGGGACTCGGAAGTGGTCCACGAACGCCGACCACCCGGACAAACACGATTTCTCGGCGGACCTGATCGAGGACCCCGAGGACAAGTATCTTCCGGAGATCTACGCATGACGAATCACGAGTCACCAGTCACGAGCGACGGCGGCCTCCCGCGGGGAGACCGCAAATGAAAACGATTCCAGGTCTCCAACTGGCCGAGTCCGCGAAGCTCCAGAGCCCGTACATCTGGGTGGAACTGCTCGACTTCGCCCTGCCCTACGGCCGCCACTGGCGAATCGCCAACAACACAGAGCCCGTCACCTATCAGGGGAACGTCTACGAGGCCGCCAGTTTCACACCCGAGGTGATCGCCCTGAATAAGGACGCCGCCATGCCGGTCTTCTCGCTGACGCTGGCGGGGCTGGGGGGTCAGCTCGATCAGTGGCTCAATCGCGCCGGCGGCCTGGAGGGCTGCACGCTCACGGTCGCCGTCGTCAACACGATGGCCCTGGGGGCGGACTGGTCCGACTACACGACGGTCTACGATATCCGGGGCCACGGGGAGTCGGACGACAGTGTCGAGTTCACGATCGGCGGGCCCAACTGCTATCGGTTCGCGTTCCCGTTTCGGCGGTACATGCCGACGCTCTGCGAGGTCCGATTCAAGGGCCCGCACTGCGGGTATGCAGGCGTGGAGTCCTCCTGCCAATACACGCTCGCCGATTGCCGCAGGCTGGGGAACGCGGCTCGGTTCGGCGCCTCGCCCGGTGTGAGGGCCAATACGCTCAAGGTGGTGTCATGAGTCAGCAAGGCAGACAGTTCGGGTTGTATGTGGGAATGCTGGCCCTGGCGGTGGCGGCGCCCTGGGCCGGCGGCGCACTCCTCGGCCTCCAGGGGCTGGCCCTGGCCGTCTTCGCCGGCGTCGCGACGATGGGCGGCGGCATGATCTTGTCGCGGGCCCTGGCGAGCAGCCAGCCGTCGGACGACGACAGTGGGGCCAGGGACGTCTACTCCTGGCATCCGACTACCCGGCAGCAGGCGTCGGGCGTGATCCCGAAGCATTACGGCCGCAACCGTCTTCACGGCAACGTGGTCGCCTGCTATACGGAGGAGGTCTACGAGACATCCAAGCCGGGCAACTTCACGTTCTCCAACAAGCAACGTCTGAACGTCCTGATCGATCTGGGCGAGGGTCCCATCGAGGGCACCGTGGAGGCCGCCGCGATTGACAGTGTCCTGATCAATGGCCAGGCGGCGTCGGAGTTCCCGGACGTGGCGGTGGAATTCCGACGTGGTTTGCTCAACCAGACCGCCTGCTCCAAGTTTGCGGCGGAGCTGAAGATTCAATACCCGGTCAACATACCGGTGACGTGGGACGACGGTGCGATCATATACACCACGCCGGACGCCGACTTCGACGACCTGGAGATCGTCCTGTCCTATCCGAACGGGATGTATCAGATCGATAAGGAAACGGGCGAGGTCAAGAACATCACGAGCCCGGCCCAGGCGGCGAAGATTGAGATCTCGCCGCACGGCGAGGCAGCGTGGGTGCAGCTGGTCAAGTATTGGACGTGGGGGGGGTATCTGGAGACCATCTACGCCACGTTCCGGGCCAGCACCCTGTATAGCTCGTGGTTCGGCACCGCGGTCACAATCCAGAGGGGCAAGCAGTACGACATCCGGGTGACCAAGATGTGTGCCGACTACGCGGAGGGTTATCAATACGGCAAGAACGACCTGGCCCTCTATGCGATCAGGGAGATACTCTCTGTGGGGTTCACGTACCCCGGCCGGGCCCTCCTGCAGGTCTCGGCCCTGGCCACGGACAAGCTCAGCGGTTCGCTCGATGTCTCCGTCGAGGTCGACGGGGCCATCGTGAATACGGACATGACGGGCGGAACGACCCTGGAGTACTCGAACAATCCCGCGCATGTGCTCGCTGACATGGTGACCATGCCCGTGATCGCGGGGGACGGCGACGCCGTTCCCTACACCATTGTGGACACCATGGGCCCCGTCGCCCGCTCGGACCTGATCCTGCCCCTCTTCGCCGCCGAGGAGAGCACGGCGGATGCGCTCGTCGGCGACGGCGAGGGCGGCACGGAGAAGCGGCTGACGTTCGACGGGATCTTCGACGGGGAGAGCACCGTCGGCGACGCCTCGCAGGAGGTCCTGGCCGTCTCCCGGTGCCTGTGGAAGTGGGAGGGCCGCCGTCTGGGCCTGACGCTCGACATCGCCCGGTCGCCGGTGATGGTCCTGTCGGACGGCAATTGCCGTCGCGGCCGGCTGACGCAAAAGTTGATTCCGACGACGGAGCGGGCGACCGAGGTCGAGGTGCAGTACCGCGACAAAGCCCTCGACTACGCCAAGACGCCGATGCTCGTGCGGAATCCGCGGATGGCGGGCCGTCACCGCGTGACGCTCCAGCTCAACGGGGTGACGAAGCAGTCGCGGGCGGCTCGCCTGATGAATTTCGAGCTGCTTCGCAACGAGGTGGTCGTTCGCGAGCTCTCCCAGACGTCGCAGATCGATGCGGGGATTCTGGAGATCGGCGACGTGGTGTATTCCCAGCGTCCTCGCCGGTCCTGGGGCGGCCGGCTCGCCTGGGTCAGCGGCCGGCGGGTCCGGATCGATAGGAAGGTCCGCCGCTCCAAGGCGGACCGGATCATCGTCCAGGTGTACGACGTGGCTACGGGTGGCTGGATCATCGAGAGTCACGCCTGCAAATGGGTCGAGGGCCGTCTCATCGAGATCAGGGACGACTGGTCCGACACGGCGCCGAAGGTGGGGGATGTGTACCTCTTCGGTCCGGACGACATTTCGACGGACACGTTCGAGGTGGTGGGCATCCGCCGGGCGGGCGACCACGAGTACACGTTGACCCTGACGACCTACGCCGCGGTGCTCTATGCCGCAGACGACACGCCGCCGGTGATCGTGACGGACGTGGGGCTCTCGCCGGCCCGCAGTTCGTCGCTCAGCGTGATCGCCTCGCCGACCCGCGCCCAGATCGCCCAGATCAATCCGCTGAACGCCTGGTCGAGCAGCAGTTCCTCCTCTTCGTCTTCGTCGAGTTCGTCGAGCAGCAGTTCCAGCTCCTCGACCTCTTCGTCCAGCTCTTCCTCCTCGATCTCCTCCTCGTCGGTGTCGTCGTCGAGCAGTTCGAGTTCCGGAGCGTGAATTCGCCACAGAGCCACAGAGATCACAGAGAAAACAGAAGGAGAAAGAATAGTGGACCCGCTTGTGCATGGCAAATCGCAAATCATCGATTATCAGGACATCCTCGCCCGCGGCAACCGCCGCATGACGGAGCACGACCTGAAGCTGCTCGTAGGAACCTGCGAGGCGGTGCACGCCGAGACGGTGGTCGAGATCGGCAGCAAGGACGGCTGCTCCACGCTGGCCCTCGGCTCCTGGCTGGGCCCGCGGGGGGGCAGGCTCTTCTGCGTGGAGCCGGTCCCCACCGGCCGTTGGCAGCAGAACGTCCGGGAGTACGGCATCGAGGGCTGCATCATTGCCATCCGCGCGTTCAGTCCCTGGATTCCGCCGGACCAGGTTCCCTGCCCGATCGATGTGCTCTTGATCGATGGGGACCATCGGACCAGCCGCGCCGTCGCGGATTACATCTTCTGGGGCCGGTTCGTCCGCAAGGGGGGCAGAATCGCCTTCCACGACATCGACGGCGGCAAGGGTGTCGCCGCGGACATCCGCAAGGCGGTCGAGATCTGTGAGCGGGACGACAATCTGAGCAGTCCCCAGGGTCCGGACTGGCTCATCAAGGAGGTGGCCCGCACGCCCCCGGCACACGATCGCGGCCTGATCGTCTTCGAGAAGGGCTCGCCCGCCTGGCCGCTGACCGAGGGGGGTGTCGCGTGAGTCCCGTCCGTCCCCTCAGTCCCATCCTCTACGAGCGGACCAGACGGGTCCGCGACCGGACGGTCCGATGCTACCTGACGCTGGCCTGCACGAGGGCCTGTGGATTTTGCAGTGCCGGCGTCCCGGGTGTGCCGGCCGTCCGCAAGGAGATCTGTCTGCCGGCCGGGGACTGGGCGGCGGGGATCAACGCCCGGCGTCGGGCGTGCATCCTGGCCGGCGGCGAGCCGCTGCTCTATCCGGGCCTGGCCGAGCTGCTCCGTCGGATCGACGGGTCGATCCCTATCGAGATCTACACGAACCTCGAGGGGGATGTCTCCCCGTTGCTGGCGGCCCCGGCCCGCTACAGGGTCCTGGCCTCCCTGCATAAGGACGTTGTGGATCTCGGCGATCCCTGGTTCGATTCGCTGGCCGCCGTGGTGCACGCCGGCCACAGCGTCCGCTGCCACGTCGTCAAGGCCGGCAACTGGCGTCACCGGGTGGACCTCTTGAATCAGGTCGGCGTCAAGACCACCTGCTGCGGCGATCAGCGGTCCGGGGTCAAGTCACGCGGTCGGATCGGGCGGGAAGTCCGGTGTGTGAACACGATCTACCTGTTCGGTCCGGACGGTTTCCGCTATCCCTGCGTCACGCTGCTCGGCAGGGGCGAGCGGCCGATGGAGCACATCGCCGCGCCGGACGGCCCGGACGGCATCGAGATCCGATGTGATCTCTTCGGCTCCTGCGTGGGCTGTGACAACAATATCGAGGGGCGAGCCGAAGCGGTGGAAGTGGAATGTGGGATGGTTGATGGTTGATGGTGTATGGAGGCGGGCGGGGCCCGCAGGACAGGTGAAATCCGAAATCAAAAATCAAAAATCAACAATCCTCCCGGCCTGGTTCGGCGAGTTCGGCTGGGAGGTGATGAGCTGGTCCCCGTGGTGTCGCGCCCGGGCGAGGGAATGCGGCGGTGCCATCATTACCAGTTTCGGTGCCAGCCGGGCGTTGTACGAGGATTTCGCCACGCGGTTCCGCGACCATGGGGGCCGAGACCGGTCGCTGGAATATCCGAAGGACATGAGGATGTACCGATCGGACGGGCCTGGTTTCGAGCATCGGCGGTTCGGGAACCCGGACAACGCCGAGCCGTTCGACGTCCTGATCCACGCCCGGGGGATCGCACGCAAGGCCTCGATCAACTATCGCGCTTGGGATCTTCTCTGTGGTCTCTGTGCCCTCTGTGGCTACAAGGTGGCGTCCATCGGCACGCGGGTCGATGGGCACATCCCCGGCACGAGGGATCTGCGGCAGATTGCCCTGGACCGGCTGATGGACGTCATGGCCGCGGCCGGCGTCTGCGTCGGCTGCTCCAGCGGCGTGATGCACCTGGCGGCGGCCTGCGGATGCGACCTGGTGGTCTGGGGCGACACGAAGACCCGCTACGGCCAGACGCTCGAGCGGCGGTATAAGGAGACCTGGAATCCCCAGCATGTGGCGGTCGAGTGGCTCGATGCAGACGACTGGCAGCCGGCGGCTGCCAGGATCATGCAGGCCATCGAGAAGAGATTGAACGAGTGAAACCACGAAGGGCACGAAGAAATAAGTGCTCTTCCTTCGTGTCACTTCGTGGTCTTCGTGGTGGAAAAGAAATGGAGAAACGGCAATGCACTATTTTGACACGATCGACGTGACAGGACCGCTGCGCGTCCTGCTCCGCAACACGCAGGCGCTCCTCGGGGATCGAATGGCCTTTACGCCACTGGTCCGAGACCTCAAGCACACCTATCCCCGATGGCAGATCTTCGTGGTCGCCGGCGACGCTGCGGTCTGGGCGAACAATCCGCACATCGCCGGCCTGGTCCTTCCGGGCGATCCGGAGCCGGACAAGATCGACCTTGCGGTAGACGTCGGCCCCTATCGCGCCACCCAGGGCAGCAAGAACAATGGCGTCCACTTCATGCGGGCCTTTGAGTACGGCTTTACCCGGGTCACCGGGTTGCCCGTTGCGACGGGGCCCTGCAAGGCGGACCTGCACCTCTCGGAGGAGGAGCTGGCATACCGCCCCGTCGCGGGTTGCTACTGGGTCTTAAACGCGGACACGAACAATATGGGCGCGAAGCGTTGGCCTGTCGATCGCTGGCGGGCCCTGATCCGGTCGATGCCCCAGATCCGGTTCGTCCAGGTGGGCCGGTCGGAGCATTGTCTCGCGGATCTCGGCGATGAGCCGAACGTCACGAGCTTAGTGGGTCGCACGGACGTCCGGCAGCTCTTCGCCCTGGCCTCGCACGCCCAGGGCTGTGTGTCTCTGGTCTCCAGTCTGATGCACGTCGCCGCGGCCTTCGACAAACCCTGTGTCGTTTTGGCCGGCGGCCGGGAGCCCCACACGTTCGAGCAGTACCCGTCTCACTACTACATCAGCCGCGTCGGCATGCTCCCCTGCGCGAAGGACTTGGCATGCTGGAAGAATTCGATCACGGCCTGCAAGGACCAGGTCCAGACGCCGGCGGGTCCCGTCGCCCGGTGCATGACGACGATCTCCGTCGCGGACGTCCGCCGGGGGATCGAGCTGTACTACGAGGGCGGCCGGTTGGCCGAGGGGGGGAAGAGGGACTTTATTGACCGAATTGACCCCATTGCCAACGAGGTCAACAGGGTCAATCCGGTCCCATTTTCCTCGTCCCCGCCGCTCCTACGCATCGTCACGAACGGAAAGTGCTTCGGCGGCGCGGAGCGGTCCTGCGCCCGGATCGCCGGGATGTTCCGCGAGCGGAACTGGCAGGTCGAGATCGCGACGCGGCAGCCGATGTGCCCCGAGATGGCGGCGGCGTTCGACGCCGTGGCCGTCCGCACAGACAGGATTTCTGGGCCCTGCGACTGCCTGCTGTGGTACGCGAGCGACCAGGTGTATGACGCTCACTTGGCGGAGTTTGAGCCCCTGGCGAAGGCGGCAGGGGCCGCCAAACGCAAAGTAATGGCGATCACCTACAAACTGGGAAAAGTCCCGGACCTGCCCTGGTGCCGGGACTGGGACTCATACCTCTTCCTGTCCTCGGTGATGGCTGGGGCCTTCGTGGCCCATGCCACGTGCCCCGTGACCCGAACTGCGGTCCTCGCTCCCCCGGTCGACCTCGCCCCGTTCCTGGCCCTCCAGCCGACTTATGACGCCCCGATCCGCGTGGTCCGGCACAGCTCGCAGGGCGACAACAAGTGGCCGCCCTTGACGGGCCCGCTGGTGGAGAGCTGCCCAAACGCCCGCTTCGATTTCATGCCCGCGCCCTCCTGGCTGCCGGATCTGCCGAACTTGACCCGCCGGCCTCACGGTGAGATGGAGGTTCCGACCTTTCTCGCCTGCGGCAACCTGTTCCTCTACCTGCTGCCCGAGGGCTACACGGACCAGGGGCCCCGCGTTGTGGTGGAGGCGATGGCGGCGGGCCTGCCGGTCGTCTGCGGGCGGCGGGATGGCTGCGCCGATCGTGTCACGGAAGACACGGGCTGGTTCGTATCAGGCCACCAGGAGACGGTCGAACTGATCCGGACCGTCACGCCGGCCCTCCTGGCGGTCAAAGGCCGTGCGGCCCGCGAGCGGGCCAGGACGGAGTTCGACCCGTGGAACTGGTACACAGCGATCAGTGGTGAAAATCATCCATCATCCATCATCGATCATCAATGAACACAGTCGTTTCTCCGTTTCTCGGGGGCGGTCGGCCTTCCGGCCGCCCCCTCTGCGAAGAGAGCATTTTCGCGGGGTCGTGGCCCTACTCGCGCTCCAATCGCGTCTCGTCAGACCACGCCCGCCCCACAGATAAACGGGTCTAATCGCAATCGTCAACGGTCCAGGATCGGAGTACGACGTCGCGGATGATCTCGATCTCGCCGACGGTCATTTGGACCTCCGCCACGGTCCAGCGGAATTTCATCAGCGTTCCGTCGTCATCGTCCGTAACATCCTCACTCACGCGGTACAGCCTAATCGTGGCGGTCGGCAGGGCGGTCTTGATTGTCCTGAGGGCTGTATACTCATCAGCCCTCAGGTAGAGGATACTCGTATACAGACTGCCGGGTCCGCCGACGCCGCCGCTGGCGAGTATGGGCAGCGTGTAATCGGCCAGAGGGGCCAGAGCCTCCTGCTCGATCAGCGCCACGGCCTCGCGGGGGCTCATCAGTCCCTCGGACCATCGGTCCCGCTGCTCCTCCGTACCCAGCCGCTGGACAGCCTCGGTGAGCTGTGCATATTTTCGGGCCTTCACTGCCTTGGCTTGCTCCGCCTCCAGGGCCTTTTGCTCCTGGTAGGCGTCTTTTGCTCGCTCAGTGATCTCCTGATTGCGGCGATCTCGCTCGGCTATCGCGAGGGACCAGACATCCGGGTGTAGGTCCTGGAGTGCGTCGGACAGTTTTTGGGCGACCTCGTAGCCATCGAGATGATCTATTCCG
The DNA here is from genome assembly GCA_023228245.1 of Candidatus Pacearchaeota archaeon. The sequence goes on from JALOBN010000031.1 coordinate 27,304, forward strand.
CACTCATGTTGCCGCGCGGGGATCGCGGCAGGTTGCATAAACACCCCGACCCCGTCCCGCTCGAACGCCTCCCACTGTTCCTCAACGGAGGCGAGGTATGCGGTACGTTTGGCGTCAGCCTCCGCCGCGAGTGACTCGATATGTGCGTCGACCATCTCGGATGTCAGCCCCTCGACCTCGATATCAGCGGCCACTGCCCGCTGGCCGCTGCCGCTCCAGGCATGTATCCGTCCATTTTGGTAGACATCGATGGCGGACAGGTCATCCGGATAGCTCCCTCCCCACCACTCGATGATCCGGGTCCGCGTGCCCACGGCCAGACTGGCGGGATCGATTTTCGCCACGACGCATTCCGGGACATTTCGTCCGGTGGCGATGGTCTGGGCCTTACAGTACGACTCGCTGCGTTTGATTTTGACGTTCATGATGGGTTCCTTTCCGCCCCCGGTCGGGGGCCTGTCGTATGCGGCATGTGCCGGTCCGCTCGGACCAGTCGCCATGCCCGCCGAGATACTACTCATCTGCCGCTGCCGCTGGCCAGGACGCGAGCCACGGATCCGCGGCGGGCGATCAGATTGCGAGCCTCCTCGCGGGGCAGTTGTCGCCGGACCGTGGCCCGTACATGCCGCACGATCTCGGCGGCAGTCGCACCGTGATCGAGGTAGGCGGCCACGGCGCGGGAAAATGCTGCGATGCTCCGGGTGCCCCGGCTGCTATTGCATCGATGGCAGCAGGTGCCGAGATTTCCGTGGTGGTTTTTGCCGCCGCGACTGACGGGTGTGATGTGATCGAGGGTGAGTGTGGCGCCATCCTCTACGGTCGCCCCGCAGTAGATGCAGGCGAGTCCATCGCGGAGGTAAATTGCCAGGCGGGTGGTCTGCCGGACCCAGTTCATTCCGGTCCAGCGGTCGTTTCGCAGGGTACTCATTTTTTCATCCTTCCGGCGGTCGCCGGTAAAAGGCCCTTGTCAGGGCACCATCATTGTGCTCACTATATTACAGACTCCCATGCCCCCCGAAAAATCATGGGAATCCGGAATTTCGCAGAAAAATCAGCCGAACAGTCGGCCGATGGCCGCCAGGGCGAATCCGCCGACCGCCCATTTCGCCGCGATCGCCGCGAGCGATCCGATGCGGACCATCCAGAGGCAGGCGGCGGATTTTCGGACGGGCGCAGGCGCCGGGGCCGGGGTCGTCGTGGTCGGGGTCATGGCTCAGACCCTCCCCAGGACGTGTTCGGTGATTCGGCCGGCGAGGTAGTCGCTGACCTGCCAGGCGGCGTAGACGGCTGCCCAGAGCGACCAGAGGAACAGGGTGACGGGCGTTAAAATCAGGGCGATCATGGCAATTCTCCTCACGCGATCATTCAGCGATCTCATTTTCGTGCGTCCGCGGTTGCCGTTTCAGCGCCTCCATGCTCCCTATATTCTACTCGATTCCGGGGGGTGGAGTCAAGATAATTCCGGATTGTTTTTTTGCCACAGAGGGCACAGAGCACACAGAGAGATCGAATAGGAGTGCACCTACTCCGAGGGCGTGAAATTATTCGCGATTTTATGCGTTTGAGTCAAAGAGTCAAAAACCCGCCGACCTGGCTTGACCGCTCAAGCATCCTCCCCCTCTGTGTCCTCTGTGGCTGCCTTTTTTTGGCTGGTTTTTTACGCCCGTCGGCATCTCTGCATCTCGCGTTGGCTACGGGGGTTGCGCGAATTCCGGTGGACACCTGCAAAAAATGTGCGGGCGAATTCCAGTTTTTCCCTTGACGGCCTGGCGGGATGTTTTTATCCTCTCGGCAGATTAACGCGGTCGACGGGCTCGTCGGGCCGCGAACGCCCCATAAGATATGATATGTTGGCCTTTGTGTAGCGATTATATCGACAAAAGGGAAGGTTGACGGAATGGAGAGACACGAGCATGCGGATGGATATAGCGTCCGGCCGTTAATCTGTTTCAGTTCGCGTGCCAGCGAACTGGATCCTCCTCCCCGGACGTCCATCCGCCTTTTTCGCAGTCACACCCCCAGGGACATCTCGCTTCCTCTCCCTCCAATTCCTGGGGGTCTTTTCGATTTTCCCGGGCGCCGGCCACAGGCTTCCCTCAACCAAGGGTCATACCGTTTCACTGTATCCCGCCGCGTGTGTCAGCGTGGCGGTTCGGCCGGCCCCGCTTTTTTGAGCCACAGGTTCGCTCGCATCATGGGATTGCGGCAAGGGGGAATGGATGCCCCCGCGCCGAGTCCCAGCCGGGTGAAGAGAGTTAGCCACAAAGAACACAGAGGACACAGAGCATCCTCGCTATGGCAAATACCAGGACCAGATCGAAACGGGCCACGGGCCGCGAGCCGCGGGACACGCCCCGTGGTTGCGTCGTGCGGTACGACCTGGCCATCGGGGAGCTGACGGGCCTGATGCGGCTCAGCGAGGTCCCCTGGGACACGCCGGGCACGTGGTGGGTCGATGCCCTGGTCACGTTCGAGGTCGGGGACGGCGTGCGGCGGACGGACGGCTACGAGATCGGCGTGACGATGGAGCCGGGTGCGTTCGCGGCGGCGGTCAAGGCGCGTCTGCAGTTCCTGCTCGGCCGGATCTGCGCCGTCGAGGCGACGGTGACGCACATCCGGCCGCCAATGGACGTCGAGACGATTTTGCGACTCCAGGAGATCAACGCGGGCCTGGTCAAGGAACGGCGGGAAGCCGCGAAGGAACACAAAGGTGAAAACGGGAATTGAGATGCACAGTGGTAACGACATGGACATCTACGGTGGGCCGGGGCCGGTCCAGGCGATCCTGATCCCCAGACCGGGCGGCGACGAGTCCTGCCCGCTCAAGGAGCGGGGCAAAGTGGGGTCCATGGTCTACGGGCTGCGGTGTCCGCCTGGCTGTCGGGTCTGCGTGGACTTCGCGGAAGAAATGCACCACAGAGGCACGGAGAACACAGAACATGGAACCGCAGAGTAACGCTGATGAACGTAGCGAGCACAAATGCTCGAGGTGTGGTCTGTGCTGTCAGCAAGGTACGATCTGGGTCAACAGCCAGCATCCGCTGATCCAACGAATCGTCAAAGTGCTATATGGCTATGGTGCTCTGAGTGACGGATTTTTCCGCAACGATGGCCCGTGTGACATGCTGGTTGTTCGGGATGGGGCTGCGACCTGCCTGATTGAGAAGTATCTGGGGTTCGAGTGCAAGCCGGACGCCTGCCAGGATTACCCAGGGGAAGACAAATGCGTGGGTCAAGACAACGGGGGAGAACAGGAAGAATCAATCACGGAGACCACAGAGGACACAGAGAGATGAAGACGAGTGAATCATCAATTCAGAAAGGGATGTATGATTACCAGAGCGACGATTGAACGGATTTATGGTCATCTGAGAGAGATAGAGGCGGGGAACCAGTTGCTTGCGGACATGGAACGCGCTGCCGAGGAGGGCAGCGACGAAGGGCATTCCTGCGCACCATTGACGGACGTCTTCGGTTGGAAGCGGCAGCTCGAACTTGGCATCCCGTGCGGGAAAAACTGTCACCGGCTACTGCAGGTGGCTCCGGAGCTTGCGGTGTGCGTGATTCGGGCGCATATCGCAAAACAGGAGGCGGAGCTGGTGGAGGCAAACGAGCAAGCAAGGATCGAGCTGGGCATGTCCACCCGGTCACCTTCGTGACCTTCGTGGTGAAGTGAATCATCAATTGTGAAAGGGATTTCGGATGGCAAAGGTATGGATGTCGTGGTGCGTGATGGCGGTGTTGTGTGTGTCCTGCTCGACGGTGTACGGTTTGGACCTCGGGTCGAATCGGTTCACGGTCGACGGCGCGTTCGACTATGAGACCAGCCAGGTCGCGGCCTCGTTCGGACAATTCACGGCATGCGGTCGACCCATGGATAGTCAAGAGACGTCGGCACGCGGACCGCGCACCTTCCCGCGAGTACCGGCTGGCTTGCGATGCAAGAGCTGTGAGAGAATCTACGAGGTGGGTAACCGGGGCATGGGAGTATCGGACAATGGGTGACGAGCACAATAGCTATGGTGCGTTGAGGGGCGGTTGTTTTTCCGAGGGTGGACATGAGGCTGTATGAGTCCAGTGATACCGTCAGGGTAGGTGATGCACCGGTCGGTTTGCTACTGCTCAGTAATGGCACAGTGATATGCAAGAGCGAGTACAGGTGCTCCGATGGCAAGTGTGATTGCACGATAGTCGAGACTGGCGAACGGTACTGTGGCGAGGGCGACGAGGCTCTATGCCATCCGCTCGTCGTGAGGTGATTTCTCTCTGTGATCTCTGTGCCTCTGTGGTGGAAAAGAAGTGGAAAATAGTAAGTCGTCAATAGTAGATCGTCAATTCTGAAAGGAGTCTCAAATGAGGTGCGTGGCATGGATGTTGGTGGCGGTGTGGGTCGTGGTGGGGTGCTCGCCGGTGTACGGTTTGGACCTCGGGTCGAATCGGTTCACGGTCGACGGCGCGTTCGACTATGAGACCAGCCAGGTCGCGGCCTCCTGGTGGCCGGACCCGAACGGGGGGATTGGCGTGATCGCCGTGACGGATTCCTCGATCAGCGGGGAAACGCAGGACAATTACGCGATCGGGCCGTGCGTGACGTTTTCCCTGACGGAGGCGTACAGGGCCCTGTTCTCGACGGTCCTGCCGGCGATCAGCCTGCCGGCGGATGTCCCGTTCACGATGTACGGGCGGCTCGGCCTGACCTGGGATATTGACGATGACGCCGACCTGTCGTTCATCGGGGCGACGGGGATCATGCTCATGCCCGACTCGACGTTCCAGCCGACGATCTGGGCGCAGTACGTTGTGCCGGAAGGCTCCGCGGACGAGGAGCAGGAGGTCCGCACGATGTTCGGCGTGACGATCTGGATTGGCAAACCGTAATTCTCATCCTCTTTGGACTTGCCGGGCGGTGTGTGCCGCCCGGCGTTTTCTCGAATGATTCGGCCACAGAGACTGCAGAGGGCACAGAGAGATGTGGACAGTCGGTAGCATGGTGGAGAGCCCGATGAAAATGACCGCGATCGCGCCGTGGGCAGGGTGCAAGCGGACTCTGGCCGCCAGGCTCCATCAGGTCTTCGGCCCGCACGATGCCTACTGGGCTCCGTTCTGCGGGGGACTCGGCGAGTATATGACCAAGCCTGTATCCCGGATTGAGGTCCTGAACGATCTGCACGGTGACGTCACCAACCTGATGAAGGTCATTGCTGATCGAAAGCTCGGACCGATGCTCTACCGCAGGCTGCGCCGTGTGGTCTTCTGCCAGCAGATTCACAGGGAGGCCCAGGACCGACTGGAAGATGAGACAGACCCCCTGGAACGGGCATACCTGTATTTCATCAGGGCGTGGATGTGCTGGAGTGGAACGGCCGGAACGACGCGGGGCGGACGCAAAATGTCGATTCGCTACACGAACAACGGCGGGCATCAGGCGAATCGGTTCCACAGCGCCGTGGCCTCCATCCCTGCATGGCGCCGCAGGATGCGGAACGCCACGATTCTGAACATGGACGCATTCGAGCTGATCCAGAACATCGAGGATGTGACGGGAACGCTCGTTTACTGCGACCCTCCGTACATAGTGAACTCCCTCGATTACGAGCATGACTTCCTGCCGCTCGACCATATCACCCTCGCGCAGCTCCTGAACAGATTCCGTCGCACCCGAGTAGTGGTGAGCTACTACCGCCATCCGGCTCTGGCCGACTTGTATCCCGGCTGGTCCGTGACAGAGATCGAGGTCACCAAGGCGATTGCACTGATCGCCAAGCGTGAGAGCTGTCGACGGAAGGCCGTCGAGGTCCTGCTTGTCAACGATCACGGGAGACAAGGGAGGTTGTTTGAATGGCCTTCTCTATGATCTCTGTGTCTTCGCGTGAGGAAGTCGAAAATAGTAAATCGTCAATAGCAGATCGTCAATCTTGAAAGGAGTCTTCTCATGTCCGAATCGATGACGGTTCAGTTGACGCCGCAAATGCTGACGGTGATTCCCATCCTGGCTCTGGCGATCCAGATGCTGAAGAAGCAGGCGCCCATCGTGTTCGAGAAAATCCCCCCGATCCTGGTTGCGGTCGTTGCCTCCATTGGAATGGCGATCCTGATGAAGATGGGGACGGGTCTGCAGGACCAGGTGGTCTCCGGGATCATCATGGGCCTTGCCACGGCCGGCGGCTACGATGCGGCGAAGGGCACCGGCAAGGCGGCCGTCCAGGTGCCGACGAGCCAGGCGGAGCTGAAGAAATGGCCCCTGCCATGATAGCCATCGCGACGGCCGTGACGGCGGTAGTCGGCCTGGTGCTGTACCTGCTCAAGCAGCGGACCGACCCGGCCGTCCGGTACAACGCGGCGTGTCAGGCGTACAAGGAGGCGTTGAAAGATGAAACGCGGATACAGGCCCTGCTCCAGGCGGAATTGGACAAGGACGCTCCTGATCGCGATCTGGTTCGGGGGTTTAGCAATAGCCTTGCTGTGGCGTCTCGCTGGGTGCGGGAGTGCCGCGAGGCCCGGGATCGTCTACGTCCCTGACACGGACAAGATCCTCTTCGTCTCGCCGGGCGACCGGATCGTGGACCCGAACGGGGCGACGCGGGACGTGGTGGCATACAAAGGCGTCGTGCTGTCGAACCAGCGGTATATCGAGCTGCTCAAAGGGGCGGGCGGCGAGTGACGGATGAAGGACGGGAAAATGGACGACACGGTGGCAAAGTGGGAACTATATCCGATAGGGAATGGGGGCGGGCGAAGGGTCGAAGGCTGCTACGTGACGATCACGCCGTCGGGCGGGTCGGCGATCAGTCGCGAGATCGCGCGGAACTTGTCGAACGCGGACGGGTACGTGCGGATCGAATACGACAGGGAGGGTCGGAAATTGCGGCTGACGCCGACGTCCGACCCGGTGGGCGGGTCTCTCAAGCTGCTGCGGCCCTCCCCTGGTCAGGGGACTCAGATCCGGATCGGAACGCGTCGAGGGTTCCGCGACTGGGGATTGATCCCCGGCACGCCCACGCGCTACGTTGCCTCGTGGCTGAATGGGCAGATTTTCGTGGACCTGGCCCGGGCCTGCGGTGAATCCGGCCCCTTCGAAGTCGCAGCGGAGAGCAGGTGGCAAGAGCCGCCGGAGCCGGAGGCAGTGTCGGCGAGTGTGTCGCCCTCGCCGACGCCGTCGTGTGCCACGTGCCTGCACGGAACGGGATTGGTAGGCCACGAGCAGCGGCTATGTGATTCGCGGACGGGTCCGAACAAAAGGAAGCTCATGACCCCCGGTGGTCTGTGCAACGAGTACGAGGCGAGCGCCCGGCTTCTGCCGGGCGGCGAGGGTCGCAAGATCGCCGAGGAAGGGGCAACGCCGCCAGGCCCTCGGACGAAGCAGATCTGCGCGGTGTGTGGGACATCGCACGTGATGAGTTCCAAGGGCCTCTTTCCGCACGAT
>JALOBN010000087.1 GCA_023228245.1 Candidatus Pacearchaeota archaeon
ACATGGATTACGGAGGCTTCACCGACCCTCTCCTTAACTGATTTGATTAATTGGGTGCCTAATCCTTTACGACGCATGTTCTCATCAACGATAATGTCTACAATCTCTGTCACACCACCGGGTTTGGTGTGATAGAGCAACTTACCCCCAGGTATTTTTAGTTCAATGCACATTCCTACTCTCCTAGTAGCGATCACAAGTGGCTCCTCTAGCATGGTGACGTTAGATACACCAGGTTATTGCTTCTGAATCTTGCTGCAGCACTTCTGGAATAGGTCCAGTGTATTTGATAATGGATGCTCCATGGGGCAATTTCTTGCCTGGTTTCCATGTTTCAAAGGCAGCGCGACAGTCTACGTACATCTGCCGTCCATCGTTTAATCCTTCACCACGGGCAATATAGTATCTGTGCTTGGCAGCACGAATCTTGTTGATAGAGGCAAAGGCTAGATGGGCGCATTCGGGATGATTGCCGGGCATTGAGTCATAGCGAATAACGGCTTTGGATAGTAGTTTGCCATTAGCCTCAGGCCAGTTGTGATTGGAAGCATAGGTTAGTCCAGGGAAGTATCGCCAGCCTCTGATATGCGGTATGTCCCAGTAGGCTCCTACAACTTCCAAACCAAACAGGGACCAATCTCGTATTGAACCAGGACGCCAGGGGTAACGATGCTTGAAACGAAAGCCGGTAGCGTTCCTAGAGGAGTTGCCCATCAACTTTGTGATTTGGTCTTGGTCAGCGCATGTATAAAACTCATCTGCGTCTAGTATGAATAGGAAGTCTGGTCTTGACTCATTAGCTACCTTCAGGTATTGCTGCCGAGACTCAACCTTGCCCTGGGCTGGGTCTTTATTGGAAGAGAAGCCGAATGGGATGTAGATGACCCGTGGGTCTTTTTCTGATAACTCCTTAAGGAACTGACTAGTGCCGTCTACGCTCAACCCAGCCTCAGTAACCATTGTCGGGTTGGCCTTGGCGTAGTACCTATCGGCTGACTCGACAAACACCCACTGGTTCATCTTAGGCCAGTCTTTATGCTGTTCATACAGGTTTGGCAAGTGCTCCATCTCGTTGAGCACAAGCGTAGCAAGCATTATTGACATATCCCCCTCGCTCACGGCTCAATATAACTGCTGGCTTGCGCCAGATCGTAACCAAATTGCTCCATTGCCTGCTTCTCAATCCCCGCTGTCTGTGCAGCTAAAGCTCTAGGATAGATGGCTTGGGCTAAGAACTGTGGGTCACTGCTGTTGATTCTAGGTAAAGACAGATTGGGCAAATCCAATATCCACTCTAAGTCTTCTTTCAAGCATTCAAACTTGCCCACGAACTTAATCCCTTCGGTGTAACGACTGTACAGCCTTGACACCATCCCTTCTGGGTAGGCTTGCAGTCGCATCGTCACCCAATCCACAAAGTCACCTGTCCCAATCGAATCGATCTCATCTGGCCCTGGCTTAGTAGCAAGGAAGGTTTCCAGGCTACCGCGCTTGGTCATCGTAAAGGCCCATTGGGAGCGATACCAATCCAGCGGGTGCCGTACAAAGGCAAAGCAGGTAGCTGGATCAATGCCCAATGTACTGTAGTTAGCATGAGGAATGATGTTTGGGTCGGTTGTATCGTTACGGAATGGCCAATCAACGGGGTTGACTACAGTCAAGTCGTCCTCGTTAGCCAACAATTGGTATTCCCTAAGCACATGACGGATAGTTTGTCCACCTGTCTTCGGCACATGCAAGAACACCAACCCACTATTCAGTAGCAATGCCACAGACTTGCTCCAGTGCAGATAGGTATCGTGGCTTCAGTACTTCCCAACTGTTCGCTTCAGCCCATTGCTTGCCCTTGATGGAAAACTCCTCGATGTTGCGGTTGTACCAAGTGTCAATGCAGTAGGCAATCTCTCTAGGTTCTACTATGGCTGACTCAACTGGTACAGCAATTTGCTCATCACGGTAGCGATAGATGGGTATCAGCGGGTCAGTAGGCAACCACGTATTGGAAGGAAACCGATTGCTTGCCATGACCAACATACCGCTGGCATAAGCCTCTTGGAGTGGCAAGCTAAGGCCGTTGAATTTCTCGGGGAAGACAAACACGTCGCCTTCCTCAAACATCGAGTCATAAGGAAAGTCCCCTAGTTGCAGATCCAGCCTTGGGTCAGACTTAGCTTGGCGGAATAGGGCTGACACACGGTCTTCAGACGACCTCGCGCGCTTAGGCCCCAGGATGCCCGGTTGCCCGCGTAAGGTTAGGCGTACGGGGCTGTATATGTAGGGCAGGGCTTGCAGTAGCTCTGGCGTACCGTTGCGAAACCCACTTCCGCCGTGCCCAGCATTGTGGACAAAGTGTAGGGCCTTGGTTCTAAGCTTCCAGGGCTTCTCCACTGGCACTGGAATAAACTGGGCTCCTAATCGGCTAGGCTTGTGTTCGTAGTATCGCAAGTCTAGCAGAGAAGGACATAGATACATGTCAATCGGTACGGGTAGATTGGGAGGAGTCCACTCATACATAGGCATCAGCACAATGGGAATGCCTTTGGCCTTTGCCTTTCTGGCGACATTCCAATCAATAGCCGTCTCAAACAGCAGTAGAACGTCTAACTCATCTAAGAATTGGTCAGCACCAACCTGAGTTGGATACCAATCCCAGTGGGTGTCGTAATGCGGGTGTTGGATAACCATCATCCTGTTGACAACCCCATGGTCGTAGAACGCCTTGGCTAGGATGCCCAGTCCTGATTGCGTAGCCCACCCAATCGACCCTACTTTCATTGGCTTACCCTCTACCACCTGCTAAGTAGCTTTAAGGCATCGTAGCTCTCACCACGAAAGCTAATAGCCTGCGCTTGCTTGGCATTGCCCATTGAACTGAAAACACCAGTATGTTGAACTAAGCTGGGGTTGTGGACGTATTCTTTCCACCCCGCTTTCTTGAATGCCGTGACGATGCCACCATCAATAGCACGCCAACCCCGTTGTGCATCTTGCGGCCGATTGACAATGTGCTCGTGGCATAGCAGGGTAATCACTGCTTCATGGCTGAAGACTAAGGCAACAGCCCCTTTGCCTAACTGGTCCGATAGATACCATCCCACTTTGCCATTGCAGAGAGTCTGGTTGCGAGGGAAGGTATACAGGTTGCAGTAGCCCCGCTCTGGATAGGGTGCCTGCTCTAAGTATTCACGTAGGTTGGGGTAGGTAACGAAATCATCTTGGAACATGGCATAGCGGTCGGCACTTGGGTTGCGAATGTACAATTCGGCTAGGCCCAAGATCCAATTACCGAAGGTGCGAATACTGGGAGTCCTGACCGTTACGTCTAAGTCAAATCGTTCGTAACCTAAGCTACTTTCTGCTCCATCCACGAACAACCTGGGGCAATCGAAACCTGCCTTGGCTAGCGAAGCAATCGTCTTGACTAGCAAGGTGTCTCGCCTGGTGGGTACTGTGGTTATGCCGTAAGCCCATTCCATAGGTAAAATTCGGTTAAAGTTTTGTTGTGGTAACAGCCGATACTAAGAGGCAGGTCGCATTTCAAAGGTATTAGCTAGCTGGTGTATTGGGTCATTTAGTAGTGCCCGCTTGGCTGTATCCTTAGCATTGCGGATTGCTTTGTTGACTAACGATTTACCAAGCGACCTTACGAAAGGGAGGTGACGCTTTGTTGCTTCTTCCTCTAGCCAATCAACAATCAACTCAATGTTTTTCTCACACCACTCGATGCCGCGACGGTCCATTTCCAAGGCGCGAGACTTGCACTTGCATCCTTCGCTGGCTCTGATATGCCACTTGGCTAGCAACTTGCTTAGTTCAGTACCTACCCCGCCTTTATTGGCTTGGGTAGCCTCAGGGATAGAGGCACCTGCACGTGAAGTAATGCTGGGCAGCCCCTCAGCAACAGACTTGGGTGGGAACCTGTCTTCCAACCAAGCCTGTCGATAATGAGGGTTTGTGTCAACTAGCTTTTGCCAATTTGGATAGTTACTCAAATCAACTGGCATGAAAGGAACTTCCAATGAAAAGGAAATGGTTTAATGTTGAGTCCCTGAGAGTAGCGATCATTGTAGTAATGCTAGTGGGTTTCGTATGCTTGGCATTGCTGAAACGAGATGGGATCCAAAAATTCAGACCCGCTCCTGATGATATTCGAGAAGAGACAACCACAACAGAGAAGACCCCAGAGACCACTAGTAGCCAATTGGCTACTAGTGAAGCAGTCTGCAATACCCTTTTCGATGAATGGTTGCGAAGCATTAAGGCAATTGCTGATGGTGACAGCTCACTTGAATCTTCCACTAGGCTATTTGAGGCAGCTAGAAAAGTGCATGGATTTAGGGTTGCCTCAGGACACCCCGTATTTCTTGTAGAAAACACAAACGCTTTGAAAAGGCACAGAGCGATCATTCACCTACACCAACTAGCGGCTACCTTATTAGACAAACCAGAGAGTCAAAAAATTAGATTGGAGTTGATTCAGGGAATACAAAACCTAGAGAGGAATTCATCTAAGACTCAGTAACTATCATAGTTAGGACAATGAAGCACACCCATCTAGGACCCAATTCTCCATCATTACGAAATTCGCAACAGTCCATTAGACTTGGGCATGTGTTTTGTACGTAGGAGTCGGAAAACATAACTTCGCCAGAAAACTCAAATACCCACGATAATGGATTGCATGTTGATTCTGATGTTGAGTAGAATGCGCCGCCAAAAGTATCCAGGAGTGGACAACATTCTGGGGCATACCCTTCAACAGGTCCGTTAGGTGTAGCTCCACTTAGTGTCAGTATTCGTCCTACAGGCCCGTAGGTTGGGTTTCCTACTCCATCAGGGCAGGCTAGAACAGCAGTAAATGCCATTGTTGGAGTCAGATCACCAGCTCGTGGACCAAGGCAACTGGGCCCATTTAGAATCTGACCAACCCAGGTTTGTGGAGAACAGTCCTCAGTGAGCAGAGATATAGACACCCCATCTAACCCAAAGCAGTCTAAAGCTGTCCCTGGTACAGCAATAGTCAGGCTAAGGTGTGAAGGCATTGGGTAACTTGGCTCTTCTAGGCTTTCTAGACAGTCACACACCCCACATGGAAAGCAATCCTGCTTATTGTCTACGTCTATTTGATCTAATTGCCAGTCTGTAATGGCTACAGCATGGCTACAGCTATGCTTGAATCCCGCGTGTAAACCACATGGCCCTTCATCATTGCACGTAATTGAAGGAATGTTAGCTACAACTGTGTATTCAGTGCCTTCATTTGCGTACATGACTCCTTTGCGAACACAGGCTTCAAGTTGAATGTACCCTTCAAGTCCAGTGAACGGGCTCTCACATGTCGCAAGTAAGGTTTCTGCGCTCTCTACAACGCTGTAGATTTGATCTAAAACTAGACCTTCTGCGCTATCAGGCAAAGTCTTACGATACTCTAGATAGTTGGCGGTGTCCTTGTAATCCAACAGAAGACTGTAACTGTCTCCGTACTGTCTGTTGTCAGGGATAATTGTGCATATGGCTCGCATCCACCGGCTGCAATAGCCAGGGACATTGATGCAGTCAGAGCACAGAATATTCTCTGTGTTGTTAGTACCCTGTGGGACGCAGACAGAAGTACGGACAATAGCCCCAGGAGTACCTACCTCAACCAACAACCCACTGGTTGGACAATTGTTTTGGATGACTGCCCAATACCCGAAGTCATCTGGCTCAGGAACCCAATAGGGCATGACCTCCCCATCAGGATGCCACTCTTCGCAGAAGTTGTCGTAGAAATACCAACAGCCTTCTGGGCAACAGCACCACCAACCACCAGTTTCACTAACCATAAATACCCTATGCCCTTATTACACTGCTTCACAATCCAAAATCTTGCATGGGCAACCAGAGAAGCTAGGGCAAGACATACGCAGGATTTCCCAAACATCGGTTATACCAGCGTAAACCCCTTCAATTGGAATGAAGCATAATTGCTCGAATGTTGGAGTGTCTGACATTTTCCAAGCAATGCCACAACCAAACATCTCTAATTCACTATCAGCCGACCCATAGAATTCGCCCAAACGATCATAAACAATGAATAATACATCATCTCCATTAGCGTCCTTGGTAAAACACAGTTGCTTAGCCTCTCCTGTAGTAGTGCCAGTTCCAGTACCAGTTTCTGGGCTCAAATAGCAATCACCAAGCGTCTTGTAGCTAATCTGTTGGGCTACAGCATACCCACCGCGAGCTAATGCAGTTCGTAGCACAAATGATCGAACTTCAATTGATGCAGAGCCACCAACGATGGGGAAGTGACACCCAAACTTGTCCTTGACTGTGATGTAGTAAGTGCTGGTAGATAAGGCAGAACTGGATAGGTTGTAGCCAATCTTATTTTCACAACCAGAGGTGAATAGTTCTGGAGTGCCTCCACTGTTCTCTTGGATTTCGTAGACTTCTAACTCACCTTCGCCTGGGTTGCCACCAGACAGGGCACTGATGGATTCTGTAGGCTTGGTGATGTAGACCTCAGGGGATGAGTAGTCTAATCCAGGTAGCCAGAGCTTGGGACGGTTCCTGGTGTTCTGGGTGCGGGCCCTCTCCCGAGCAATCAATTGCTGGAAGATTTTGTAGTCAGGTTCAGAAATCAAATAACCTTTGGGCATAATGGACTCGATTATGCTAGAAACTAGCCTGGGTAAACCCACAGGTCAAATCGCGTTTGCCCGTGCTGGCAACGCAAGAACAATTCACCAGGTGAGCTAGGGTAGAATGGATAGCTCTCACCTGGGGGAATCAGAAAGCTGCGCTTGGAATCTTTGGTATAGGAGACTTCCAAGACCTTCTTCGCTGCTTCAGCTTTCTGCTCTTCAGTGGGTTGTCGTTGAGTGAACTTCGTGTTCACATTCTTGATGACAACCAGCCCCACTTCGGTGACCCACCCCGTATCCAGAGAAATCCAGTCCTCTGATACTTTGAGCCAGCGCGTATAGCACTGCTCACTCGTCTTCAGAAACCGGGAGAACCCACCATCAGCACGAGTGGATTCCTCGCCTACTACGCTATGGTAGAAGCTTTGGACAACCGTCAGGCGGTCTTTAGGATTGGTGACAGGGATAGGCGGGTTGATTAACCGCTGGACTTGAGAACCGTCTGGGTCAGCAATAGGTTCTACGGCTGGGGTTTCTTCTTGCTGAGGTTCGGTTGGATTCTCTTCATTAAATTCGGTGTCTTCTTGTGGCTCCACTGGTCGCTCCTACCAGTTAAAGACTGTAGATCGTTATGCCTCAAACGCCTCGATTACGACGTTAACGCTGGCTGTATCGGCCTTGACCCTAAACGTGTTTCCAGTGCCGGTTGTGCCTGTACCAGTGCCATAGGACTCCCCTAGGTTACGAGACAGCCGGAAGCTGTAGGCGGCACCGGCTGGCACCTCACCTAGGGGATAGAAAGTACTAGTCAAGGAATCCCAATTGCCGTATTCGACAAAATTGGTAGGGTCCAAGTTATGAATAGTGACCAAGCCTGGAGTAACCAAGGGGCTAAAGTCTACGTCTACCCCGGCCACCGTTGCTGTAATGGCACCAGGGCAAGGTCCATTGGTGCCCGTCACATCCTCTTGGTGAGAAGTTGGTCGGCTTTGATAATCAATCTCACCCTTACGGATCTGCAAGCTGGAGCGGATAGTGGCTTCGTTGGCCATGTTAGTCACTCACTATAATTGCGTTGGAATGC
>JALOBN010000032.1 GCA_023228245.1 Candidatus Pacearchaeota archaeon
TCACGCAACTTGACCCAACGCTTATGCGTTCTGCTCACACGCGCCTCTGCAGCGCAAACAAGGTCACCAAGTCGGCGTTCCACTTGCCATCGGGATTGATACGACAGCGTCAGAGCGTTTTCTAGCTGTGTGATCCGCTTCTGCTGTGTTTCGACCTGTTTTTTAAGTCCGGCGGCTTCGGCGGCAAGAGCGTCGTATTTCTCCGAAATAATCAGGATGCTTTTTGTAAACGCGAATGCAGTTACAATCTTGTTTCCAATAGTCTCTAGTATTGGAATGCCGTTGATTCCCGTAGCGTTTACGAGTGGACCAGACGCAATGTATGCCGGAACATCGGATAAGCTGAGATCGCACAATCGCCGAGATATGCAGTGGACGCACAGTATGCCTTGGCCATTCGACTGCGGAGCGATCTGCCTCCAAACGGAATCGTCCACGACAACATCAATCCAGCTTGTCCCGCCATAAGGCATCCCACAGTCGGCACAGGTTACGTCGGGTACTTCGTTCATGGTTCCCTCGGGCTTGTCGGATACGTGCCGTCCTGTATATGGGTCAATGCTCATGTCGTTGGCTCCTCGCGCTCAAGATCGGCGATGATCTTCTCGTAACCGTCGCATATTTTTAGCCATTCGCGGTGCGACTCCCTAGCTGCCATCGCCAGATAGATGGCGCTGCCCCAACCAACACTAGCAAGCACAATAAGTGCCGTGGTGCTCATGTCGTCTTCTCTCCTCGTTCCAGCAACAGTTGGTCGAGGCAATCTATCGCGTCGGCAATTGGCCTCGGCAAGTCGGGATGCCCGTCGTATATCCATTCCTTGGTATTTGTTTCCCCGCTCAACACCCTTATTATACGGGTTCCCGTATAATAAGTCAATACAAAATCCGGTGAGTTCACTGATTTTCTTGCAAAATACCTTGGAAGGGGGGATTTTAGCCCTGGAATCCCCATTTGGTAGACTGAGAGTAGGGCAGAGGGCCAAACCAGCCGCCTATGGTCGCCGCCTGTGCCCTCAAGTGGGCGGAGACAAGCAATTACCTCCTCCTGGGAGGCGCAATAGCAATGGTGTTGTCCATCACGCCGTATCTCCCACTGCTGCGACACGCCATAGACGGCGACGAGTCGCAGTAGGCTTTCTATCTCCACGTCCAGGTCACGCTCGGTCAATGGCATGGTCAGCAATTCCCCTTGATGCGTTCGGCCGGTACGTAATGCAGGGCGTGCTTTCTGGCGGCGGCATAGGTGTTGTGCTTGTCAGGGACAAAGATGCGGTACTTGTTGGACGCGAGCCAGAAGTGCTTGCCCTCGGGCCAGCGTGAGATTGTGATAACCTCATTCTCAAAGCGGACGTTGAAGTCGATCTCGGCCGTCTCGACGGTTTCCAGCACGACTACTTCCGAGAGGAGCAGGGTGCCGCCGTTGATGTTGACGACAATCGGGCCTTCCCACAGTAGCTTCTCGGCCGTCTGCAACCATTGAGCGCCCAGCTTCAGCCAGTGATAGTTCGGGTTGTCCTTCAGGTGTGGGTCTTGGCTGAAACGTGCGAGGTAGGCCGCTGCCACGCCACGGTGGATTTTCTCCAACGTCTCCGGGTCGTCAGGCCGAATCTCGATACGCCAATCTTGCAGATCGGGGAAGCGAGGATCGGTATTGCAGCGGTGGAATCGGTACATTACTTCAGGCCCAGGTGCAGGCGCATCCCGTTAATGTGGCAGGCCGCCGCTTCAAGGCTCTGTGTCTCGAAGATCGGCGTCTGTCCGTCAGTGACAACGTACTGCCAAGTTCCGTCTCCGGCTTGCACAGCCCAGCCTCGCACGGTAGGTATGTGGGGCGTCATTGGGGTGGCCTTTCAGTTGCGGTACGGAATTACGTCAAACTCAGGGAACAAAGCCCGCGCTACGATATTTGTCATTTTATGACCCTCTTCTTGGTCAAAAACAATTGTAGGCACTGTTGCAAAGATTTGATCCTAGCTGCTTTCAACCCGGACTTCTTTCCAACAAGACTCTCTATACTGTACTGCTGCAAATCCCCAACGACCCAAATACCCAATCGCTCTAACGTTCCAATAACCTCCTCTTCCAAACCATACCTCTCCAATTCAACTATGGGGGTATTAAGCTGTTCCCTAGTCACTCTCCAATACACAATTGCCATTTGTGATTTTCCTTCACCCCATGTCAATCACAGTACCTAATTTGAAATTTTTGATGTCTGTGCATAATATGAACTGAATATCCAATTCTGTTGCCAATCTTTGCAGCATAGATCTAGTTCGATTTCGATTGTCTTGTCCTCGTATGCACTTAAATGGCTCATCCATCACTACCAACCTTCTTACTGTAGGTCTTTGTATCAAAATACATGCAAGTCTTAAGGCCAACGCCGCTACATCTACTACACCTCCTCCTATTTCATTTAAGGGGTCATCCAATTCAATTCCATCCCTTGTAAATACCAAAATTGCCTCGGTTTTCCCACGTTTTTGGTTGAATTGAATTTCAAACTCATAGGGATCTTCAAATACAGCATTGAGGCACTTTGTTACGATGGATGAAATTTGTTGATGACACTGTTGCTGAAGTGTTTGAGCTATGGTCTGAATGATTTGATTGGCTTGGGTAGCATTGGTGATTTGTATGTCTAAGTCAGCCTTGGCTTCCTCCTCTTTGTTGATCGATTGCTGAGCCCGACGCCTATCTTCTAGGAGTTGATTGATCTTGGATCGATAGATGAATATTGATGCGTTTTGAGTCATTTTATTTTTTTGTATGTTTGACCCGCTTTTCCATTCCCTTCAATACAGAGATTTCAACAGGGGCAAGATACCTCTTATTGACTTTCAGCAAGTCATTATCGATGCACCTCATCCTTATTCTAGCTGGCCACACCCCACCCCTCAATTCCTTTACAATGGGCGTCTTAAATGATTGTAGTTTTTCTTTGTTCTTCAATTGAAGCCATACATAAGCTGGAGATGATTTGACTGGCCTCGCAACCACCTTAGTTTTGCTTCCTACCGACCAATGACGCCACTCTGAAGTCAGCTTTAATTGAATGGCCTGTTTCTGATCTTTTCTCTCTTGGTGAATTGCTCTTTCTTCAATCTCATACTCTTGCTCATCGTGAGACATAGACCGCTTTCGATCCATCTCATCATCAAAACCCCGATCCACTGAACCTTGAATATGACGACCATGATGAATAGCAGGAACCGCCAAGGCTGGTTGGGTGGCAATCACCAACAAAGCAAATACAATAGACCATTGCCAACACCATTTGAGTAACTTGATCATTTTCTGCCTCACTTTTAACAACCCCATATTTTAGCCCCTAACACGTTCCCTGCCTTCCATGGTAAAAAAGTACCAGAATCTTATTTGAACGTGTTAGGGGCGACGACAGGTGGGTTATCGTTGGGTTCCTACCCCATCCAATACCTCACCCCACTCCTCCTCAAACTGGTCCAGGGCTTTCTCATAGGATTCCCTAGCTCTGTTTGACCTTGACTCCAACTTATCCCGCAGAGTCTTGGCCTCATCAAGTGAATTACAATCAAACTCCTTCTTGAGTCTCTTGAGTATTTCCTGCTGAGCCCCCTCAACACGAGATACTTCCCGTTGGAGTTGATCTACCTTGCCTTTCAATTTTTCATACCTATCAAGATCCATTACAATCCTCCATCACCTTCAGTATCAATTTCTTAACACCAGGAACAACAGAGTGATCTTCAAGATACCTAATCACTGCTGACTTGAAATCAACCCACTCAGAATTGACTGATCGCAGACCCTCAACAAACTTGATCATTTCCTGCTGGTCCTCCATGGCCATCACCACGCTGTGGCTCTCTTCGATCCACTTGTCTTCACTAGTATCCAAAAATTGCTGCTTGACTGATCCATCAGCATAAAGAACCCCCACAGACGGCTTTGCAAACCGCTCATTTGATTTGCGTGGTATCAAGCATCCACAATTGAACACAATGGTGTTATTGCACTTAGCCAAGAAAGATTGATGGTTATCACCAAACACTGCTACGTCATATCCACGCAGTCGATCCTGATACTGAGTAAGATTCTGTTCAATTGGCGCTCCAATGTAACATCTGTCCTTAATCCACAAAAACGAATGGACCACAGCAACATGAATTGACACGTCGGTGCCATTAGGATGCTCTAATTCAACCCCCCATGGAAACCCATTCATCCTGATGTTTCTAGGAGGAAGTTGCAACAGAGATTCTGATTTTCCTAATGGCTTGATGGTACCAGCCTTCACCAACGTCCAGTATGCCGAACGTTTGAGATCCTCGTTATTGTGCATCGGTAGATCGTGCTGACCATGAATCGCCCACATCGGAGGCAAATGATCAATAGCCCAATTGATAATGGCGGCCGAGCTATTCCATCTATCAAAGATGTCCCCCGCCGCTATGATGGGCACGTTGTCGTTGTTTGTAGCCAGGTTCCGTAATTGATCAAGGCATCTGCCCTGAGCAGCCAACCAATCCGGCTCAACAGAACGGGCAACTGGTGGATACTCAGACAAGTGAATGTCAGCACATAAGATGGCAGCCACTTTGGTCATCGCTTGCCCTTTCGCTCGGCTTTGTATTTTCGTTGCAACTGTATGATTGAGTCTTTGCCATCATCTACATCGAACCGACTGCCTTGCTGGACAGGTTCATGTAGCAATTTCTTCACCACCACCACTGGATGGGATTGTAGTCCCCTCGACTTCGGATCGTTACTCATCCTAATTGGCCCTTTCTGTTTTCACCCCGTCAATTACCAGAAAATCCAGTGCATTTAATCCAGGATAGAAATACTCAGCATCTACCTCCAATGCCTGAAATTCAAGCACATCAAATGACTCATCGTACTCACCCCAATAATCAAACGTCCCATGAATCTTTCCCTTGAACACAACCTACCAACACTTGCTGGGATTCAAATCAAATATGTGCAAGAAATCATCCCGGCTACAACACCGAAAATGATCCAGAACCCATTCAGCAGTTCCACAATGTCCAGAATCATTAACTGGCAAAAGCTCGTATGACCACACCTCCGCCTGAACATGATCCAAATCAATCATGAGTCGGGCTTCAAAATCACCGTGTGCGTCTCCTCTATTCATTTCATTTCTCCTCCACATAATGGACAGCGGCCATCCAACTCTTCCGTCAGCTGTGATTGGGCCTTGTCCAACTTCCCCTTGGCTTCGTCCAAATCTTCAGCGTCATCCTGACAACTGGATATCAGCAATCCCAACAGCTTGGCCTTTGATGCCCAACCATCTGCTGCATCCCCCAACTCACCTATATTGTCCAAACTGGGAACCTTGACGCCAATCAAATCCCGATGCTCTTCGATGTCGCCAATCACATCATTCAATTGGCTCAGTTGCTTGCTGTGGGACATGGCCAAGTCCCCCAACTCCACCACCCTATCCCCAGCCTTCCCGGCCTGTTGGGTGCTCTGTAGTTTGACTTGGGCCTCAGTCAATCCGTCCACATACTGGGTGATCTTCTGCAACAAATCAGCACAGGCAATCTGCCTAGTGTCCCACTTCTCCACCACCTTCAAATCATCATCTGCCCTAACAGCATAGGCCAAGTCCTTGTACTCCTGCTGGGCTTCAACCAATCGGCTATCCACCACCTTGGCTTCGGTTGCTAACTGCCGTAGCTGTTGGGCCAGGCGGGACGTGACCTGATCGATGGCGTCCAGATCCACCATCTTATTCAGCTGTCTGGCCAATTCTGGCGGAGACAGGTTGAACCAAAACGGTGGATCGTGCTGACCTACAAAGTTCAGGTCGCAGACCTTGAGACGTTGCTGTATTGCATCCGGCACATCATTGCCAAATGCCCTGTACTCAGCCTTGTCCAGAGCATAGACGTTTTCAGAACCACCCCGTTCACGCCTGATGGTGGTGTCGTCTACCTTGAGACGAACCCGCATCCACTTGCTGTTGTGACGAATAAATCCGTCACCCCGAGGACGGTTGAGACAGCACCATCGAAGTGCCCTTAAAAGAGAAGATTTGCCAACATCGCTAGGTCCGACCAGGGTGGTGATAAGAGGGTCGAACTCAATGTCGCATTTCTCATGCGTCTGAAAGTTCTCTACCAACATCCTCTGCAACATGACTGCCCTCCATGTCAATCCTCTGACTTGCTATCATACTCAATTCTGGCAAGATCAAGCAGCCACACAGCATCCACTTCATTGTCATCGATCTCGCCCTTGCTGTTAGTCACAAACTGCTTGTCTGGCCACTTCTTCTTTGCAAAATCAAGCATCACAGGCTTGCCTGAGTTTCCCTTGCCAGTGGCGTGCTTCTTGATCTCTGATGGGCTGTACCCACGATAGTTGATGCCATTCTTCTCGCACCAAAACTTGATAAGTCCCTGGATTTCAGACTGAACCACCAACGCCCCTTGCATCCCAGGCATACTGTGTCTAGCCGCCTCGAACACCACCAAATGAATTCCCAAGCTGTTAGCAATCTCATCCAGCTTGGAACTCAATCGAATCAACCGCATACCCGATGATTCGTCCCTGCGAACGGACAGGTCAAACGTGCCAGACGGTCCATTCGAGTGTGCCCATCCCGTATGAGTGGCGGGGTCCAAACTCAAAATGTTCATTTTTCCCTCTTGCTTGATTTCCCATCTTCAACAAAACGACGGTGGTGAGGGCATGACTCGACTGCTTGATCATGTCCATGATCCCACACCACTCACCACCGTGCGTTCGTTGCCTCAACTACTCGTCCTCTTCATCATCGTAGTCTTCGTCCATGTCCTCATCATCTTCGTCGAGGTCATCCTCCTCCTCTTCGTCGAGGTCATCCTCCTCCTCTTCGTCGTCCAATTCTTCGTCCTTGTCTTCTGCCATCACTGATCTCCTTGTTGTGAGTATCCAACAAAACGACCCCTCAGGGTCTTCAATCCCAATCGATCACACAACCCCTCCCATCGGTGCCCATCCACCTCATCCTCCACCACCTCAAACTTCTTAGTGCCCTCGAAGGGCAACCGCACCAGCTTCAAGTTCTCCCTGTATCGATTGTTGTTCAGTACAATTGCTTGATGGGCTTTTGTGGTTTCCTTCAATTCCCCTCTCAGAAACTTGGCGGCTGTCTTTTCCCCCACCCCTTCAACCCCAATTACATTATCACCATTGCAACCTGCGATGGCTTTGACATCAGACCACATGAATGGATCAATGCCCCATTCCTCCCGGAACTTCTTGGCTGTGATTGGGGACTTGCGTTTCAAATGCCAAATGATAACCCTATCATCCACAAGCAACTGCAACAAATCAGCATCGCTACTGACTATGATGCCCATTTCTCCCCTGGGAACATTCCGACACACACTAGCAATCACGTCATCGGCCTCGTATCCATCCTGCCAGAACAGATTCTTGAAACCGGCCATAGGCAATAGCTTGGTCCTCAATCGAAATAGTTGGTTGGACAAATTGCGGTAGGCTTGTCGTTGCTCCTCGTCCAAATCACTATGCCTGTTTGCTTTGTAGACTTTGCTTATGGACTGTCGATTGTCACTTCCTCGATCAAAGCAAAATGCCACCCGGTTGGTTGAGTAAAGTTCCTGCAAATCCACAATGGTCCGGAGCATCCCAAACACCACCCCGGTCCTAATGCCCTCAAATGACAGGTCACCCATCACATGAAATGCAGCATAGGCCACTGCAGACACGTCAATGATTAGAAGTGGAGGCTTGTTCATTCGTTCCTCAGTACACGAAACCCAACCAATTCACGGCCTTCCCCAACTGAATCAAATTCAGCAGCAACAGGACCATATCCTTTTCTGGGTCCGTCATTGTAGATGCCACACAGCCCATTCAGAATCCCAAGCAGACCAACACTGAATCCACCACACTGCTGAACAACCTGACACGTTGGGTGATTTGAAATATCTTGATTGCAAGGCACCCTATTTGAAATCAAGGCTGCCACTGCTTGACGATCGCGTTTGGACAGATCATTCATGTAATCAACTACAGTCTGAGCTAGTTCCAAATCTACCATCATTCATACCTCCGTTTGCGTTCCACCACGCAAGCATCCTCGATGTCTTGCCAAGTGACTGCCACCAACTCCTTCAAATCCTCAACCAGTTCCTCATCCTCAATTCGCTTGATGACCTTCTCCCTCCTGCCCGATGGCCAGTCTGGTCCCAGACCAGTCACTTTGACCTTGCCATCAGTTTCCTTCCACACCCCTTCGGCAATCAAGTAGTCCACCATACCACCAACGTCATCAATTCCATAGCTGTGGTAGATGGGGATTATCACAGTCCGATCCCGGCCAGTCACTCGGTTCTTCTTCACCCGAACCTTGCAATTCACACCCAACTGTCGCGGCTTGCCCATAACCGTCTTACTGATCTTCCCAGCACAAGTGGACCACAACTGCAAAGTGGCGTAGAACTTCAAGGCCCGACCACCACTGTGAGTTGCCTTCTCAAACATGTCGAAGCTGTCCCGCTCCTGACTGATGATGATCAATATGCTACCAGTCCTGGCCAGTGGACCCATAAGCCTACGTAGATTGGCCGAGTTGGACTTGGCTTTCCCATCCCCGTAGCTACCGGCCTGATCCTTTGTCGTTCCCTTACGAAAAGCAGACTTGGTTTTCTTGAACTTCTCAATTTCTGCCTTGCTGCTCAAACAATCCTGACTGTCAAGAATGTAGATGCAAGGCCGCTTTCCCTTCAGGGCATCATCTACGTGATAGTAGAACTCCTCACTGGTCTCACTGTGCCGGGCAGCACCATCCTCGTCTACCTCTGGGGGTTCCAATCGCTCGGCTACCTTGATGCCAAAGAACCGACGGATGTCCATCAGTGCTCCACCCTCAGGGGCATCATAAACAAATCGGTAATTGTCAAAGGCGTGGTTTGCGGCAGCCTCGGCCAACAAGGTTAGCGACAAAAACGTCTTGCCACTATCTGAGCTGCCCACCAAGAAATAGTAGTGACCAGGAAGGAAACACCCGTCAATCTTACCAGTGCATCCCAAGTTCAGCATGGAACTGCCAGAACTGAGGGCAATGCCCTCCATGGGCAACTTGATCTTCTTGGGTCGCAGAAACTCTTTTGTCTGTTTTGTTCCCATCACGTTCACCTCCAAAAGGAACCGGATGGATTTGAACCATCACCTGGACACTGTGCCCCGCACTGCCATTGTGCTGCGGCTCCTCCTCGTTCTCACACGAGCGCATCAGTCCCAATCATCATCCTTGAGCTTGGTCTTCTTGGATGGTTCGTCGTCATCATCATCATCCTTAGGCTTGGCCTTGGACTTCTTGGATGGTGCCGGCTCGTCGTCATCATCATCCCAATCATCGTCGTCATCATCATCCTTAGGCTTGGCCTTGGATGACTTGGGCTTGTCCACCAATGGACGCACGTTCTTCGGGTCCACTCCCTTGAACCGTTTGCCCTCGTCGTTCTTCAGCAACAATGAGCCATCGTCGTTGATGCGGACGATTTCACACACCCCAAACTGACGGTGACGGACCTCTTGTCCTTCCTCCAATTCCGGACCATCAGCCTTAGTGGCCTTCTTGGGAGGTTCGTCATCGTCATCGTCATCATCGTCCTTGGGTTTGGATGACTTGGCGGGCTTCTTGGGCTCATCGTCGTCATCATCGTCCTTGGTGGGCTCTTGGAGGAACAGCCGCTTGAGCTCGTCATATGGAAGCAGCTTCACCACGTCATCCAAACAAATGCCGTGGTCCATCAACTCTGAGTCCAGTCCATTCGGTCTGGGCTTGAACTCAATGGAATAGGCATCCAGGAACGTGTAGCCTCCAGCGTCCTCCTCGGAGTAACTCACCTTGAGAGTAGCACCAGCCTTCTCGTCATCGAAGTTGCTGATGTGTGGCTCGTCCTCTTCAGCATCCTGCCGCTTCTTGTCCAGCAGCTTTCCAAACGTATGGAAGCTGCTTTCGTACAGCATTACCTTGCCACTATCCTCATCACGTTTCACCACGTGAATCAGAAACAACTGCCGCTCCTTCGGCTTCAGTGACTTGATGAGCTTCTCGTTGCCCTCATCAGGATCGGATGCCAACTTGGCCCGATACTCACAGATGGGGCACGGCTTTCCGGCGGTCTTAGCCAGGCAAACATAACTCTCATTGTTCGGACCCACTCGGCTGTGAGTGTAATAGGTCCGCTCGTAATACCACTCCCCCGGTTTGGCATAGGG
This sequence comes from Candidatus Pacearchaeota archaeon, assembly GCA_023228245.1. The sequence continues at coordinate 10,260 of JALOBN010000032.1, forward strand.
ATTGTTCTTGCCAACCTCGAAAGGAACGATGTCAAACCGGACTGTCCCTTCCTTGGGAGAAAAGATCTCAATCCCATCGGGGATTGTCAAGGTAGTCCAGTCACCACCAGCACGATGCTTAGCATCACGTTGGCTTGAACCCGCCCTCTGGCGATCAGATCGACTTTCTCTCTCTCGAACCATTAGCGTTTTCCTTTCTGTCTTTCAATAAACTCACGACCACGATAGAACGCAATCACTCCCATCTTCACAGTAAGAAACACCACGATGGGCAGTAACACAAACACAATCAAAGATGCAATTCCAATAGTTTGCAAAATGCCCACAATTCACCTCTCTCAGTCCCGGCCCCGCCTGCGTACATATTGTTTCTCCACCTCCTCCATTTTCTCCTTGGCACCTTCGGGTGCCCTCGGCTTGGCGAAGTAGCCTGCCAAGAACAATGCCACCAGATCCTCCAGTGCCTTCTTCCGGTGATCAACGGCTGAGACGGCAGCATCCAACACATCCACATCGTGTTGGGCTTGTATGGTGACCTTCTTGGCGTTAGTGTACTCGTCCTGCTGCAACACTGTGGCCTTGATTGCCGCCTCGGTGACCTTGTCCAATCCAAACTTGGATGGATCGGAGCGTATGGTCAACTCCAACTCAGCAGTGGTCAGCTCCATATCTGCCTTGGCCTCTGACAACAGCTTGCGTGCCTCGGCCAACCTGGCACCATACCGAAATCGCAATCGTGGCTGGTTCACCCACTCCCGATCCAGCTCATTGGGGTCTGGATGCAGTTCGGATTCAATCTCTTTGCGGTCTTTCATTGTCTTACCTCCTGCCCTATTATCGGGACTTCTTTGTGCCCATACCAACCACCTCGAAACAGGACGCCACCAAACCAGCCTTGCCACTGGCAAAGTAGTCACGCTCAAATGAGCAAACCACATCATATGCTCGACTTGATCCACTGTTCAGCAACACTGATGTCGCATAGGCCAAGATGTGCCGCCTAACTCCCTCAGCATCGTCTTGCAGAGCCTTGAGTATCTTGGCCACGGACGACCATTGTGCCTTGCCACTCAATAGTATTCGACACAGCTCAATGGATTCAGCACTTGCAACCCCGGACATCACCACGGCCAGTTGCTCCTCTTCGCCAACCAGTCCCACTACCTGATTCAGCAGGACCAGGGCTTTGCGTGGGCTGCCTTCTGCGACTTCAATAATACGGTCCAGAACTTCCTCGCTGAGTTTGAAACTCTCCTTCTCAGCCACATCGATCAACAAGTACTTCATCTCCGTGTCTTTCAAGGCATGCATAGTGATGACCGTGGCCCTGGTCCTGATGGTGTTGAGCATCTTCTGGGGCTCAGTGGTTGCCAAGAAGAAGTAGACATGGGACGGAGTGTCCTCCAACATCTTGAGCAAGGCATTCTGCGCATCCACAGTTGCCCTAGCGCATTCGTCGAGTAGCCAAATGCGTGTCTTGCCACCCATAGGCGATAAGTGCATTCTGTTGCGTATGTCCCGAATGGTATCGATTCCTCTAACGTCGGCGATGTTCAGTTCACTGAAGTCTGTGTCAGAGCAATCCAACAACCTTTTCAATATCCGAGCGATGGTAGTCTTGCCACAACCACTCGGACCAGTGAACAGAACACAATGAGGAATCTTGTTGTCCTTCCCCATCTGCCTCAGCATACGAACAGCGTCGTCCTGACCCACCAGCTCACTTAACTTGGTTGGTCGGTGCTTCTTGTACAGCTCCTGGCCATCGTTCTCATTTTCATCTGTCATTTGATTTCAACTGCTTTCTTTTCAAACCAGTTTGTCCTTGTCACCTCAGCCTCTACACCGAGTGGAGCCACAATCCACGCCCAATGGTCCCTCACGTCTACGGTCATTATCTGCTTGACCATTTGCAGATAATCATCCAACTCCTCCTCAGGTACATCGGCCAAGATGCTATCATGGATCTGCCCCACCACCAAAGTCTGCATCTTTCGTTTCTTGATTTGCTTCACCAACTGGATCAACGACCACAGCAAACAATGAAACGCTGGCCCCTGCACTGGATAGTTGTACAACTCATTTCTGCTGAACACCCCAGCACACACAAACCCAGTCATGGTCCGAAACCAACCACGCTTCTGGTACAGCTTCAACCACTCGTCTTTCTTCCTACTCCATGTTGGAAACTTCTCATTGAATCGCTTCTCTACCTGACAGATGTGATGCTCAAATGTCCCCTTGACCGGCTTGTCGTGGGAGTCACAGGCTCCAAGTTCAGAAATACCAGCACGTCGAAGGTGCTTGAAAAGATCAACACCATCAGCCGTAGTCAATTCAGCACTCTCAATGGCGTTCCAAAGTTCCCTGGCCACATTGCAATAGTAGGAGCCGTAAAGTTCAGGAAAGACAAACCCATTCTTGGCATAGAATCTGGGCTTCTTTGTTACCTGCTCCACGGGCATCTTGTAACACTCGGCAGCCATGTCCCTGTGAATATCCAGGGTTGAATCACTGGCATACCTGATCATGGCTGGATCCGACCAGAAGCACGATGCTATGCGAAATTCAAGAGCCGAATAGTCCACCTCCACCAACACCCGCCCTGGTCGTGGAATAAAGCACCTACGGATCATCCCACCAATCTCTGGGTCACGAATTGGAATGTTCTGGAAATTGGGACTGTCACAACTTCCTCGATACGTCCTGGTGAGATGCAAATTGAACGATGGGTGGAGCAACCCATCACACACCTCACGTCGAATGCCTACCAAATAAGTGCTACGCAGCTTCTTGTGTTTCTCCACTCGAATCCACTTCTGGACGAATGGCAAATCAATTCCCTCAAGTGCGTCCACGTCCACCTTGTCCCGCCCGGTCTTGGTAGCGTGTTTGGATTCGTATCCCATCTCCTTGAATAGAATACTAGCCAGTTGGGAACGGCTACTTAGATTGGACTTATCGCCCCATCGCCTCTTCCATGTCTTCCAGACCTCATCTGTTTTCAGTTCACCTGTCAAATCCTCAATCTGAACACCCACTTCGTCTATGGTTCGATTTATTCGTTCCACATCCATGCAAATCCCATTGGATTCCAGCACGGCAAGGGCCAGACAACCGTCTTGGAACAGCTTAAGGGCTTCTTTAGAAGGCGTGGCTACCATAACACCCACCTGTCGTCGCCTAGGGTCGCCCCTAACGTGTTTCTTTTGGTTCTTGGTAACTTATACCATCCTGGACTGTTTGAAGGCATTAGGGGCTAATCTGGTGGCCCATGGCCTTCATCTGCTTCTGGGCAACGAGATACTCACAAATCGAATCCATGCCGTTGTACACCAACAGCGTGCCCAAATCCAATTCCTTGATTCTGTTCTTCTTGTACCCACCCCCATCGGAGTGAAGGTATGGACCCACAACCATGTCATATCCAGCCTGTCCCATCAACACAAATGACTGGAACTTCACCGACGTAATCAATGGTCGATAGTCAAGCACGTGAGATGTAACCATCCCATCCCACACCCAATTGCGAACACCGTGTCCAAACTCCTTGCGAGTCCATCGCTCCTCAAACTTGATGTTGGCCCCGATCTTTGCGATGGGGCTTATCAGCAGTTCCTCCATTGCTTTGATTGCTTCGCCATGCCAGGGGAATGCTATGGTCTTCTTGCCCTCCCAACACACTGAACAGCACACAATCTGGGCATCCCTATGATCGGGCTTCAGCATGTTGGTCTCGTAATCGAACGCTACAGTCCCACCCCGCTCCGTCATCCTTCTCAGTATCTTGGCTGCCTTGTCTGCCTCGTACACACACTCCACCTGCTTTGCTAGATCAAGCACCCCATCAGTCCAGGGACGTTCTTCCAATACAAAGGCTGATTCCAAATGACGCTTGAACCATAGGTCCAAAGCGGTATCGTGTTTTCTCAGCAGGTATGCTGGATGAAAGGTTGGACAAATCCATGCATTCAATTGCTGCGACGGTATCTGCCAACCAGCCCAACGACCAATCCCTCCAGGGGCTTCCCCTGCTTTCCAAAGCTGACCAATGAGGGACTTGACCGGCGACCCACCCAGCAAGATGATAGTGATGGGGTTCAATTCCTTGATAGCCTTGTTCAGATTGGGCCGACATGATTCAATGTGAACATCGTCTACCATGTTCTTTGGTGGGCGACAGATCACAGCATTGGTCTTCCAACAGTCCTTGTCCAAACTGATGCCAATCTCATCCAGAACCTCACGTAGATACAGCCCACTCTTTCCGATGAGTTGGGTTCCTTCCTCATCCTCTTGTTCGCCAGGGGCCTCAGCAACGACCAGAACTTTTCGTCGGCCCTTTCCTGTTACTGGCATCTTTGGGGACTTGCAACCCTTGTTCAGCTTGCACAGCCCACAACGAGCTATGGTAGGAACACGCTCGGGCTCAGCGACAGTAGATAGTGAGAAGAATCCAACGTGCAAGTTATTCCTCCTTTGGATTCTCAAGTTCAGTCTTCTTTGCCCACGCTTCCTTGAATGGTAGATTCCTATCCACCACATCGTACCGATTATCATCTTCCAAACCAGCTATAGGACGCACCTCGTGTCTGGGCCATCCACGGCGGGCCATATTATGCTTCCAACGAATAATGGCGTAGAGGGAACTGTCAAGAGTCATTGTTTTTGTCCTCAACTACTGTACAAAACACGCACACCCATTTCCCCGATTGCAATTTCAATCGACCTTCCCCAATCACACACTTGTTGGATCTTTTGGGAAGCTCCAACAACAAATTGGGGGATATGGTAAATTGAACGTCTCCGCCGTCATATCCTTCAACCTTCTGAACCTCACTGTACCATCCATGAGGGCCTCTCCCAGTCATCTTCATTTTACCACTGCGTAAATCCACAGTGATTAGGTTGTCATCGTCAGATTTGCTGAATATCTTGGCCTTGTCAATGGCCTCCCCCAAGCCCTCCGGCCAGTAGACATCGACCCCGTCCACCTCAAGGTATTTGTCCAAACTGGGATATGCTCGGTTATACCTGCGGCAACTGATTGTCAATCCCGCAGAATTGCGAAAATGAAGCCAGTTCTCGGTCTGACTCAATTCCGTCACACCCATACCCATAGCACTCTTCATGGCCGACCTGCGAACCAAAATGGAATCGTCCAACCCCGTGACCAACGAGTATCGAGCTATCTGAAATTGGTCTGCAGCCTCAACATACTTGGGGTGCAGGTGAATGCAAGTCAGTACAAACTCTGATTCGTTATTGCTAGCACACCCCTGAACAATACCGATGGCGTCGGATAGCTCCTTTGGTAGTTTGATCCACTTGTCTGGATTCTCAATGCCGTCCACTGGCAAAGTGATCTCCGCAGACATCCGTATTCCTGCCTTTCGCTTTCCGGCCTTGACAAGAAGTTCACCATCAGATTGCTCGATGCTTATTTCATCTTCGTCCAGCTTCTGAAGCAGAGCCAACAACGGGTCTGCAACCACAGCACCTGTGATACCCAACTTGCACTCAATGGAGCAAGCCACTTCATCATTGAACGTGGTGACCCGACCATCCTGAAACACAAAAGACCCAGACTGCTCTATGACTTCCTTGGACGACAGTCCAGGAAACACAGCCATCAGTTGAGTCAACAACGACTTACGATTGATCAGCACTTTTCTTCTCCTCTTCAAATCGGTGAATGGCGTCGAACACCTCGCGACGGTGGACCGGAACCTCCTTGGGCGCTTCAACGCCTAGGCGGACCTTGTCCCCGCGGATCTCCACGACTACGATCGTAATGTCATCGTTGATGACAATGCTCTCGTTTTTCTTCCTACTCAACAATAGCATCTTGCTACCCTCCCTAGTTACACATCACAATCCAAAACTGGCGATTTTGCCACGTCCCAACGATTTCAGATTCTTAAGGGCCTGACAGTAGTAGGACTTCTTCAATTCCACCCCTACCGACTTCCTACCCATTGACAACGCCTCGTATACCTCTGAACCAACTCCCATAAATGGAGTCAGTACCACTTCTCCCGGATTGGATCGTAGTACCAACAAACGATCAATCACATCCAATTGCAATGGATGCATATGTCGCTCATCCTCGTCCTCTTTACCCTCCTTGAATGGAAGCACTCGATCAATCCGAATATCATCCCAGAAAGCTGACGCATATTGCCTCCAAATCCAATGAGATAACCTATTCTCCCGTTGAAGTCCTTTCCAATTCCGATATTGAAGTAATTCATAAGGAACCTTCCTAGCACCAGCATAATCCATGAGTCCCTCTTTATGAGCAATGGGAATTGAATTGTCCCCCTTCTTACGAAACAGCAACACACAATCAGCAGAAGCCACATCGCACAACGATGAATCATCTATGACCGTCTTGTGGGCCAATCCCCGCGCCATTGTTCTATTGCGAACACCCAAGGGCTCTTTCCACACAAAATGACGAGCCCAAAACCACCAACCGCAACTCTCATGCAGCCGTATTATCTCACCAGGGAAATCGATCAATCCCCGCTCACCTTTCCTGGGTATGTCCATACAATGAACCGCACTGAATCTTCCTTCTAATGTCACTCGATGGATTTGCTCAACCGCAAACTTGTAATGTTGAAAAAACTCCTCATGCGTACGACAATTGGACAAATCCCTTGGAGAAGAGGAGTAATGATATAGGCAACCTCCACCATCGGCAGCAAACGGTGGTGAGTAAATCGACAAATGAACAGAGTTGTCTGGAACGGTTGGCAATATCTCACAACAATCGCCGTTGTATATTGCAAACTCATCCCCAACTTTCTGAGAAATCACAGCCATGACGGCACCTTTTCTTCCTCTGGAAATACGGTGTCTGGATCTATTTGGATTGCTTGCGTCATATTAGCAATCAAAGAACCAAACATCCTATCCACTTGCTTCGACTTTCTCCTCAAATTGTCCAACACCCCACTAGACCCATTTGAGGTAACAATTGACACACCCACAGAACTCTTCTGACCAAACCTCCAACAACGTCGTACCGATTGGTAATACTGCTCCCACGAATGTGAGGGGAAATAAACTACATTATGACAATGCTGCCAATTCAATCCAAAGCACCCAATCTTTGGTTTGGTTACCAACACTTTCAATTTACCAGATTGAAAGTCCAGCAGCCGTTCTTCCTTCACGTCATCTGGCATACCCCCACTGACCTGCAACGATCCCTTCACCAACTTCTCCATCAAATCAGCTTCATCATTCAAGAAACACCAAACTACAGACGGCCCGTCGTTCCCAATGACTCTATCCGCAGCCACTTCACATCGACTTCTTATAGTCCCCCTTCTGTCGTCTCGTTGTTCCTGTAAGGTTCTGTTCTGGGAACAAAAGAATCTTCCTGGCTTGGGTTTGCTACATTCCACAACCACCTCTTCCTCCACCAACGGAGGCAAAACAAAACCATCGTCAGAAAATCCCAAATCGGACGGTTTGCGACAACCTCGCAACCAAGAACACACCCACTTCCAAAACGGACGCTCGGCATGCCCCCGAAACCTGTAGGTTTTCCTTCCCCATCCCAAGAAATCCTTCACGTCATCCTCCTTGAAAAACCTCGACAGCATGTCATGAAATCCCAAGTAACCCAATGCCTCGGATGACGTACCCAATTCAAAGTAATCGTTAGGAGCAGCTGTTGCCGTACAAAGCAACCGATACGGCATTACTCTCATGAACTCCGTCAACTTGAACTTCGTTTTCCCGTTGAAGTTCTTCAGGATGCTGCTCTCATCGCATACCACCCCTGAGAAATCGGATGGGTTGAAGTATCCCAACCTTTCATAATTAGTCACCACAATTGTTGGTTTGTTGGGTAACTTTCCCTGACGAGAGCGAAAACAAGGAACACCAAACTTATCCCCCTCCCGAACTATCTGCTCCGATACTGCCAATGGAGCCAAAAGCAATACAGATTTGTTGGTTTTCTGCACAACATTGGAAGCCCACACCAATTCCATTGGAGTCTTTCCCAAACCACAATCCGCCGATATTTCAGCCCTGCCCTGACGTATTGCCCAATCAGTCAACTTCTGCTGAAACCCAAACAAGAAATCAGGCAACCAAATGGGTTTGAATCCATGAGGACTCCCCACCTGACTCTTCTGCTCCAAAAACTCACGATACAGCGTCATTCCATTCCTCCACTACTGCCATTACTGCTATATATTTGGTCTATACGCAATGGGTTTAGCTTCATCTTGAATTGCTCCAACCCAGCCAGGCCCAAGCACCCACCATCATTCACCAAACGATTGGACTCCTGAACAAAGTCACTGGTGTAAAAGCAATAGCGCAGATACTCCTGAATGAACGGTTCTCCAGAATCAATACACACTCTGAAATTGATGTACTTCCAATTCAGATCGCAGGCATTCAGTCCCACCAACTTCTCATCAGAAAACAACCCCCAACGATGTTGACCAAACAAAGCAATCCGAGACATTGTCTCTGGATCATGAATTGTATCGCCCTTCGCCCAAACCTCCAACAGATCAGCAACTTGATCTTCATGTACCCCCTCAATCAAAGGTCTGTAGGAATATGGAGTACCTACCCTGTTGGGCCACTTCCTTATGTTCTTTCGGAACGTAGACCAATGGTGCCCAGACAAATCCAAGAATCTATTGGGGTCATAAATGAATTGGTAATCCAAAAACTCCGTACCTGTGATGTTTGGCAGTCCTGCATACACTTTACGTGCCGGGAACAAATGACCCAAGCCATCCAACGGAGGCAAAAACCAACCATACTCCCCATACTCCACCAAACCCCAAACACCATTTGGCAGGCTTAGTGGTGCCACCCCCTTGTGATATAGGTATTCAGCACTCATGAAGAAATTGGGATCAACCCCCAACACCCTCATCCTGTCCAGATACTGTGCGATCGGAAATGCCAAATCCCGTTGATCTTGACTCATTGGCTTTTGCTCCATCCTTCTTGCTGTCGGACTTTGGCCCACTGCCTTTCTCTTTAATCAACCGATCAATCAACCGACGGCTCACCCCGCCGCTCTTTCTGCTTTTGCCTCCCATCTATTTGGTCTCCTTGTCCTTGATAATCTCCCCACCTAGATTATCGTACACACACCTGCTCAATACCCCCAGCATCTTCAATTTGTCGTTGCTGGAACTGAAATGAACCACGTTATCAGCCCCAAACCAAAGAGTCAAAGCGTCTGCAAACGAGAACAACGACATAAAGTCATCTGTGCGAATGCCTAATGGCCCAAAGTCCTCCAATTCCTCAGTCAACAGCCCCAATCCCCCAGACGATCCATCCCGTTCCAACTGAATCAACGACCCATTGTAAATGTTTCGTTGGGCAATCACCAACTTGCCTTTTCGACTGCTGAACTCAATGTGGGACAGTTCCTCATTAAGCAATGCCCGAATGCTCTTGTTCAAGAAAACCCCCGTGCCGCTGGGCTTGCCAAAGCCCTTGAAGATACCCACAATCTCCTCGGGAGAAAACTTGGGGGCTCGACAACTCTTGATGCGAACGAATCCTGATTCCTTCTGAACAAACTCCACAAATCCATTATGCTCTCGAAGCTTGTTGCTGTCATAATCAGCGGCGTCAAAGCTAATGGGATGAGCAAAAGGAGCCTCCTCCGGTCGGAGTGTGAACCTAATCAGCACAGTGTGATCCTGATTGAATATGAATACATTGGATCCGATGGCATAAATGGTATTCTTCAACCTACCACTCTGGTGCAATCCTGCGGCCTGAGCAAACATAGACTCTACCCGTGGGGCTATTTTCATCGCACCAATTCCTTTCTGAAATCGCTGTCGTCAAATTGCCAAATCAACCCATCCTGGTTTGTGCCAACAACCTCTAAGCCACGCGCCCACTGTTGACTATAGGCCTCGCTTGTACCATCAGCATTCCACAGCTGATGGACTTCCAACTCAAGACCATCAGATAGAAACCCTCCCTTGGCTTCTACCCACGACTTGAAATCCCCCCATGTGGATGGCGTCATCCCACGGTCTTTCACAAACCGGGCTGCCATCACCGTGCAACCCCAATTCATTCCGCCCTCGAACCAATCACCCACCTCACAACACACAGATTGATCATTATCCGGTACATTACCCATATCAAACGAGGAGCAGCTGAAGCCATGTTCCCTCCACATGGACATGAACTCACCCATCAGCAGCGACCCCAGCCCCTGACTGTCGCAACCCAACAAAAACAACCTCTCCCAATCCAAACCCATGTCAAAGAAAGACTGACGTATTCCAGGATTCTTGGCCGTCCAACTGTATGTATCAAAGGTCAAATGACTCACACCTGCATCCTTGAGGTCAGCCATATAACGATCCACTTCATCCGGAGGGTCGCTCAAGAAAACCAGGAAAGGCTCAATGCGAGCCACCACTCTCACCCCAGCGGAGGAAAGCTGTTTCATAGCCCAAATACGTCTATCGTAGGATGGAGCCCCTGGCTCTAGCTCTTTCAGCAAAGCATTGTTGCTACTGATCAAGGTCATATGAACTGCCGCCTTGCCTTGGTTGCGAGCCAATGCCTCCACATATTTATCATATCCAACCACGTCACTCTTGGTATTGATCATAGTTGGATAGGATTGGTCTGCCAAGTATTCCAACATCTGCAAACTGATTCCCAACTTCCTCTCTATCGGCAAGAAGTCCTCAAACCGAATACCCAATCTCATTGGGATTTCAGCCGCAACAGCACGTTGTAAGGCTGCCTGAAGTCCGCCAGTGCATTCCTGCCGCCCACCTCTGGAAGCATACTTCTTACCAGAAGCACTGACACGGGCCACCCTTTTGTTGACTTCCTTGTTTGGGCTGCCCCCACTCAACATATCCAATGACTTCCCCCGAAAACCCATCAACTTATCCAACTCACTCTTGCAGTAATCTACATTACAATGGCGCAATCCCACAGTCCGAGCGTTGTCGAAGAAGGCAGTGTACAGAGTGCCCCGAAATGAATCAGCAAAGCAATACTTGCAACCAAACGGGCACTTCAAACTGTCGTACACATCCATATTGAGAGGCATGGGGCATGCCGCCGCTCGGCAACTGACCTCCACAAAACTCCCAATCTCATCAGCCTTCAACAACCGCTCACTGCTGGCCCATTGGCCATCAGACAACTTGAATTCCTTGTATCCCTTCTTGCGTCCCTTTTCTTGAACAGACTGCTTTGACCCCCCTCGCACCAAAGGCAATGTGCGGGGCACCATCTTTGCAATCTGATCCCTCAGAGCATAATAATCACTCATGCTTATCCTCCAACAATCCAACGACATCTGGTATATTGAACTTGCCCTCAGCTACCAATCCCTTGCCATCGGAATGCTGCTCAATCCAACGAAGGAACATCCAATTGCTTTCTTTTCCACTGCCCACATAGTTTCTACCATCGTACAGTACCTTGTTGTTACTCTTGAGTGTCACCATTATCCGGCCTCTACGTACTTTCAATTTGGCGGTGGCTGTAGCAACAATCAAATCATCAGTGCTGATGCCCCTGCCAAACGGGCGATAGCGATTGATTGCCCATAGAATCTTCTCTCTCGTCACTTGTCTGTTTGAGTACGCCATGATTCCAACTCCAATTGGGAAACCTCTCTTCCTATGTTCCAAAACAACACAGTACCATTCATACTTTCTACGTGCGTTGCTAGCCACTCCCACGCTTTGGCGTCATAATAGCTATGGGTGGGAAAAGGTATGGGATAAGCGCTTGGTTGAGAATACTCCCAACCCGGATTTACCAATTTCAAACATGATCCAAAAAACCCTCCCCACACCCTTCCCGATTTGGTCTCTATCTTTCGCTGCTTGCCTTGAATGTGCCCGTCCCGACTCATCACTCCCACAACCCTGCCATCCCCGTTAGACCAACCACTGAGTATGCCAGCACATACTGTACCACTACCTACGCACACCACCGTAATTGCCGGACGAATCTCAGCCATGGTCATTCGCCACTGCTTTGATGTCTCTTCAATCGTTTCCACTAAGGGCAACCCAAGATCCAACATGTAGGAATGATTGTAATTCTTGAACAGTACCTTTCTATTTACATTGTAGGCAACTCGGGCCATGCCGGGACGTATGGGTATTATCTCAGCATCAAATTGTTTCCACATGTCTGAGCAATACAAATACAGATCCAACGGCTTCTTGAAAGTTGGGGCAAATATCACACTGCGTATTCCCAAGTACCTTGCGCAATAAGCCACACCCCAACCAGCCATACTCACGGATGTCTCAACATACCCCACGGTGCGTATCCCTTGATCCACCAGACTCTCCATGTGACGCAACAACCCCCGCATCTTGCTAAATGGAGGGGCAGGTAAATCACAACACTTATCTTCACGCTTAACATGAACTTGCCTACCTCGCAATTCAATCACTTCCACCGGAGTGTATTCTGCCAATCGAATCATAGCCCAGCATCCCGCAAAGTGAAGAAATCGCAAGTACCATCCCCCATAACTATTCTCTCTCCTTGGGCCTTGTCACCAATACCCTCCCATGTTTTAGCCAATACCCCATCACGGTCAACCCCCTTCTGAACCAAATGCCTCCAAAAGTGGGCATTGTACCGAGACGGATTCGGCACCGTGATGCCGCAACATGTGTTAGATCGGGCTCTCCAATCAGGATTCACATTCACGAAGTCTGGACACCCCAACACCATGCCCTCTTCTGCGGCAATGTTGCATAGATCTCTTTGAATGGGACGCCATATTTTGTCTTGATTGTGCTCCCATATGCGCTCCAAATCCAGCCCAATCTCCACAAATCTCTTGGCCACGTGATCATTCATGTGAAGATTGTAGGTGTTATAACTCCTCACTCCAGCAGCCTTCAGCCTCTTCAGCATGTCCCGAAACATACCCGGCGTATGATACCCTGGTATGAATGGTTCACCATTCACTCCTACATTCCACCCACGCCTGATCCATGACTCAATGAGTTTCAGCCTAACGTCTATAGGAGTAGTCCTACCTCGTTCCAGCACCTCTCTGTCACTCTCCGCACCTGGAGTGATGACCGGCATAATCGTCAGGATTCCCAACTCACTAGCCTTAGACATTACCTCGTCATCCTCAGATAGGTTGTCGAGGAATTTGGTTTGAATCACATAAGACCAATTCAATTTGACCAACAGCAACTGAATCCTTCTAGACACTCTATGAATCAACTCAGCCGGTTGGTATGGATCTGTCTTGTTACCCAAACGCAATGTCTTCTTGAGTTTCATCGCCCAAGCCAACGACGTTTGGGGGTTGGGATTTTTCAAACCATTCATCAACTTTTGACCAACTTCATCTGGATCAGCTGGTCGAAGATCCATGCCCCAAGTCCTGTTCAATCTCCTCAGGTAACAATGATGGCAGTCTATTTCGCAGTTCCAGTAACTGTCAATAGAAAACGGCAGTGGGCAATAGAGACAATCGCCTCTAATGCCCACCGCCGCACGGTAGTGTTTGTCGTTGTTGCTCACGCAACCTACTCCACTGACGCTGGGGAAACCACTTCGCCAGCCACGTTGATCAATCCGAAGCACACTCCCGCAGTCAGGGCAATGTTGATCGCCCACTTGGATTCCTTCAAGTTATCACTGCCGCCGTTCTTGACGTACAATTGATTGGACTTCTCAATCAATTGGGTTACATTGGTCTTACTGACCCCCTTCACCGTGAGAAAGGCAGATTCCAACCGACTCATGGACTTGACCTTGCCCTCCAACTTCTTGCCAGCCTTCTTGCCAGGAATAGCCTTGTTGATCTCGGCGTTCAACTCCTCGGCCGTCTTGGTTTCTCCCTCGTCACCAACCTTGGGTGCAACCTCGTTGTCATCCACCTTCTCCTTGACAATTTCCACAACTCCCTTGTTCTTGACGATCATGGCCAGTAGTTTCTTCTGATCCTCGTTCTCCAAGTCCTCAGCCTCCTCACCTTCGGGATCCAACTGGGCAATGGTCAACAACTTCTCTTCCATGCGAGCCTTGTTCCACTTGTTAGCGGTTTTGTACCCGAGGTTCTCAGCCAACGCAACGATCTCTTGACGTGTCACTTGCATCTCTACTCTCCTTCAATTGATTGATGTCTTACTGGGAACGCTCCCATTACACCCCTATTATCGGATTACTGATAACGCCCCCATCAATAATCTTTGCTATTTTCCTGATTTTGTCAGAAAATACTGACCATCGCAGGGCAAGCCACATCCAAACACCCAGCGACAACCACTGATTTGCTTTCACGAAACGTCCCACTACGCCGCACCGTCCAATTCAACCGCTGCACACCCATATCCTTTTCGGCATCTGTACAGTTGATGCCAATCATGCCATTGACATGAGCCAGCTTGGTCTTGCGTCCACTGAAGTGTTTCCTGGTCAAGGTCTGTCCACTGTTGTTGTAGGCCCCTGCATTGGACTGGCTGGCAGTCAGCAGCAGACAATGAAACTCTTGACTCATGCGACGCAGTTGCTTCCAGGTCTCATCAATCTGTTCCAATGGATCACGTGTCCCAGACGGTGGGGCCAAGATGTCAGCGTAGTCGAGCACCATCACATCCGCCACCCAACCCTCCCGCTGCCAATCGGTCATCACTGACCGCAAGCCATCTACGTTGATTGTGCTGTTTGGGTAACAACTCACCCGCAGCATGTCCCTGCCCCTACACACCCTCCGAAATGCCTTGAAGCATTCGCTGGGAGTTAATTCCTCCCAGAACCTGCGATCCTTGGTCTCCACCACTATCCGTTCCTTGTTGTTTTCATCGATCCTTTTCTTGATGGATGTTGGGAACTTGCACAGCATGGGCTTCATGGGTCTACGTAGCACCCGCTGACCTAGACGCTGTAGCACCTCGTCCTGCATCAAGTCCCCGGCCTCGAAGTAGGCCACACGACAGCGGGCCTTGATGGCTCTGTAGGCCAATTCCAGAAGCCAGAATGATTTGCCTGTTTTGTCTGGCCCCATGAACGACCACAATGTGCCTCTAACCAGTGCATCACCAAAGAATCGATCCAGGCCATCCGAAAACGACATCATGGATCTGTTGCGATCAGTATCGAATGCCTGACGCCATGGTTCGTATTCCTCGGCTGGTTTGGCCAAGCTACCAGTGCCCAATTCAATCCGGTTGATGTTGGCCATTGTGGCTATGGCTTCAGCTGGTAGATTCTCCTCAAGTCGTTCAGTGGCCTCCTCTATTGCCTTGCCAGCCAGCACTCGATTGAAGTACAACCCCGCAACATCCAACAGGTAATCACTAGATGGTGGATCAGTACTGGCCCAATCATCAGACACATAACCCAGGAACCTCTCAATCCCCTTGGCTGTGTTGGCATCGACATCGTTCTTGTTGGCCCAGCGTTCATATATGTCCGTCAATTGACCGTTGGGAGGAGTGTCATACTTGGCCAGATGCTTTACGCACCACCCACCCACAAGGTTGGCCCAGTCATTGTCAAACAGACCGCCGTCCTTCCACTGGCTGGCTATGCGGGCACAGACTACCCTATCAGTGGCCATGCCAGCCAAAACCTTTCTCAGTTCGTTTCCATCATACCGAGACGATTTCATATTCAATTTCCGGTTCGTCTGTATTGTCCCCGTCGCCATTCCTGCTACGACGCATGGCACCAGCAAACTTGCCCTGCTTGAACTTTGTCCTGAACGATGAAGCTGAGAACGCCTCTACACAATACTCCTCACCAATATGCTTGGCATACCACTCGATGGTTTCACGGATCAGCTTCTTGTCGATCTTGTCAACCTCACGCATCAGACAGAATTGTTTAGACCACTGGTTCAAATCTGCCCGGCTGTTGACCTTGATTATTGATGATATAATTCTGTTCAATTCTTCTGCTGCACGTTGGTCCCATTTGGACGGTAGGTGCTTGCGTCTGGAAGGTGGAGGAACGCACATAACGTCGCCATCCGAAGGTGGCGACATAAAGTCTTTCTTATCTTCATTAGTATAGGTATTATATACCGTACTCTGGGGTACGGGGGGCCGTACTTTAGAGTACGGCCCCGTACTATCTAGTACCATTTGTTTTTGGTCGTTGTAGTGTCTGTTATTTTCAATCCAAATGTTGGCAATAGTGACCACTACACGTTCGGATCCGTATTGGTTTTCTGTCTTGTTGACCTTGATGAAGTGGTGGTTTCTCAACTCTTCACGGGCACTTAGCAGTGTAGACTTTGACATCGACAGATGCTTGCAGAGGGTTTCAAGTGACTGGTAGCACTCGCCCCGTTCCCAGCATACTCGTTTGTACCACACATATAAGAGGACCGCGTGCTTACTCAGGCTCTTGTCCATGCAACAGTCTATCACCATGTTTGGAATGGCTGTGTAGTGACTGTGCACTGACTCGTCAATGATGTTGTTGTTGTCTGGTTCTTGGTTTGTTGTCATCTTTATTCAGCCTCCAGCAAGTGCAGAAAGTGAGTAAAAGAAGAGGGCCGGTCCCCCTATTTGTTTTAGAGCGGGGGACCGGCCTGGGGATATACGTGGAGGTGCTATTCCACGGAAACCATGTCGAATTGATTCTATACCCGAATATGAGTGCACCTTATATCCCCCATCCAATTACTGCTGGCTCTAATCAGCAGGTTGGTTTACTAAACCCTATTATAGGGTTTCGTGCCTTTAGACTCAAATGCCATTTTGGGATTTGGTATTTCAGTCCAGGTTCAGCTCAACAGCTCAACAGCAGACCACTTGCAGCTATCTGGGTCTTTTGTCATCCCAAAGTGTCTGGCAATATTTGTACAGTTCATGGGAACCTCTTCCTCACTCGCATCGCGTAGTGCCGTGAGAGCTTCTATCAATTTCATGGTCTGTTCCTTTCAGCCAGCTTCCAACATGTCCTCATACAACACACCACCACCTTTCTGGTGGCGGTCTGTGACAATGGATATGGGATTGCCCACAATTCTGGGGTTGTTGATTCCCTTGGACTTAGATGCCCTACCCTCTTTGTAGATACTGTCATTTATCTGACGCACAATTTGCTGGGTTGGGAACTCAGCATGGAGTGGATTGGGTGGGCCTGCTAGAGCCTTCCAGTATGCCTCATTGCCCCAGACAGCAAATTCAAATCCCAGTTTGGCATCCAGAAGTGCGTCCACCTCAGGTAGGTCAATTGAGTCTGCTTCTGTTATGGCATCCAGCAGCTCTGTCGATCCCACGGGGGCATTCACAATCCGTTGCTTCAAATCCTCGTTCATTGCACTTCGTATTGGTTGATCAGATTGATTTTGTGCTGCTGGTCCACTGCTGTCTTGACCTGGCATTCCAACCGGGCAGCTTCAAAGTGACTCATGGGTCTTGTGGCACACACTAATTCAACAGGCCCCCGACCTCTGGTGTACTTGGCTCCCGTGCCAGTGTTATGTGCCCGAATTCGGTTGGTTAGGTCGTTGGTGATGCCACAGTACAACGAGTTGTCGGTACACCTGACAAGGTAAACCACCCATTGCTTCTTGCGGTAGTCTGGATTGTCGGTCATCACTTACTCTAAGTATGTTTTCCTCAGTTCCATTATCTCCCGTCGGTCTGCCTCGTTGGGGTCTTTGCCTGTTTGCAGCTCCACCACGTATGTCTCGCCGGGAAACACCTGCAACTGACGAGCCAAACGACGTGCTCTTTTCTGGGCTTGAAACTCACTGTCAAAGCATACCACCTTGACCGAGAACTGACTTAGCTTTATCAGTTGCTCTCGTGTGTATCCTAGCCCACAGGTCGCCACTGCCCCTGGGCCTATGGTCCATGCGTCAATAGGCCCCTCACAAATGATCACAGCGTGCCGCACAAGGTCACTGCCATAAAGAACTGACTTGATGGGCACTGATTCTTGTTCTGGTGGGGCGTGGAGGTATCGCATCCCTGTTCCAATTGCCCTGGTTGTCCAGCTCACCACCTCACCAAAATGATACACTGGTATCCAGAGTCGCCAGGCGTATTCAGCAGCTAGACCAATGCCCTGCACACCCCATAGCTGTGCTATCTCATCTGGGTCAAGCCGTCGTTGGTTGCTCAGGTATTTTCTATGCACTGGCAGCATGGGTCCAACCCCAATGGGTATGACCAATTTACCTCTGCGACGTTCTGATAGAGGAGCCAGCCCACCCTTGTCAATACTCTTGACTAGATCGTAGCAGAGGGATGGTGGCAGGTTGGTCAGCTCTACCAGTACGTCAGCCAGCGGCCTGGACCCACATCGCCAACAAGAAGCAAAACTACCGGATAGGTTGATGCCCAGATGGTACTTGTTGGCTCCTCGTCCACACCACGGGCAGTCAACCCCTATCCAGCCAGGCCTCACGTGAGGGTGACTGCCACCTTCCTGATAGGACACTTTATATTCCTTGAGGATGGCTTGGATCTTCATGATCAATCAACGCGCACCGTCGCCTCCACAACTGCTGCACTTGTTCCAGCCAGTCCCCTTGCAGAAGCTGCACTGGAATCCTGACTTCTTTCCCTTGCCATCGCAGGGATAGCAGGCTGTAGCACTGTTGCCCGTCCCACTGCAGGACATGCATGACTTCTGGGACTTGATTGGCAGTGACCAACCTGCCACTAACAGGGCAGCAACTAATATCAGAACTTCAACCACTTTTCGCATTTTGCGTCTCCTTAATCACTTGACCAATGGGGATATACCAATGTGGGACTGGCCCACTCCATGAGTTTGGATTGTTAGACAAGGAAATCATAGCTACAAACACGAATGCCGCTTGGGACTGCTCTACCAATTCTGTTAAAGGGCTCTTCCCCTGATTCAAATTCAGCAATCTGAATCTGTTACGCAATTCATCATCAATTTGGGCAGACACATGAATGAAGTGATGGCCCGTTAGACTTTCCCGAGTAATTACTAATATGACCCCGTTGGGGCAGTGAAAAATATTACCAGCTCCAACCTGAGGTGGTACTTCCCCATCATCAAGAAAGCATATGGTTTCTTCTACATCGTGGGAAATTTCCATTACTTTGTTAAACCTATTACGCAACAATATCCAAGGCTCACGGTATCTTACCATCACGTCCATGATCTAAAGTTCCTTTGAACACACTGCCAATTAATTGTGAGTAGATGTCGGTGTCTTCTAGCATTTTGCCACCATCCAAGACAGACGATACTACTCCTTGTTTTTGTTGAATGATCTTACACAGTTTCTGTTCAACAGTATTCCTAGCTACAAGGTAGTAGCAGTTGACTTCCTCGGTGGTGCCAATTCTGTAGCACCTATCGTCTGCCTGTTCATGATCTGCTGGCCTCCAGGCCATCTCTGCTGTGGCAACTGTGTGAGCTGCTGTGAGGGTGATGCCCACCCCAGCCGCCTTGATGTTCCCAAATAGCACCCTCACTTTATTATCGGTTTGAAACTGATTGACTGCGTTGTATCTGGCTCGACCTGTGATGGAGCCATCGATCAATACCGATTTGTATTTGCACTTGGATTGCAGTTCCTCTAACACCTTCCAATGGACGGCAAACACCACAAGTTTCTCATCGGTGTCCTCCAAGAAGTTGGCAATCCATTCGTGAACATAGGGCAGTTTCAATTCAGCAGCTAGCCGTAGCAAGTAGCCTATTCTGGTCATGGCCTCTGCTTTGGCTGCCCGCTTGGCCTTGTCTGGATCGATGCCCATCAGCCACGCCACAAAATCCTTGTCAGCTCGCTGGTACTCAGCCACACTACTAAGTGGCAATGGCACTACAATCCTGGATTTTTTTGGCAGGTCTTTCAGCACATCCACTTTACGTCGGCGGACTAGGCAAGAATCCACCAGACGCTGGTGAAATTCATCTACATGACTTGCCCCCTTGTATTCCCAGCCCCATGGAGTGAAGTGAGGGTCGCAATATCGTTGCATGAACTTCCATGCACCAGGAAACTCACTCCTCCGCAACAAGTTGAGTGGGTTGAACAGCTCGATGGGGCGGTTCAGAATGGGTGTGCCACTGAGGGCCAGCAGCTTGCCCACACCACGGCACAGACTCCTCACAGCCCTGGCTCGTTTGGTTTTGGGATTGGCTATGTTTTGTACCTCATCCAATACCACCATCTTGGGCTTGAGCTTCTTCAGCCACGGCACCCAGAATTGCAAGATGTCATAATTGAGGATGATGATGGGAGGTATTTTGGTGACAAGTTTTCCTCTGGGTGGTTTGGTTCCCTCCAGCACCATGGATTTGACACCCGCCGCTTTCCAGACCTCAACTTCCCAGTTGAACTTGACGGAGGCGGGGCACACCACAATACACGGGGAGGCATCCTGTTTGTGCCGCTGCCAATACCAAGCGGCACAGGCCGTCTTACCAAGACCCATATCCAGACTGACAAGTACCCTGCCATTAAACCATTCGATTTCCTCCAGGCACTCGATCTGGAATGGATAGGGTTTTATGGTATTAGTCATAGAATCCGACACCCCAAAGACATCCCAACCGCACCAACCACTCGAATCCTACGAATAATTGGTTCCCCATCAGATCCAAATCCAATCACATCACCAGTCAATGGAAATACCAATCTCCCCTGACCAACCAGTTGAACTGATGTATCGTCAGCCAGCTCAACAGATTCAGCAACCACTCGACCACAATAGACAGACACTCCAAATTCCTTTTCTCCCGTGCGATGATTGTAGGATCGATTATCCCACAGACCATATCGAATAAATACAGGCATTCCAGGGCGAAATGGAACCACTTCAACTACCTTGTCAAATGGCTTAATCTCCATTTTCATTGCCGGACCACTCCTTAGTTCAGAGCACATCGAATCTCAGCAAAGCACTCCTCAGTGCGTCCCATCGACCAGCCCAAAGCCTTGAAATGTTGCCACAGTCCCCGGCGAAGTTTGTCTTGTCGCTTACACCGCAGCACCTCTGCTAACTCCCCAGGCGATTCCACCACTGCCATCACGATGGTCCTGGCGTCGTCGCTCAGTCCTGCTAGTATATTCTGCAATCGATGGGTGTGAGTATCTGGGACACCACAAGTCAATTCATCATTGACCTGATACCGCTGTTTGGACAACTGCTCAGCTGTCAAGAAGTCCAGCAGGGCATGCCGTAGGTTGTTGTAGAAATGGCTACTGAATTGACAGCCCCTGGTTGGGTCGAACCCTTTGTAGGTCTGCATGAATGCCAAGTGGCCCACGCCAACCAACTCATCAAAGTCCAATCCAAACCGCTTGGCGAACTTCCAGCACATCTGATACAGCATCTTCTCTACGTCACAGAAGGTCGTTGTGCACGCCTCGTCCATCTGGCTAGTCATTTCTGGGTCCTTTGAAATGTATTGAATTGGGTCAAATATACGGGATTCGGTATAGTCTAATGGGTCCGTCGGGAAAAGTAAATAGCAGTTCCCAGGGGTAGTGGTACAATTTGGCCGAAAATACGTGGTGTATAGTGAAAAGTTGCGAATGCCCTCAATATCCCCGGCAAGGCCCCGAGAAAGTACATCGCACATCATCTCGGCACATCACCACTGGGGTGCTATCCCCATTCAACTTCTTGGTGATAATCCTCATGGCCGCCATTGGGTCTGCTGTGGTCAGACTGACCAATGGAACAGACACACGCCTGGCATGCTTGAGTCTTTCCATCATATTCATGTTCGTTATCCTGTGTTTGTCTTCCACTACAACGTAACGATTTCAGCACTACGTCCCCAACGTCCACCAGTGGAAGCCCGATACACTCGGGTGCCAAGTGGATACTCGGCTCGCAGCATTTTCATGTCTGCCCGCCATGGATCAACCACGTCCACTCGCTTCCCCAGCTTTCTTGCCAGGGTATTCCAATACAGGGCTTGCTTCGCGGTCATGTGTTGCGGATTTCGGATCAATGCTACATTGCACACCACTGACAGCAACTCAGACACTCCAGATTGAATTTCTTGTGTGACCATTTCAGTTCTCCTGTATGAGGTAAATTACTTGTCAACCAAATCAAACTCGTACTTGGCTATGTCTTTCGACACACCACATCCAGCAATCCATTCTTTGGTGGCCATGTGACCACCAAACATTTCCTTGCCTGTGAAGGTTGCCTTCCGTTTCACCAGCTGCAGCAGAGGCCAATCGGGGTCTACTTCGATGTCCTCATCGAGAATTTCCATCCCGTAGAGGGTGAAATAAATCAACTTGGCAAAACACTTCTGAGCATTCTCACGTAACTCATCCTGATCAAACCTCAGCTTGGCCAGGAATATCTTCTCAAGATGACCCAGTCTTCCAACCAGAGTTTTGACTTTGCAGTATATGACCATCGTATCACCAGAATGGGGTCCGTTAGACTGGACCCCTGAAGGTCGGGCACAATCACGCCCAGTGTTTACCTTGCCTTACCCTAGTGGGCTCGTCGGGGGCTACTTTGCTTCTGGGCTAGTCCACGTCAAAAGCAATTTCCTCAGCAGTTTCTTCAGTTTCTTCTTCAACCACGCCACATTTTTCGCAGACGATTATCCCGGATAAGTCGCCATTCGCACGCATTCGGGGGTAGTACATCACGCGGTCACCGGTGGTTATTTTCGATCCACAACTACATACCGAGTCACACGCTGCCGCTGTCCAAGAAGGATCGTATCTCATTGTCGTTTTCCCTTTGCCTCCGACTCACTCAGTCGGCGAGTTGCGGGTTCGTTTGTTTCCCCGCTCAACACCCTTATTATACGGGTTCCCGTATAATAAGTCAATACAAAATCCGGTGAGTTCACTGATTTTCTTGCAAAATACCTTGGAAGGGGGGATTTTAGCCCTGGAATCCCCA
>JALOBN010000088.1 GCA_023228245.1 Candidatus Pacearchaeota archaeon
TCCACTTGTACTCATTAGTCAGTCTCATGTGTAGTACGTCTCCGCAGTAGGTATAGATTTTCCACTCTGGGCATCGTATATACCTCGTCCGTATACGGTGTTGCAACTACCTTGTGGAGGCTCAAGTCCACTAAGTTCCCCGTCGTCACAGGCAGCTTGTGCTGGCTGCAAATATAGAGGATGCTTCAAAAGTTCATGTAGGTATCCACTAGCATTGAAAATCACTGCACACAGGGCTTCTTCAATCGTAACAACATGTCCGTCACGTATATCGGCGCATTCTACGCCGTCATGTATTAGCCATACATCCATGATATGGCGCATGAGGCTTTCCATGTACCGCTGCAATGGAATTCCCTTTTTCCAATTATCTGCTGCACGTAGTGTACCATCGGTCTGAATTCGGTGCGATTGTATATATTCTGCATACCTCCGAAGAACTGTTGGAGATAGAAATCCTACATAATTAAGTTTATCGTCGGATGAATCGCGGGTTGCACCAGATGGAAAAATCTGCATTAGTTTGCTCCTAGAAATAAATGAAGTGCCCGGCGTGCCTGTTTACGTTTGGTGCCAGACATGTGGGGCCATAGCTTAAGAATTGTGTTCAAAACATCATATCGTTTACATACAGACCATTGGTGCTGATTGTTGTCTCTACTTGCGTGTGCTTTCTTGTAAATTTTTCCGGTGCCAACAGCCTGCTGGAAACGCAGCAACGTACTAGCTATCCGGTTTCCTTCTTCGTTTTTCTGGCCAATACTGAGTGAGATTCGAGTGTACGGTTTTCCGTTGTTATACGTGCAACATGTTGATCCTTCTCCGTCAAAAAATCCGCCTGCCCAAGCCAGTTCAAGCTCGGTATCCCGCGTAGCTCCTGTACTAAATTCTCTCATGCTTTTTCTCCGCAAGTTCATACACAGTAGTTTCACGATTGTTGCGAATATCTCTAAATGCCCTACAAGTTCCTGCTAGCATTGCTCCATGCAACTTATGCTTCAGTGTCGAGCGACTTACTCCCAACTCATTAGATAGCTCAGTTAGGGTTTTTGCATTAGGAAATTTCGGTGCTACTGTAGCAGCTAGTGCTTCTTTCCACTGGTCTACAGTCGTAGTAAGCTCAGTTTGCTCATAGCCAGCGAAAAATTGTTTAGATTTACTCATAGCATGTCTCCGTTTTCGGTCTAGCTAGGTTCCACAATCTATGTCTGGTAAACAAATCCTCATCTCCGCATCGCACCAACGTACCACCTATTTGAGGCAAAGTCTGCCTACCGCCAGCGATCTTATACACAAATGGCGTCTTGGCCTGCCACCCAGCAGTGGTACAGGCAGTGGCAAACCCATGATAGGTTTGGATACGAGTTTCCACGTTACGGTGACGATGGCTCCTAACAATCACGTCAGGGGGCCTATTTTGCCATCTAGCAGCTTCCACGAAAGCTTGTTCTAGTTCCTTATGGACAGCCGAAGTCTCATAGGCGAGGCTCCCGGCGGTTCCTATGTGGTGACTGAGGTGAACCAATCCGTTGCCGACTTCGATCCACATTTCCCAGCGAGCATACCTGCCGTCGGAGTCAGGTATGGCCCCGAGTTCCATAGCTAGCCGCTCTTCTTCCTGCCCACTTTGTCCCACATGGGCCTCTGTACCTCTAATGTGGTAGTATCTGCCCTCGCAGGCTTCCACAACTGGCTTGAGCAAGTCGTGAGCAATCTTGGCCTGATCTGTCAAGTTATGGCTAATCTGCGTAGTAGAGCCATGATGCGATCCGTCAATGGCGTCCCCGTTACACACTACGGCAAGCGGCTCCCACTTGGTTACTTGTGGAACCCACTCTTCCCAAAATTCGTCCCACTTATCGTGAATATCCTTCTGGATGGCAGATTGGATATAGATTCCCCCTCCATCAATTTTGTTATCTGGCTCACACAAACCAAACTGACATCCACAATGCAGGTCAGACACTACGATCAGGTTATTGATTTTTTGTTTCTTTTTTCTCATCTTACCCTTTCAATTAAAAGCTCAACTCTAGGATGCTGTTTATCAACCATAAACCTAGGAGGACACTTGTGCATGTGCAAACTATCATCATCGTCGCAAAGACCGCTATCCACAAGGCCATCATAAGTTGCTTTAAGCATTGACTGAAAATTATCTTCATCTCTGCGTCTCTTATCCTTGCAATAAAAAGTAGGTGTTACTTGAACAAACTTCCACGGCAGCGTCGTAATTTCTTCTGCGTTAATTGTCTCGGCGGCAATTTTCCTGCATTTCTTTGCAGCAGCAGCTTTCATAAATCTGCCGCCCACACTTGCTATCATACAATTAGGTGATAGCACCTTGTTGGGTATCGGGATAATGATGGTCAGCGACTCTTGCATTACACTATTCTAAACCTTGGTCCTTCTTCTGTCAAGTCCATAGCTACTTCACCAGAGGAAACTAGATCATCAAGTAACTTTGCTCTATCCCCCCCAGTTACCCACCTTGTCCGCTTAGTTAGCTCATTCCGAGTTATACCTTTTTTGCTCTCTTGGATGAGGCGGACAATTTTTTGCTTGCGTCTTGCGATTTCGTTTTCTGAGATTTCCGGGACGATGTTTTCGATGAAGGATTCAAGTAAAAATCGAACCAAATCACAAGAATATCTAGCAATTGTATCAGATATAGGCACAATACCAGTATCATTATCCCAGCTACTACCAGCAAGAATGAGAGAAACACGTCTAGCATTCTCTTCTCCTTTTTTCCACAAGCAAGCAAGCTGTGGGTTTTTGTCACCTAGTTTTACAGTTTGGTTATCAAAGTCACAAAAGATTTCAGTAGCTTCTTTTGTTTCAGGTATCGTAATTTGATACGGAGGTTTCTCTTGGTATGCCCCGTCTCGGTCAGGCATCACATACTGTCTTATGGCCGATTCGTTGGGCCATTCTGGCTTCCATTCGTAGAGTTGCTTGACTCGTTCAACCACACTTGGTGGTATACTGGAATTGCCTTGAAACAATCTCTGTTTAGCGGGTCTGGTATTTGAATAAAACACAAGGCATCTTGAGAGCCACCCATCTTGGAGTTGCTCCGGCGACAAACCATCTGTGAAAGATTCGGGCGTAGCTGTTCCATAGATACAGCAGCAAGGTTGGATGATAACTCGTTGTCTATCTTTATCTGCATATTCTCTCCCCAGGTACATACTCGATGCTGACGAATAGAGCTTCATTAACATCGAGATTACTTGCGCATGGTTTTTGGATACACCTGATCGGATATGACTCAGAAGATATCCTATCTCGTCCCATAGAAAGAGTGTGGACGGGGACTTTGCCATCCGCTCCTCTATTGCCGCATCCGATGCGACGTATTCCCCCCCAAGTAGTTGCGTACATAGTGCTTCCGCACACAAATTCCGAATACATGTAATCGCGTGGTTCTTGCCAGCAGATGATGGAGCTACTCCCATGCAGTAGAGATTGGTGCGACTCCCCAATGAGTCCATTACCTTTCTGCCCAGCAATGACCCCAGGAACGTAAGCGAGGCCCCCAAAGACAATAACGGTTGCTGAATCAAGGCAGTTTCGTTCATCCATTGGCAGATTTCTCCGGGCAATCCAGGCGGTGTGCAAAGTCGGACCAATTCAACATTAGCCTGTCGCGTACCATCTCCTCCGTGCAAAGATACGACGCAAGATGGCTGTTCTTGGTTGTCGTTGCTAGATCGTCGTTTTTCAGCACACCTTTCAAGTAGCCCCTGTACTCCCGAAGGAATCGAATTAGAAGTTCCGAGAAGCCATCCGGGTTCGTGCTGTCCAGCGTTTGTTCTTGCTTCACTGATTTTTCGTCGGAAGTCTCGCTCATCTTTTTGGCTCGTTAAATTCCAAGGAGGAATACATCGTGGATTAAACTCTTTTGCAAGTATATCATACGCCTGCTGGTCTGTCAAGAGAAATCCGTTGACCATTCTGTCCGCAGCATACAGTAGCTTGTTGTGGCCCCCGCAGCCCTGAATAGCAGGGTCGCAAGCTGCTAGGTAAAGTGAGGCACGATTCAGGACATCTTCGGGCTGCGTTTTGCAAGGACTTCGGACAGTCGATAGCTCGCTCGCTGTATCGCATTCTGGGATTAGCCATTCTGGGAAGTCCCCCAAGTTAGCAGGCTCCCAGCCGCTAGGCCAGTTATATATGCAAAGATTGCTGCTGCAACTGGGCGGTAATAGCACGTAACCCCTAGTATTGCGAATGTCAATGCCATCCCTAGACCGAACACTATTACCGACAAGGCTGCAATACTGATAAAACGCATGGTATCCTCCGCTAGGTGTTTTTTGGGTAAGGGTTTTTGGTAATTTTTCTAGCCACTCTTCACAATGATCGTCGATATCAACAACTGTAATGCCGCTTTTTTCTCCGCAAGCTACTGCCACATTAGCAGTTGGCCATCGTTCCCACCAACTACTAATTTGTTCTGGATTAGTAGTCGCATCATATACTCCATGCGTTGTAAGCGGGTTCTTAGCCCCCGGCACACATGGGAATACGTGCCAGCCGTGGGCTGCGTATTCTAAAGCCGCTTGTAAAAGAGGATTCATCCGTGGTCCTTAAGTAATCCAGTACGAAATTCCGGGGAGAACGGCAGAGGGGTCTTGGTGTTTTAATAAATTGAAGTATACTTCCCTAGCCCCCTCAAGCCCGAAGAATTTTAGTGCACACGTAGAAAAGTATTCTTCCGGCAATTGCTGAATTTCGTCCTGAAGTTGCTGATTTTCTTCAATTTGCTGCTGGGTAATCATTTTAGTTTTATTTCTACTTCGGTGTTATAAAACACACCTGCTGCAAAACTGAAGTAGTACCGCTGTATACTCGCTGCATGAGCACACTTAGCACAGAGCATGTTCATTCCCTTGTAGACGTAGCTGACAGGCATAGATAGTGCCTCCCTGCACACTGGGCAGTGCTATTTGAACTCATAGCTCGTTCCTGGCATCATTGTTGTACCCCTCCACCTTCCACCACTTGCCGTCTTTTTTTACGGTAATTGTTTTAGTATAGTCTAATATAGTAGAACTTGCAAGCAAATTCCCGAGAGCATCTTGTACCGATACCCTACCTTTAGACTTACCGAACCTCTCTGCCCACCACCTTTGGGCTTTGTTGCCCATTTCCCCAGAATGGTCAAGACATACCCACTCATTATAAGTAGCCATGCCCGAACGGTACTTTACACACAAGCTATCTGGGCTGCCTTCCTTGCAATGTCTACGAACGTACACGGCGTCTACTTTAACTGTCATTGGCTCGTTTGACAGTATACTTTTGCTAGACGCTTTGTCGGCATGCATACGCCTCTCACGCTCGACTTGTTCCAGGCGTTCTACTTCTTGTTTTGGGATAGTCCACCCGCACGACGGGCATACTCTCGTAGCTCTGGAGAAAGATTCTCGGCAATCGAAACAAGTCGCCATAGCAGTTTGCAGACCTGCTCCGACAAGATCAATCGGACCATGTTCGTCAATGCAATGCCCAAAATCAAGAACAAGACAATCGGATTTACTTGGATGTACTCTAAGTCCGCGCCCGACCATTTGGCTGTACAAACCAGGGCTAAGGGTGGGACGCAAGAGTACAATACAGTCGATATGTGGTGCATCGAATCCCTCTGTTAAAACATTTACATTACACACGGCCCGCAACGAGCCGTTCCTGAAATCCTTAATTAGTCGATCTCTATCTGCATCGCTCGTCTTTCCCGTGAGATACGGAGCATAGATTCCGTTTCGTCTAAGAGCTTCTGATACGCTTTTACAGTGTTCAATATCAACGCAAAAGAAGACAATATGTTTTCGTGACTCAGCGTTAATAATCGCAACTGCCTCGTGCACCGCTTTATCAATAATGTCTTTTCGGTTAGTAGCTGCCGAGAGACTGTTGGTGATATAATCTCCTCTAGGATTGCGGCTAACTTCGGATAGGTCTGGTTGGCAGCAGCCCACCTTGCTTCTAAGTCGGCATAGGTATCCTTGGTCAATGAGGTCTGTGATTTTTGCTTCATAGCATATCTCGTTAAGTATGTGGTTTGGGTGACAAATTGGTCCGCAAGCCATTCTAAACGGCGTGGCGGTCCAGCCTACGATTCTAAGATGCTTGCTAAATCGTTGAGATTCTTTAAGAAACTTTCGATATTTGCCTTCGCCCGAAGGAGGTATTCGGTGTGCTTCATCGACGAAGCAAAAATCCCAGGGTTGAAACTCTCCGCTACGCTTATAGATTGAGTCAATCGACGCGAAGAGGATACTAGACTCATAGTCTTTTCTTCCAAGTCCTGCACTGAAAATTCCAATATCAGCTTTAGGGTAGTATTTTCGCAATTTGTCGGCATTTTGTTCTACCAATTCCTTTCTATGGGCTAAGATGCACCCGCGTACCCAAGGGGCCTCTTCTTTCCATTTAGCTATAAGCCCTGCCATCGTAACTGACTTGCCAGAGCCAGTTGGCAACACAGCACAGGGATTCCCTTGCTTGTTGCATACAAAACTATGTATGGCATCAATAGCTTCTTGCTGATATGGTCGTAGTTCCATCATGCAAGCCTAATATCAACCTCTACCTCTACTGGTTCGTCATCGTCTTTTTGATACTCGGCAGCCTCTTTGTCGAATATAGCAGCCTTGTTTATATCCTTAGAGTAACGAGACTCATAATCCTCAAAACTAGTTGGCTCTAACTTAACAAAAAACCCCTTGCATTCATTAAACAGCACGTAACGCTTCATTTGACCGCCTCCAGAGGTATATTTAGCTTACTGGACACAATTTGCCTCATATCTTCTAGGTGGCGTGTTACTGCACCTATCTGACCTACAGAACCTTCTCCATCTGACGGACGGATACCGGATTTCCACAATGAATCCATGAGGTCTACGCATTCTTGGGCTGTTAGCATGGCAACAGGCGACATAAACTCGTAAAAGTTGGCCTCTAAAAAATCAATTTTGCTTGCTACAAGTACCTTATCTGATTCTTGCCGATCTATGTGAAGCTCATAGCCTCTGCGACTGGGATTATTAAAAATGGTAAGATTCATAGTTCCTCTCTTGTCCTTTCCATCAATTCTTTAGTCGAGTAGCAGAATCCGCCATGTTGCCACTCTTTGCCGTCATCCTTATTCTTAAAGCATATCATGCCATCCGTGTAATCAGTCGGCTCGGCATAAGGAAACAATCCAGGTAGACAAAGATGATCGGCACATGGAGTCCTATTTAACGTGACGCCTTTATCTTTCTCGCACTGCCATGAGGCTGGGTTATCATCATCGTATTCCAGTATCGGCGTTGCGTAGCAGCATTGCCTGCAACTAATCACAGGCAACGGCAACGCTTTCTCGCAACCCCAGCAAATATCGCGTGCGTCACACCATTTACACTCATAGTAGTCTGGTCGGTCTGTTACCCTTGGTGGCGGTTCCGTAGCTGTAATAATGTTTTTAGCACGATAGACTAGATCAAGTGCTTCTTCCTTGTTGTAGTGTACTCTCTGTGCGTACAGCGACTCATCATTTTTATTCACGGCCAGATATAACGCCCTAGTCATGCCCGAATAGTGCATATAACATTGGCATTGGCAGTAATGTTGTGGTTTTGCTGCCTTAA
>JALOBN010000033.1 GCA_023228245.1 Candidatus Pacearchaeota archaeon
AATCTATATATAGAGCAACCACCCATCTATCCCACATGAACCCAACAACCAGAAAGCTAGTGGCCCAGGGTGGTCAACGGGTATTTACCATATCGCTGCCAGGCGAATGGTTGGCAAAGCATGGACTAGGGAAAGGGGACCAAGTGCGAATCATAGAGCAGGGAGATGCCTTGCTTATAGTGGCGATCTAAAATGGATGAAACAATTGTGCGAATATACCGAGACGGCGATAAGATATGCGCCCTCATCGGCGAGAACCTGCAAGAAGGATATGCAGGATTTGGAGAGACCGAAGCGGATGCGCTGAGGGAATTGGCCGATGCAATGGAGGCTTAAATGAGACAAGAAGAGGCATTTATCGGACAGAAAGTCCGAGCAATGGGCACATCAACGATGGGAACCCCCGGCGATGGCAGAATAGGCGAGATAGACGAAATATTTGAGCGAGGAACGGCAAGCGTGGATTTGCCGGATGGAAACCGAAACGTGTTCTGGTTAGAGGATTTAGAGTCGGTGGTTGAAATGAAGATAGGTGATCAAGTCAAGGTTATGCGAGCATGGCAGGCAGGAGAGCAGGGAACAAACTGGGGCGATGATCCGCTCTTCAAAACAAAGGTAGGAAAAATAGGAAAGATCGTCAAGCGATTGCGAGAAGATAACGGATGGGTCGTGGATATAGACGGTGATGCGTGGCTATATCCGGAATTTGTCTTGCAGAAAGTAGACGCTAAGTCACATGTCGCTTGCATATTGACCGAAAGGGTCATGGTGAATGGGGTGAAATGCCGGAAGATTATAGGATTTGAAGGCATTTGGGGAAGGGAAGAATTGCCTGGACGATATACACGCGGAAAACCTGCTTTCTGGCAATACGAAGGTTCTGACGGGCATTTTGTCGTTGAAGACGAAATGGCAGAATGGATCTGCTCAACACCGTTTGGAAAAGCTCAGAATCTCGCACTGGAATTTCCAGATTCCGAACCGAGAATAAAAATCGATGTCCCATGCCTTGTTATGGCGGTCGGTTCTGTGTGGACAGAATCTGATTTCCAGAATATCCTGATCTGGCTAAAAAGAGCAGGAAGCAGGCTTGCAAAGATCAAAAGGCAGGAACATGATGCATGGACAGGACAAGAAGAGGTGAGCATTTAATGCCATATGGATTTACAGAAAGCACAATGGGAGCGGCAGATAACCTCTTTTCACAAGAGGGAAGAGAAGAAGCCGAGAAGAAAAGAGCAAAGCTGATTGAAGAATCGATGGTTGACTTACTACCTGATGGGAAGGATGACCAATGATTGATATGAGCAACTATCCAAAAGTCCAATTCTGGACAAGTGGCCCCGGCGCAACATCCCACCGCACTGGCTGGAAGATCTGTGATATCCCAAAAGGTGAATCCATCCTCGGTTGCCTGCCCAAGGAGATTGTGGACGAGATCAGAACGGGAAGTATCAGGAGAAAGAAAGGCATCCAAGAGACTTCATTGGTGAATCGGGTTGCGATTGTGGAAGAAAAGATGACAGGCCGAGGACATATGATGTTTTTTCCTATTCCGGGAAATGTGGGTAAGGTGATCTAGGTGGTGGTTCATCTGCATACCATCACCAAACGCAAGCAAGAGGTCGATATGAAGGAAAAGGCTATAAGAGAGGCCAGACGAGAGCAACGTAGACAAAGACGAGGCGGCGCATGATTATACCAGATTTCATTATATCCGTTTTGCTAACAGTAGACATACTGTTATGCATTTTTGTTTATGATTTATTGAAGCGAGTGAGAACGTTGGAATATTTGGAGAGGCAACGACCTTGATCACGATTTACCAAACTTCCACCTGCTCCCGATGCCACGAATTGCGTGCATGGCTTGCGAGAGCAGGAAAGGCGCATATGATAGCCGATCTCAGTTCACAGAAGATCATTGCGGAACTCAGAACAGAGGGGCAATTCTCGCTTGAGGCTCCTATCCTGAGAAAGCAATCGCCTGGCAAAGATGATTGGTATCTGGCAGGGCAGCTATTCAAGGATGGCAAGCTGGATGAAGATCTTTTGAGGAGGATAATTGCATGACCGTTGAAGAAGCATTTGTCGGAGGATTCGTTATCTTTGTTGCCGTGGCATGTTTTCTGATTGGGATCATGGTAGGATGGATGACATGAAGCTATTAGACGGAACCCCCGAAGAGATAGCCAAGTTCCTAGATTTGACCGAGGGCAGCGTCAAGATAGCGGATCCAGTTGACATATACCGAACACCGAAAACCGTCTTGGATTATATGGAGGCCGCCATAGGCCCAAGATTGCCCCTATCACAGAAGGATGAGACAAGATTACCTTCCGAGGGTAGATCATCGAGTCTAGGCAATTCTGTGCAACCTATGACCATTCTACCAACTCGCTCACCACCCAAAGAGAGGACTGCCAAACTCGAAGCCTATTTCCGAGATTACATAAGGGCGGGCCTGACCGCAAAGGCCATCCAGGAACATCTGATCAAGGAACATGATATCAGCATGAATGGGCATCAAATCTGTGGATGGCTCGGACGGATGAAGCAACAAGAAAAGCGAATGTGGGCGAAATGTGGGGATGCTCTTCCTGCGCCAGACTTAGTGCCATCCACAGAACCGCGAGGATTGCTCTCAGAGGGACATGAGAACCCCAGGGATGACAGCAAGCCCGACAAAGAGACAAGTTCACAGGCTCCAAACGAAGATGCCGCCAAGGAGCCTACAACAAGTCCTAGAAGCAAGGAATTAAACCTCCCCCAAATCAAGGAAATCAAGCGGCTCTATAACAAGGACCATTTGCGGACTATCCATATTGCTAAGCGCATGGGCATTTCACAGGAGCAGGTTGAAGCGATTGTTTGGCAGGTGAAAGCATGAGCGACGAAGAATATCAAATCAAATTTTCCGTCAACGATGCGAAAGGTAAGTGCCTGATCACGATTGACGAAATTGTCACGCATGATTATGATAAAGGCAACCATTGGATCTTGGATATCGACGGGCGCGGAGCGCATCACGAAACGTTTATAGGAGCAATGGCGGCGTTTATCACTTATAGTCTTGGGAGGAAAGCATGAGCGGTTGGGCGGGGCAGAAATATCAGCGACCCGAAGATCAAGCATCCATTCAATCCGCTGCATTGTGGATCTGGCAGCTAGAATCGGGTGCCTATCCCGCGCTCATGGAATGCTATGGAGATGAATTCGGGGGTCTTCCATGCCACTGAATACGGCAGAATCTCGTCAATTGCTGCATGATATTCAACCATTGATCCCAGATATCCCGTTTCGCCAATGTGACTTGCAAATCGATTGCAATCGTTATAAGTTGACAGGAGTGCTTAGGAATATGTGCTTTACAGGATTGCTGGATGTGGTTGGCCGCGAGAAAACGAAGCATGGGACCTATATCAAGATCTATAAAAAGACTGGAAAGAAATTGCGGGGGCGATCTTGATGGAGCATTTGCAATGAGTCAAGGCGACATGATTGCATGGCTCCGGGCGCATCCTGGGTGGCATACTTGGCGCGAGATGGCGGAAAGCATGGGCTTTGCGAAGAGAGGGGCCGGAAAATCGTTATCGGTGCTGGTAGATATCGGTGAGGTTGAGCGGAGGGAGGTTAAGGTGGAGAGGGGCGGGAGGATGTATGAATACAGTATCGGCAAAGAGTAAAAAATCTGGTTGGCCCAAAGCGCAAGTTGTGCATTCGCCAGAAAACAAAACTGGGCAATCGTGGAAGGCCAACGAAGGAAAAGCGTGTGTGCTCATTTGGCATTATTCAGAAGATAAACCGCCATATTTTACTTCTGGTGATGAAGTAACAGTTAATCAAGGCCCAAAACAGTGCTCTTTGTGCGGATCGGTAATACGGTATGACGAACGGGGATATGCGGCATGTGAAGCATGCGGGGAAATTTATAATAGTGGCATAAGTGCAAATGTTGTGAGCAAACGGATGAAAAAGAAGAATTTGGGATCATTTATCAATGAAGTCCGACGAAAGGCTTAAATAGTTTAAAGGAAATGATAGCATTGGAGTGGCTGGAAAGGCCACATCAATGGCCTTTGGCTATTTTCCTTTTACGATTAGTCTTCGAGGTTTTTATGCCCAAATCAAACCTCGCTCGTTTCCCTGCTGCTTTAATTTGGCTAAACTTTCCCTATCTATGGCATGGTGAGCCCGATGAGGTCAAACGATTTCATAACCTGCACATCCGAGAAGATTTATCCGCTGCAACTCGATAATTCGCAAGGAGATTATGGGAAACGGTCAAAAGTCTGCGCGAGATCGATATCTCAGAGTCACCTACCCCGTCCTGAAGGGCGGGGCTTGCCTCTCCACAAAAAGTCGGGAAGCGTATGGCAGGGTGACTCTTCTCCCTGATTGGGATGTGGCACGATAATGTTGTGCTGGCTGCCCTGGTACGGGAAGAGGCTTCATCTATCATGCTATCCACCAGACCAGTTACCCGGTCTCATGCTTCCGATACCGTGTCTGTTCGATTTGCTGGTACGAGTCAGTTAAGCTGTTGTCTGTTCCCTGGCATCTCTCATCAGGGGGAAGTGCCCAACCAGATAATGGTCTGACTCTAGCAATAGACAAGGATATATAGTACATGGTTACTATATAAGACTTATGGTAACAACGATCCAGATAACACCGGAAACCAGAGATAAACTCAAGGAAGTTGGTAAGAAAGGAGAGACCTATGAGCAAATCATTATCAGACTGTTGCAAGAGCACGAACAACTTACGGGAGCGCCCAATTCCTCCCCAGCCTAAAGGATGGGGGCTCCTTGGGCAACGAGTTGAAAGCAGAAAAGAATAATAAGAAATCTATAATAGCCGGGAAGCACAACCGATTAAAGGAGCGATCCGAGATCGGTTCAGACTTCCCCTCGCTCCAATAATAATGCTAAACTGTACATGGGCTGCCTACCCGACATGAGCCCTGATCAGGCGGTTGAGCGCACATATTGGCAGCCTACAAATTATGCCGAAATTCACAAAAGATAAACATGGGCTGCCAGCCGTACTGTGCTTAGTGGGCATTCTCCGCTAAGAGATAGGTGGTACAGGCGCAGCCCATGAGGATTATTGCCAATCGCGGCCAATACAAAGTGCCGTTAAATCGGGTCTTAAAACGCTGGATAGTGTGGCATGTCGAAACTTGCCCACCGACTGAATGCCAGCCGATTGGTCTGTGGTTGACCTGTGCATAGCACGGCGACGTTGGTCCGAGTCGAAGGATTCCAGCTACGACGCAAATGCGAACGGTAAGAAGGGGCCTCGGATTAGGGCTTGTGGCGAAGAGCTAACGGCCTCCCGGAATCCAATCAGGCGAAATCACCTGAGACCACATAATATTTGCCTTGCAACGACCGAGAGAGCTAGGGCAGGAAGCATTTGCAGTGCGCGTTTTCTTGCCCTTCATGATCATCCATTGAGCCGAGGTTCCTTATCCTCCCTTTCCTCGGCTATTCTTGTCAAATGACTGATGCCCATAAGGCATCAAAAAAGAGTTGATTCGAAATGAAATATAGCGACTTCGAAAACTATATACATGCCGAAAGCATGGATACTTGGATCGAGATTGTTGACAAGGTCGGGACGAAGTACAAGGGTTTCATAGCTTCTTATTCTGAGACTGCGGTGTGCTTGGTGGACGGTTATGATATGCTTCATAATCCATTTAGAAAAAAGGCCATGATTAATCTAAAAGATGTTTTATCGATTCAGCAAACACATGAAAAACTGTTGAAAGCATAAAATATCACAGTTACGACTGGCGGAACCTTACCTAAGAAAACTTTGAATACCTTGACCTATTGCCCTGTGAGAGGGGGCGATATTTTTGATTATCGAATTTACTAGGACTGAACGCATGAATGTCACCACCTTTGGCAGAAGATCTCGTCAGGAAGATTTTAGACGATCTCCAATCAGATCGTTATAAGGCCGGAAATATCAGCCTGGAAGAGATCGCTGCAATTCGTTTGGGAGATCGAAAGAAAGGCGGAACAATTAGCAAGCTTGCGAAGAAACACAAGATACCGCTTCGCAAACAGGGTTTAAATAAACGCGGTGTCTCTTTCCAGTCACCACATTCCAACAAAGAACCAAAATCGAGCGAACCTCTAAAAGTGGAATGTTTCACCGCCGAAGCGAGGCTTTCTCTGATAGATGAAGCAATAACGATTCATAAGTCATTACTTCCCGGCGTCAAAGATCCTTATAAAATGGAGAAGTGGTCATCCGCCTTGGATCGTCTCTTGGAGCAAAGACGTATAGAAGAACCGCCACAATCAGGCAGCGAACAAGAGATGCTAGACAAGATCGTAGGTGCCCTAGACCAACATGCCGCCGCTGTTTCTCCCAAAGCAGGCCCAAGTGTATCAGGATTGCCTGAAGACCCGGCAAACCCTGATGTACGGATCGGTTAGGAGCGGAAAGACTGAAATTCAGCAATATTGTGCAGTCAAGGCGATTAAGCAACTCCCCCCCGGTAATATCCAGTTCATAGGCAAGACGCTTGGCGCGCTTAGGCGCAATTTCATAGTTCCATTACAATTGAAATTTCCAGGTCATGTAAAATACAATAGCAGCACCAAGACGCTTCGCATATTTGGGCGTGAGTGCTGGGTGGAAGGAGCCACCAACGAAGGCGCAATCGAGCGCATCCAAGGCGAGTCCTTGATAGCGGCGTTTGGTGATGAGGTAGTTACCTGGCCCCAGAACTTCTATGAGATGCTTGATACAAGGCTATCCGATTCCGGGTCGATCTTCGTCGGATCAATGAATCCGGGCCCGCCTCAGCACTATATCAAGAGACTCATAGACAGAGAAGAAGAACTTGGTTTGGCCCTTGATGGTAGAAAAGAACTTCGGCCTTGGCGTTTTGTTCTTGATGAAAACACATTTCTCGATCCTTCTTATATCGCGTCACTGAAAAAGAAATATCCGAGAGGAACCGTTCTTTATCGCAGATTCATAGAGGGGCTGTGGGTAGCTGCGGAAGGCCGGGTTTATAGCTTCTTTGAAGAAGATCCCAACGCCGGTTATGTGGTCACAACCGTCCCTGATAATTTTATTCAGTTTCTTGTGGGCATGGATTATGGAATCAGTAACCCTTTCTGTGCTGCTCTCTGGGGCCTGTCTGGGGGCATTTGGTACTGTCTGAAAGAAGTATATTGGGATTCCAAGGCAGAACAGAAACAAAAGACCAATTCGGAATATATAGAAGACCTGGCGCGGCTCTGTTATTGGAATGAGAAGCCCGTTTTTCCACAGAGAATTTTGGTCCCGCCTGAGGAGCCAGGATTCCAGCGAGAGATAACCCGAAGCAAGTTTCCGCAACTTTCCAAAGTGCACGATGCCGACAATGCTATCCTTCCCGGCGTCGAAGATGTCACCACGCTCCTATCACTTGGGCGCTTGAAGATTTACCACAAGTGCGAGAAAACCATTTGGGGCCTAAATGATCTCCGATGGGACGAAAAGAAGCAAGCACAAGGCATTGACATGTTTATGAAGGGTGGGTCCGGCGCACCGGACCACAGCGCAGACATGACCCGCTACCTAGCACGGCGAGCAATTAAGGACATTCGGCAGATGAGGCTTATATGATTTATGACATAGATTCCATCATTTTCAAAGGCGCTTATTGGCCGCCTCGCGATGAAGCCGAAGGCCGCTTAAAACTCTATCAACAAAATCAAGACCTCTTTGATGGCAATCATACCAAAGTATATACTGGTCTGCTTCGCCTTTTTCATGCCAGTGCCGCCGAACATCAGAAGATCATTCTCATTCTGAATCTGCATCGCCGCCTATCGACATTTTGGCCCGATATCTTGATTGGTGAGAAGCCCGAAATCAAGGTATCAGAAGGCAATCAGAACGCCATAGATCAATTGCTCATAGATTCGTCCGCCTGGCAGGAGACCTATAAAGCCCTCATCGACATGTCTCGGTTCGGGGTCGGGCCCATCAAGGCATATAAGGATGATATGGGCGAGCCACATGTGCAAGCCATCGCGCCTTCCCGCTGGTATCCAGTGCAAAATGCATCAGGGCAGATAGAAGAACACCTATTGGCTTGGACTTCCTCAGAATTTATAGACCATGTTCTGCAAACCTACCTGCATTGTG
This sequence comes from Candidatus Pacearchaeota archaeon, assembly GCA_023228245.1. Next base: position 8,166 of record JALOBN010000033.1, read on the forward strand.
AGATCCATCGCAAAGGCGAGGTCGAGACAAGAAAGTATGCGATCAAGGATAATAAGATTGCCTCCGATGCATACGATATTGAGATAGATCAGACGGGCATTAACGACTATCTGCTAGTGCCATTCCTGAACCTGACCACCACAACTGACCAATGGGGGTGCGATGACTATACGCCGCTCGATCCTATCATCAAGCGGATGGAAACAAGGCTAACCCGGATGGGAAGAATCCTTGATGCTCATAGCGAACCGCTTATGGGAGTGCCCGAAGACTCTGTAACCAAAGACCCAATCACCGGCGAGTTGCATTATGATAGCAATCTCAAGGTCATTCCAATGGCAGAAGGCCAGGAGAAGCCCTTCTATGTCGAATGGAATGGGCAAATGGCGGCGGGATTCCAGGAACTGGACTTCTTGATGAATCAGTTTTACACGATCTCTGAGACCTGCCCTCAAGCATTCGGGCAATCATTGAGCGGCAGCATGGGCGGATCTGGATCAGCCGAATCTGGCACCTCATTGCGCCTCCGCATGATGGCCCCACTCAAGCGAGTCGAGCGCCTTCGCCTGAACATCGATCCAGCTCTCAAAAAGCTCATTTGGCTGCTGGCAACTCTGAAAGGCATCGCTATTACCCCGCAAGAGATTAGCATCAACTGGAAAGATGGCCTCCCACAAGATGAGGCGGAACAATCCAGGATCGAATCTACAGATGTTATGGCAGGAATAACAAGCAGGAAAGCCGCTGCAATGCGAAGATATGGATGGACGAAGGAACAAGTGGCAGATGATCAGAAGCAGATACTTGAAGAATTGCCATTGCAAGGATCAATGATATGAAGCCACCTATATATTCCAAGATAATCGAAGACATGCTTGCTTATGCAGCATGTAAACCGAAGGGCAAAGGCAAGAAACCTAAGCCTAAATAGGTTTCTCCTCAAGCGCGCGGATAATTTCAGAAAGTCCGTAAAGCTGATCTGCCATCGGGCCTTTGTTTAATCTATCCATCCGTTCTCGTTGCCATCTCGGCAACTTGTTCATGCCATCGTACAATTCTTTATCAGATATTTTTATGATTATGGTTCTAACGTGATTTAAATCATCCGAAAATTCGTAGTGCATACAATAATAATCACAATCATAAGTCTTAAAACTTTCGGTCTTTGAATCGTCCGTTATCGATTCTACTCGCTGCTAACTTGCGTTAAAGTTTAGGTGAATTCCATGACAGAACAAGAGCTTAATGGCGGGACTCAGCCGCCAGCGAAAAACACTGAGGCTGCGGCAAACCCGTCAGAGCCGAATGAATCTGATGATATCAAGTTTACTCCCGAACAGCAAAAGCGACTTGGAAAACTTCTCTCAGCGGAGCGCGATAAGGTTAGAGATCAGTTCAAAGACTATGATGAACTGAAGACCAAGCTCAGAGAGATAGAGAAGTCCAAGCTCACTGAATCGCAACGGCTCCAGCAGGAACGCGATGATGCTATCAAGGAAAAGGATGCTCTAAGCAAGAAAGTTGAGAAGTTGGGCGCGGTCGAACTGCGAACCAAGCTATTCGCCGACTTCCGAACCAAGGACGGCCAGGGTCTTCCAAGCCACTTGATAAAGTATGTGACTGGCAAGGACGAAGCATCCATTACCGCGAGCATCGAGTCCATTGCGACTGATTTTGGAGCCAAGTTAGGCAAAAAGCAATCGATCGGCAGTCCCACGCCTCCGGGCAGCGAAAGGGCAACTGGCAAGCATGATTTCATCAATGCACAGATCTTGTCTGCCGCTGGTTATGGGAGCCGATAATATGAGGTTTCTTAGATGACCACAAATTCGACAGATTACAATAATGTAGTCGGCAGGGCAGGCGTTAGCAACCTGATCCCGACTGAATATGCGAAGGAGATCATCCAGACCGCTGTAGAGGGCTCTTTCACCCTCCCACAGATGACCAGGCTCAATGATATGCCTACCAAGGTTAGGCAGCTTCCGGTCATGAGCCTGTACCCAACTGCCTACTTCGTGTCTGGCGAGCCGGGAACCGACGTGGGGGCGTCCTATGCGGACGGTCTGAAGAAGACCACGAAGCAGAATTGGACCTATTCTACCATCACTGCCGAGGAGCTTGCCGTTGTCGTGCCAATTCCCGCCGCTGTCATTGATGATGCTGCCGGCGGAGGCTATGACATTTGGGGCGAAACCGCTCCCCGGCTCGCGGAGGCCATCGCCAAGACTATCGATGCTGCCATTATTCACGGCACCAATAAGCCGACCTCATGGCCAAATGGCATCGTGACCGATGCTACCAGCAAGTCGCAGGTTGTGGACAAGTCCGACAGCGTGGGATCCGGCAAGACATTCGCCGACCTATACGATGCTATCCTTGGCGAAGGCGGCCTGTTCAGCTTTGTTGAAGCCGATGGCTACGATGTGAATGGTGTCGTGGCCGCACTCTCCCAGAAGGCCGCTCTCAGGGGCATAAGAGGTTCCGATGGTCAGCTCATCTTCCAGAACGACATGACAAGCCCGTCTAAGATGTCTCTGGCAGGCATCCCCATCTCATTCCCGAGAAATGGTGCTCTCGACCCGTCCGCTGCCCTCATGATCGTGGGCGACTGGAAGAAGGCGGTTTACTGCTGGAGACAGGACATCACCTACAAGATCTTTGATCAGGGCGTCATCACAGATGACAGCGGCACCGTGATCTTCAACCTCCTGCAACAGGATATGCTCGCCATGAGGGTCACATGCAGGCTTGGATGGCAGTTGCCCAACCCCGAGAACCAGATCCAGACCACCGATGCAAGCAGATATCCATTTGCTCTGCTGAAGCCTTGAGGTGGAAAGATGAGATATCTTTCTATCCTTTTGGTCATGCTGCTTATCGGTGGCATGGCAGGGGCGGCTTGGTATCCGAGATCAGAAGACTATAACACCACGGGCGACGTGAATGCCGATAACGGGAATTTCACCGGAGATGTCACTATAGCAGGTGCCCTCGGATACGGTACAAATATTTCCGATGGCAAGATCTCAGAATCTCTTTGGGTAGACGATGGACTCCAAGTAACAGGCACATCTGCCCTAAACGAGACCACGGCAACCAACATAACAGCCACCGGTACCATAACTGGGGCATTGACCGGCACGGCTTCCAGGATTCCGCTTGGAACCTTCATAGATACTTCATACGGTCTGAAAAATTCCACTGCCAATAAAGCGCAGGTGAACCTTACTTCAAACGATGGACTTGAATTCGGCACAGGTGCCGCGCTTGGATCACTCGGCGTTAAGACCGGTGACGGGCTGGATACCGGAGCAACCGGTGTCCTGGTGGATGTCACCGACTTCTTGGACACGAATTATGGCCTGACCGAAAGTACCAATGATGTCAGAGTCAACCTTTCGACCTCTTCCGGACTTGAATTCGGCACAGGGGCAACTCAGGGCGCTCTTAAGATCGATCCAGCAGATGCTTCTATCACGCTTGCGGCGGGTGGCGCTTCGGTCCGGTCTGCCATGATCAAGCGCACATTGGTCACGGGCACCGCAGCCGCCACCAATGTCACGGTTTCGGGCATGGCGACTGGCGACGAATTGATTTCTGTCGTGGCTTATACCACCGCAATAGCAATCGCTTCAATGGCCGATAGGACTTCAGAGTATGCTGTAGGAAGTGGAATACTCACCAAGGGCGCTGGCACCAATGAAACTGGTAATCAGCTCGATATCATGTGGCTGGACAGGACGGCATGAGCATGGATCTCATCACCAAGAAGCCAATGGCTCTAGGAACCGTGCAAATTCCCGTCGGCACCGAGATATCTGGCATCCCCGACAAAGAGGCCAAACTTCTCGCATCCAGGGGGCTGGTCAGCATCAAGGAAGAGCCGAAGAGAGCGAAGAAGGGCGAAAGCTCTTCTTAATTATTTTTAGGTGATAATAATGGTAGATACCGCAGTTGCATCTAGCTACATAACCACGATCGAAGATCTTGAGGCTCGCATTGGCGCAGACCCTCGCTCCGCTGCAATTGCTTTGAAGGCCGCAGACAGCACGACCCAAACCTGGTATCTGCAAAAGGCTACGAAAATTATAGACGCGCTGCCATTGAAAGGCAGTACCTACAATTATATTGATAGAACTTCACCATCAACTGACGAACAAGAGAGACAATTTCCGAGAGTCATAAACGAAAGAGCGGTAGACTGGGACGATGATACGAGCACGGCGGTTGTGCCCGAAGATGTAAAAGACGCGTGTGTTGAAGAAGCAATAGCTCTCTATGATTTCTATGTATCTTCGCCTGGCGACCAAAAGCGCCGAAAGCTCCAAGATCAAGGTGTAAAAAGCTTCTCAGTAGGCAAGCTATCAGAAAGCTATGGTACTCGTGGCACTTCATCCAAATGGAAAGGCCTGCATAGTCAGGAAGCTTATGATCTCATGAAGCAATATATAGCGGGCGCAGTGAGGCCGATTCCGTGATTGAAAGTTATCTCAATCAGAGCGCTTCAAAGGTGGTTCTGTCTAATCATACTCTTTTCGATGGCACCACATCCGCATCTATCACGCTCACGGGAAACAAGCCGTCGGTTACATTCAAGTGCTCTATAACACTCTCGCCGGTAACCGGCCACACCGATTGCGTTGGTGATGTTTATATTAACTCTGAAAAAATAAGCTTCCTTCAAGCAACTACCAAGACCACGACGACCAATCTAACCGCCTTGCCCACCATCACAACCTCAAATCTGGATTGCCACATAAAAATAACCTGCATAGATACAGGCAATGCTCCAATCCAAGATGAAAACTTGACCTCAATCGCGATTCGCCTCGAAAAGTACGATTCTGGCTATTATGATTCAACGGGGCTTTGGAAGAAAACGGATACTCAGATACTAAGCCAAACGTTGTTATCCATCGGCGATAAAGTGCGCTATGGCACTACCGATTATACTATCCGAAAAGTCGAGGATAACCCAGATCTCGGCGGCATAACCGAATTTTATTCCTATCTAGCAAATTGATTACCGGCTGAAGTAGCGGCGGAGATGAACATTATGGTAGCACCGGAAGAAAAGAGATTTGGCAATTCTATAACAGGATTTATCCTGTATGCAAAATCGACTGTGGACGATACATTGACGGCGGTAAAGGTAAATCCGACAACCGGGGCGCTGGAGATCGGCAATCCAACTGGTGCAGCCCTCGCCAGCCACCAAGCCACGCAAATTGCGGCTGAGCAAAGCATCGATGGCAAACTGCCCGCGCTTGTGAACGCACAAGTCCCGGTCCAGGCGGGCTATAAAACCAAAATCATAACCCTAACATTCACCTGCATGGACGCCACAAGTCAATATGATGCAGTGGGTGCATTGGCCGAGGTTCCAAATTTTGCTTCCGCCGTTGGCCGAGGCGCAACTATCCGAAGAATCTGGATGGAGCTGAATAATAATGCTATCTTCCCTCAATTTGAGCTTCATTTCTTCAAGGCGAGCGATGTTACTGTAGCTGCCGATAATGTTACTTGGACATCTATAGCTGCTGAATTCGCCAAGAGAGCTGGATATATCATCATGCCCACTATGGCAAAGCCCGCTGGAAGTGGCACGATTGATCTTGTCAGATGTCAGTCAGATGATTATGGGCAAGCTCTAAACATGCAAATTACCTGTGATAGTGACAAAACTTCTCTCTGGTGCAAGCCCAAATTGCTGACTTCTGGAATTTCATTCGCCGCAACTCCTGGTAATACCTTGAAAGTCATGCTAGAAATCGAGCAGAGCTGATCATGTCTCTCAGAGGAAGACGGCACGATGGTGGCGGAGGACAGAACGAACTGATCTTCTTCTATACCAGCGACGCCAGCGCATCCTTCGATCCCACAATCACCACCAGCATATCCACCGATGTCTATTGGGCACCTGATGACGGGCCTGTCACCAAGACCACGGGCACCACGCACGCATTCTCTTATACGCCTGGGGCAGGGAGCCATAGATGCAAGGTGACTGTGGCATCAGGATTGCCGTTGATATCTGCATGGGACATAAATTCAGATGCATTGACGGGCATCATCAATGCCCGCAAAGCCAAATTAAATGGAATATTATATATGTATCTGAATACATCTTTGAAAGTTGATTTGCGCGAGTTCCCAAATGCGTACTGGATAGATTTTGGATGCATATCACCTGCTCGTGGAATTGTTGGAAATCCAGAATCATTGAGTCCGACCATCCAGATCCTCTATCTAGCCTATACTGGTGTGACTGGATCGATGCAAGATTTTCCGGCATCAATACAATTCCTGCGGATAGACCACACTGCTATCACGGCATCATCAATTTCTCATCTTGTAGATATCAATGACATCAGGATGTTTGACATGTCTTGGACCTCAGACGACATGGATGTTGTCCTCGACTCCGTGTATTTGGCGCGGGCAAATTACACCAATGCCAACCCAAAAATGCAGATTCTTACGGGGAATGCGACACCATCCGGAAATTATGCTGCCCCCCCAGTTGATGAATCCAGCAATTCCGATTGGATATACGACGCGGGCGTGGGACACCATTGGTCGCTTACAGGCAATGCGAAAAGATGGTATCTTGTGCATGGACCAGATCGTGGGACCTCCGATGTATTCAACCGTTGGCAGATAACATGAAGCAGACCGGGCATTGTTCTCTCGCTGGTAAGGATTGTTCCACATTCAGCATCCCACACAGCGTGTACGATAAAATAATCTACATTGATGGCTCTAAAGTTATTGCCGAAGATGGCGGCGGAGACGAGATCGATAGGGGCGTTGCTGGAATCGATGACGTATCCGTATTGCAAGCGGCTATTACAGCATCTACTTCTGGCAGTGTCATTTTTATTGTATCAATGCTTGCTGTCACTGGCAATGTTCCTATATATTTGAACATGAATAAAGACCTTGTAATTGATGGCTTCAATAAAGGAGGATTTAATTTTATATCAGGATATATTTTGGCAAGATATAAAAAAACTTTTCAAGGACTAAAATTCACTGGCACCCCCAATGCGTCTATGATCGCGACTTATGGCGAATCCTCGGCGCGCTTCGTTTTCCGAAATAATTATATATATAATCTCATATTGGCGGGGGATAGCTGCGTAGATTATATGAATCATGCAGATATATCACATAATGTATTTGAGAAGTGTTCTAAAACGCTCGGGGTAAAAGGATTTGTTACAGCATATGAGTCGAATATCTCTTACAACGAATTCATTGATTGTGTCGGTCGATGCATTGTGGTCCCAAAGATAGGCGATTCGATTATATCCAGAAATAGATTCTTTGATTGTGTTGCTCGTGGTGACTATGAACATCTGATTGGTGTCGTCAATAATGATTCCGATATCTCCGGTTGCACCATCGATCACAACACGTTTCGATGGTCTGCCAATCCGCTTAAATATACAGGCGGCATATTAATTGGAACCGAATTTAATACTACCCATATCATCCAAGACATAACAATTGATCATAATATAATGAAAACGGATGACACATATGACAAGATGTCGGTTGGTATATATGGCGCATGCGGTATTCCAAAAATTGATTACCTTACAATCGACCACAATATCATTGCCGGCATGATGGCGGGGATCTCATATGAGGGTGGCGATGGCCTCTCAGCAATCGGGAACCTAATACGACGATGCAATGAGGTATCGATCTTGGTTAGAAACGCAACAGATTTTAAAATTTGTGTGAATACCATCAAAGATGCTAATATAGTTAATGCGCAGCATGGTAATTGTCTTATTGCTCTTAATTCAAGTTCGGGCGGTATAATTTCTGAAAATAGTATCTATGACATCATTGGAAACGCGGAATTTGCAATTAAAGAAAATGGCTTATCTAATTATAACAAATTCCGCGATAACCAAGCGTTCGCCGATTTTTTACTCGTTGGAGAGCACGACGATAGGGCCGTCTAATCATTTTCCGAAGGTCTCCATGCTCTCCGATCTCAACGACATCTTGGAGATCATCAAATTTTTTCATTGCGATAATCCAATCATGAGAAGCAAAGCATTGATTACAAAAGATTATAATCAGCAAATAATAGGTGTGAATATGTCGAAGCACATTTGCGAAAATTGCAAACAGGAGTTTGAGTGGCCGCCCGGCTCGGCGGATACATGGACCTGCCCGACGTGTGGTCATAAAAATCAGATCGGCAACGCCACGCTGGAAGACGACTCTCTGGATGGGCTATGCCAGTATGAAGGCCCCGGCCATGACCTGCCATTGGGGGGACATAGCAAGATCCCCAACTGGTTCCCAGAGACTGGCATCATCAAGGCTTGGGCGATATCTGATCCAGAGTCCGATGCCGGATTTTCGATGAAGAAAAGAGCAGAGCTAACCAAGGAAGACACCATCATTGGTGCACAGGTCAACCGCAATACGTTGGCTAAGTTGATAGCCGAATATGGCGAGGACTTCTATTTGCTGAGAGAAGCCAACGGCGGCCCATTCATGACGCTTGCGCAGTGGTCGCTCAAGTTTCCGAATGCGAGCGATCCAAACAATGATGTGCGGGGAATCGCGCTGGTGGCATTGAGGAATATGAGAATCGATCTGAATGGACCGGGAGTGAAATTCTAATGTTCAAGATTATACTTATGTGTCTGCTCATGGCCATGCCCGCCTTCGCCTCTATGGCTGACGACCTGTCCTATCAGCCCCCGCCCGGAGCCGTAGACCTTCAGCATGTGGCATGGGCGGCAGTCCAGAACATCGACAAGGCCAACATCGGCATCTCTGGCTGGATGCCCACCAAGGAGTCTATGAGCGACTTGGGGCCATATTTCGCGGGTATCAGGGAAGCGGTGCAGGGCATTAATGAGACCTTGACATCTACGCAGGTGGAGTTTGTGGCTTCTGAGGTTGTGCTGCCCGCGAGCGTGGGAAATGCGAGCGAGAATGTGACTGTTCTCGGTGATTCGGCATGAAGCTTAAAATCCTCAAGTCCTTCAATTTCGGTTCTGTCAGTGACCCGCAGCGCATGACCGCGGGCAATATAGTAGAATCGAGCACGATAGATGGAGCGACGGATGAGATGATCGAGAAGTGGATAGGTCTGCGATGGGTTGCCCCGGTGGGCGATTTTGTAAAGGTGATTTAAATGGATATTTCAACAATCGATGTACCAACGGCGATTACCGCTATTCTGACAATCGTTGTAACTATTGGTGGAGTTCTTGGAAAAACATATATCAGCAAGGCATTGGCGGGTCTGGCCGATGTGGCTGATCTTCTCGTCGAAATCGGCCAACTAATGATCACGATTTCCAAGGCGGGCGAAGATGGGGCGCTGTCTCCTGAAGAATGGGCTTCGATCAAGGAGCAGGCCCGCGAAATTCAGGCCGATCTGTTGAGGATACAGGGTAAATTTGGTACGGCATTGCAGTAGATCAAGTCAACTACCAAGGGCTAAAGCACCTTGGTTTTCTCTACCCCTTAACCCCGTTCTTCATAATTATTTTTTGCTGATAATAATTTCGGAGGGAATATGAAGAAAGCTCTAATCATAGGAATAAATGACTATCCAACTGCCCCGCTCCAAGGTTGCGTTAATGATGCATACGATTACCAAGCCCGATTGCAAGCCAAAGGCTTTACGTGCACTCTATTGCTCAACAGTCAGGCCACAAAGGCAAATATCCTCGCCGGTATCAATTCACTTGTAAGCGGAGTTGCATCTGGGGATTCAATTGCTCTTTGCTATTCCGGGCACGGCTCACAAGTAACCGATTCATCTGGAGATGAGACCGATAACAAGGATGAGGTACTTTGTCCTGCCAATTGGCCGCAATATGTCAGCGATGATGATCTGAGAAGCATATTCGCGGGCCTGCCGAGTGGTGTAACCCTAGATTGCTTCTTGGATTGCTGCCATTCGGGCACCGGAACCAGGGACATCAATCAAATAGGTACAATACGATCTTTGCCGCCAATTGTTGGGAAGAGATCTAAGAAGAAGTCCAAGACAAAGACCATTGTCCTTGTTCCAACCCTCAATCACATCCTTTGGGCAGGGTGCGAGGATGGGCAAACTTCGACGGAGCTATCCATCAACGGCATTCCTCGCGGCGCATTCTCCTATTATGTGGGCAAAGCCCTGGCATCCACGGGTGGCACACGGTCCCAAATGATCAATTATGTCTGCACAAAGGTTGCTGCACTTGGGCTGTCGCAGATACCGCAACTTGAAGCCACCCAAGCAGAAACCTTGCAGGCACCGTTCACCTGAGGCTATATGGATGACGGCCCCGCACCGAAGACAGATCATGATTACATAATCAAGATCTATGAACGTCAAGGACATCAAGGCAAGGACATAAAAACGCTATGTGATGCAATCCACGACCACGAGAACCGAATCACTACACTTGAAAGGGCCAATGCATGTGAGGAGAGCTTTCATAACGGCAAAACGAGCATCTGGATAACTTACAAAGAATTTGTGATTGCAATCGTGACCGTGGCATTATCCGTATCAGGAACTATACTTCTTTTCCGAATGGGGATAAATTCATGAATCTGGAATTGCTGATATTTTCAGCATTCATGGTGGGATTGGCTTTTCTGATTTGGAGCATATTCTATCCAGAGAAGGCGAAAACATGGGTTATGCGATTCCTCAAATTTTGCTGATTTGTTGCCTGATTGCGCCTTCGTTGGCAGAAGATTTCAACCCGGAAGAGGATGATACCACATCGTTGGCAATCCTGGATGACAAGCCGCCCATCACCGATCCTGTCCACATGCCAGAAGCCGCTCAAATCATTGTTGAATCCGCTGAAGACCTATACGACCTCGATTATACTGGCATCAATTGGACCGAATTCTACAAAGATTTCCAGCCATTGGAAGCGAACCTAACCGCCTGACATGGTCGAAAAGCCCAACCTCTCCATCTGCATCCGAGAGTACATCGATCTTCGCATTAAGCCGCTAGAGCAACAATACAATCTCTCTGAAGCCCGGCTGAAGGATACCAAAGATGAGATGGAGAAGAGGTTAGAGGCCACTTATGCAACCATTCGCGAGGTGGATGCGAAGATTGAGAAGGCGCTGACCAGGATCTATGAGGTCATCGTGGGAGTATTCTTGCTTCTGATGGCGGCTTTTGTGGCTCATCTTATGGGGAAGGTTTGAAAAAAGAGGATTAGGCCCGCGCGGGCCTATGGTGCCGCCAATCGCGTTTCTAATTTTTCGCATTCTACCGCCCAGTATCTTGCATACTGGGCATACCGAGCCTCCTGGCTTTCCGACAAGCACCGCACGGCCTTGTCGTGATTCGAGCCGCGCAAAGCCCATGCCTTGTTTATGGCCCATTCCAGCACGTCTTTGGGCCACTCGTGCCCATCTGTTCGCGGGCCCGCTAATACAAGCGGCATAATGGCATCGTGCACGATGCACATCTCACTGAAGGGTCCTATCCATTCACCGAAACGATATCTTGGGGCCATCTATGCCACCCCCCGCGCGGCCTTCTCGCGAATAGCCGCATCCACATAGGCAGATCGCCCGCCTTCCGGTAGGGCATTCAGGATGTCGTGGCTCTCTTGCGAGAGCGAGAGGTTGCGCTGATAGTGTCTTTCGTGTGGAAATAACCGCTTATAATATTTCGTCCGATCCGTATATTGGAGTATCGGAGGATTTTCTATCTCGGCCTCAATTTTTTCTTTGTATTCGCTCAAAAGACGTTTTAGTCGATCTATATCTTCCCCACCCAAGGTAAACCATTCTGTGTGCCCGTCCTGCCCATCGTTTAAATCGATTCGTTTATCTTCAAAGCAATGGTGCAAGAAAGCCTCTTCAGTCAAACCATATCGCACGCGTTCAGTATATATGATTTTATATTCTTCGTTTCGCCCGAACAATGCCACGCACCTAGATTCGATATTGGTGGTAAATCCTATCTTGTAAATTCCATTTCGCTCTATCACATAAACAACCGGATTCCGTCCCATTTCACAAGTACTTATCATGTCTTATATCCCCTCTACCGGCAATTTCACGTTCTTCCTGCACGACGGGCAGGATACATAGCAGGGAATTACTAGGCCGTTCTGTGAATCGATTGCAGATCTCTTTGGGCCTTTGTAGTCCCAAGTGTGCTTGCACTTTGGGCAGACGACTCGGAGGGGCAAAAGCCTCACTCCTCGTCGATGCATAGATCGATTTCATTCCAGTTTTCCAGGCCATATTCAGCCATCTTCTCAGCCGCTTCTTTCGCAGTTGGGAAGTTCTCACCATTCACCCAGAACAGCCCGCTTGATGGGCTGTAACCAGCCCAATTATGTTCTGCATCGATCGTTTGGTTCTGGAAGCTGATCACGCGGCTTGCTGACAGTTTCTTAGTTATCTCTTCGATTGTTGTCATAGTCAGTAGTAGTCAGTAATAGTATATAAGCATTTCGGCATAACACCCATTTCACAATGACCAATGCATTCATCCAATGTCAAGGCCACATGTACCCTGCTATCGATTCCTATTGCAAGATATGTCGCGAGAAAGAGAGGGCAGCGCGCGAAAAGGCATCAGTGATCATATTGGTGAAGCCAACAAATTGATCAGGCAACCATCCGGTTAGTTCATTCCAGTCATCCAAAAGATGGCCAAGGTACTACAAGTAAGACGGTCAAATCATGGATTAAGCGGCATGTCGGTTGGCGGCATGACCTCTTTCTCCATGCGCAGGTGATCCTCCCTCCCATGACCCTACCAGATCGCGCCATACATGAGCTTCTGAGGAAGTTTGGCCCGCATATCCTCAAGCTTCTCGCGTCTATAGAATTCTTCGCAATCGATGGTACCTATGATGCATTGGAGATAGAACAGCAGATCAGGACATCGCCCGAATGGAAACGATATCAGGCAGCGAGTAAGGAGAAGAATAGCCGGATATGGGAGATCGTGGGAGCGGCCTATATTCTGGATGCGATCGTGGGCGGAGCTGGCGAGGTCGCGAAGAAATATCGGCTGCCCGTCATTCCAAAGCCAACCGCACAAGATTACATGGCGACCTACATCAAAGAACATGGCGGAGAATACATTGGCCGGAAGAAAATATACGACGGCGTCTTTGTAAACCAACTATCACGCGCCGACCAGAAACAGATTATGAAATTCATTTGGGCTAATGCTGGCATGAACGAACGTCCATTGGCAGCCAATATACTAAAGACTCAGCCACGCCTCGCGTATCTAGTGGATAATAAGAGATATCGTTTAGAGATGATAAAAAGAACCGAAGTTCACAGAGCGGTTAATTATGGTGCGCAAAGATTCGCGAAGGATTCCGGTTTTGGAAAAAACACTTGGTACACCGCCGGAGATAAACGGGTCCGAGATGCACATAAATTAAATAATAACGTGACGGTGGAAATTGGTGATAAGTTCCCGAATGGCGAGAGATATCCATCGGAAACAAGCATCCGATGCAGATGTCATCTATCGTATTCGTGAGGGTTTCATGGGCTGGTCTTCCAATCTATCCGTCGTCCTCGCCTCCCTGGAATCCAAACGCCGCAAAATCGATCAAGCGGTCGAGAATACGGCGAATAAGGGCAAGGTCATTGGAGTTCAGGAGATTCAAGCCCGTTTATATGCCGGGCATGGGTTCGATACGGGCAATTTGTCTGGATCATATCCAAGGTGCACCACGATTGCCAAGCCCGCCGATGGTGTCAGGCAAATCGATTTTACAAGCGATGTCGATTATCAAATTTTCGTCGAGAAAGGCACCTCGCGAATGTCAGCCAAACCGCACTTGGAGCCAGGCGTGAATGCGGCTATACCGCGGATTAGCAAAATCCTAAAAGAAGAAATGGAGAAGGGCTAGTATTTCCCCAAAAAGTCCTTTTTGCTAAGCTTTCCGGATTTCACATCATGCAAATCATATAGAAACGGGCATTCGTCCGAGTGGTTCCAGTCGCATGAAGTGGCATGGTTCTTTATGGCCTCGGCAATTTCTGGATCGTCTTCCGTCAGATAATATGTTGATTTTAACATCCAAACGTTGTCGTGCCTTACTCGTTGCTCCATGCAATTCCAATCAATCTATGAGGATAAATAAATGTCGGACCTGTCCAATCTCGTTCCTGTCATCTGCTGGTGGCTCTCAGAGGATGCAACCATTTATGCCAAAGTCCTACAAGCCGATGGCTCACCCGCAATCATACCGGGCTATCAGATCACCCTAGCCGATGGCTACCTAAACGAGACACTTAATCCATCCAAGACCTGCATTGGTGTCTACGAGATCAGCGTAACCGAAGCGGTATCCTGCTTTTACAATGGCAATCCATCCCTGAAATCTGACTGCCTGATAGGAATAGAGGTCATAAGCAGAGAGTCCAATGCCTATGCCAGGGAGACGGCGGTACTCATCGCCAACAAGCTACAGGCAAACATGGTTGTGACCTATGGAGGAGAGGCTTATGATTTCATGGTGGCATCGGTGAGCAGGTCGCCGCAATATGATGATGCGGGGGACTTCTGGCGGCAAATAATGACTATAAGGGGCACAATCTACTATACAGTATGAGGATGAAATGATCGAAATAAAGACCGATTGGACATTTGAAAATACTCATCTGTTCAAGGACGGCAAGGAGATACCATTCGTGAGAGACTTCACGATCACAATGGGCACTTGCCCAATTTTGGAAATTACCAAACTAACGGTTGATGGCAACGGGCATTTCCTCGCAGAACATTCGGTGAATGGGGAAGCGTTCATCCCATTTGAAAAAATGGTTACTTCGGATTTTAAAGTTACTTGTCTATGACGTTCGCTGCAAGCGATCCGAGACATTGCGAATAGATCTATTCAATGGAGTGATTTGTTAAATGGCAGCATTAGCAGGCAAAGGCGGCGCCGTGACCTTTAAAGGGTCCGGCTCTCATGTATTTGTGGTCGGTGTCAAGGCATGGAAGCTCAATCCAAAAGCAGACACAGGCGAGATCACGCAGTTTGCGACCGACAATAGCACCGCATGGAGAGAATATCTGGCAACCCTCAAAGGCTGGGATGGCTCCATCGACCTTGCATATGTCGATCTGACTGATACCAATGGGCAGAAATCCATCTTCGACTTCCTGGGGGGAGTTGCGACCGAGGCGGTCTTCGACCTGGACAGCTCCCATGAACTGACTGGAAACATCATCATCACAGGCTTCCCGGTCGAGGCCGCAGTGGATGGTGTCGAGGGTTCTGGTGTCAGCATATCATTCCAGGGCACCGGCGCATTGACCTATACTTAGGGAGGGTACATGGCGGCTTTGAGCGGCAAATACGCCGCTTTTTTTAGGTCATATGGGGCGTCTACATCGGTTAGTGGCGGGGCCATGACCCAGGTGGGCGCGACCCTGGAATACTACGTTACCACTCGGGCACATCGCCTCTGGGACCCGGCATATGCGGTCGTGATCTATGATGGCGTTACGCCGGTATCCGGCTGCACCATCGACTATGCGGGCGGCTATGTGACCCTTCCAGCGGCGCCGAGCGGCACGGTCACATGTGATTTCTACTACAAGGAGATAGAGCCCCTCGGCGGCGGCCACCAGTGGTCAGTGAATCCGAAGGCCGATACCAAAGAGGTTACAGTATTTCCGCAGGCCCTGAATACGGCAACGTCCTGGCGGGAATATATCGCTACGCTCCTGTCGTGGGATGGGTCGGTCAAGAATCATTGGTTCTATAGTCTGGCGACCCTGACACACGGCAACATCACCTACACCGCCAAAGCTCCGTATAGCGGGTCAGCGGGCAATGCTATCAGTATCATTCACGCAGATCCCGGCGATGGCGACAATCCGATAGATGTGACTGTTGCGGGAACCGTCATCACGGTATCGCTGGAAACCGATGAGGGCACGCCAGTATCCACGGAGGCAGAAGTAGTTGCTGCGGTAAATCTCGATGCGCAGGCCTCTCTCTTGGTAACCGCGTCATATACCGGCGCGGGAACCGATGTGGTGGCCACACACGCATCTGCGGCACTCACGGGCGGGCGAGATACAGGCGAGGAGATTAGCAAGCTCGGTACATCCATCATGTGCGAGTTCTATGCCAATGATACCACTGGTTCCTATCTGGTGTTGCGTGGAGTGGGCAAGCTGATTGGCGTGTCGCCTGATGTGCAACTGGAAAGCATTGTGGAAGGCGATTTGAGCTATCAGGGGACTGGTAGGCTGAGATTGCATACAGTTTAGAGGATTGCTTTTTAAATCCTCCAGTAGATGAGGGGAAACGGCATTTACTCTGGTTCCAAGAGAACTTAAAAACGGCTAGAATCTGATCCGTTCGACTCGGACCATCTACTGATATTTTTATTCTGATTTCACTTACTTGGGAATTTTTGGAATCAGCCCCGCTCCTCTTAATTTAGCAGTGTGTTTCCTTGTGGTTGATATACAAAGACAAAGTTCATGCGAAATCATGGTTTCGGTGGTGTCTGGGTGGGATGTCACAAACCAATATATCTCGGATATTACCGACCCGCGTTTTAGATCTATGCAAGGCGTTTTTTGGGGAATAGTTTTATAGATCTTTGAAAGCACGGCGTTTAATTCTGTTCCTAAAACGTGTGTTGCATTGGTTTTCGCATATTCCAGAATTTCTTTGCTCGATGTAAACCATTCGCCGTGATGCCTGTCTTTGTGGAATTGTTTATGCAATCGTGTTTCAACCATTTGAAGATCCGAATATTTTTCAATTTCGATAAATCCTATAAGGCACAATTTTATTGGGCACTGTGCTTGGATTGAAGTTAGACGTTTTCTAGCGTCTCGTGTGCTTCCAATTTTTACCAGGTCCGGAGATGACAGAAAATATACACCCATCATAATGATCAACATTGTACATAATAGGTTAAATACGTTTCGGTAGAATTTAATATTTAACCAATTTAAAATCGATTTAAGACACGATCACCAAAGAAAGCTAGTAAAATAGCAGGTTTGCCGGGCTTGTACGAACCGTTGGCTTTGCTCACCGACGTTGAGAGGGAAGCGAAATTCCTCGGCCCGGCTCCTGATCACAGGAGATACAAACAATGTCTGAAAAAGGAATCCCAACCATCCCGCTCATGATCGCGGGCAAAGAGTATAGCCTCAGATTCGATGTCCAGGCCCAAATCCAGGCCACCCAAAGCCTCAAGCTAATCGGTATGGGTATGGCTTCAAAGAACTGGTGGGCACTGCTCAATCCGCCCTATGATGTCTCGGAGCTGGTCGCCATGATCCAGGCAGGCATCAACGGAGCCAAGCGCTTCAATGGCGAGAAAGAATTTATCGACCTGGATAAGGCACAAGCCATGCTTCAGGACCATTTCGATTATCAATATGAGCAGGCCGCAGAACTTGAAGATGAACGCGAGGCCATGACAGCCTTCGACAAGGCACAATTCGCCTTCATGGAAGAGATATCTGCAATCGCGAGGGCCGGCGCGGGTTTTCGCAAGAAGGGCCAACGAAAGGAGAAGAAGCCGAAGACCCCGTGAGCGAGGATGAATTTTATGAGCGAGTCCTCCGGGGCGGGCTCTCTCTCGGCCTCTCTGTGAAAGATACCTATGCCTCGACCCTTTACGAACTGGAGCAAATTAGACAGATCCGCAAGAAGACCACCCAAGCCGAATTCAATTCTCAACTTTCCTTAGAACATCTCAATGCACAACTGAATTCATGGGCATTTAGTACACATCCTGAAAGAATGCCGTCCGTTGAGTCGCTTATTCGTAAAAAAGTTGAGCCTGTTAAGAAACCCGCGCAAATGAAACTAGAAGCTGCCAAGCTAGGAATTCGTGTACCATGACTGAAAATTATTCCATCAAAGCCATCCTCGATGTATCCGGCGTAAAATCCGGCATAACGTCCATCAAGTCCGATATGTCTGGGCTGGATTCATCCGTCTTGAAAATCGGCGAGGGCCTTTCATCGAGCTTGCGGAGCGGCATCGGCGATTTCAAGAGCGTTGGTACGAGCCTCGGCAACGATCTGGTTGGTGGCCTCGGCGCACAATTCGGGACGATTGGCACGTTGGCGGGAGGCGTTGCCACCGCGCTCGGCCCCATCGGCATAGTGGCAGGCGTTGCGGGCGCGGGCCTGGTGGCTCTTGGGGCATCCTCGGTTGGTGTAGCATCCAGCTTCCAATCCTCGATGTCCAAGGTTAATTCGGTCCTTGGCGGAAGTCAGGCGGATTTTGATAAGCTTTCACAAGCCGCGCGAGACGCGGGTGCGACCACCACATTCAGCGCTTCTCAGGCAGCGGATGGCCTCTATTATTTGGCATCGGCTGGTTATTCATCGGATGATTCCATTTCGGCGCTAAAGGCCACGCTGAACGTTGCCAGCGCGGGCGGCATGGATCTTGCCAGGGCATCCGAAATGCTAACCACCGATCTGGCGGTTTTCGGATTGGGCGCAACCGATGCTACTAGGGTAACGGATCTACTCGCGGCGGCTGCTTCGGCATCCAATTCAGATGTCGGACAAATGGGCGATGCCCTTGGTCTGGTGGGCGGCACCGCAAAAGCATTGGGTATCAGCATTGAAGATACCACCACGATGCTTGCGCTCATGGCGAATGGCGGCACCAAGGCATCCGAAGCAGGCCATAAGCTCAATTCCATACTGGGAGAGCTGACACAAGCATCTTCGCCGCAAGCGACCAAAGCGCAGGCTTCGGCGATGGCGGAATTGGGGATAACAGCGGATCAAATCAACCCAACTCTGCATTCACAGTCCGAAATATTCTCGCTCCTGAAAGAGCGTGGAATGACCTCGGCCCAATCGCTCGCTCTCTTCGGGAAAGAGAATAATTCCGTCGCTTCATATGTCACAGAAAACGCAGACAAGATCGATGGACTGAACGAAAAAATCCTGGTGTCTGGAAAATCCGCCGAAATGGCGGAAATGATGAATGACAACCTGAAGGGAGCATATGCTGAACTATCATCATCAGTCGAAGAAGTCCAAATCTCCATCGGCAACCTATTGCTTCCCGCACTCACAAAAATAGTGCAAGGCAGCACAAAGGTAGTTAGCGCGGTAACCAAAATCGGCCAATCCTTCTATACCATCGTCGCCGGATCGCAGGCATTCGGGGCAGTTGGGCAGGCCGCATCCGCCGTGGGCACCGCCATAAGTACCGCGTTCAGTGGCCTTGCGGCACTCGTAACTCCGGCCTGGAATGCCATCGGCGGCGGGGCAACCGTTTTCAAGGCGCTGCAAGCCGCATTCAATCTGGTCACAACGCCGATGACTGTCCTATTCAAGGGCATCACGTCATTGGCAAGTGCCATGAGCGCTGTCGGTTCGGCTATGTCGCCCGTATCGTCTGCTCTGGGCGGAGCCTTCGGAAATGCGATTACAACGGCATCCGCCTATATTCAGGCATTCCTAGAAGCGTTTTCCAACCTCGGACCCATCCAGAGCTTCCAAAGTGCAATACAGAATGCGGCGGATATAGCGGGCAAAGTCTGGAATGGCCTGAGTACCACATTGCCTCAAGCATTCAGTGGCGCATTCGATGCGGTGAAGTCGCTCATCTCTCAGTTCCTATCGTGGATTAGCGAGAAGTTTGGCGGCATTTTCGACGGAGTGGGCGACCAGATAAAGTCCTCCCTGGAAGAGAGCGCACTGGGGGGCGTGACCAGCTTCATAGGTGGCATTCAGAGCCGGGCGAATGATATTCTGAATGTTGGCAAATCGGCTGGTGACAAGGTCGGAGAGGGCGTAGAAAATAGTGATCTAGCGGACGCTCCCGGCAATGCGCTGAAATCTGACAAGGCGATGGCGGGGGCAGAAGATGCGGGCAGCAAATTGGCCGATAAGACGCTTAGTGCATTCGCAAAACAGGCGGCAGCATCGAATCTATCGGATGAAGCTCTGCTCGGATTCATCAACAGCCAAAGCAACGATTCCAGAATTAGATCAACTGTTTATGATTTATATGGAACTGCTGTAAAATATTGGTACGATGCTGCCGAATCATATCCTACCACATACCTTGAGATCGGTGATGTGAAAATAAGCGCTGCATATGATAAAACAAAAGGAATGGCGACAATCCAAGACCTGCTCGCCTCTCTTGGATTTTCCGATGATATCATAGGTTCGCTTTCTTCTCAGCAGTCCGCAAAAATGGAAGACGCGGTACAGAAAATCAAGGATGCCGCTGTTGCTGAAGCAAAGAAAAAACAAGAACTGAAATTCAATTTCGATATCACAGAAACCGAAAAGCAGATCGATGATTGGGCACCATCCGTACAAAAGCGCATCGAGAGTTTTTTCAAATCAGCGGCATCGACTATAGAAAATAGCGACGGGCTTGGAACCGCGTTCACAAACAACGTCAAGAGCGCGAGCGATGATCTAAACAAAGCCCTTTCGGGTATATCTCTGGAAGGATTATCATCATTAGACGACAAGTGGCAGGCAGCATTTTCCGCAATTGGAGCAACCTGGAGCGGCACGCTCGGGGATATAGCGACAGACTCCATCGCCGAATATAAGAAAAACCTGCTATCCGGAATCGCCGATACTGGAGCATATGTAGATTCCGAAATGTCTAGGATCGGAGAATCGGCCCAAGCGGCTCTTAAAGACGGCTTTGTTTCCGACGACGATCGGGCACTGTTCAGCGCACTCGGAGATCAAATATCGACTCTGAGGCAACTTTTTCCCGCCGAAATGGGGGACGTGACCGACGAGACGATAACCGAGATGGTACGGCTCATCAATGCCGGGAAGATTCAAGAAGCATTTGCGTTGGTGGGGAAGGAGTCCGGCGAGGAATTCTCTGATAACCTGCTCGGTGGCGCGAACATGGAGGTTACCCTCCAAAAGTTGGCCTCTGATCCTGAAACCTATAAGCAATACATCACAAATCCAATGAAATTTGCCGTCACCGAAGGCTTCGACGGCATAAAGCAGCAGGTGGCAGACGCGAAAGACGCGTTCACCAGCGGCATTGATCCGCAGGCGATATATAACAGCTATATTGCTCCATTTGATAAGGTTCGGGGGTACATCCCTGGATGGGCTTCGGCCCTGAAACAGCAGTTGGCAGTTGGGCGGATCAGCTTTGAGCAATTCTTTTCATATTTCGATTATTATTCAACACAAACAGAAAAGCTCAATTCGGCCACCCAGAAGACGCCAACAAACATAAACGCGATGGGCTCGACGGCGAAATCGAACTCCGCAAATGTACTGCTCATGGGCAATTCGGCGGCAGCCGCCACTGGCCAGCTTCAGACAATGGGTCTGGCAATCAATCCGCTTAACACAATTAGCGGCAAGGGCATTGCCGTAACCTTCTCACCCGCGAAGGTTATTGCCGATGAAGCGTCTGCGACACTGAACAAGGACTTCGCGACGCTCGGCGATTATATATCAAAATTTGGTACCACGATGCTATCTATATCAGATAGCTTTGCACTATTGGTTGCGCGTGGCGTAAATACTGGCTCATCCTCGGTTCTGAAACTTGGCAGCGGTGCTACCACGCTGGGCAGTCAAAAGTTTTCTGCCAACATCGAAGCCGAAACCGATAGCATGGATTGTGCATGCGGCGAGGCTTTCATAGATGCTGCCAAGGCATCGACCGGCCCGCTTGCCACCATTAGTCCATTCTATACAGCAGAGGAATTGGCATCTGCAAAGCAGACATATAACCAGATCAACCAAAATAGTCTGGCAACAAATCAGCAGGTGACATCGCAAACTTATGTCACTGGTCAAAATGTCAATTCTGAGAATCTTTTCACCTGGCAACAGATCAACGCACAAAACGCGGCCACCAATGCATATACTTCGCAAAAGACAGTAGCGAGCGGGAACACGCTCGCGAGCACGGTCTACAATTCGTCGATTTCATATGCAGCCACAATGGCGGCTATCAATGCGGGTAATATCGTTGGGGCCAATAGCGTATCATCGATAAATACCAATGCCGCAAATCAGAGCGCAAGCATTGGAATCAATTCGGCTAACCAGCAATCAAGCATCGGCATGGGCATCTGGAATACCGGATCAAGCACGATGAATACTGCTTGGAATACGTTGAGCGGAATTAATACAAATTTAGCGAGCACAAATACCGCATTAGGCACAACCGTATCAAACTTGGGAGACCTGAATTCATCGATTCTGACGAGCGTGTCAAGTATGTATTCCAGCGTGCAGTCCTTTGCCTCCGCACTCGGATATAGTTCATCGAATTCGTATTGGGGCGGAACATCGGCTAGCGGGGGAGGCTACTGGATTGGGACAGGCTCGACGATGGTAGGCGGATATGGTTATACTAACTGGGGCGGAACCGCCGCAAGCAATTACGCATCAAGCAACTCGTCCGGATCATGGGGCGGCGTGTCTTGGGGCGCAAAAGGCGCAGATGTCAAGGCCCCTACTCTCGCGGTTATTGGTGAGGCGGGCGAGGAATTGATCCTTCCCCCCGACATCACGATGGGACTCAAAGACCTGATCGCCACTGGTAGCATAGGACGCCAGGCCATCCAGCTCCCGAACATAGAGCCCGCCGATATCATCCTCGATGGCCGCAAAATCGGCGAAGTCGCATTCAAGTACGGCACCAAGGGCATTCAGGCAAAGGGCGATTTCACATTCAGGTGAATCATGTATTTCATCACAATTGCCGATGACAAGATGTTCACGGGCCGGACTGTGGCGGAAATCGATGCACTAACCGTATCTGCAATCGATGCCATGACAGTAGGCGAGCTGAATGCCTATTCGAACCAATATATATTAGCTGACCCATCGCCTGAGATCTCCCACCAGATAGAGGAACGAAGCACTGCCTCATTCTCTGTGAAGGACCTGGCAATGGCCCGCGCCTTTGACCTCGGCATGGAAGTCATTATCGAGGATGAGAATGATCGGCTCTTTGGTGGTCTGGTGGATGGGGTTGTGATCGAGCCTATCCGCGCAGATGGGCAATGGATACATGAGATTACCTGCGTGGATTATCAGGCCCTAGCGGACCGGAGGCAATTCTACAAAGCCTATGTGACCACGACCACAGATACCATAGTCAGGGACATCCTCGACATCCTGGATGAGGAAGATGTGGTCGAGGGAGTGATCCAGGTCGGAGAGACGATCGAGAATATCACATTCAATGGTGTCTCTTGTGCCGAGGCAATGGATACCGTATGCGAGAGGGCGGGCTTCACCTGGTGGATTGATGAGTGGAAGCGGCTCTATTGCGTGCGGAGGACAACCTATAATGCGGCCTGGAACATCACAGATGGCACGAAATTGCAATGGACACCCAAGCTCATCATTGGCAATTCGGAATACCGCAATGTGCAATATTTGCAGTCTGGAAATGCACAAACTTCGCCACAAACGCAGACATTCAAGGGCGATGGAGAGAACCAGACGTTCACCGTCCAATTCCCAATCGCTTCTGCGCCCACAATCACAGTAAATTCGGTATCCAAGACCGTGGGCATCGGCGGCGTAGATCTTACGGGCTATGATTATTATTGGAATGAGTCGAGTGCATCGGTCACCCAGGATCTGACCGCCACTCCGCTCGCTGCAACCGATATTCTTTCCATCACCTATACGGGCTATTTCAAATTGATAGCAAAGGCCAC